>NZ_JAMYUL010000006.1:0-302554 GCF_040322955.1 Mesorhizobium sp. M0077
AAGGGCCTCACGCCCTTTGAATACATCTGCAAAATCTGGACAAAAGAGCCCGAACGATTCAGGCTCGATCCAACCCATCAAACCTTGGGACTAAACACCTAGCGCCTCGAATAACGCCCGCAACTCCGCCATCTGGACGATGCGGTTGCCGCCGACATTGATGCCGGAAAACAGCGCGACGAAGACCACCCTTCGCTCTTCGAGCTTCGGGTGGCAGGCTGTACCGCTCATATGATGAACCCGGCCAGGGTCTCGTTGTCGGTGATGTCCTGATAGTGGACGCCCTCGGCCTCGAAATTCGCCCTCAGCAAATCGAAGTTTCGCCGGTCTTTGGTTTCGATGCCGATAAGCACAGAGCCGAAATTGCGTGCCGATTTCTTCAGATATTCGAAGCGGGCGATATCATCGTCGGGACCGAGCAGTTCGAGGAAGTCGCGCAGCGCGCCCGGCCGCTGCGGAAAGCGGATGATGAAGTATTTCTTCAGCCCCTCGAAGCGCAGCGCCCGCTCCTTCACGTCGGGCAGCCGCTCGAAATCGAAATTGCCGCCCGACACCACCGCGACGATGGTCTTGCCGCGGATTTCCTTGCGCGAAAAATCCTTCAACGCGTCGATCGCCAAGGCACCGGCCGGCTCCAGCACCACACCTTCGATGTTGAGCATCTCGATCATGGTGGCGCAGAGCCGGTTCTCAGGGATCAGCCGCACCGCCTGAGCGGCGAACTCCTTGAGGTGGCGCAACGGCTCGCGGCCGATCTCGGCCACCGCCGCGCCGTCGACGAAATTGTCGACATTGGCGAGCCGGACGCGCTTGCCGCTGGCGAGGCTCTGATGCAGGCTCGGCGCACCGGCCGGTTCGCAAAAGACGTAGCGCGCGTCACGTTGCTGATCGGCGAAATAGTGCGTCACCCCCGCGGCCAGGCCACCGCCGCCGACCGGCAGCATGATGATGTCGGGCATGCGCGCGCCTGGCATCTGGTCGGCGATCTCATAGGCGACCGTCGCCTGCCCCTCGATAATATCCTTGTGGTCGAAGGGCGGCACCATATGCGCGCCGGAACTTTCGGTGAATTCGAAGGCGGCGCGGTAGCAGTCGTCGAAGAAGTCGCCGACCAGCCTGATCTCGACGAAATCGCCGCCGAACAGCCGCGTCTTGTCGATCTTTTGCTGCGGCGTCGTCACCGGCATGAAGACCACGCCCTTCTTGCCGAAATGGCGGCAGACGAAGGCAAAGCCTTGCGCATGGTTGCCGGCCGAGGCGCAGACAAACAGCTCGGCCTCGTTGCCTGCGGCCAGTGCCTTGCGGAAAAAGTTGAAGGCGCCGCGGATCTTGTAGGAGCGCACCGGCGAAAGATCCTCGCGCTTCAAGAGCACCCGAGCCCCCGTCTTCTTCGACAAATAGTCGTTTTCCTGCAGCGGCGTTTCGGGAAAGATCTCGCGGATCGCGGCTGCGGCGGTGGCGACACGGGAGGAGAAACTGTTCATGGCGCCGTCACCTCTGGATCGAATGGTTCGAAGGCGAAGCCTATTGCACAATTCGCCGTTTGCAGCCACCGATGCGGCGCGGCCGCTTTGGCGCGCCAGCAGGAAATCCATTGGAGCCATCTTCATGCCTGTTTCGGCTGTCGCCCTGAAGACCGTAGACCTTCCTGAATTCGGCGAGCCAACAGTGATGCCGCTAGTTCAGCGGCGGACCTACGAAGCGCGCATCGAGGCTCTGCTGGCGCGCGGCGCCGAGGCCGGGCTCGACGCCTTTGCCGTCTATGGCGACCGCGAGCACGCGGCCAATGTCGCCTATCTCAGTGGTTACGATCCGCGTTTCGAGGAGACGCTGCTGGTCATCGTTCCCGGCAGCCAGCCAAAGCTTCTCGTCGGCAATGAGGGTTGGGGCTATGCCGAAATCTGCGACGGGCCTTACGAGCGCGTCCTTTACCAGACCTTCTCGCTGCCGGCGCAGCCACGCGACCGCTCGGCCTCTCTATCCGACACGCTTGCCGCCTGCGGCCTGAAGGCCGGCCAGAAGATCGGCGCAATCGGCTGGAAGCCGTTCGGCCCCGGCGATGGCGGCTTTGGCGAGACGACGCTCGACCTGCCGTCCTTCATCGCCGATACGCTGCGCACACTGGCCGGCGACAGAGGCGCGGTGGTCAACGCCGCCAACCTGTTGATGAACCCGTCCGACGGCCTACGCGCCATCAACGAGGCAGACCAATTGGCGTCCTTCGAATTCGCCGCGACCTTTTCCTCGCAGGGCCTGCGCAACGTGCTTAGGAATATCGAGCCCGGCATGAGCGAATTGCAGGCCGCGCGGCTGATGGGGATCAACGGCCTGCCCCTGTGCTGCCACCCGATGCTGTCCGCCGGCAGGCGTGCGCCCTACGGCTTGCCTAGCCCGCGCCTCGACATCATCAAGCGCGGCGATCCCGTCACCATGGCCTATGGCATCCAGGGCTCGCTCAACGCCCGCGCCGGCTTCCTGGTCGAGAGCGCGGCCGAACTGCCGCGCGAGATAAGCGACTATGTCGAACAGCTGGTAGCGCCCTATTTCGCCGCCGTCGTCGACTGGTACGAGACCATCGGCATAGGCGTTGCCGGCGGAGCGCTTTGGAAAGCCGTGCATGACCGCATAGGCGACCCGTTCTTCGGCGTCTCGCTCAATCCCGGCCATCTCGTCCATATCGACGAATGGATGCATTCGCCGGTGTTTTCCGGCTCGGACATCAAGCTGCAATCGGGCATGGCGCTGCAGGTCGACATCATTCCGGCGACCGGAACCAGCTATTTCACCACCAACATCGAAGACGGTATCGCGCTTGCCGATGAGTCCCTGCGCGAGGAGATCGCGGCCCGCTATCCCGAGGCATGGCGCCGCATCGAGGCGCGCCGCGCCTTCATGGGCGATGTGCTCGGCATCAGGCTCAAGCCCGAGGTATTGCCCTTCTCCAACATCCCTGCGTTCCTGCCGCCATTCTGGCTTTCGCGCAACAGTGCGATGACCGTGGCTCGACGCTGACCACATTTCGGCTGGACACGACTTACTTCTGCCGCACTCTCACTGTCCGGGAGGTGCCGCGGGGGTATATGGGCCTTTTGGCCGGAGTGGAATTTTTGACGTGCGTTTGAAGACGATTTGCATTCTTGCACTTGCCCTGTTGATCGCCGGCTGCGGCGGCCGCAAAACCGAGGAACTGCTCGGCAGCGCCGTCATGTCCACGCCGGTGACCGAAATCTCGGGCAATCACTCGATCTTCATTGCCACCACACGCAAGAAATCAGACGATCCCAACAAAGTTTTCGACGGCGAACGCTCGGCGACGCTGAACTACGCCCGCGTCACCGTCACCGTTCCCGGCGTCCACCAGACCGGCCAGATCGAGCGCCGCTCGCGCGGCAAGTCGAACGACCCGGCGAAATACTTCATGGCTTCCGAGGTCGTCGGCTACGATGCGCAGCCTCAATTCTCAAGCGCGCTCAACGCCGACATCGCCGCGCGCGGCGGCCGCGTCATGGTCT
Organism: Mesorhizobium sp. M0077; assembly: GCF_040322955.1. Taxonomy (NCBI): domain Bacteria; kingdom Pseudomonadati; phylum Pseudomonadota; class Alphaproteobacteria; order Hyphomicrobiales; family Phyllobacteriaceae; genus Mesorhizobium; species Mesorhizobium sp. M0077. Next base: position 3,513 of record NZ_JAMYUL010000006.1, read on the forward strand.
TCGTGCATGGCTACAACACCGGCTTCGACGACGCGGTCTACCGCCTGACCCAGATCGTCCACGATTCCGGCTATCCCGGCACGCCGGTGCTGTTTTCCTGGGCATCGGGCGCCAGAACCACCGACTATGTCTATGACAAGGAAAGCGCCAGCGCCGCCCGCGATCAGCTGGAGGTGACATTGCGCATGCTGCAGCAGTCCGGCGCGCGGCGCATCGACATCGTCGCCCACTCGCTCGGAACCTGGGTGACCATGGAAACGCTGCGCCAGATGGCCATCACCGGCGACCGCGATCTCGGCGGCAAGCTCGGCGATGTCGTGCTGGCCTCTCCCGACATCGACGTCGACGTCTTCAAGAGCCAGATGCGCCGCTACGGCAAGCCGGACAAGCCGTTCATCCTGCTGCTCTCCGACGACGACCGGGCGCTGCGGCTCTCAGGCCTGATCGCCGGCTCGCGGCCACGCGTCGGCGACTACAAGGATGCCGCCGACCTCGCCGCTTATGGCGTCACCGTGGTCGACCTTTCCAAGGTCAAGGGAGGCGACAGCTTCAACCACACCAAATTCGCCGACAATCCCGAACTGGTGAAGATGATCGGCCAGCGGCTGCGCGAGGATGACGGCTTTGCCAGCGACCAGACGGTGACCGACCGTATCAGCGCGCTCGGACAATAAGGCTGTCGCCTTGCGGCGACCGTCGCTGCGTGAGGTCGCGAATGCCGCTCGGCCCGATCACTTTCAACTGGACCGGGCCGGTCTCTGCCTCTACGACATTGAAATCGGCGCCAATGCGCCAGCGGGAGCCCGCGTGAACGAGCGTTGGAAGACTGTCCTGGTCCTTGCGTTCGCGCTCGCTGCCGCCGGCTGCGTCGGCCCGAACACCCATGACCTGTTGAACGAGACGACGGTTTCGGTGCCTGCCTCCGACATCGCGGCCACCCACGAAATCTTCGTCGCCACCACCCGCAAGCAGGCGACCAAGGACCCACGCCAGGTGTTCGATGGCGATCGCTCGCTGACCACCAGCTACGCCCGCGTCGACGTCACCGTGCCGAAGGTCCACCAGGTCGGCGCCATCGAGCGCGCCAAGGGCTCGGCCAATTCGAACCCGGCCAAGCAATTCACCGCCACCGACGTCGTCCACTATGGCGACGCCTCGCAATTCGCCAAGGCCGTCGGCGCCAACATCACCATGAATGGCGACCGCGCGCTGGTCTTCGTCCACGGCTTCAACAACGGCTTCGACGATGGGGTCTACCGGCTGACGCAGATCGCCCACGACACCGAATATCCGGGTACGCCGATCTTGTTTTCGTGGGCTTCGAGCGGCAAGACCACGGGCTATATCTACGACAAGGACAGCGCCAACGCCGCGCGCGACGACCTCGAGGCGACGCTCAGGATGCTCGCCAAGACACGGGTCAAGAGCATCGACATCATCGCGCATTCGATGGGAACCTGGGTGACGATGGAAGCGCTGCGCCAGCTGGCGATCACCGGCGACCGCGATCTCGACGGCAAGCTCGGCCGTGTCGTCCTGGCATCGCCCGATATCGATGTCGACGTCTTTAAGAAGCAGATGATCCGCTACGGCAAGCCCGACAGGCCGTTCGTCATCCTGCTTTCCGCCGACGACCGTGCTCTGCGATTGTCCAGCCTGATATCCGGCGACAAGCCGCGCGTCGGCGACTACGGCAACGCCGCCGACATCGCCAGCTACGGCGTCGTCGTGGCCGACCTCAGCCAGATCAAGGGCGGCGACCGCCTGAACCACGCCAAATTCGCCGACAACCCGTTCCTGGTGCAATTGCTCGGTGACCGTCTGCGCGCTCCAGCCGGCCTGGCATCGGACGAACCCACGCAGGGCCAGATCGACAATCTCGGCCGAGGCCTCGGCAAGGCAGTCGGATCCGTCGCCGAGATCATCATCACCACGCCATTCAAGGTGCTGACCATCGCCACCGGCGGATGAGAGCCAAGCACCGGGCTGATCTCAGATAAAAAGATCGACCTTCTGGAACGTCGTCACGTCGATCAGGCCGACATCGGAAATCCTGAGCTCCGGAATGACGACCAGCGCCAGCAGCGAGTGCTGCATGTAGGCGTTGTTGAGCGAGCAGCCCATCTTGCGCATTGCTTCGGTCAGTTTCTCGGCCTTGGCCGCCACGATTTCGGCGCGCTCGTCCGACATCAGCCCGGCGATCGGCATTTCGACCAGCGCAAGCTCCTTGCCCTTCGAAAACAGCACCACGCCGCCACCGACCTCGCCCAGCCGGTTGACGGCCAGCGCCATGTCTTCCTTGTTGGTGCCGACGCAGATGATGTGGTGGGCATCATGTGCGACGCTCGACGCCATGGCGCAGTCGCCCATATAGCCGAAGCCGGAGACGAAGGCATTGGTGACGCCTCCGGTGCCGCGGTGGCGCTCGACCAGCGCGATCTGGCAGATGTCGTTGCGGCGGTCCATGGCGACCAGCCCGTCCTCGACCGGCAGGTCGGCCTCCAGCGCCCGCGTCGGCGCCTGGTTTTCGATCACGCCGATGACCCGCACCCGCACCTCGTTGGCGCCCTTGGGCGCCGCAATGTCGAAGTCGCCTGGCTTCAGCTTCTTGCCGAGCTTGACGGTGTTCTTCGCCGATTTGGGGTAATCATAGGCCGGGATGTCGATCTCGAGCTTGCCGCCCTTGGCCAGCCTGATACCGCGGCCATAGACCTCGTCGATGGTCATGGCGGCAAGATCGGAGACGATCAGCAGATCGGCCAGCCGTCCCGGCGCGATCGAGCCGATCTCGCGCTCCAGCTTGAAATGCTGGGCGGTATTCAGCGTCGCCATCTGGATCGCCGTCACCGGCTTCAATCCCTGTTGGATGGCGTGGCGGACCACCCGGTCCATATGGCCTTCATGCACCAGCGTGCCGGAATGGCTGTCGTCGGTGCACAGGATGAAGTTGCGCGGGTCGAGACCGCTCTCGGTCACCGCCTTGATCTGCGAGGCAACATCGTACCAGGCCGAGCCCAGCCGCAGCATTGCCTTCATGCCCTGGCGCACACGGGCGATTGCGTCCTCGGCGCGCGTGCCTTCATGGTCGTCCTCCGGCCCGCCGGCGACATAGCCATGGAACGGCAGGCCGAGATCGCGCGACGCATAGTGGCCGCCGACCGTCTTGCCGGCCTTGATCGTTGCGGCGATCTCGCCCGACATGACCGGATCATTGGCGATGACGCCGGGAAAATTCATGACTTCGCCGAGCCCGATGATGTTTTCCCAGGTCATCGCTTCCGCGACATCGGCGACCGTCAGTTCGGCCCCGGCATGCTCCAGCCCCGGCGCGGACGGCACGCAGGATGGCATCTGGACGTGCACGTTGATCGGCATGGCGACGGCCTCGTCATGCATCAGCCGCACGCCGGGCAGACCCAGCACATTGGCGATCTCGTGCGGATCGATGAACATCGAGGTGGTGCCGTGCGGGATGACGGCGCGGCAGAACTCGGTCACCGTCACCATGCCGCTCTCGACATGCATGTGCGCGTCGCACAGGCCGGGCACGAGATAGCGACCGCCGGCGTCGACCACCTTGGTGCCCTGGCCGATGGCATGGCTGGCATTCGGCCCGCAATAGGCGAAGCGGCCGCCTGATATGGCGATGTCGGTGCCGGCTATGATTTCGCCGGAGTGCACGTTCACCCAGCGGCCGTTGCGAATGACGAGATCGGCAGGCTTGCGCCCCGTCGCGACGTCGACCAGATGCGTCGCCATCTCGGTCCAGGGCTTGGGTTTCGTCGCCGACGGCTGCTTGGCCATGAAAGACTCCTGTTTGCCAGACTGTGCCAAGCCGGCAAGGTTTTGGCCAGCGATCACGGACGAAATCCGCTCGATGATCGGCGGATGCGCTGCACCCGTTCACACCGGCGAGCGTCACGGCGGTCATTCAGTTTGGCTTGTGCCGGCACTTATGCTACTATTCTGCCGACGGTGCTGATTTGCGCCGACGACCCGCCGCGAGGCGGGTTTTTGTTGTGATGAGGCCGAAACCTCCTGAGGTGAAGTCATGACCCGGTTCCTGAAAGCCTCGTCACCCTGTTCCTGATCTCGGCCGGCTTTGCATCCGCCGAGGAACGTTGGCAGACCTTGCCCGAACCGGCGGCCATGCCCAAGCCTGAACAGAGCGGATATGCGCCGGTCAACGGCATTCAGATGTACTACGCCGTTTTCGGCGCCGGTGATCCGATTCTCCTGATCCATGGCGGCCTTGGCCATGGCGACATCTGGGCAAGCCAGGTGGCGACCATGTCCAAGACGCATAAGGTTATTATCGCCGACAGCCGCGGCCATGGCCGCTCTACCCGCACCGAGCAGCCTTACGGCTATGACCTCATGGCGTCGGACTATCTTGCGCTGCTCGACTATCTCAAGATCGACAAGACCGCTCTTGTCGGCTGGAGCGACGGCGGCATTATCGGCATCGACATCGCGCTGCATCATCCGGAGCGGCTGACAAGGCTCTTTGCGCAGGCCGCCAACGTCACCACCGATGGCGTCGATCCGGGTGTGCTGACCAACAAGACCTTTGCCGCCTATATCGACCGCTCGGGACGCGACTACAAGAAACTGTCGAAGACTCCCGACCAGTACGATGCCTTCGTGGCGCAGATCAGCCACATGTGGGAGTCGGAGCCGGCCTGGACCAAGGAACAGCTCGGCAAGATAACCACGCCGACCGCGATCGTTGCCGGCGACCATGACGAGGCGATCAAGCGCGAACACACCGAATACATGGCCTCCGTCATTCCGGGCGCCAAGCTCATCATCCTGCCCAACGCCAGCCATTTCGCCATGCTGCAGGCGCCGGACGAATATAGCAAGGCGGCGCTGGACTTCATCGACGCCAAATAGCGCCTCCCAAGATAGAGCACCCAGCGCAGCAACGGGTGCTTCCGATTGTTGAACAATGGGTTCCGTTTTGCGGCGAATAGGATTACCTTCCGGCAAGGCGCCTTCTGAACCGCCTTTTCGGAGAACTCGATGCGGTGTCTGACGATTGCCAGTGCCGGATTTCTGATCGCTCTGGCCGCGCCGGCATTCGCCGCCGACCCGATGGCGGTGCCGATGACCGAACCAGGCTTCGACTGGACCGGCTACTATGCCGGCCTGCAGGCCGGCTACGGCTGGGGCCAGTCCGACATATCAGTGACGGAAGGCGCGCCGTTTTCCATCTCGCCCGACATTGACGGCGGTTTCGTCGGCGGCCATGTCGCCGGCCTGTGGCAGTTCGATCAGGCGGTGCTCGGCGCCGAGGCGGAGCTCAATTATTCCGCCGTCGACGGTACGGCGGTATCAGGCCTTGGAAGCACATTCCGCACGGACATCAAGTGGTTCGGATCTGTAAACGCCAAAGCGGGCTTCGCCATGGACCGCGTGCTGGTCTATGGCGTCGGCGGCGTCGCCTTTGCCGGCATCGAAACGTCGCAAGTCGCGGGCGCGTCGTTCGCCGGCACACGCACGAATGTCGGCTGGACCTTGGGCGCCGGGGTCGACTATGCGCTGACCGACAAATTCATCGTCGGCGCGCAATATCGCTATTACGATTTCGGCTCCGAGCACTATGACGTGGCGGAACCCTTCAACGATCGGGATCAGGATGTGAAACTGAACGCGGTCGGTATCAATCTCAGCTACAAATTCTGAGCGTTCTCGGCGACTGAGATTTTCGCGACAACCAACTGTTTTGCCATCACGAACCACCTTTCATGAGTCCGACACTCGGCAAAAGATGGCTTGACGGGTTTTCGCTGGCGTCTGAAAAGGGCTGGCCTGCGGACGTGGCGGAATTGGTAGACGCAAGGGACTTAAAATCCCTCGATCTCTGATCGTACGGGTTCGATTCCCGTCGTCCGCACCATTTGAAATGCTTAGGATTTGTTCTGTAAGAACTCACTGGCTACCATAGAAAAGGCTGACGCGGGTAGCAACTGAAGAGGTTTAACACTCTTGCTGGAATGCCTGCTGCAACACTCCTGTCGGTAGCGACCGACCGCGCGGCCAGGTCAAGCACTCCCTTGGGAGCCGGCTGGGGCCGCAGCGGCCTTAACCCGGTGGGCATGCTCCGTCGCGATTTTAAGAAGAGTTGCGGCCGTTTCCTGTGGCGTCCAACCTTGCGCTTCTGACGCAGTCACCAAGGCCGCAAACGCGGCTTCTAATGCGACTTCACAGTTCACCCCACGGTCTGGGCTATCCTCTGGCAATATCGGGGGTTCGACGGATTGGGACATGGTGACTTCTTTCAAAGGGGAAAACCCGCCGCCCCAGCCTTTTGCCACTTGAAAATTTCAGCAAAGGATCATTCCAGCTATCAGCAGCGTGATTAGAACTGACAACGGCACGGCCAGAAGACCGACCAACTCAACATTTCTTGTGTTTTGTCGCTTGTCCATCTTCGTCGCCCGCATGTCGTTGGCTTTGGCATCTTGCCGTCAACGTGCAGCTGTTGGAACCAACCACAAGTGCCGCTGATCGGAGATTCAGTCGGTGCTGCATATTAGCAACACATTGTGGAACGATCGGGCGGCATCAGCCAATTGCTTTTGAATGCGCTTGCACTTGCTTCGTACGATTCCGTACAGTTTCCCCCATAGGGGAGGCGGCCGATGGACCATGACGAGGAAGGCTACAGCATTGACGCCTTCGATTTCGATGTGGTGTGCGAGACCTTCAGGAGATCCGTTCGGGAGTTGAACCTGGCTGAAGAGCATTGGGTAGACCACGCGAAGGCGCTGCTACGGGAATTCACCGACAGCGCACCTGATGACGACATGATTAGCCGGATCATCGGGCGCTAGTGGCCTATACAGCGGTAGTTGGTTAGAATCGTACCCCGGTCCTGCCACGGAAACCTTTTCCAAGGTTGCCGCGTCATAGAGGCATCACAGAAGCTCCTGGAACAGATTGCCCAGCGCGGAGGGCCCTATAACGAAAAAGCTCGCCACCGTGAGGCAGCGGGCAGTTTTGGGAGAAACAGAAATGGGAACAATGGACCCCCGAATTGCCAACGGGCCATCGCCAATGCCGTCAGAGAGCCCTGCCTGGACGTGTGGCGTCCTGTCCGGCCCTCGCCATTGATTTCGTCGGCAAGCTTGTCTTTGGCCTCGTGATAGGTCTTGAAGTTGGCATCGGGATGGCAATCGCCGGCTGCCAAGGAGGCCGGCCGCTGGCCGACCCATCAGTTAGGCGTCCGTAGCCAGAGCGTTATAAAGCAGCAAACACGCCAGGATAGGAACGGCGCTGCCTAGCAGCTGGTCTGCCGTGAGGCCGGAAAAATAGACAAGATGAAACGTCACCATCGCTCTACCAATCACGGTTCGGAACACTGCCGAATTAACCGTTAGCCGACGCTAATGTTCCGCTCTGGACTCACTACCGCTTTGGAAGAATCCTGCCGCAGCGATCAGCGCCCCGCCCGACCTTGATCTCAACGTCGGTGCCACAAGGCTTTCCTTCGTTCGCATGGTTCGCAGAGATTAGCACGATCGCATACTCTCATCTCATCCGGCGTCGTCTCCCTCACAAAGCAGCGCCGGTAAGGCTCGGCGACCTTCTTGTTTGTCCCGTGTGCCAAAGGAGGTCGCCGGGCCTGCCGTTGCTCATCTTTGCTGGTGGTTGCTCCTGATGGCTGCGCGTGGCGCCGTCGCCCTACTGCTACCTGCGGGGTAAGGCCGGCGAGCCCTCTTGTCAGGCAGTCCGGCATGTAGGATTATAGTCCTCGTTGCGGCGACCCCCCAATGGAGAGCGCCAATGGCCAGAACCAAACCTTCGGAACAACTTTCCCGGGCTGAAATCGAGCGCTTCCTGGCGGCAGCCGAAGCGCTGCACAAGAGCATCGTCGGGCCGCTCCTGGCGTACCACGGCGAGCACTACCAAGCTCTACGTAAGGTCCATGGACCCCTGTTGAAGTCGATCGAGACCATCACCGGCCAGAAGGCGAAGTTCGTCCAGTGGAACGGGACAGGACCGGCACAGCCCCGGGACAAGCCTCCGGGCTAAGTCTCCTCCCGGAAATCCAGCAGCTTGGCATGGCGAAGCTTCTCCTCGCCCTTTAGGAACCGCACGCGGCCGACCAGGCCCGGCTTTAGCCATTCGGCCTTGTCACTCTTGAGCCCTTTCGGCGCCGGCCCGCCAATCTTGCCTTGCACGCGGTCCCATAGGCGCTGGCGCTTGTCCGCCTTGAAGGTGACGAAGGCGCCGCCGGCATAGTGGCCTTTGTCGGCCATCAGCACCATGGCAGGCTTGCCGGCCTCGCGCTGCACGCCGACGATGTCCATCTCCTTTTCGGCATAGCACTTGATCTTGCGCCAGTTCGTCGTCGGACCCGACCGATACTTGCTGCCCTTCCGCTTTGAAACGATACCTTCAAGCCCAGCCTGGTCGACCAGATGAAAGACGGCGTCGCCAGTGCCCGGCATCGCTTCGCTGAACTGGATTCGGCCGCCGTCCGGGATCAACGCCCGGAGGATCTCGCGACGGTCTTCCACCGGCGTGTCCCGCAAGTCATGCCCGTTCAGATGCAAGAGGTCGAATGCTGGCAGATACAGATCGCGCGACGGCTTGCGGCTGGTCGCGGCTGATTGATGCGCATGGAAGTCGGATAGGCCAGCCTCATTGATCGTAATGGTCTCGCCGTCGATGATGAAGTCTTTCGCCTCGATCGCTTCCGCCTCACCGGCAAGTTGGATGTAGCGGCCCGTCCAATCATAACCGTTCTTGGTGATCAGCCGAATCCCGTCATCATCCTTGATGACCTGGGTGCGGTAGCCATCGAATTTGATCTCATGGATCCAATCATCGCCCATCGGCGGCGTGTCGACCAGTTCGGGTTCCATGGGCTTGATGAATTTCAGACGCATGCACTGACTCGCAGAACCACGACTTCAATTAGCTATCGCTAAATTAGTTCCGGAACATTTTAGACGAATTGGATGTTTGAAGGGCTATGAAGATCGAAGCCGACCAATGCCGGGCAGCGCTGACGCTCATCCGGCGCACAATGGAAGAGCACTGTCCTCCTGGCGTGCTGCCGAGCGAAGAGATGGTCAATGGGCTCTATGGTCCGGAACTGATCCATGAGGCGGAAGCCATTGCCGCCGGCATCGTCGCAACCATTGACCAGCTGCAATTGCCCGTGATGAAACCGCCGTCCCCTAGTATCAAATAGAGACCGACACAGGGAAGGTCGCTTGGCCGCGCGATCGTGGGCTCGCAACGACCGGCGAGGCGATGCCGGCCTCACCAAGGGTTACAGCCCCTCGACCAGCAGCGAAGGCGGCTCGCGGCAGTGCAACGCCCGAAGTGTTTCGAGACGACGATGTCCACCGAGCGTAGCCAGCGCGCGTTGTGCTGCACAAGGACCGAGGCAGCGGCACGGCCGCCCGGGCTACTCCAAAGGCGGCTCTTCGCTCTGTGGAGCCAAAACGGTGATATCCATCCTGGCGATTGTCGATGCGGCGCGCCCCTGGGCGCCAGAATCCGTGTCGCCACTTTCTGCCGCCATTGCCTTGGCGCGATGTCCTACGCTGTCTGCGCTTTTGCCTGGCGCAAATCCTTCGCCCGGTTCTGTCTTTGCGGGTTTCGGTCGAGTTTCAGCTGCCTGCCGATGTTGGTTTCCAATCGCCGAGACCATTGATACCTCCCCTTCATGAGGCCGCGACTGTACCTGTCAAGGCTGTAGCGAGGCTGATCACTTAAGTGGTCGGGTTGCGCCCGCTCGTAGTGGCCCTCCGATCACTGGGCTCTCGATGCCTTGGCGCTCGCGGACGTCTGGTCGGGTGGGAAGTTCAAACTCAGCCGCCCTTTGCGGCACCGGCTTCGCCCGACAACTAGGAACGATTTCGGCCGCCATGTGTTACGCAATCATGAATCTCGCGGATCCCGGATCAACAATGGCAACCGATCTTTTCACGATGCAACTCGCTGATGCTCAGCAGCGCATCAAACAGACCGAGTTCGCGCTGGTACTCAGCGAGAAAATGGTGGCTGAGAACCTCGCTTTATCCAGCAGGATACGATCGGCGAGGCGGCGTGTCCTGAAGGCCGGAAGGCCTCTGGCGACAGTCGACTCAACAAGCTGAAAGAGTTCTTCAAATGATCTCGACCCAGTCCGGACGTGGGAGAGCTTGCCGGTAACCTTAGCGGTAATCGGCCGAGTCGCAGCAGGAAGCGCGCCGAAAACTTGCTGGACGAAGATTGCGGCGTCGCTATGAATCCCGCCTTGTGTTGCCGAATCCGATCTGCGCAAAGGCGCATGGCCGAGACCAGGCAGCGGCTCACGAAGATTGATCCCAGCAGGACGAATTGACCGCTACGGCTCAGTTGAGACGGCACTTCGAAATCACGACTCCCTGCTGAGCTATCAGTTTCCCTCGATCTCTAATCGTATGAGTTCTGCGCACCACCCTTCGCTCTTCGAGCTTCGGGTGGCACGCCACCGAGTAGCCGTCAAACGTCGAGATAGCCGGCGGCGACGAGCATTGCCTTGTATCGTTGGGCAAATCGGCTGGGCAAACGGCTGAGGTAAGCTGACGCGCCAATATCCCAATGCGCGCCCAGTTCGCGGTCGAAGGCAGCCGGGTCGAATTGCAGCAAGCCGCTGCGTGGGTAGACCGTGAATTCTCCGAAGATCGGCTCCCCCTCCTCCTCGTAGAAATCGACACGCACCATGTCGAACTCGCTGCCGAGCGCCTCGGCTGCCTCGATCATCCGCGCCAGGCTCTTGGGAGGGGGAATTTCCAGGCTCGAGTCGATCGCGCCCTGGACGATGTTCAGCGGGCGCCAATCGCGATCCAGGTGGGCGGTATTCTTGGCCGTGGAACGGAAGGCGACGACGACGATGTAGGCGACGCGGCCAGCCAGCACACAGAATTTGTAGTCGACCGGGTCATAATCCTGGTCCTTGCCGACAAGCGCTTCGACGAAAACCCGCCGCTCTATGTGCGCATAGCTGCGCTCCAGCTTGCGGGCGCCATAGGTTTGGCCAAGGTATTCCGTCATCTCGGCAATGATCGCCTCCCGGTCGGCGTTGGCCGGATCGCGAACGATGACATTCATGGCGCAACCGTGGTTGCATTTGACGGCGTATGGGATTTTCAGGTCATCGAAGGGGATCTGGCGCGGATCGTCGCCCTGCCACAGCACCTCCGGGATGGCGAGCCCGGGAAGCCGCTCCCTGACGATTTCCTTGGACTTGAGCTTGTCGAGAAGGCCGATAAAGCGAGGATCGTCATCGAAAATCTTGCGCCAGTGGACCTTTTCCGTGAACGTCACCGGGGCTGCAAAATTCGGCAGATGCCGCATTCGCTCAAGGAAACGCTGGGTCAACCGGCGATAGCGGACAAGCAGCGCGGCGTTCAGCAACAGGAGAGATGCCCGCGCGCTGTTTCGCTTCAGCCATGCCTTTGCGCCACGCGCCATTCCGGTGTCCTTGCAACTTGCGCAACTTCATCCGCGAAGTGGACGGCCACCCTGCCCGCAGCAGTGAGGCACGTCGAGCTTCGCCGAGCTAGCCTTTCATCGGGTACAGTTTCAAATGCTGGATCAGGATGATCGTCTTGGCGTCGATGATGCGACCGTCTGAAATGCCGGCCAGCGCTTCATCAAGCCGCATTTCCAGAACCTCGATGTCCTCGCCCTCGTCGGCCGCGCCGCCGCCGGCCGAGATGCGGTCGGCGGGTGAATAGCGGGCGACGAAGAACCACAGCCGTTCGGTGACGCTGCCCGGGCTCATATAGGGGGAAAACAGCCGCTCGATGTTCTGTAGGCGATAGCCGAGCTCTTCCTCGGCCTCCTTGAGGATGGCGGTTTCGGGATCGTTTTTGTCGAGCAGGCCGGCGCAGGCCTCGATCAGCGGTTCGCGGTGGCCCGTGACGTAGGCGGGGTAGCGGAACTGCCGCACCAGAAGCACCGTCTGACGCTCGGGATCGAAAGGCAGGATCACCGCGCCGTCGCCACGATCGTAGGTCTGGCGAATCTGCGTCTCCCACTGCCCGTCGCGCCGACGGTAATCGAGAACGGTCTTCTTCAGGACCGCCCAGTCGTCGGACAGGACTTCCTCCGAGCGGATGCGGATACGATCTTCCATGATGAGCTCCAAGCTGTCGGCGCCATGGCGTAACCGCGAACGGTTTTGCGCGCAACCGGAACGGCGAAGCTTTCACCGCCTCGTGTCTGGTGCCGGCAACTGCCATCGCCTAAATAGCTGCAGTCCCTCTCCGGAGTTTTTTGATGACCGCAGCGCTTTTCCAGCCGATCGTCCTCGATGGCCTGACCTTTCCGAATCGTATCGCGGTGGCGCCGATGTGCCAGTATTCCGCCGAAGACGGCTCGGCCAGCGACTGGCATCTCTATCACTGGATGAACCTGGCGATGTCGGGCGCCGGCATGGTCACCGTCGAGATGACCGACGTCGAACGGCGCGGCCGCATCACTCATGGCTGCCTCGGCCTCTATTCCGACGACAACGAGGCGGCCGCCCGGCGCACGCTGGATGCAGCAAGGCGCGTCGCCGCGCCGGAAACGAAATTCGGCATTCAGCTTGCCCATGCCGGCCGCAAGGCCTCCAACCGAAAGCCCTGGGAAGGCGGCGGCCCATTGCAGCCGGGCGAGGATCCCTGGCAGACCGTCTCGGCCTCGGCCATCGCCTATGACACCGGCTGGAATGTGCCGCATGCGCTGGAGGAGGATGAAATCCTGCAGCTTGTCGAGCGCTTCACTCAAGCCGCGAGGCGGGCCGAGCGCGCCGGCTTCGACTTCCTCGAGTTGCACGCCGCGCACGGCTATCTGATCTTTCAGTTCCTGTCGCCGCTTTCCAACCAGCGCACCGACCGCTGGGGCGGCTCGCTGGAAAACCGCATGCGTTTCCTCATCGAGATCGCCAAATCGGTGAGGAAGGCAGTTCCAAACCTGATGCTTGGCGCCCGCCTGTCGGTAAAGGACTGGGTCGATGGCGGCTTCGAGGTCGACGAGGCGATCGAGGTGGCCAAAGCCTTGAAGGCGCTTGATGTTGCCTATATCTGCTGTTCGAGCGGCGGCAATTCGCCGTTGCAGAAGCTGCCGACCGGCGCCGGCTATCAGGTGCATCTGGCCGAAGCGGTGCGCAAGGGCGCCGGCATCCCGACACGGGCTGTCGGCCTGATCGACGATCCCTCGCAGGCAGAGGCGATCGTCGCCGACGGCCGCGCCGACATGGTCGCGCTGGCCCGCGCCTTCCTCGCCGATCCGCGCTGGGGCTGGCGCGCCGCCGCCACCTTCAGCGAGAAAATCCATCCCGCGCCACAGCTCGCCCGCTCGGTGACGACGATGCAGCATTGGACGAAGGGCTGAACAGGCAGCGCCGACGGATGCGCATCTGCTGGACAGATTGCCGCAGCTTCGCGTTAATCCGCCCGCTATAGTCCCTGGGGGCAGGCCGCCTTGGCGGCCGGATTGGGAGCAAAGTCCATGGCATCAAGGGCAATCTATCCGGCGGCAGCCGCTCTGGTGGTCGCACTGTCGTTCGCCGCGTCGTCTCCGGTCGGCGCGCAATATTGCGAAGGCACGGTGCACGGCCTGTCCAGGCACTACGATCTGGATACCGGCAGCGGGTTTCTCGCCGTGCGCGCACGGCCGAACTCGTCGTCGCGCATGATCGGGCAATTGTTCAACGGCGACCACACGGAGATTTTCGACCGCCGCGGCAACTGGTACCAGGTCGAAATCGGCGGACGGACCGGCTGGGCCAACGCCCGCTGGCTGCGCAACGACTGCGGTTACTGAGACCAACGATTGCGGTTGGTGAGACGTTTGGGCGCAGGCTGACGGCCATTTTTGCAACCATATTGGCTGCTTTGCGTTGCGGCCATCATGGATAACAAACCTTTTGAAACCCCGGTCGTGGTCGAACTCGGCCATGTCGGCAAATATCGCCAGATCCGCAGCACCCAGGAAGCGGCGGAGTGCCTGATGACGGTGTGGCCTCTCAATCGCGGCCCGCGCCATCGTGATGCTCTCGACACTTGCCTCAAAGTGCTGGAAGGTTATCGTTCGACGGCCGATGCACGCAGGGCCTTGATCGAAGCGGCCAAGGAATCGGAAGTGCTGGTTCCCGAAGACCGGCTGCCAGACGCCAAACTGCATTGAAGCCCAGATAGCATTGAATAACGGGCCGCATTGAGCGGACGGACGAACCGGAGGATTTCATGGCGAAGCTGACTTACAAGATCGTCGAGCATGACGGGGGCTGGGCCTACAAGGTCGGTTCGACATTCTCGGAGACATTCCCGACCCACCAGGATGCGCTGCGCGCCGCCGAGATCGCCTCGGCCGAACAGCAGATCGCCGGCGCCACGGACGGCATCCAGTATGAGGATGCCGAAGGCAAGTGGCACGACGAACTGGCCGACGGCCGCGACCGGCCGCAGACCGAAGTTTCCGACTGATCCTTGCCCCTCAGCTTTCGCTGCCGGCCGTGGATGCTCGCCTAAGCAATTCCCTAGGGAATTGCGTCAAAACAAACAGGCGGGACATCCTGCCGGTCAGTCGAAGCCGCGGCTTGATCACTTGCCGCAATATTGATCGTTCACGTTGGGCCTCACATTTCCGTAGGGTCCTGACGGGTCGGAGGCGCACGGCCCGGTAGCGCCGCCATAGCCTTGGCTATCGTCGACATTGATGCTGCCGGTGGTGCTCTGGTCGACCGTCGATGACTGCTCGTTCCCGAACGGCCACCAGTTGTAATGGTTGGAATACGTGCCGTGCGATGACTGCGCCATCGCCGATGTGGCAAGACCGATGGTCAGGACGGATGCTGCAAAAACTTTCCTGTATATTGAATTACTCCGTATCTGCCGCCTTGGGTGCGACACGGGGTAAAACCGGATATCAGCCGAATGGTTCAGTGAAATTGTTGTGAGGCTGTGGTGAGGTCTTGGCCGGCGAATGCCCGCTCGGCAATGCGCTTGATGAAGGCGATGACGCGGTCCGGCTCGACGAATTGCGGCATGTGGCCGAGGCCTTCGACCGCCTCGAAATCGAGGCCTTCGATCCTGTCCTTCATCGGCTCCCCATGTATGCGCATGGCGATGACGCGATCGGCTGTCCCGAAGAAAATCCCGGCCGGCATGGCGATCTCTCCATAGCGCTCTTCGATGCGGCCAAGATCCTGTTCGACCGCTACGAAATCGGTGGAGGTCGCATGGAAATGGCTTGGCCTTAGCCCGAGCCATCCGCCGCCATCGATCATGTAGTCGGCGGGAACGGCCTGGGGCGAGAAGATGAACTCCAGTGTCTGCCGCGCATATCTGAGGCTTGTCGGTATCGCGACGGTGTAGGCCATGATCCAGCGCCAAAGCCGCGAACGGATATAGAGCAGGCCCGCTTTCTCGCGGACGCCGGCTTCCAGATGCGTCAGCGGCGCCAGCAAAGCGATGCCGGAAATCGCGCCGGGATGTTCCACGGCCAGGGTCAGCGCGACGGCGCCGCCCAGGGAATGCCCGACCACAAGCGGCCTTTCCAGCGCGAGCGTTTCGATGAAGCGCCCTATGATCTCGGCCTGCTCAGGCAAGCGGCCGGTGGCTCCTTTGGCCCGCACCGAATAGCCCGATCCCGGCTGGTCGAGCGCGATCAGCCGGCAACCGGGGCCGAAGCGGTTGAACAGCGTGTGCTGGAACTGATGAAGCTGGGCGCCAAGTCCGTGCACGAACAGGATCGGCCGTCCCTCGCCCGTTTCGACATAATGGATGCGGCTGCCGTCGATCTCGACGAAGTTTCCGCTGGCCGGCACCAGCCTTTCGGCCTTGGCGGCAATCCAGAGCGTAGCGGCCACCAGACAGGCCACGATGACGAGAGCCAGCACGGACAGGCCGGCGACAAGCCAAAGCAGAATCGATACCAGCATGTTTTCACCCGGGAAGCGGACCGGCGCGCACCATCACCCACTGACGAACGCTCGGCAAGGCAGATGGCGGCTTGTGTCGGCATTGCCGCCAGTTCGATGGCGCGCTATCTCAGGCGACCTTCTTTCTGCCTCAGGCGACCTTGTCTGCCAACGGGCCTGTTTGCCGGAGCCTTCCATGCCTGAAATCGTCACTGCCGCCATGCTTGTCATCGGCGACGAGATTCTGTCCGGCCGCACCAAGGATAAAAATATCGGCCACCTCGCCGACATCATGACGGCCATCGGCATCGACCTGAAGGAAGTGCGCATCGTTCCCGACGAGGAGGACGAGATTGTCGCTGCGGTGAATGCCGTACGCGCCCGCTACACCTATGTCTTTACCACCGGTGGCATCGGCCCGACGCATGACGACATCACCGCCGATTCCGTTTCCAAGGCTTTTGGGGTGCCGTGCGAATACGACGCCAAGGCCTATGCCATGCTGGGCGAGAGCTATGCCGCGCGCGGCATCGAATACACCGAGGCCCGCAAGCGCATGGCGCGCATGCCGCGCGGCGCCGACCATATCGACAATCCGGTCTCCGTCGCGCCCGGCTTTCGCATCGGCAACGTCCATGTCATGGCCGGCGTGCCGGCGATTTTCCAGGCCATGCTCGACAATGTCGTGCCGACGCTGAAGGCCGGCACCAAGATGCTGTCGGCCACCGTCCATTGCCCGTTCGGCGAAGGCCTGATCGGCGGTCCCCTGGGCGACATCCAGAAGGCGCATCCCGACACCATCATCGGCTCCTATCCGAAATATGGCGACGGCAAATTCTGGACGGAGCTGGTGGTCCGCGCCCGCAGCCAGGAGGCGCTGGATTCGGCACGCAAGGACGTCGAGGCGATGGTGGCCGGCTTCACCGCCGCCAATTGACCCTGGGTTCGCGGACCATCGCCGGGCCGGAACCAAGCACCGCACTCCCACGTTTTCCCTCGGGCGCAGCACGCGCTGGCAGATTTGAGGGATTTCGCATGCGCTTCAAGACCATCGTCGCCATATTGCAGAACGAACAGGACGCCGAACGCGTGCTCGACTGCGCCATCCCGCTTGCCGACCGGTTCGAGAGCCATCTCATCGGCATCCATGCCGAAGCGCTGCCCGTTCCCTACACCTCGGCAACCGGCTTCCCCGACACTGAGTTCCTGCAGGTCTCCGCCGACATGAACCGCGAGCGCGCCGAGAAATTGCAGGCGCTTTTCGTTGGGCGGATCGAGAATTCCGGCCTTTCCTTCGAATGGCGCAGCCTCGAGAGCTTTTCCGGCGACAGCGCGCTGACGGGTATTTCCAGCGTGCGCGCCGCCGATCTGATTATTGCCGCGCAGCGCGAGACCGGGGGCGACACGAGCGCCGATGTCGACACGCTGGTTTACGATGCCGGCCGGCCAGTGCTGGTGGTGCCGCATGAGGGGCCGTTGGTCACCACATTCAAACATGTGCTGCTGGCCTGGAACGGCAGCAAGGAGGCGGCGCGTGCCGCCTTCGACGCGCTGCCCTTCATCATCGAGGCCGAGAAAACCGACATTCTGGTCATCGATCCGCCGGATACGCTGGATGACAACCCGGAAGCTGCCGGCGCCGAGATCGCCGCGGCACTCTCCAGGCATGGCGCAACGGTCAGCGTGTCGGTGCAGAAATCGGGCAATGCTTCGGTCGATGACGTTATCCAGACCCGGATCGCCGAGACCGGAGCCGACCTTCTGGTGCTCGGCGCCTACAGCCATTCCTGGCTGCGTCAGCTTTTGTTCGGCGGCGTCACGCGCACCGTGTTGCGCAGCGTGCCGGTGGCGGCCTTTTTGTCGCGGTAACTCCACAGACTGGCCCCGCCCTTGCCAATGCCCTGACTTTCCAGTTAATTCCGCGCGCATTCCACAATGGTGCGCGCGGAGTGCAGAATGTCCCTTCCCGAAAAAGCCTTTCCGGTCTCCTGGGACCAGTTCCACCGCGATGCCCGGGCGCTCGCCTGGCGGCTTGCCGGCGCCAACAAGGGTCAGTGGAAGGCCATCGTCTGCATCACCCGTGGGGGCCTGGTTCCCGCTGCCATCATCTCACGCGAACTCGGCATACGCGTCATCGAGACGGTCTGCGTCGCCTCCTATCACGACTACACCAGCCAGGGGCAATTGCAGGTGCTGAAGGAGATCACGCCGGCGCTGCTCGCCGATGATGGCGCGGGCGTGCTGATCATCGACGACCTCACAGACACCGGCAAGACGGCAGGCATCGTGCGCGCCATGATGCCCAAGGCGCATTTCGCCACCGTCTACGCCAAGCCGAAAGGCCGGCCGCTGGTCGACACCTTCATCACCGAAGTCAGCCAGGACACCTGGATCTACTTTCCCTGGGACATGGGTTTCACCTACCAGAAGCCGATCGCCGACGATCACGCCGGCTGATTCGCGCCAGCCCCATTTCTGCCCAGACGGCCAAACCCGCCCCGTCTGCTATGAAAACAGACACTGGAAGGCACATTATTCTGTCGAATCGACGCCTGTTGGCGGATTGGACGGTTGGTGTGATGTTTTTTACTTTTAAGACTTACACTTGTCGGTAAGATTCATACGGCGGCTAACGATTCTGAGGGCTGGGGTAGCTTTCACTGATGCTGACGACACCGGCGACACACGACCATCTGGCTGAAAGGGTCCGCAAGCTCTTCGGCACTTCGCCTTGTCGCCTGCAGGTTGCCGCTTTGCCATGGCGCAATAACGAAGACGGCGTCGAGATCATGCTGATCACCAGCCGAGACACCGGGCGTTGGGTGCTGCCGAAGGGCTGGCCCGAGGCCAGGGAGCCGCTCTGCGAGGCAGCGGCGCGCGAGGCGGGCGAGGAAGCCGGATTGCGTGGCAAGATTTCGCTTTTCGAGGCCGGTCGTTACTTCTACGCCAAGGCCCTCGCGTCCGGCGAGGAAGTCCCTTGCGAAGTGCTGGTGTTTCCGCTGCAGGTCGAGCACGTTGCCGACCGCTGGAAGGAAAAGCGCGCGCGCACCCGCAAATGGGTCAATGGGGCCGAGGCCGTACGCATGGTCAACGAGCCGGACCTCTGCCAGATCATCGCCCATTTCTGCGCCGATCCCGACAAGTTCGTCGTTAGAGCCTAGCTCACAGCCACCGCTGCATAGTCCTGCGCGCCCGCACCGGTTCTTGCCCCGATTCCGGGCTCGGTGCTTCGCTCCGCGCGCCAGCAATCCGACACTATAAATCCCTCCCCTTCAGGCCAAGCTTAGCCACAGCTTGACATGCAGGCATTTACCTGCATATTGTGTCTTCAAGATGAGTGAGACCGATGGACGCCGACAAGGTTTTCAAAGCGCTGGGCGACCCGACCCGCAGAATGCTGCTCGATCTTCTGTGTGAGAAGAACGGCCAGACGCTCGGCGAGCTTTGCGAAAATCTCGACATGGCGAGGCAATCCGCCACGCAGCACATCGATCTGCTGGAAGCGGCCAATCTGATCAGCACGGTCAAGCGTGGCCGCGAGAAGCTGCATTTCATCAACCCCGTGCCGCTGCACGAAGTCTACGAGCGGTGGGTGCGAAAATTCGAACGGCAGCGGCTGAGCCTGCTGCACGACCTGAAACAAGAACTCGAAGGAGACGACCAATGACCCGGGAAACCACCAGTTTTGTCTACGTGACCTACATCAGATCGACGCCACAAAAGGTGTTCGAAGCCATCACCAGGCCCGATATCGCCAAGCGCTACTGGGGCCACGAAAACGTCTCCGACTGGAAGCCCGGCTCGAAATGGGAACACATCCGCGCCAATGACGAACGGACCGTCGAACTCGTTGGCAAGGTCGTCGAAATCTCGCCGCCGACCCGCCTGGTCATGAGCTGGGCCAACGCCTCGCAGGCCGACGATCCCACCAAGCACAGCCGGGTGACGTTCGCCATCGAGGAATACGACACCATGGTCAAGCTGACCGTCAGCCATGACGAGCTCGAAGCCGGCAGCGGCATGGCCAAGGGCATCAGCCAGGGCTGGCCGGCCGTGCTGTCCAGCATGAAATCCTTCCTCGAAACCGGCACAGGCATCGACCTGTTCGCCAAGCCGAAATCGGCCTGAAGCAATCTGACAGCGGGAGAACGACAATGACCAGGCACTATACCGGCGGCTGCGCCTGCGGCGCGATCCGCTATGAGGCCAGCGGCGAGCCGATCTTTCAGAACCACTGCCAATGCCTCGATTGCCAGAAGCGCAGCGGTACTGGCCATTGTTCCTATGTGACCTTCGGCCGGCGCGCTGACGTAAAGATCACCGGCGAGCCGAGCACATGGCGGATGATCGCCGACAGCGGCAATGAAAAAGCCCAGGCCTTTTGCCCGACCTGCGGCACGCCGGTCTACGTAACGTTCGTCGCCATGCCGGAGGTGACGGCGATCCAGGCCACGAGCCTCGACGATCCCGGCCAGTTCGACCCGCAGGCGGTCACCTACACCGTGCGCGGCCACGTCTGGGACACGATCGACCCAGCGCTTCAGCCATTCGAGCGAATGCCTGGATGAACCAGGCAGAGCCCTATCCCTCGGATAGGGCTCTGCGTTCAACTCAGATCACCAGGCCCTTGGTCAGTTCCAGCGCCTGCCGCTCGAACAGGCGGCGGTAGATGCCGCCCTTCAGCCGGATCAGCTCGTCATGCGAGCCTTCCTCGACGATCTTGCCACGGTCGAACACGAGCAGCCTGTCCAGCGCCCGCACCGTCGACAGACGGTGCGCGATGACCAGCGTCGTGCGGCCGACCATCAGCCGCTCCATCGCCTGCTGGATCAGCACTTCCGATTCCGAATCGAGGCTCGATGTCGCCTCGTCCAGGATCAGGATGCGCGCATCCGCCAGGAAGGCGCGCGCGATCGCCACCCGCTGGCGCTCGCCGCCCGACAGTTTCACGCCGCGTTCACCGACCAGCGTGCCGTAGCCCTTCGGCAGGCCGGTGATGAAGTCGTGCGCGCTGGCGAGCTTGGCGGCATGCTCGATCTCGGCCTGCGTGGCGTCCGGACGGGCATAGGCGATGTTTTCCGCCAGCGAGCGGTGGAACAGGATGGGCTCCTGCTGGACGATGGCAATCTGCGCGCGCAGCGACGCCTGTGCAACCTGGGAGATGTGTTGGCCATCGATCAGGATCCTGCCGCCGCTGACATCATAGAGACGCTGGATCAGCTTCACGAAGGTCGTCTTGCCCGAGCCGGAATGACCGACCAGTCCGACCCGCTCGCCCGCCGCTATCTCCACCGAAAAGTCGCGGTAGAGCGGCAGGCGATGGCTGCCATAGTGGAAGGTGACGTTATCGAAGGCGATGTGGCCATGCGTGATCCGGATCGGCTTGGCGCCGGGCCGGTCCTCGATGCCGAGCGGTTGCGACTGGAAATCGACCAGTTCCTCCATGTCGTTGACCGAACGCTGCAAATTGCGGATATGCGTGCCGATGTCCCTGAGGTAGCCCTGCAGCACGAAGAACGAGGTCAGCACGAAGGCGACATCGCCCGCACTTGCCTGGCCCCAGGCCCACAGCATCAGCGACAGGCCGATTACTGCCGTCCGCAGCACCAGCAACATGGCGCCTTGCGTCGTGCCGTTGATGGTGCCGCGCACCCAGGTGCGGCTGGTCCGCGCGCGCCATTTGGCGACGACCTTGGCAAGACGCCTCTCCTCGCGCGTCTCGGCACCGAAACCCTTGACCACGGCATTGCAGCTCACCGCATCGGCAAGCGAGCCGCCAAGCCGCGTATCCCAGCTGTTGGCGAGCCGTGCCGCGGGCGCGACATAGCCGAGCGACAGCAGCGCCGTCACCGTGATGAACAGCAGCGAGCCGACTGCCACGACCAGCCCCATCAGTGGCCAGAACCAGCCGAGCAGCAACGTCGAGCCGACCAGCATGGCGACCGACGGCAACAACGCAATCAGGATGGTGTCGTTGAGCAGGTCGAGAGCCCACATGCCGCGCGTGACCTTGCGCACCGTCGATCCGGCAAAGCTATTGGCGTGCCAGTCGGTTGAGAAGCGTTGCACGCGATGGAACGCGTCGGCGGCGATGTCGGCCATCATCTTCAGCGTCAGCTCGACAATGCCCATGAAAGCCAGGTTGCGCAGCACCACGCCGGTCATCGCCAAAGCGATGAGCGCGAAGAACGCCGCCATTGCCGCATTCCACGCGACATCGTCAGCCAACGCACTGCTGGCGACGGCGTCGACCAGCCGGCCGGAATAGAGCGGCGTCAACACGTCCGCTATGGTCGACAGCAGGAAGCTGCCCATGATCAGCGAAAGCCGCCACGGCTGGCGCCGCCAGTGGCTGAGCGTGAAGCCAAGAACGCTGCGAAAGGCGCTTGCACGCAGATCGATTCGAAAACGAGCCATGATGTCATCCGGGCGCAAATCTGCCCGGTCCCGGTAAGGTCTGAAAATTGAAAACCGCGCTGGGCAATTCGCCCGGGGCTGCGGAGGTTCGGCATGGGTGGCGGCGCGCCCCGGGTTGTCGGGTGGCGACCGGCAGAAGCCTGTACTCGACCCGGCATCGGTGCGAAGGGCAAACCTTCGCCGGACGCCAGGTGAGACCTAGGCTTCGCGGCCTCGCATTACCATGTGAAATACTGCCATTCGGACCTCCCGCAAGACACTTGCGGAGCGGTCCTTATAGAGACGCCATGAAGGATCGCCAAGGCCGGGCACGTGGCAAAGCGTAACTGGTCCAACCAGTGAGGTTATTTTGCAACAACAGCGGGTCAACCCCTCGCTATGCCTCATTCCGGGTTGCGATCGAGGCGCATGTAGCGGCCGTCGGTCGATGCCTTGAAGCCCAGCTTCTCATAAAGGCCATGCGCGTCACTGGTCGACAGGCTCCAGTGCGAGACCGTGTTGAGTTCAGGGTGGTTGATGAGCGCCCGCACCAGTTGCGTGCCAATGCCTTGGCCGCGATGCTGCGGCCAGATGATGATGTCGGCGAGATAGGCAAACACCGTACGGTCGGTGATGGCCCGGCCAAAACCGACTTGGTTCCTATCGATATAGGCCGCGGTGCAGAACGAGTTGCCAAAGGCGCGGCGATGAAAGTCATCGCTGCGGCCGGCGCCCCAATAACTCGCCATCAACAGATCGGAGGTCGCCCGGAAATCGATCCGTGACATGTCGAAGCTGATTTCACAGTCGGGCATGGTGCCTCGCAAAGAATGGAGGGCGGCCGAATTCAGTCCGGCCGGTGATTTGGCTGCCCACGTGGCGCGCTTATGGCACCACGAGATAGGCCTTCTGGTCGGCGATCGCGATGGTCACGTGGGTGCCGGAATTGAACTCGACGAAATCGAGCTCCATCCCGTCGCTGAAGATGACGCCGCCCCTGCTCTGCCGCGAAGAAACCACCAGCGGCCGGTCGCGGGTGATGACGCCATGCACAAGCGACACGCCGGTCGTGTTGCTCGGAAACGGTTCGCGCACCGAAAAGAACAGCTGTTCGGCTTCGCGGTCATAGCCTTGCGGCGGCACGGTCGGCACGGAGTTGTCACCATAGGCCGCGGCCAGTCCCGCGGCGCCCGCCATCACCGAGCGCAGCCAGCCGGTAGAGCCGGCGCCCGTGGAGATGATAATGCCGCTCGACGACTGGCGCTCGGTCCTGCCGCCATAGGTCAATTCGTAGCGCGCCGAGACATGCGTCGAGGCGCCAACGAACAGATCGTTGAAGGCGATCAGCCGGCGTCCGTCATTGGAGCGCGCTTCGGCCATCACCACCGCCTGGCGCTTCGCCTTGCCGGCGATCGTCAGGCCGAGGACCTTTTCGGTATCGTCGGCATTCCACGGCAGCAACACGCCGTCGAAAAGCGCCGGGTCCGGGTTGATGCCGATCAGCGGCTGGTACGGGAGGTACTTCGCGGTGTTGGACACCAGCCCGTCCTGACCGAGCGCGATCACCGCGTCGGAGCCGAATTCGAACTGCGGTACCAGTTCGCGGTCGAGCCGCAACTGTTTGAGGCCTTGGGGAAGCGAACCCATCACCCGGTCGAGCGCCTGGTGATAGACGTCATGCGCCGCCTTGACCGGGTCGAAATCCATGCCGGCCTGCCGGAGATAAAAGCGCGCCTGTCCCTGCGTGTTGAAGCGCGTCGTCAGCTCCTCCAGCTCGGTCTTGCGGGTGACGACGATCACCCGGTCGATCGGCCTGCCGCTCTGGTCGCTTGCCACCCGTGCTTGCCTTTCAGGACCCGGCTTTCGGCGTGGAAAGCTGGCTGAGCGCGCTGGTGAGCATGTCAGGCGTGATCGACAGATTGCCGACCGAACCGCCCTTTTCCGCCCAGGCCTTGAAGGCCATCGCCGTCAGCACGTGGGCGGGCGCCGACGAATAGACGGTCAGTTCCAGCTGCTGCGCCTTGGCTTCCGCCTCGGCAAGCGTCAGCTTGTTGCGCGCTTCGGTGTCGACCAGCAGCTTGTTGCGTTCGGCAAGCTCGATTTCGGTCGCCAGTTCGCTCTGCTTGATCTCGCGCTCCTTCTCCACGCCCCAGGCACGGCGCCCATAGATCGCGGCATCGGCCTGGCGCTGCAGCGCCTCGCGATATTCGGTCTGGAGCGCCTTGCGGATCTCCGGCGTCGGCTGGACCGAGGTGATGTGGACCTCCTCGATCGACAGGCCGGCGGTTGCCGCAATCGGATCGTTGCGCAGGAGTTCGGCGAGATTGCCGCCGAGCTTGGTCACCTCGGCCAGCGCCTGCTCCAGCGTCATGCTCGAAACCACCGCGCGGGCGCGGCTCTGTATCGCCAGCACCAGGCGCTCGGCGATCTTCTCCCGGCCGTCGCCGACGACGTCGGCACGGCTGAGCTTGGCGCTGAAATCAAAACCTTCGGCTGCCTTGAGTGGATCGATGATGCGGTAGCTGACCGACCCCTGGATTGCCAGATCCTGGAAATTCGCCGTCGTCTCGGTGAAGATGAAGGGGTTATCGAGCGACGTCACCGGCACCATCGCTATCGTGGTGCCGAACGTGCCGTACCAGAAGGAGATGCCGCGCCCCTGCTCCCTGATCTTGCCGTTCTTGAAGCGCAGGATGTGATACTCAGGCGTTCCCTTGAAATAGCTGATAAACATGCGCCCCCCAAGGTTCATCAATTTAATCAGATGTTTAGCCGCGATCCCTGAAACGGTTGGTGATGGGATAGCGGCGGTCGCGTCCAAAATTCTTACGGGTGATCTTCACACCCGGCGCCGCTTGCCGGCGTTTGTACTCGGCAATGTAGAGCAAATGTTCGACGCGCGTCACCGTCGCCCGATCGTGGCCGCGCGCGACGATGTCGTCGACGCCCATTTCGTTCTCGACCAGGCATTCCAGAATGTCGTCCAGCACCGGATAGGGCGGCAGCGAATCCTGGTCGGTCTGGTTCTCGCGCAATTCCGCCGACGGCGCCTTGTCGATGATATTCCTGGGGATCACCTCGCCTGAGGGACCGAGCGCGCCCGGCGGCACATGGCTGTTGCGCCAGCGCGACAGCGCATAGACCTGCATCTTGTAGAGGTCTTTTATCGGGTTGAAGCCGCCATTCATGTCGCCATAAAGCGTGGCGTAGCCCACCGACATCTCGCTCTTGTTGCCCGTGGTGACGACCATCGAGCCGAACTTGTTGGAAATCGCCATCAGGATCGTGCCGCGCGCGCGGCTCTGCAAATTTTCCTCGGTAATGCCTTCCTTGGTGCCCTCGAAAAGCTGCGTCAGCGTATGCAGAAAACCCTCGACCGGTTCGAAGATCGGCACGATGTCATAGCGGCAGCCAAGCGCACGGGCGCAATCCTCGGCATCCTTCAGCGAATCCTCCGAGGTATAGCGGTAGGGCATCATCACCGCCCGCAGCCGCTCCTCGCCAAGTGCGTCGACGGCAAGGGCCGCGCAGATCGCCGAATCGATGCCGCCGGAGAGACCCAGCACCACGTTCTTGAAGCCGTTCTTGTTGACGTAGTCGCGCAGGCCGAGCATGCAGGCGCGGTAGTCCGCCTCTTCGCGCTCGGGGATTTTCGACATCGGCCCTTCCGAGCAGACCCAGCCGTCGAACTCTTCTGCGTTTTGCGCGCCTGCGGCGACGCGGTTGCGCTTCCAGGTGGTGACGTCGACAGTTTCCTCGAACTGGCTCATCTGGAAGGCAAGCGTCTTGTCGGCGCCTATGGCAAAAGAGGCGCCGTCGAAGATCAGCTCATCCTGGCCGCCGATCTGATTGGCATAGATCATCGGCAAACCGGTCTCGATGACCTGGCGGATAACGACCTGATGGCGCACGTCCATCTTGGCGCGGTAGTAGGGCGAGCCGTTCGGCACCAGCAGGATTTCCGCGCCGCTTTCGGCCAGGGTTTCACAGATGCCGACGTCGCCCCAGATGTCCTCGCAGATCGGAATTCCGATGCGCACACCGCGGAAATTGACGGGTCCCTGAGCCTCGGGGCCGGCCTGAAAGACGCGCTTCTCGTCGAACTCGCCATAGTTTGGCAAATCGAGCTTGTAGCGCTCGGCGAGGATCTTGCCGCCATCGGCGATGATGATCGAATTGTGGGTGCCGCTCTTGCGCTTCAGCGGCGTGCCGATGATGACGCCCGGCCCGCCATCGGCGGTATCTCCGGCGAAGTCTTGCGCGGCCTTCTCGCAAACCTTGAGGAAGGCCGGCTTCAGCACCAGGTCCTCCGGCGGGTAACCGGCAAGGAAAAGCTCGGTGTAGAGCACGATGTCGGCGCCCTGGCGGGCGGCATCGGCCCTCGCCTCGCGCGCCTTGGCAAGGTTGCCGGCGACATCGCCGACCGTCGGGTTGAGCTGGGCAACGGCGATGCGCAGAATATCGGGTGCGGTCTTCTGGGTCATGCCTGCGGTTTAGCGCGGCAAATTTGCCCGGGCAATGGCGTTCGTTTGGACCAATTCGGTGATCAGTCATCGCCCATATATTCCCGCAGCGATTGCGGCGAATGGTTCTCTCCGATCGACATCGCCAGAATGCGCGAGATGTGCCGGCGCGGCAGGCCGGTTTCCTGCGCCCATTTGTTGATCTGCGCCTGAATCCTGTCGAGATCCCTCTTCGACGTCGGACTTGCGGCGATGTCGAGGCCGGCGTCACGCAAAGCCGCGACCATATCGGCCGAGATGACGAAGGCGTCCCATTGCAGCCAACGCAGGAAATACTGGCCGGTGTTGCCGCCAAGCCGGCTGCCATGCTTGCCGAGATACGCCATCAGCCCGACCTGGTCGTCGTCAGGCCACTCCGCGAGGAATTTGCCGAAACCGCCATGTTCCTTCGACACACGCTCAACGAAGGCGGCATTGTCGCGGACGGATTTGATCTTCTGCGGGTTGCGCACAATGCGTTGATCAGCCGTCAGGTCATGCCAGAAGTCATCAGGTTGAAACAACAGCCGTTTCGGCTCGAAATGGAGAAAGGCTTCCTCGAAGCCCGGCCATTTCTGTTCGATGACGCGCCAGACGAAGCCGGCGGCAAACACCCGCTCGGCCATCGTCGACAGGATGCGATCGTCCGTAATGTCGGCAACAGCAGCATTGTCAGGCGCCGGCCCGAGCAGCGAGGTCAGCACGGCGTCGCCGCCTTTGCGTTTTGCAGCACGGGCGCGAATCTTCGCGAAATCGGGCATCCTGCATCCTCGCGCCGCGCTTTTGACGAAACGCCATCTTCCTATATGCAAACGAGGCTGCCAAGCCGATGCTTTTCCTATGGAGACATCCATGCACAAGACCGTGCCAGAACTGGCCAACCGCTGGCTGAGGCGAACGCCGGAGGGCCTCAGCGAGCTCGAGCGGCGGGTGTTGCAGAGCACTGTCGACCGCAAGCCCATCTCGCAGGATATCAACGACAGCCTCACCGGCCTTCAGGGCGCCGGCGACCGGATCGCCGATGCCATTGCCCGCATCGGCGGCTCGTGGACGTTCATCCTGTCCTTCATTGCTTTCCTGGTGCTGTGGATCGGCGCCAATTGGTGGCTGCTCGGGCGAGACTCGTTCGACCCCTACCCCTTCATCTTCCTCAATCTCGTGCTGTCGATGATCGCCGCCCTGCAGGCGCCGGTGATCATGATGTCGCAGAACCGCCAGGCCGCACGCGACCGCATCGACGCCGCGCATGACTATGAGGTCAACCTCAAGGCCGAGATCGAGATCATGGCTCTGCATGAAAAGCTGGACGAACTGCGCCACAGCCAGATCATCGGCGTGCGCGAGGACATCGCGCGCCTGGCCGAACAGGTGAACCGCATAGACGAAAAACTGTCGGGCCGGCAAACCTCTCAATGACCGGGATCGTCCATCACCTCATCGAGCAATATGGGTTGATCGCGGTTTTCCTGGGCTGTGTCGCCGAAGGCGAAAGTGCGGCCATCCTCGGCGGCTTCTTCGCCCATCAGCATGTCTTCATCCTCTGGAAGGCTTTCCTCACGGCCGCCATTGGCGCCTTCGTCGGCGACACGTTTTTCTTCATTCTCGGCCGCAGCTTTGCCGACCATCCCAGGGTGCTGAAACTGAAGGCGAGGCCCGGCTTCAACCACGCCTACCGTCTCGTCTCGTCCCATCCCAACATATTCGTCCTATCCAACCGCTACATCTATGGCCTGCGCCTGGTCGGCGGCATCGCGGCCGGTTTCGCCAGCATTTCGGTAGCGCGCTTCGTTATCCTCAACGCGGTGTCGTCGCTGGTCTGGGCGGCTTTGTTCTGCGGCATCGGCTACGTCTCCGGCCTCGGCGCCGAGCAGATGATAGGCAAGGCACTGCTCCATCACGAACGGCTGCTGATCGCGCTTGCCATAGGTCTGGGCGTCGCCATCCTTGCCTGGCTCATCGCCCGCACCGTCGCCGGCAAGGAGCGCGCCAAGGACGCCCGCGACAGCGAAACCACATTGTAAGGTTCAGTCGTCGTCCTCGACCAGAGCCCGGTCGCCGCGATCGAGGATCAGCGGGATGATGAGATCTTCCTCGTCGGCCAGATGCCGCTTCAGCATGGCGATCAGCCGGCTGTTCTCGTCCGCGTAGGCGTCGGCGGCGAAGCGCTGCCTGTCCTCGCTCTCCTCGAGCGTGCGGATGAAGGCGTTCGCCGTCTCGGCGTTGCGCTCCAGCCCCTCATGAACGGTGTGATGGTCGGCATCGAGGATTTCGAAGCCGCGCTTCAGGCGCGGCTCCGCCTTGGCGAAAGCCGGGAAATATTGGTAGTCCTCGACATTGTGGTGGCCGTCGAGATTGCCGAGAAAGTGGTTCAGCCGCGGCGCGAACCAGCGCGCGAAATCCGGCGCCGTCAGCCTGCCTTCGCGATAGTCGCCAATGCCGTTGGTGAGCATGCCGCCCAGCTCTCGGAACATGTCGTGCCGCTGCAGCCACATGTTTGCCATGCCGTGGATGTTGGCGTGGCCCTGCCATGTCTCGCGCGGATATTTTTCCGCCAGCCAGCGCAGGTCTTCCGGCAGGCCGGCTCTTTCAAGCAGCAGAAAATTGGCTTCCACGACGTCAGTCTCCTTTGGTGACTAACATATGGGAGCGTTCAGATCAGATCGGTAGTCCCGTGATGCGCTCGATGAGGGCGATTCCCCAGACGCCGGCGACGATGACGACCGAAATCAGCACCGCCAGCGAGCCGCAGTCCTTGGCGAGCTGGATGTCGACGTTGAACTCGCGACTGAAGGCATCGCAGGCTGCCTCGATGCCGGTGTTCAGCACTTCGACCATGATCAAAAGCAGCACCGCGCCGATCAAGAGCGCGTAGCCGCGCCACGACACCGACACGAACCAGCCGAGCGGCAGCGCCAGCACCAGCAGCATCAGTTCCTGCTGAAATGCCCTTTCGCTGGCGGCGAGCTTGCGAAAGGCTCGCACAGAATTGAAGTAAGCACCGATCAGCCGCTGCATGCCGCATCCCCTTCGAATCACCGGCAGGGGATATCGCAATGGCTGGATCAAGGGAATAAGGCAGCCGCCGCAAAATCACTCCTCCGCAACCTTGATCGTCGGCGTCGACTTCTCGAACTGCGGCAGTCCATCGTCGATCGTATAGTAATCGCCCTTGTCGCCGACAAAGATGTGGCATTGGCCTTCGAGCCCGGTCGGGTTGTCGAACGATCCGGCCAGAACTGAGACATAGGCATCCTGACCCGGCTTCCAGAACAGCACCGAGCCGCAGATCTTGCAAAAGCCGCGCTTGGCAAAGGAAGACGATTCGTACCAGCTGATGTTGTCGGCGCCGGTTATCGTGATGTCGCCGTCGGCGACGTTGGTCGCGGCGTAAAAATGCCCGCTCTGCTTGCGGCACTGCGAACTGGCAATAAATGACGCCGCGCAACGGCCCTCGCGTCTGGAAACGCACTGCTCCACACAGGCAAGATCCGCTGTGGTTGTTGCTCATCCCTGCCTCCACCAGCCATCGTCCACGGCTTCGCCGCTGGCCGAGAGGATTTCAGTTTTGCCGCAGCCGGGCACCGGCAAATGCGACATGGGGTGGGCGTGTTCGGACCTGACCTCAGGATCTTTGCAAGCATTGCTGTAGCCTGCAGCAGAATGGGTCCCGTTACCTGGCGGGACATTAAGAAAACTTTAGCGCCGGCGCATCTATGGTTGTGCCAAGCGAATGTCGCGATTGGGGACGTGTCTTTCGCAGGATGATCCGAAATACGGCTGGCACTCTCCGGTCGGCGGCATCTCGCACGGTCTGCGATGGTTCCCAGAGGCAGAGTGAACAGAACATGCAGCCCGCAGCCGTCCAGACCGACCGAAACAGCGACATTGCAACAGCCGTTGTGGCGACCATGCGTCAGCTCGGTGTGCTTGGCCTGCCGCGCAATTACGAAATCTTCTACGAAGCACTGAAAGGCACCAACCGCGAACTCGGCCTGGCCGTCGTCGCGCTCGGCAACCAGCCGACGCAGAACGATCTCGACCGCATCGGCCGCGCTTTCTTTGCACAGCATCACGGTCCCGGCATTGTCGAGCAGGCGCGCGACGTGCTGGCCAGGGAACTCGAGGACATCGCCTTGCTGCTGCGCAGCGAACGCAGCCATATCGAGAAATACGGCAAGATCCTCGATGAGACGTCAAGCGGCCTCGCCAACCGCAGCCTGCTTTCGCAGGATCTGCTGCAGAAGGTCGCCAGCGCCATGGCGGCGGCCACCAACTCGACCCTCGACCACGGCAAGCAGGTTGCAACCACGCTGAGCGACAAGACGGCGGAACTGGAGAGCGTCAAGTCGAAGCTTGAGGAGTACAAGCGGCTCGCCGACACCGACCCCTTGACGCATATCTGGAACCGCCGCGCCTTCGACAAGCAAATCACGGCGATTTACACCTCCAACAAGGGGATCCTGTTCAACGCCCTGATCCTTGCCGACATCGACCATTTCAAGGGTGTCAACGATCGCTACGGCCACCCGGTCGGCGACAAGATCATCCAGATCGTCGCTGAAATCTTCCAGACCAGCATCCGTGAAGACATGTTCGTTGCCCGCACCGGCGGGGAGGAATTCGCGCTGATCGTCGAGGGCGCCAGCGAGGATACCACTTACGAGATCGCCGAACGCATCCGCGTGCTGATCGAACAGACGCCGTTCACCAGCAGCCAGACCGGCGCCAATTACGGCACGGTGACCGTTTCCATGGGCATCTGCATGGCTTCCGAAGCGGAAAGCCCGGAGGATCTTTACACCAAGGCGGACCGGGCGCTCTACCGCTCCAAGGTTGGCGGGCGCAACCGCGTCACCCGGCACTCGACAATGGCCGGGCGCACGGGCAAGAACTGGCTGCTATACAAGAAAGACTGACGCTTCGGCGTGCAGCCAATTCCCGGGCACAGGCAAATTTATCGGATCCCGCCTCTTTCCATATGAATTTCCGTGGACTATATTTTCCATGGAAAGAGAGAGGCCATGTCTGTTACACAACCCAATGCTGCCGCCCCTGATCTGACCGCGAAGGCGGCCGAAAACGCGGTTCTGACCAAGGCCACGCTGCGCGCCGCCGAACTCTTGGATATAACCGCCAGGGTGCTTGCGTCGATCATCGGCGTCTCGGAAGCCACGGTTTCACGCATGCGCAGGCAGGAATTCCTGCTGGAGCGCGGCACCAAGCCATTCGAACTCGCGGTGCTGTTCGTGCGGCTGTTCCGTTCGCTCGACGCCATTGTCGGCGGTGACGAGACGATAGCCCGGGCATGGCTGAAGAACGCCAATACCGCGTTCGATGGCAGCCCGCTTGAAAAGATCCTCACCATTACCGGGCTTGTCGATGTCATTGCCTATCTGGACTCCCGACGCGCTCTCGTCTGAAGCCGTCCGGCTCTACGGCAAATACTGGCGCATGGTCGAGGCGCAGCACCGCGTCTCGACCCTGAAGATCGTCGACACGCTGGACGAACAGGCGCTGCTCGAGGATCTGATCGAGGAGACCAAGCCGCAGATCCCCATGGAATGCAGGCATCTCCACTATCTGCTGGCGACGCCCTTCCGCTACGGCTCGATCTATCCCTACGGCTCGCGCTTCCGCCGCGCCGGCCGCACTCTTGGCGTCTACTATGCGGCGGAGACGATCATGACGGCGGTCGCCGAAATGGCCTTCTACCGCCTGCTGTTCTTCGCCGATTCGCCCGACACGCCATGGCCGCACGACGCCGCCGAATACACCGCCTTCGCCGCCGCGATCCGTACCGACAAGGCCATCGACCTGACGCGGCCGCCGCTCGACCGCGATGAGGCTGAGTGGACGCATCCGACCGACTACGCCGCCTGCCAGGCGATTGCCGATGTCGCTCGCGAGGTCGGGCTGGCGGCGATCCGCTACCGCTCGGCGCGCGATCCGAAGGGCACCAATGTAGCGCTGCTGACATGCCGCGGTTTTGCCAAGGCCAAGCCGCTGGAGCCGCATACCTGGCGCATCCGGCTCGGCGCGTTCGGCGTCCAGGCCATCTCAGAATTTCCGGAGAAGCGGATCGAGTTTTCCAGAACCGCCTTTGCCAACGATCCCCGGCTCAACGGATTGCGCTGGGAACGCGGGCGTTGATCTAAACGAAAAAGCGCCGGATTTCTCCGGCGCTTATCATTTCAGTTTTTGAAAACAGGCTCTCAGCCGTTCACGGCCTGCTTGTGCTGGATCGGATGGGTCTTCTTCAAGAGGTCGGACACCAGGAACGCCAGCTCGATCGCCTGGTCGGCGTTGAGGCGCGGGTCGCAATGGGTGTGGTAGCGATCCTGCAGTTCCTCTGCGGTGATGGCGCGGGCGCCGCCGGTGCATTCGGTAACATTCTTGCCGGTCATTTCGACATGGATGCCGCCGGGATGCGTGCCTTCGGCGCGATGCACCTCGAAGAAGGTCTGGACTTCCTTGAGGATGCGGTCGAACGGCCGCGTCTTGTAGCCGGCGGCCTCGATCGTGTTGCCGTGCATCGGATCGGATGACCAGACGACGCTGCGGCCTTCCTTCTGCACCGCGCGCACCAGCTTCGGCAGATGGTCGGCGACCTTGTCGGAGCCGAAGCGTGCGATCAGCGTCAGCCGGCCCGGCTCGTTCTCCGGATTGAGCAGGTCGATCAGTTCCAGCAAGCCATCCGGCGTCAGCGACGGGCCGCATTTGAGGCCGAGCGGGTTCTTGATGCCGCGGCAATATTCGACATGGGCATGGTCGGGCTGGCGGGTTCGGTCGCCGATCCAGATCATGTGGCCGGAGGTTGCATACCAGTCGCCCGACGTCGAATCGACGCGGGTCAGCGCCTCTTCATAGCCGAGCAACAGCGCTTCGTGGCTGGTGTAGAAATCGGTCTCGCGCAAGGCGTAGTTGGTTTCCGAGGTGATGCCGACGGCCTTCATGAAGTCCATCGTCTCGGTGATGCGGTTCGCGAGCTTGCCGTATTTCTCGCCCTGCGGGCTGTCGGAGACGAAACCCAGCATCCAGCTATGCACGTTCTCAAGGCTGGCATAGCCGCCCTGGGCGAAGGCGCGCAACAAGTTGAGCGTCGCCGCCGACTGGCGGTAAGCCATCTCCTGGCGGGCCGGGTCGGGAATGCGCGACTTCGGGTCGAACTCGATGCCATTGATGATGTCGCCACGGTAGCTCGGCAGCGTCACTTCGCCCTTGGTCTCATTGTCGGACGAGCGCGGCTTGGCGAACTGGCCGGCGACGCGGCCGACCTTCACCACCGGCTGCGCGCCGGCGAAGGTCAGCACCACCGACATCTGCAAGAAGACGCGGAAGAAGTCGCGGATGTTGTCCGCGCCATGCTCGGCGAAACTCTCGGCGCAATCGCCGCCCTGCAGAAGGAATGCGTCACCGGCAGCGACAGCTGCAAGCTGCTTCTTCAGCTTGCGCGCCTCACCTGCAAAAACCAGCGGCGGAAAGGTGGAAAGCTGGGCTTCCGTGTTCTTCAGCGCGGCAAGGTCCGGATAGGCAGGAACCTGCTTGATCGGCTTTGCTCTCCAAGAATTCGGCGACCATTTCGTCATCGCTGCACCCAAACGCTCTTTCCAGCAGGTCTTTTGCCCGCCATTTCCGCCCCATATGGGGATCGCGGCTCCATACACGAAGCCGATTTCCTATTCTAGACCGGAATTCAAGCGCTGGCGAATGGGTGGCTGGCAGTTCACTCTGCCGTCTGTGACAAAGCGACATAGAAAAGGCCCAGCCCCAGCAGCAGACATGACGGGCTGTAGAACCAGCTGTCGTAGCTGGCAAAACGCGTGGTCCTTACCTGCTTGAACAGCCCGAAATATCTCGACCAGCTCAAAGCCCTTGCGGTGAAGATAAGCGCCCACAGGATGATGCCCGCCTTCAGCAGTTGTTGCGGCACCGGCAGGCGGATCACATTGGTGAAGCCGAAAATCAGCAGCAGCACCAGCGCCAGGATCAACCCTACCACCATCGCCCCAAAGGCCGTCTCCTTGACGGCGGGAGTGCCGTCCTCGCGTTGCGGCAACGCGACGCCGGCGCCAACACTCCCACCGAGACCCCAATAGAGATGAAAGCCGGCCCCGAGCAGCAGAATGGCCGAACAGAGAGCGACGACCGCTGTCGCCATACTATCGGGCGACCTCGTTCAATCGCCTGAGCTGGCGACCGAGCCCACCTGTCAGCTCAAGTGCAAGCATGCGCAGCAAGGCGATGGCGCTCCATAACGGCCGATCCGCAAACGGCTTGTTGCTGTTATGCTCGAGGAAAGGGTGAGTGAGAAAAGCCGCGACATAGAAGAACGGAATGATGACCAGGAAAGCCCACCAGACGACCATGAAAGATGCCGCAATCCCGGCGAGCGGCGCGAAAAACAGGCCGATATAGTGGATAAACCGGGTCGAAGGTTTTGAATGGCCGGCAAGATAACCGAGCCAGTATTCATCGAAGGTCTGCGGGTTCATGGATTTCCCCGTTCAGCGATGAGTTGCAGGATCCATCTGATCCCTTGGGTCAAACTGATCCCTTGGGCCAAAATACTTCAATGGCTCCAATCGTCGCAGATCCAGAAGCGATCTTTGCTAAGCGAAGTCCCACAACTAGGCGGCCTTCTCCACCAGCCGCGCCAACTGCGTCATGACGACAGCCGAGCCCGCCAGGCGCTTTTCCGCCGTCGGCCAGTCGCGGATGAAGACCACGCTGTGGTCGGCCCTGATCTTGGCCAGCGAGCCCTGTTCGCCGATGTATTTGACCAGCCCGACCGGGTTGGAAAACTCGCGCTTGCGGAAATGGATGACGACGCCCTTGGGGCCGGCATCGAGCTTTTCGACATTGGCCCTGCGGCAGAGCGCCTTGATGAAGACGATCTTGAGAAGATGTTTCACTTCCTCCGGCAGCGGACCGAAACGATCGATCAGCTCGGCGCCAAAGGCGTCGATTTCCTCCGTGTTTTCGAGATCGCCAAGGCGGCGGTAAAGCGCCAGCCTGAGCTGCAGGTCCGGCACGTAGCTTTCCGGGATCATGACCGCCGTACCGACGGCGATCTGCGGCGACCAGCCGCCATCCTGCACCTCGCCGGAATCCTTCACCTCGGCCACCGCCTCCTCCAGCATCTGCTGGTAGAGCTCGAATCCGACCTCCTTGATATGACCGGATTGCTCTTCGCCCAGAAGGTTGCCGGCGCCACGGATGTCGAGGTCGTGGCTGGCGAGCTGGAAGCCCGCGCCAAGCGTGTCCAGCGACTGCAGCACCTTCAGCCGGCGCTCGGCCGTGTCGGTGAGCTTGCGGTTGGCCGGCAGCGTGAACAACGCATATGCCCGCACCTTGGAACGGCCGACGCGGCCGCGCAGCTGGTAGAGCTGCGACAGGCCGAACATATCGGCGCGATGGATGATCAGCGTGTTGGCGGTCGGAATGTCGAGCCCGGATTCGACGATGGTGGTCGACAACAGCACGTCGTACTGGCCGTCATAGAAGGCGTTCATGATGTCGTCGAGTTCGCCCGGCGGCATCTGGCCATGGGCCACCGCCACCTTCAGCTCGGGGACGGATTCGCGCAGGAAATCATGGATTTCGGCGAGATCGCTGATGCGCGGAACGACATAGAAGGAATGGCCGCCGCGATAGCGTTCGCGCAGCAGCGTCTCGCGGATGACCAGCGGGTCGAAAGGCGAGATGAAGGTGCGCACCGCCATGCGGTCGACCGGCGGCGTGGCGATCAGCGACAGTTCGCGCACGCCGGTCAAGGCAAGCTGCAGCGTGCGCGGGATCGGCGTCGCCGACAGCGTCAGCACGTGGACGTCGGTCTTGATGTCCTTCAGCCGTTCCTTGTGCTTGACGCCAAAATGCTGCTCCTCGTCGATGATCAGCAGGCCGAGATTCTTGAACGAGATCGCCGACCCGAGCAGCGCATGGGTGCCGATGACGATGTCGACCTGCCCCTCGGCGATGGCTTTCTTGGTTTCCGCCAGTTCCTTGGCGCCGACCAGCCGCGAGGCCTGGCCGACGCGGATCGGCAGGCCGGAGAAGCGCTGCGAAAAGGTCTTGAAATGCTGGCGCGACAACAGCGTCGTCGGCACCACGACCGCGACCTGGAACCCTTCCATCGCCGCGATGAAGGCGGCGCGCAACGCCACTTCGGTCTTGCCGAAGCCGACATCGCCGCAGATCAGCCGGTCCATCGGCTTGCCGGCGCCGAGATCGTCCACGACGGCATCGATCGCGCCCTGCTGGTCGTCGGTCTCCTCATAGGGAAAGCGCGCCGAGAATTCGCCGTAAAGCCCTTCCGCCGGCACCATGGGCGGCGCGGTACGCATCTGGCGCTCGGCGGCAATGCGGATCAGCTGTCCGGCCATGTCGAGCAGGCGCTTCTTCAGCCGCGCCTTGCGCGACTGCCAGGCGCCGCCGCCGAGCTTGTCCAGCGTCGCCTCGGCTGTGTCAGAGCCGTAGCGCGACAGAAGCTCGATGTTTTCCACCGGCAGGAACAGCCGGTCGTCGCCGGCATAGTGGATTTCCAGGCAGTCATGCGGCGCGCCGACCGCCTCGATGGTGCGCAGGCCGATGAAGCGGCCAATGCCGTGATCGGCGTGGACGACGATGTCGCCGGCCGACAGCGACGAGGCCTCGGCAATGAAATCCGAAGCGCGCTTCTTGCGCTTCGAGCGGCGGATCAGCCGGTCGCCCAGAATGTCCTGCTCGGCGACGACAACCAGCTGTTCGGTCTCGAAGCCGGATTCCAGTGGCAGCACCGCAAGGGCGGCCTGCCCCGGCTCGAGCTTTTCGGCTTCGGCCAACGTCGCCACCGGCACGAGATTGCCGAGATGATGCTCGGCCAGGATCTGGCCGAGCCGATCGAGCGATCCTTCGGTCCAACCGGCGACGATGACCCGCCGGCGCGCCGCGCGCTCGTCGGCGATGTGTTTTACGACGACATCGAAGACGTTGATGTTTGGGTCAGCCCGTTCCTCGGCAAAGCTGCGGCCATGGCGCGAACCGCCATGGAAGACCTTCCTGGCCCCGACATCGGGCGCATCGAAAGCAGTGAAGTCGATGGCTTCGCGCGGTCCGAGCGACGCCACGAGGTTTTCCGGCGAGAGATAGAGCAGGTCCGGCGCCACCGGCTTGTACGGCACGGCGTCCTTCAACGCGGCGTCGGCCTGTTTGCGGCGCGCTTCGTAATGGTCGAGGATCAGCGTGTGGCGTTCGGCCAGCGCCTCATGCGCCAGGTGGTCGAAGATCACCGGCGCATCAGCCAGATAATCGAATACCGTCTCCAGCCGCTCGTAGAACAACGGCAACCAATGCTCCATGCCAGCGAAGCGCCGGCCCTCGCTCACCGCCGCATAAAGCCCGTCGTCACGCTGCGGTGCGCCAAAGGCTTCGATATAGGACCGGCGGAAGCGGCTGATGGTTTCGGGGGTCAGCGCCACTTCACTCATCGCCTGCAGCGCCATCGACTTGCGCTGGCCGGTGGTGCGCTGCGTGGCAGCGTCGAAGACGCGGATCGATTCCAGCGTGTCGCCGAAGAAATCGAGCCGCAGTGCTTCCGTCCAGCCGGGTGCGTAGAGGTCGAGGATTCCGCCGCGCACGGCGAATTCGCCGATACCGCGCACCGTCGGCACCCGCTCGAAGCCGGAAATCTCAAGCCGGGACACCAGCGCGTTCATGTCGATCTGGTTGCCGGGCTTTGCATGGAAAGTCTGCGCTTCGACCAGATCGGCCGGCGGAATGCGCTGCAGCAGCGCATTGGCAGTGGTCAGGATGACCGCGCGATGCGGCTTTTTCGCCAGCGCGATCATCGCCGTCAGCGCATCGAGCCGCTTGGCGGCGGCATCGGAGCCGGGAGAAACGCGGTCATAGGGCAGGCAATCCCAGGCCGGCAACTCCAGCACCGGCAGGCCGGGGGCGGCAAAGGTCAGCGCCTCGATGATCGACGGCAGGCGCTGGCCGTCGCGCGCCACGAACAGCACCGGTTTGTCAGGCGCAATCTCATGGATCGCCTGCACCAGCGCAAAGGCTTCGTAGCCATCGGCAACGCCGTCGACGATGAACTGGCCGGCGCGGCCTTTCGGCAGGCCGATTTTGGGAATGAGGCTCATGGTTGCACGTTTAAAATGTCATGGTCCGGCGCGATGCCAGGATCTTTTGCAGGACGGCACAGTCGATATTCCCGGGAACCGGCCGTTCGCCGGTGACCATGGGCAGGAATTCGGTGTCGGGAATGTCGAGGAGCTTTTCATATTGGTCGATTTCATCGCCGGTCAAGGCGCCGATTTCGTTGTCGGCAAAGGTACCGAGGATAAGGTCCATCTCGCGCATCCCGCGATGCCAGGAGCGGAACAACAGCTTGCGACTCCTGATATCCAGCCCCTCGCTTGATCGTTTCGTCCCGGTCATCGTGCCGCATCCTTGCTTGGTGCGGCGCATATAGCGTGGATAGAGGGCGGTGTCAGCCTTGCAACAGGCCGGTGGGCGGCTAAACATCCCGGGTGTGAAGAACACTCCTGACAACGCTGGTGCCGGACACCGCCCGCACTTCACCCTCCCCCTTGTGGGGAGGGTCGGCGAGCACGCTTGGCAAAGCGAAGCGGGTGAGACGGGGTGCTGCGCTGGTGTGCCGCCTTCTTGTGAAGTTAGACGCGCACCTACCCCCATCCCGCTCCGCTTCGCGGATCGACCCTCCCCACAGGGGGGAGAGTAAAGCCATGCGCCCCTCCCTCCTCGACCCCCTCTTCGTCCCGATCACTTCGCTTGCCGGCGTCGGCCCCAAGGTTGGCGCTCTGATCGAGAAGGTGGTGGCGGCCGATCTCGGCGAACGGCCGGCGCGCGCGGGCGACCTGTTGTTCGTGCTGCCGCACACCGTCATCGACCGCCGCAATCGTCCCGGCATCGCGCTTGCGCCGGCCGGCGCCATCGTCACGCTCGACGTGCGCATCGACCGCCACCAGCCGCCGCCGCGCGGCAACCGGTCGGTGCCTTACCGAGTCTATGCCCATGACGACACCGGCGAGATCGGCCTGATCTTCTTCCACGCCCATGCCGCCTATCTCGAAAAGGCGATGCCGGTGGGCGAGCATGTCGTCGTCTCCGGCCGCATGGAGTGGTTCAACGGCCGCCCGACCATGGTCCATCCCGACCATGTCGCCCTGGTGAGCGAGGCGGAAACACTGCCGCTGGTCGAACCGGTCTATCCGCTGACCGCCGGCCTGTCGGGCAAGGTGCTGCGCCGCGCCATCGGCCAGGCGCTCGGCCGGCTGCCGGAATTGCCGGAATGGCAGGACGGCGCCTTCATGCGCAAGCAGACTTTCCCCGCCTTCGCCGACGCGCTCGCCCGCATCCACTATCCCGCGGACCCGATCGATGTCGCCATCGAGGGGGTGGCATGGCGCCGCCTTGCCTATGACGAGCTTCTCGCCGGCCAGGTCTCGCTGGCATTGGTGCGGGCAAAAGTGCGCCGCCTGTCGGGCCGGCCGCTCATCGGCGACGGTCGCATCGTCGAGAAACTGCGCGCAGCCCTGCCCTATTCATTGACCGGCAGCCAGGAATTCGCGCTTGCCGAAATCAATGCCGATCTGGCCGACCCCGAGCGCATGCTGCGCCTGCTGCAAGGCGATGTCGGGTCCGGCAAGACGGTGGTGGCGCTGCTGGCCATGGGGCGCGCGGTGGAGGCCGGCGGCCAGGCGGCCTTGATGGCGCCGACCGAAATCCTGGCGCGCCAGCATCTGGCGACAATCACGCCGCTGGCCGAACAGGCCGGCCTGCGCGTCGCTATCCTGACCGGCCGCGAAAAGGGCCGCGAACGCACTGAAACGCTATCAGGTCTCGCCAGCGGCGAGATCGACATCGTCGTCGGCACCCATGCGCTGTTCCAGGAAACGGTAACCTATCACGACCTCGTCTTTGCCGTGGTCGACGAGCAACACCGCTTCGGCGTCCACCAGCGGCTTGCCATCACCGCCAAGGGCGACGCCCCCGACATGCTGGTGATGACGGCGACGCCGATCCCGCGCACTCTGGTGCTGACCGCCTTCGGCGACATGGACGTCTCCAAGCTGACGGAAAAACCGATCGGCCGCCAGCCGATCCGCACCGTCACGCTGCCGCTGGAACGGCTGGACGAGCTGGTCGGGCGCATGCTTGATGCCGTTGCCGACGGCCAGAAGATCTACTGGATCTGCCCGCTGGTCGAGGAATCCGAAGAGATCAAGCTGATGTCGGCCGAGGACCGTTTTGCCTCGCTGCAGCCCTTGTTCGGCGATCGCATCGGCCTCGTCCATGGCCGCATGAAGGGCGCCGAAAAGGACGAGGCGATGCGCGCCTTCAAGGCCGGCGAAACCCGCATCCTGATCGCCACCACCGTTATCGAGGTCGGCGTCGACGTGCCGGACGCCACGATCATGGTCATCGAGCATGCCGAGCGTTTTGGCCTGGCGCAACTGCACCAGTTGCGCGGCCGCGTCGGGCGCGGCGACAAGCCTTCTTCCTGCGTGCTGCTTTACAAGGACCCGCTCGGCGAGACGGCAAAGCGCCGGCTGTCGGTGATGCGCGAGACCGAGGACGGTTTCCTGATCGCCGAAGAGGATCTGAAGCTGCGCGGCGAAGGCGAATTGCTCGGCACCCGCCAGTCCGGCACGCCGGGCTTCCAGGTGGCGCGCATCGAGGTGCACGCCGACTTGCTCGAAGCAGCCCGCGACGATGCAAGGCTGATCCTGTCGCGCGACCCGGAACTACAGTCTGAGCGCGGCGAGGCGCTGCGCCTGCTGCTCTATTTGTTCGGCCGGGACCAGGCCGTACGGCTCTTGCGCGCCGGCTGAGCGCCCTCGGCGATCAGCCCGCCAAGCGGCGGGTTGGCGAGATCTCCGTCGATCGGCTGGCCGTTCATCGTCACCATCTTCGGCTTGACTTCGGGCGCCACCAGCCCGGCCGAGACGATCAGCCTGGCGCCGTCCTCAATCGTCATGTCGAGCAGCACGATGTCGGATTTCGGCACGTACATCAGGAAACCGGTGGTAGGGTTCGGCGTGCACGGCATGAACACGGCGATCATCGGGTCGCCTGCATGGTCGAGCTTCTGGTTGATCTCGGTTTCCTTTTCACTGGCGACGAACACCAGCGACCAGACGCCTTTTCGCGGATATTCGACCAGCCCGACCTGGCGGAACATATCACCCTTGTTCGAAAGCACCGTCTGGAATATCTGCTTCAGCGAACCGTAGATGCCGCGCACCAGCGGCATACGGCCAAGCAGCCGTTCGCCGAAATTGACGATGGCGCGACCGACGATGTTGGCGGTCATGAAGCCGATCAGCGTGATCAGCACGAGCGCCACGATCAGGCCGAAGCCGGGCACCGGAAACGGCAAATAGGTGTCGGGGCTGTAGCGCGCCGGAATGTACGGCTTCACCCAGGAATCGACCCAGCCGACGAACGACCAGGCGATATAGGCGGTGATCGCCAGCGGCGCGCAGACGATAAAGCCTGTGAGGAAATAGTTCCTCAGCCGGGTCATGCCGGAAGTTCTGGGAGCATCGGACATGGTTCACCGGGGATGCGGGTTGCAGCGCCACACTAGTGAAGCGGACGGCGCTTTGGAACTGCGAAGTTTTTTAGACCCCCGATGAGCGCCGACTACTCCACCGTCACCGATTTCGCCAGGTTGCGCGGCTGGTCGACGTCCGTCCCCATGAACACGGCGGCGTAGTAGGCCAGCATCTGGATCGGCAGCGCATAGATGATCGGCGAGATGATTTCCGGCACGTCAGGCAGGATGATCGTCTCCATCGTCTTCAAGCTCACCTGAGCCGCGCCCTTGGCGTCGGTGATCAGGATGATCTTGCCGCCGCGCGCCGCCACCTCCTGCATGTTCGACACAGTCTTTTCGAAGATGCGGTCATGCGGCGCGATGACGATGACCGGCATGTTTTCGTCGATCAGTGCGATCGGGCCATGCTTCAGTTCGCCCGCGGCATAACCCTCGGCATGGATGTAGGAGATTTCCTTGAGTTTCAGCGCGCCTTCCATGGCGAGCGGGAAATTGGTGTCGCGGCCGAGATAGAGCACGTCCTTGTAGCGCGAGATTTCGCG
The DNA here is from genome assembly GCF_040322955.1 of Mesorhizobium sp. M0077. Classification (NCBI taxonomy): domain Bacteria; kingdom Pseudomonadati; phylum Pseudomonadota; class Alphaproteobacteria; order Hyphomicrobiales; family Phyllobacteriaceae; genus Mesorhizobium; species Mesorhizobium sp. M0077. Next base: position 46,419 of record NZ_JAMYUL010000006.1, read on the forward strand.
CGCGATGCGCTCGATCTGCTCCTCGAGCTTGAGCACCTGGTTGGCGTAGCGAGGCGCCTCCGAAAGAGCGCGCACCAGCGTCTTTTCCTCGTCCTTCGAGATCGTGCCGCGGGCCACACCCGCACGCACCGCCAGCGAGGCCAGCACCGAAAGCTGGCAGGTGAAAGCCTTGGTCGAGGCGACGCCGATCTCCGGCCCGGCCAACGTCGGCAGCACGACGTCGGATTCGCGCGCCATGGTCGATTCGCGCACATTGACGATGGCGCCGATCTTCATGCCCGCCTTGCGGCAATAGCGCAGCGAGGCCAGCGTGTCGGCGGTTTCGCCAGACTGCGAGATGAAGAAGGCAGCATCATCAGCCGATAACGGCATTTCGCGATAGCGGAATTCCGAGGCGACATCGATGTCGACCGGAAGCCGCGCATAGCGCTCGAACCAGTATTTGCTGATCAACCCCGCGAGATAGGCGGTGCCGCAGGCCGAGATCGCCAGCCGTCCGATCTTAGCGAAGTCGAACGGCAGTTCCAGCGGCTTCGACACGCCAGAGACGAAATCGACATAGTGCGCCAGCGTATGCGAGATCACTTCGGGCTGTTCATGGATTTCCTTTTCCATGAAATGGCGGCGGTTGCCCTTGTCGACCATGAAGCTGGTCGACAGTGATTGCTGGCGCTTGCGGGCAACCTCTTTGCCGTCGATGTCGAAGATGGTGACGCCATCGCGGCGCACCACCGCCCAGTCGCCGTCTTCAAGGTAGGTGATGGAATTGGTGAAGGGCGCCAGCGCGATGGCGTCGGAGCCCAGAAACATCTCGCCATCGCCATGGCCGACGGCCAGCGGCGGGCCATTGCGGGCGCCGACGATGAGATCCTCGTCGCCGGTGAACATGATGGCCAGAGCAAAGGCGCCTTCCAGCCGCTTCAGCGCCTGGTGCGCCGCCTCGATCGGCTTCAGCCCTTTGGCAAGCTGCCGCGCCACCAGATGCGCTACGACCTCGGTATCGGTCTGCGACGAGAAGGAATAGCCGTCGCGGATCAGCTCATCGCGCAACTCGGCGAAATTCTCGATGATGCCGTTGTGAACGATGGCGACGCCGTTGGAAAAATGCGGATGGGCGTTGGTCTCGTTGGGCACGCCATGGGTCGCCCATCGCGTGTGGCCGATGCCGATGGTGCCGTCGAGCGGTTCTTCCTTCAGCCGGCGTTCGAGGTTGATGAGCTTGCCTTCGGCGCGGCGGCGGCCGAGCGCACCTTTCTCGACGGTGGCGACTCCGGCGGAGTCATAGCCACGATATTCAAGCCGCTTCAAAGCATCGACAATGAGCGGCGCGACTTGGCTCTGGCCGACAATTCCGACGATACCGCACATGCGCCTGCCCCCGATTCACCTGGAAAACCAGTCCCGATGGAAAACCAGCGCTATCTAGGGATTGCCGGCCCGCCGCGAAAGTCACTTTGCATTTCGTCTGGTGTAACGGAACGCTTCTCAACCCGATGCACCATGACACACCGCTCTTGCAATCCGGTTACCGCAATTCCTCGGTTGTTCAATTGCTTCGGCGGTTAATGGTCGGTGCCGGCCTTTTTCTTCGCCGCAGCGGCCGAGGCAAAGCGCTCGCGCAATTCCTTGCCTTTCCCGGGAATGGTCTTCTGGCGGGCGCGGCCGAAGGCCAGCGCATCGTCCGGCACGGTTTCGGTGATGACGCTGCCCGAGGCGATGTAGCCACCCTTGCCGATGGAAACCGGCGCCACCAGCGACGAGTTCGAGCCGATGAAGGCGCCCTCGCCGATGTCGGTGAAAAACTTCGAGTAGCCGTCATAGTTGCAGGTAATGGTGCCGGCGCCGATATTGGCCCCCGCGCCCACACGGGCATCGCCGATATAGGTCAGATGATTGACCTTGGCGCCCTCCTCGATGACCGCCTGCTTGACCTCGCAGAAATTGCCGACCTTGGCCTTTTGCCTCAGATCGGCGCCAGGCCTGAGCCGCGCGAACGGACCGACGTCGCAATTGGAGGCGATGGTGGCGCCCTCTATGTGGCTGAAAGCGTGTATCTTGGCGCCGGTTGCAATTTTCACGCCCGGGCCGAACCAGACATTGGGCTCGACGATCGTGTCGGCGCCGATTTCGGTGTCGTGCGAGAAATACACGGTCTCCGGCGCGATCAGCGTTACGCCCGACAGCATCGCCTCGTGCCGGCGACGCGTCTGCCAGATGTCTTCCGCCTGCGCCAGTTCGGCTCGGTTGTTGATGCCTAGCGCACTCTCGAAGCTGGTTTCGGTGGCAACGACATCGACGCCCTGCGCGCTGGCGATCTCGACGATGTCGGTGAGATAGAACTCGCCCTTGGCGTTCTTGTTGCCGACCTTGTCGAGCAGTTCGAGCGCATGAGCGCCGGCCACCGCCATCATGCCGGCATTACAGAAGCCGATCTTCTTTTCCTCGGCGGAGCAGTCCTTCTCCTCACGGATGGCGGTGAGCTTGCCGCCCTTTTCGATCAGCCGGCCATAGCCGGTCGGGCAGGGCGGGCGGAAGCCGATCACCACAACAGCCGCGCCATCGGCAAGCTTTTGCCGCGCGGTCACCAGGGCTTCAGCGTCGATCAGCGGCGTGTCGCCGAACATCACGAGAATATCGTCATAACCCTTTGATATCGCATCGCGCGCAGCCCGCACGGCATGCGCAGTGCCGAGCCGCTTCTCCTGCACGAAGGTCTCGGCCTTGGGCGCGAATTTCGCCGCCGCCTTGCGCATATCATCGGCGCCATGGCCGATCACCAGCGCCTGGCTGCGGGCGCCGGCGGCCTCGGCCGCTTTCACCACATGGGCGACCATCGGCAGTCCGGCGATCTGGTGCAGCACCTTCGGCATCGCGCTCTTCATGCGCGTGCCTTCACCGGCGGCGAGAATGACGGACAGGCAGGATCTCTGGCTCATGGATGGCAACCGTATGAAAGGGATCAGGAATCGCAGAGTGGTAGCATCTGGCGTCATGCTGCACCAATGCGGTTAAATTCCGGTGAGGTGATGAGGCAGTTCACTCTCGATCAGCGGATCGCTACCCCAGCCGGCCCAGCACCGGAAAATTCTCGAGCAGCCAGTAGGACACCGTCTGCACGCCGCCGGTGAGAAAGAACACCCCGGCGACGACCAGCAGCGCGCCGATCGCCTTTTCGACGCGACCGAGATGGACGCGGAACCTGCCGAGGAAGCGCATGAAGGCGCCGGAGAACAGGGCAGCGATCAGGAACGGAATGCCGAGGCCAAGCGAATAGGCGGCAAGCAGAAGAGCGCCCTCGCCCACCGTCTCGCGGCCACCGGCCAAGGTCAGGATCGGCCCCAGCACCGGGCCGATGCACGGCGTCCAGCCGAAGGCGAAGGCCAGCCCCATGACATAGGCGGCGACCATGCTGGCGGGCTTGCCCTGCGACTGGAAGCGCGCCTCGCGCGACAAAAGCGGGATGCGCAGGATGCCGAGGAAATTCAGCCCCATCAGGATGATCAGCACCCCGGCAGCCATCGCCAGCGGCTCCTGCCAGACGCGCAGCCAGTGGCCGATGGTCGAGGCGCCGGCGCCAAGCGCCACGAACACGGTGGAGAAACCGAGTACGAAGGCGAGCGAGGAATAGATGAGCGCGCCGCGGGCGCCGGCCTTGGCCGTGACGCCGGCATCGTCACCGCGAAAATCGTCGACCGACACGCCGGCCATGTAGCAGAGATAGGGAGGCACCAGCGGCAGCACGCAAGGCGACAGGAACGAGATCGCCCCCGCTCCGACCGCGCTGACATAGCCGACGTCCAATGGCATTCCAGAACTCCAGATTCCCTGGCGCCGATATAGCGGTGCAAACCCGTGTTCGCCAATCACCATCGTGTGGCATTTGGCTACAGATACGGTCCGGCGGACGAATTGTTGGCGGCCAATCCCAAGTTGACCAAGCCGGGGAAGAAATGTCCCTCGCCGAGCGTTCACAGAGCGAAGCCGCGATTTCTGCGCGCTTCGTCGGATCACCAGGGAGATTTCCATGAAAAGCATCACCGTCGGCCTGGCCGCCCTTCTGCTCAGCACCGCCGCATCCTTCGCCGCCGAAGCGTGGAAGGAAGCCGAAGTCGGTGGCACCAAGATCTACACCGATGCCAATGGCATGACGCTCTATACCTATGACAAGGACGAGAAGGGCAAGACCAACTGCTACGACAAATGCGCCACCAACTGGCCGCCGCTGAAGGCCGAGGACGGCGCCAAGGCGGACGACGAATGGACCATCGTCGACCGCACCGACGGCACCAAGATGTGGGCCTATGACGGCAAGCCGGTCTACACCTTCATCAAGGACAAGAAGGCCGGTGACATCACCGGCGACGGCGTCGGCGAAGTCTGGCACATCGTCAAGGCCGACTGATCGTCCGAACCTCTATCCCGCGCGCCATCGGCGGGACTCGGCTGGCCGCCGGCTCCAAGCGACCCGGCGGCCAGTTCGGCATTTACGGGCAGCACGAACCGGTCGCGGCGCCTTTCCCGGTGGCTCGAAACACGAACCGTCCCAGACAAAAATTTTGTGATCTTCTCCATACACTCTAAGAGTGTATTGCGGCACACGCCTCCGCATTTTGGCCGCTTGCCCTTGACCGATCGCAAAAGCGCGGCCATGTGAGCGACCAATTGAATGCGTCACGCAGCGGAATTCTTCTGCCGCCCCACAGCTGATATGAGACCTCATGGACGTCGTCGTCGTCGAATCGCCGGCCAAGGCAAAGACAATCAACAAGTATCTCGGCAAGAACTTCAAGGTTCTGGCCTCGTTCGGCCATGTCCGCGATCTGCCGGCCAAGGATGGTTCGGTGCGTCCCGACGAGGATTTCGCCATGTCCTGGGCGGTCGACACCGCGTCCGGAAAGCGTCTCACCGACATCGCCAACGCGGTCAAGGATGCCGATGGCCTGATCCTCGCCACCGATCCGGATCGCGAGGGCGAAGCCATTTCCTGGCACGTGCTGGAGGTGCTCAAGCAGAAGCGCGTGTTGAAGGACAAGCCGGTCAGCCGCGTCGTCTTCAATGCCATCACCAAGTCGTCGGTGCTGGAAGCGATGGCCAATCCGCGCCAGATCGATGCGCCATTGGTCGATGCCTATCTGGCTCGCCGCGCACTCGATTATCTCGTCGGCTTCACGCTGTCGCCGGTGCTGTGGCGCAAATTGCCGGGCGCCCGTTCGGCCGGCCGCGTCCAGTCGGTGGCGCTGCGCCTGGTCTGCGACCGCGAATCCGAAATCGAACGTTTCGTCCGCGAGGAATACTGGCAGATCGCTGCCCTCCTCGGCACGCCACGTAACGACAGCTTCGAGGCGCGGCTGACCGCGTTCGAGCGCAAGAAGCTGCAGAAGCTCGACATCGCCAGCAAGGCGCAGGCCGACGATATCAAGGGCATGCTCGAAGGCGCGACCTTCAAGGCTCTGTCGGTGGAAGCCAAGCCGACGCGGCGCAATCCTGGCCCGCCCTTCACCACTTCGACGCTGCAGCAGGCGGCATCGTCGGGCCTCGGCTTTTCGGCGACGCGCACCATGCAAGTGGCGCAGCGCCTCTATGAAGGCATGGAGATCGGCGGCGAGACCACCGGCCTGATCACCTATATGCGAACCGACGGCGTGCAGATGGCGCCGGAGGCGATCGACGCCGCCCGCGACACCATCGCCAAGGAATTCGGCCCAAGATACCTCCCGGAAAAGCCGCGCCAGTACACAGCCAAGGCCAAGAATGCCCAGGAAGCGCACGAGGCGGTCCGCCCGACCGATTTCATGCGCACGCCGGCTTCGGTCAGGCAGTATCTCGATTCCGACCAGCTGCGGCTTTACGAATTGATCTGGAAGCGCGCCATCGCCAGCCAGATGCAGTCGGCCGAGATCGAGCGTACCACGGTCGAAATCGAGGCGGTCAATGGCGCTCGCACCGCGGAGCTTCGCGCCGTCGGTTCGGTCGTTCGCTTCGACGGCTTCATCGCCGCCTACACCGACCAGAAGGACGAGGACGCCGAAGACGAGGAAAACCGTCGCCTGCCCGAGATCCGTGCCGGCGAGCAGCTGGCCCGTCAGGCGATCAATGCCACCCAGCACACCACCGAGCCGCCGCCGCGCTATTCCGAGGCGTCGCTGATCAAGAAGCTGGAAGAGCTCGGCATCGGCCGTCCGTCGACCTACACCGCGATCCTGAAGACGTTGGAAGACCGTGACTACGTCACCATCGACAAGCGCCGGCTGGTGCCGCAGGCCAAGGGCCGGCTGCTGTCGGCTTTCCTCGAAAGCTTCTTCGAGCGCTATGTCGAATATGACTTCACGGCCTCACTCGAGGAAAAGCTTGACGAGATTTCCGACGGCAAGCTCGCCTGGAAGGACGTGCTGCGCGACTTCTGGAAAGATTTTTCCGGCGCCGTCGCCGACATCAAGGAACTGCGCGTCACCGACGTGCTCGATGCGCTGAACGAGGAACTGGCGCCGCTGGTGTTCCCCGCGCGGGAGGATGGCTCGAATCCCCGCATCTGCCCGAAATGCGGCTCCGGCAATCTGTCGCTGAAACTCGGCAAGTTCGGCGCCTTCGTCGGCTGCTCCAACTATCCGGAATGTTCCTTTACCCGCCAACTCGGCGACGCAGCCAACCCGAATGGCGAGAATGGCGGCGGCGAGGACGGCACCAAGGTGCTCGGCAAGGACCCCTACACGGCAGAGGAAATCACGCTGCGCTCAGGCCGCTTCGGTCCTTATATCCAGCGCGGCGACGGCAAGGAAGCCAAGCGCTCCAGCCTGCCCAAGGGCTGGACGCCTGATTCCATCGACCATGAGAAGGCCTTGGCGCTGCTGTCGCTGCCGCGCGATATCGGCAAGCATCCTGAATCCGGCAAGATGATCTCCGCCGGGCTTGGCCGCTATGGTCCATTCGTTTTGCATGATGGCACCTATGCCAATGTCGACAGCATAGAGGATGTGTTCTCGATCGGCCTCAACCGCGCTGTCACCGTGATCGCCGAGAAGCAGCTGAAGGGCAAGGGCGGCCGCAATGGCGGCACCGCGGCGGCGCTGAAGGAACTCGGCGACCATCCCGATGGCGGCGGCAAGATCGTCGTGCGCGATGGCAAATACGGGCCCTATGTCAACTACGGCAAGGTCAACGCGACACTGCCCAAGGGCAAGGATCCGCAGTCGGTGACCGTCGAGGACGCGGTGGCGCTGATTGCCGAGAAGGAAGCCAAGGGCGGCGGCAAGAAGCCGTTCCGCAAGGCGGCAGCCGCCAAGGCCCCCACAGCCAAGAAAACCACTGCCAAAACAACCACTGGCAAGAAAACCACAGCCAAGAAATCGGCGACCAAGAAGCCGGCGGCGAAGAAAAAGGGATAGCAGCGTGGCGCGCAGGATCACCGGTAGAAGCCACGGCGATCCGCGCACCGCCGACACGAGGGCCAAGGTCAAGGACGACTACAGGCCTTCGCGTGACGAAATCCTGCGCTACATCGCCGAGAACCCCGACCGCGCGGGAAAACGCGACATCGCCAAGGCGTTTGCCTTGCGCGGCGACGACCGCATCTGGCTGAAGGACATTCTGCGCGACCTGCAGGACGAAGGCATCCTGACCAAGGAGCGCAAGCGGCTGGCCCGTGTCGGCGCCTTGTCGCATGTCGCCGTACTCGACATTTTTGGCCGCGACGGCGACGGCATCCTGCTGGCGCATCCTGCCGAGCCCGTAGGCACCGGCGAACCGCCCGTCGTCTCGATCCGCGTCTCGCGCGGCGGCAATGGCCCGCAGCCGGGCATCGGCGACCGTGTGCTGGCCAAGACCTTCCCGACCGACGATGCGACCGGGCCTGCCTATACCGGCCGCGTGATGAAAATTTTCGAGAAGCGCACCGATGCCGTGCTCGGCGTGTTTCGCATCCTTCAGGACGGCACCTTCCGCATCGAGCCGGTCGAACGTCGCCAGCCCGAACTGATCGTCGACAAGGAATTCCAGAACGGCGCCAGGAACGGCGACCTTGTCGAGGTCGAGCCCGCGCGGGCCTCCCGGTATGGTTTGCCGCGCGCAAAAGTGCTGGCGGTGCTGGGCTCACTGACCAGCGAAAAGGCGGTCTCGATGATCGCCATCCACGCGCACGACATTCCGCATATCTTCCCGGCCGACGTCATCGCCGAATCCGAGGCGGTAAAACCGGCGACGCTTGCTCACCGCGAGGACTGGCGCGACCTGCCGCTGGTGACCATCGACCCGGCCGACGCCAAGGACCATGACGACGCCGTCTTCGCCACGCCCGACCTCGACGAGAAGAACCCCGGCGGCGTGATCGCCACGGTGGCGATCGCCGATGTTGCAGCCTATGTCCGCTATGGCACCGCACTCGATCGCGAGGCGCTGAAACGCGGCAATTCTGTCTATTTCCCCGACCGCGTCGTGCCGATGCTGCCAGAGCGCATCTCCAACGACCTGTGCTCGCTGCGCGAAGGCCAGGACCGTCCCGCGCTTGCCGTGCGCATGATTTTTGCCGCCGATGGCCGCAAGCTGCGTCACACCTTCCACCGCGTCATGATGAAATCGGCGGCAAAGCTCGCCTATCCACAGGCCCAGGCCGCGATAGACGGCCTTCCTGACGACAAGACCGGCCCGATCCTCGATACGGTGCTGAAGCCGCTGTGGGACGCCTACGCCATCCTCAAGCGCGGCCGCGATGGCCGCCAGCCGCTCGAGCTTGATCTGCCGGAGCGCAAGATCCTGCTCAAGCCGGACGGCACCGTCGACCGCGTCATCGTCCCGGAGCGGCTCGACGCCCACAAGCTGATCGAAGAATTCATGATCCAGGCCAATGTCGCCGCCGCCGAAACGCTGGAAGCGAAGAAGCAGGCGCTGGTCTACCGCGTCCACGATGCGCCGTCGCTGGCCAAGCAGGAATCGCTGCGCGAGTTCCTGCAGACGCTCGGCCTGTCGCTGGCGCGTGGCGCGCAGATGCGGCCCGCCCAGTTCAACGGCATTCTCGAGCGCGTGCGTGGCGCCGACAATGAGGGGCTAGTCAACGAAGTGGTGCTGCGCTCGCAGAGTCAGGCCGAATATTCGCCCAAGAACATCGGCCATTTCGGCCTCAACCTGAAGCGCTACGCGCATTTCACCTCCCCGATCCGTCGCTATGCCGATCTGATCGTGCATCGCGGGCTGATTGCCGCACTTGAGCTCGGCCCCGGCGGGCTGACGCAGGACGAAGAGACGCGGCTGGAAGACGTCGCGGTGCTGATCTCGGGCACCGAGCGCCGCGCCATGGCGGCCGAGCGCGACACCGTCGACCGGCTGATCGCCGCCTACCTCGCCGAGCGCATCGACGACCGCTTCGACGCCCGCATTTCGGGCGTCACCAAATCGGGACTATTTGTCCAATTGCCGCAGTTTGGCGCAGATGGCTTCATCCCGGTGTCAAGTCTGGATGGCGATTACTATATATATGACGAAACCGCGCGATCGCTGTTCGGAGAACGCACCGGCAAGGGCTATCAGCTTGCCGACCGCGTCGAGGTTCGCCTGATCGAGGTGGCGCCTATGGCCGGCGCGATGCGTTTCGAGATGCTGACCGACCCGAAGCCCCTGCCCGGCTCCAAACGGTCGTTTCACAAGGCAAAAGGCCGCGCCCGCGCGTCGCAATCGCGCCCGGGGTCGCGCGGCAGGAGACGATAATGGCAAGCGAAATGGGAATCCAGAAGCAGGTTTTCGGGGGCGAACATCATTCGGGCCGAGTCGCCCGCCCGCTGTGGACGGCGATGAAGCGCGGCGCCCTTGGCCGCTGCCCGCATTGCGGCGAAGGCAGGTTGTTCGCCGGCTTCACCAAAAGCGTCGACAAATGCGCCGCGTGCGGTGAGGAGTTCCACCACCACCGCGCCGACGACCTGCCCGCTTATCTCGTCATCGTCATCGTCGGCCACATCGTTCTCGGCGCCTTCATGGGCGTCGAGGCGACGTCGACGCTCTCCATGTGGCAGCACATCGCCATTTGGGTGCCGTTGACCATCGTGCTGTCGGTCGCTCTGCTGCAACCGATCAAGGGCGCCGTCATCGGACTGCAATGGGCGCTCTATATGCACGGCTTCGGCGGCGAAAAAGACGGCACCGAGCCGCATCCCGGAACCTAGTTTGCGTCAGGGCAATGTCGCCTGGCGCAACATGCCGACCGTGAAAGGCCACTTTCGTTTGCCAGAAGTTTCCGCTAGGTCCTGCGCATGGAAGGTATGACCAAGGCGGAAGTCAGCAGGATGGACCGTGGCGCAGCCGCCCACAGCGGCCTGCCCATACGCCCGCGCGATGCCGCCACCCTGATCCTGCTCGACCGCGAGGGCGACGAGATTCTGGTGCTGATGGGCCGGCGCCATGCAGGCCACGCCTTCATGCCCGGCAAGTTCGTCTTTCCCGGCGGCCGCACCGATTCGGCCGACAGCCGCATTGCCGTTGCCACCCCATTGCTTCCGGAGGAAGAAGCCAGGCTGACCGCCGGCGTCGGCCGCATCAGCCCGTCGCGGGCCTGTGCCATCGCGCTCTCGGCCATCCGCGAGACTTATGAGGAAGCCGGCCTGCTCATCGGCCGCAAAGGCTCGTTCGCAACCGACAAACGCGACTGGCAGGGCTTTGTCGAGCACGGCGTCCAGCCTTCGCTGGCGCCGCTGCGCTTCATTGCCCGCGCCATCACCCCGCCCAATCGCGTGCGTCGTTTCGACACCCGCTTCTTCAGCGCCTGGCGCAGCGATGTCGCCGTGGAACTGCCGGGTGGCGGCCCGACCAATGAGCTGGAAGAACTGGTCTGGCTGCCGCTCGCCAAGGCCAGAGAGGCCGATATCCCCGACATCACCCGAACGATCTTGCAGGAGCTGGAGACGCGGCTTGCCGGCGATCCGCGCCTGCGACCCGGTGGGTCCGTGCCGTTCTACCGGCTTGTCCGCAACCGCTTCGTTCGCGAAATTCTTTAGAGCAATTCCAGGAAAAGTGTGACGCGGTTTTCCGTCCGGAATTACGCAATATCAAACAGACAGAGTATTCAGGCATCCCATGACGGTCGATACCCAGCAAGAGGGCGACGAGCGCGTACATTGGCTACCGATGATCGCCGCGATCTCGTCGATCAGCGTCGTCGGCATCGCCATAGGCCTCGGCATGCCGCTGCTCAGCGTTATTCTCGAGAGCCGCGGCCACTCGGCATCGATGATCGGCCTCAACACCGCGGTCGCCGGCCTCGCCTCGATCGCCGGCGCCCCGCTGGCCACGCCGCTGGCGATGCGCTTCGGCGTCGCCTGGACGATGATCGCCATGATCGCCGCCGGCGCGCTCGCCTTTGTCGGCTTCCACTTCGCGCCGGACTTCTGGATGTGGTTCCCACTACGCATCGTGCTGCACATCGCGCTGACGGTGCTGTTCATCCTGTCGGAATTCTGGATCAGCACCTCGGCGCCGCCGCGCCGGCGCGGCCTGGTGCTCGGCATCTACGCCACCGTGCTGTCGCTCGGCTTCGCCGCCGGGCCATGGGTCTTCGCCCATATTGGCAGCACCGGCTTCTTGCCGTTTGGCGTCATCATCGTCCTGGTCGCGCTGGCCGCAATCCCGGTGCTGGCCGCACGGAATGAAAGTCCCACAATCGTGGTTGACGGCGAAACCAGCAACTTCCTGCGCTATATCTGGCTGGTGCCGACAGCGACCGCCGCCGTGCTGGTGTTCGGCGCCGTCGAGACCGGCGGCTTTGCGCTGTTCCCCGTCTATGGCAACCGCATCGGATATTCCGAGGCGGATGCAGCCCTCCTGCTCACCATGATCGGCCTCGGCAACGTGCTGTTGCAGATCCCTATCGGCATGATCAGCGACCGCGTCTCAGACCGCCGCTATCTGCTTTTGGCCTGTGCCACCGTCGGACTTGCCGGCACCATCTTCATGCCGTTCTTCGCCGGCAATTGGCACCTGATGGCGGCGCTTCTGTTTGTCTGGGGCGGCGTGGTGGCCGCCATGTACACGATCGGCCTTGCCCATCTGGGCTCGCAGCTCTCCGGCCATGAACTGGCCTCGGCCAACGCCGCCTTCGTGCTCTGCTACGGTGTCGGCATGGTGCTTGGCCCGCAGGCGATCGGCATCGGCATGGATGCCTTCGGGCCTTCCGGCTTCGGCTGGTCGCTCGGCCTGTTCTTTGCCGCCTATATCGCCTTGGTCAGCGCCAGGCTGGTCCGCAAGATCTGGTAGCCTGTTCGCCCGCCAGCCTGCGCAATCCTGACGGGATGTCGCCGCTGCTGACAGAACCGTGTCAGGAGACCTCAGCTAAAAGGGTGTCCCAAAAAACCCGAGTTTGAGGATACGGCGATGATCGACAGCGGCTTTGAAACCACATCTCTGCGCATGACGCTTCTGCTGCTTGTCAGCTTCCAGGCCCCGGCAGCCGATGTCGACCGCATCATGGACGCCGTGGTCGCGATCGCGCCGCTGGCAATGGGCAAATACGACCGCAACGCCTATCAAACCGCGCACGGCATCGAACGCTACCGACCGCTGGAAGGTGCAGCCGCCGGCGTCGAAACCGAACTGCGCCGCCGCCCCGGCACCGTCGAGGTCTCGTTCGAGTTGCCCGACGACCAGGCGCTCGCCGCCCGCGTCGTCGAGGCGATTTTCCAGGCGCATTCCTACCAGGAGCCGGTGATCCGCATCCAGCCAATCCTCGCCAGCCGCTCCAAGGGCCTGGACGACCGCGCCAATCCGAATCGCTGGTGGAACACCACCGGGGACTGGAAGAAAGCGCTTCCAGTTAAGGAAGAAGCCTAGAAATCCGGCCCCGCTGAGGGCGAGCAACAGCGACCTTACCTTCTCTCCTTGTGGGGTGAGAAGCGGCCTCGTAGCGGACGAAAAGCCAATTGCTTGGCTTTTCAAGATTCGAACGCCCTGAGCCTCAGCCTCCATCGAGCCGGTGATAAAACCGGACAACTCATGTGCTACCTAATCCGGACACCTCATGTGCTTACGACACGGCGGCCGCGCCGGGCTTGACTTTCCGGGCACGTTCTTTATGTGTCGCGCCAAGTTTCCCGCGTCCGGGTGTTTTCCCCCGCTCCAGCGGCCAAAACCCCACGAACATAACGGACTGATACAATGGCCAAAGCCGCAAACATCAAGATCAAGCTTCTGTCGACCGCCGACACCGGTTTCTTCTACGTGACCAGCAAGAACAGCCGTACCAAGACCGACAAGCTGTCGTTCCGCAAATACGACCCGGTCGCCAAGAAGCATGTCGAGTTCAAGGAAACCAAGATCAAGTAATCTGGTTTTCATACGCTCTGTCAAAAGCGCCGCCCCTTCGGGCGGCGTTTTTGATTCAAGGCCCCGAAAAGCCAGAACCCTCCGCTGTTTGGCGCGAAGTGCTCATCTCATTTTTTGGCAAAAAAGGGGGCCGGTCGGCGTATGGCAGCGGTACGAGGAGGCCACTATGTGCCAGCGCCGGCCGGCCGACCCCACGGACCCAGGAGATGCGGCGGACCTGAGCATCATGGGGTATTCGGCGAAGCGATGCGGCTGTCTACCCTCGTGCCCGCATCGCCCTTGTTCTTGCACCGCACATTTGCGCAACAATGTTTGAAAATCAATAGTTTCTTAACCAAGCCTGCCGAATCGCTTGGATTAAGGTAAATTCCTAACCCTGTCCGATTGACTGGATAATCGGTGGTCTAGCCTACGCTGCCTTGGCGACGACCCGGTTGCGGCCGCCACTTTTGGCTTCGTAGAGCGCCACGTCGGCACGTTTCATCAACGCCGCGACCGTGTCCGCGCCCTTCAGAACCGATGACACGCCGACGCTGACCGTGACTTCGATCGCCTTGCCGTCAGGACCGATGGCAAACGGCAGCTGGGCGATTTCGGCGCGAATGCGCTCGGCAACCTTCTCCGCCACCGTGCCGTCCGTGTCCGGCATCACAACGACGAATTCCTCGCCGCCGAAGCGGCAGGCAAGGTCGATGCCCCTGACGTTCTTGCGCAGCCGCCTTGCGAACTCGCGCAGCACATCGTCGCCGCCATCATGGCCATGCGAGTCATTGACGGTCTTGAAGCGGTCGAGATCGGTGATCATCACCGACAGAGGCCGCCGCCGCGCCACGGCGCGGTCGAACAGCGTCTGCAGATGACTGTCGAGGTAGCGGCGGTTGTGCAGCCCGGTCAATGCGTCGGTCACCGCCATCTCGATGGTCTGGGCGACGCTGGCGCGCAGCTGATCGTTATAGCGCTTGCGCCGCACCTGGGTACGCAGCCGCGCCGTCAGCTCCTGCTGGTCGATCGGCCGCATCAGATAGTCGTTGATGCCGAGTTCGAGGCCTCTGATGATGCGGCCCTCCTCGCCTTCGTCGGCAATCAGGATGATCGGCAGGAAGCGGGTGCGGTCGAGCGAACGCAATTGCGAACACAACCGCAGCGGATCGAAATCGGTAAAGCCGGTCGAGATCAGCACGCACTCATAGGGCGCCTCGGCGGCCTGGAAGAAGCCGGCATGCGGATCGGTGGCAATGTCGAGCTCGGCGCTGCCGCGCAGCATGTTCTGGATGCGCTCAACCGACGATTTGCGCTCGTCGATCAACAGCACCTTCGGCGTGGCGTCCTCCGACGCGAAGCTGCGGCTCAACAGCGCCTCGATGCCGATGTTGCGGGTGGTCGATGCGCGCAGCCGCAGCTCGTCGGTCAGCGACTTCAGCCTGACCAGGCTCTTCACCCGCGTCATCAGTTGCAGATCGTTGACCGGCTTGGTGAGAAAGTCGTCGGCGCCTGCCTCGAGGCCGCGCACCCGGTCGGCAACATGGCCCAGCGCGGTCACCATGACCACCGGTATATGCGCGGTCGCCGGATCGCTTTTCAGCCGCTTGCAGACCTCGAACCCGTCCATGCCGGGCATCATCACGTCGAGCAGCACGACATCGACCTTGCCGTTTTCGCAGGTCTCGATCGCGTCCGGCCCGTTGGAGGCCGTCAACACCTCGAAATATTCGGCCAGCAGCCGAACCTCGAGAAGTTTGACATTGGCAGGGATGTCGTCGACGACGAGGATCCGCGCGGTCATGTCACAAGGCTCCGGCTGAAGGCATCAGGCATCACCGAGATAGGATTTGATGGTCTCGATGAAACGCGGCACCGAGATCGGCTTGGAGATGTAGGCCTCGCAACCGCCCTGGCGAATGCGTTCCTCGTCGCCCTTCATGGCGAAGGCGGTGACGGCGATGACCGGAATGGAATGGAGGTCGTCGTCCTCCTTCAGCCATTTCGTCACTTCCAGCCCCGACACTTCGGGCAGCTGGATGTCCATCAGGATCAGGTCGGGCCTGTGCTGGCGCGCCAGATCGAGCGCCTCGAGCCCGTTGCGCGTGCGAACCGTTTCATAACCGCTGGCTTCGATGAGGTCGCGAAAGAGCTTCATATTGAGCTCGTTGTCCTCGACGATCATGACCTTCTTAGGCATCGATTTCCCGTCCCGGCCAGGCTTCTGCCCGAAGCCCTGCCGCTATCCGCCCTTGTCGAAGCACACCAAACCCTCGCTCACTCTTAAGGCAATATGATTGACGAAATGGAAACCCGAAGCAGCAAAAGCCATTCGGATTCCACCTCGAAAACCACATTGGATCGGGGCTGTGGCTTGCCGCAGGCGACGCTTGCGATTACTGCGGAAAAGAGACTCATTTCCGCAACGAGAAAGTAGTGATGGCAAACGCAGCGTCAATGCGCGAGGAAGCGGAAACCATTGCCGTGAAGGCACTGGGCTTCGTCGCCGCCGACCCCGAACTCCTGCCGCGCTTCCTGGCCATCACCGGCATCGAGGCGTCCGCCATCCGCCGCGCCGCGGCCGAACCGGGATTCCTTGCCGGCGTGCTGCAGTTCATCCTCGCCCACGAGCCGACCTTGCTGCGCTTTGCCGAGGAAACCGACACTCCGCCGGCCTCAGTCGGCAAGGCGTTGCGCGCGCTGCCTCTTGGCGACGACCATGAGCATTCGATATGAGCGACGATCCCGAGACGGCACGCCAGATCGCCGAACTTGCAGCCGACGACCGGCCTCTGCTGATCCTCGATGTCGACGATGTCGTGCTCGAATTCATCCGGCCGTTTCCGCATTTCCTGAAATCGCGCGGCTTCGGCCTGACCCTGGCCTCCTTCCGTCTCACCGGCAACATTGCCGAAACGGCGAGCGGCCGGCTGATCGAACAGCCGGAGGTGACGGCACTTCTCGGAGATTTCTTCGATACGCAGGCCGACTGGCAGAGCGTTACCGACGGTGCCGAACAAGCGCTTGCCAGCCTCAGCGACCGCGTCGAGATCGTCCTTTTGACCGCCATGCCGCACCGGCATCGCGCCGCCCGCCGCGCCCATCTCGATGCGCTCGGTCTGCCCTATCCCCTGTTGACCACCGAAATGGCCAAGGGACCGGCGGTGGCCAAGTTGCGTGGTAGCAAAGGCCGGCCGGTAGCCTTTGTCGACGACCAGCCCACCAATCTCATCTCGGCACGCAACTCGGTTGCCGAAGCCCATCTCTTCCACCTGATGGCCGACAATTCGCTCCGCGCCTTCCTGCCGCCGGTGCCGGACGACATCATCTCCGTCGAGGACTGGCACGAGGCCGCGCCGAAGATCGCGAGCGCGCTCGGGCTCTGAGTTAGTCGCCTCTGAGTCCAGCGCTCAGGGCTTCGTTGCTGTCCCAGGGCTCGCATCCTGATCGGTGTTGTCTTCCACGACCGGATCAGGCCCCTTCAGCATGGCGCCGTTGACCGTCACCGACCCGTCGTGCCTGGCGTTGATCACCCATTCGATACGACCGCCCGGCAGCGTCTTGGCGAATCCCTTGATGGCAAGCGCCCCTGTGAAAGCCTGCGACGCTTGCGGGTCGGTCTTCGCCGCCTCCTGCAGGCTTGCCACGATCTCGTCGTAGCCGGTGACGTCGATGGTCACGTTGGCATCGGGCTTCTTGTCGGGGAAGGTCATTTCGCCTTCCATGGCGACCTCTATGTCGCCATTCTTGACCGTGCTGTGTCCAAGCACGAACTTTGGTGTCTTGGCCAGGAAATTGGCGGAAATCTGATCGCCGAAATCTGCCGGAAGCGGTGGATCCTTACTGAAATCGAGGGTTTCTATGGTTTTCCGAGCCATACTGTCGAGATCGATGTTGGCGCCGCCGAAATTCAGGTCGAGATCCGTCGGCAGCAACGCAACGGTCCAACTGGGCAGCATCTGCTGCGGTATTGTCAGGCCGGAAACCTTGAATGCGTAGCTGATCTTGCCGTCCTTGGTGATGCCGTCCATGCCGACAACGGTGTTCAGCTGCGCCGCGCCGAAATTGCCGGCATATGTTTCAATGGCAAGGTTTTTGAATGCGTAGGTCCCATCGATCCGTTCCCATAGCGGCAGCGCACCGAGCAGAAGCGTTTTGAACTCTGCTTGATCGGCCTTCAGCCGGGCCTCGTCCTCATGGGCGACGGCGAACGCCAAAAGATCCAGAAGCGGCTTGGTCTGAATGGCCTTAGCGGTCACGTTCACAGCGAGCTCCGGTGCCCGGAGCGCTGCGATTGACCGGTCATCGATTTTGACCGTTTCGACGAAGTCCGCCATCGCCTGTGTGAAATTAAGATCGACGCCGCCGTTGGCCGACTTGCTGGCGTCAAATTTGGAAGAGCCCAGCCCCACGCTCAAATCGGTCAATTGACTGACTTGGCGCGACGTCATCGTCATGCCTGCAATCGAACTGGTGCCGCTGGTAAATGCCGCCAGTTCCGGGTCATAGACGCCCGTGAACTTGCCATCCTTGACAACGATTTGCCCGGTGTTCAGGCCATTTGGGCCATTTACCTCGATGGACCCAGTCGTAGAGAAATCCGAGGCGACTTCCCAGCCTCCGTCGCTGCGCGGTTTGACCCGCAGCGTGACGGGCGGGAAATCGAACCGCTTCAGATCCTGCTTCGGCATCTTCGCCACAAGCGCCTTCACATCGAAGGTGATCTTGTAGGCACCCTCCTCGGCTGAGATCTTCAAAATGCCTTCATTGAGCGCCTGTTTGCCGACATAGCGAGAGAGCTCATCGGAAAGTTGCTTGGCACCTTGGGCATCGACAGCCTGGCCAAAGGCAGGAGCGCTGAGGGCGAGAAGGAAAGCAAGCGGCAAGACACGGTTCACAAAATTCTCCATTTGACCAAAAAGGAACGCTTCGTTCGTCTGCTATGAAACCAACCTACAGCTTCCACAGGACATCAACAAACGCCGACGTAATTAGACTACAACACCAGCCGCATCAGCGGCCGTCCGGCCTTGCGTTCGACAAGCCGCTCGAAGCCGGCCTTTTCAAACACACGCGACGAGCCGACGAACAGCCCGATCGAACGCGAATCGCGCGACACGTCGATCGGACACGCCTCGACCAGCCGCGCCTTGTTCTGGCGGGCAAAAGCGATGCCGCCCTCGACCAGGCGGTGGCTGACGCCCCGGCCGCGCGCGCTGGCGCGGATGAAGAAGCAGGAGATGGCCCAGACGCCGGGATCTACGGCGTCCGTTGGATCGACCGGCGCCGAGCCCCGGCCCCGATTGTTCCATTCGGGCACGTCGGCGCGTGGACCGATCTGCATCCAGCCGACCGCCTGGCCGTCCTCGAAGGCCAAAAGCCCCGGCGGCGGCCCGGCCTCGATACGCGCCTTGATATGATCCTTGTTGCGCTGCTTGTCGCTGGCCCGTCGGACCGCCGGCGCCATCCGGAAATGCGTGCACCAGCAGCCGTAACAGGCGCCCTGCTTGCCGAAAAGATCCTCGAAATCCGCCCATAGGTCAGGCGCCAGCGGCGCTATGGTGGTGCTCATGAGTTCTCTCCCGGCTAACCGCTTGTGGCGGCTTCCGTCCTGACGTACCATTGCATCTGTTCTCTTTATGTTCGCAGCGATGGCGGCCCCTGTCAACAATCCCGAGCACGGTTTTTGCCGCGACTGCCTGACCTTTCAGCGCAGCGATACCAGGCGCTGTGAGCGTTGCGGCAGCCCTCGACTCACCCGCCATCCCGAGCTCTACCAGCTGCATCTGGCGCATATCGATTGCGACGCCTTCTATGCGGCGATCGAAAAGCGCGACAATCCGGCGCTGAAGGACAAGCCGCTGATCATCGGCGGCGGCAAGCGCGGCGTTGTCTCCACCGCCTGCTACATCGCCCGCATCAAGGGGGTGCGCTCGGCAATGCCGATGTTCAAGGCGCTCGAAGCCTGTCCGGAAGCGGTCGTCATCCCGCCCAATATGGAGAAATACGTCCGCGTCGGCCGCGATGTCCGCGCCTTTATGCAGGCGCTCACGCCGCTGGTCGAACCGCTCTCCATCGATGAGGCGTTTCTCGACCTTGCCGGCACCGAGCGCCTGCACGGCATGCCGCCGGCGGTTGTGCTGGCGCGCTTTGCGCAGACCGTCGAAAAGGAAATCGGCATCACCGTTTCGGCCGGCCTTTCCTACTGCAAGTTCCTGGCCAAGGTTGCCTCCGATTTCCGCAAGCCGCGCGGCTTTTCGGTGATCGGCGAAGCCGAGGCGCTGGGTTTCCTGGCCGAACAGCCGGTGACGCTGATCTGGGGCGTCGGCAAGGCTTTTGCCGCAACGCTCGAACGCGACGGCATCCGCAGCATCGCCCAGTTGCAGCGCATGGAGCGCGCCGATCTTATGCGCCGCTATGGCGTGATGGGCACCCGGCTCTACCATCTCTCGCGCGGCCAGGACGACCGCCGTGTCGATCCCGACCAGGATGCGAAAAGTGTGTCGGCCGAAACCACTTTCGACACCGACATAGCTGAAATGGGCGAACTGGTTCCAGTGCTGAGGGGATTGTCGGAAAAGGTCTCGGCGCGGCTGAAGAAGTCAGGCATTGCCGGGCGCACCGTGGTGCTGAAGCTGAAGACGCAGGATTTCAAGCTGCGTACCCGCAACCGCCAGCTCGGCGACCCGACCCGGCTGGCCGACCGCATTTTCCAGACCGGGCTCGAGCTGTTGCGCAAGGAGGCGGACGGGACAAAGTACCGGCTGCTTGGCATCGGTGTCAGCGATCTCTCGGATGACGAGAAGGCCGATCCGCCCGATCTCGTCGACGTCGGCTCGCGCAAGCGCGCCATGGCCGAAAGCGCCATCGATACGCTGCGCGACAAGTTCGGCAAGAAGGCGGTGGAAACCGGCTACACCTTCGGTAAAGGCCGCAACGCCAACCCGCCGGAGCCGATCGAGGAGTGAGACGGCTTAGATACGCTTGAGATCGATGCGGCTCGTCACCACGTTCTTGCCGGTTTTCGGATCGACGTCGGTAACGGTCAATCGCATTCCGTCGCCGCTGGTTTTCTCGACCGTCAACCGCGCCTTGCGATCACCATTGACCTCCGCCGCCCAGCGAATGCCGAGACTTATCGCGTTGACGGAGCGGCTGCCGGCGAGCTGTGCCGGCCCGGTGCGCGACCCGACATAGACGCCTGTATACGTCGCCCCGCGGGCCTTCAGATTGGCGCTGATGGCGCGCGTCACCACGACAAGACCACGGCAATTGCCGTCAAGCGACAATGAGCTCGAGGTCGCGTCTGAATTGAAGGTGCAGGACACATTCATCGTCGGTGCGTCGGTGGTGACCTTGACTGTCCCCTTGCCGGAGAAATTCCCTTGCAAGGAGCTGAGAAAATTCGCCTCGTCGGCATGGGCCGCGGCGCTTGCAGTTAGCAGGCAGCCGGCTAGCAGAAACCGCGCGAATGATTTCATCGGAACCTTTCCCCCGTTGATGTTGAAGAAACGATGCGTCCAGCAATTGGCCAATACCGGGAACCAACGCCTGCCGTTGCGTCAGGTTCCACTTCCAGCATGGCTGTTTTGCAACGGTCTGGCCCAGTCGAATGCGTCGCCTAACGGTTGCGATAGAAGTCCCGGCTTGCGACATAGCGCCTATGGCACCTTCCCCATCGATCCCCAAAGCCGCGTTCTGGATGGCGCTGTCGATCGCCTCGTTTCTGGCGATGTCAGTCGCCGGCCGCGCAACCACCGCCGAGCTCAACGTCTTCCAGGTGCTGGAACTGCGCTCGGTAATCGGCTTCTTCATCCTGTTGCCGCTGGTGATGATGAGCGGCGGATTCGCCGCAATGCTCACGCAGCGCCCGTTGGCCCATATCGCTCGCAATGTCATCCACTATACGGGCCAGGCGGCATGGCTCTATGCGCTGACGCTGATCCCGCTTGCGGTGCTCATATCGATCGAATTCACCACACCGATCTGGACCGCGATCCTGGCGGTGACCTTTCTTGGCGAAAGGCTCTCCCGCCCGAAAATTGCGGCGGTCGTGCTTGGCCTGATCGGCGTGGTGGTCATCGTTCGCCCCGGCGTCGGCTCCATGGATCCGGGTCACCTCGTCGTTCTCGGCGCGGCCGTGTGCTTTGGCGTATCGGTGGTGTTGGTCAAGTCGCTGACCCGCACGGACAGCGTCGTGCGCATCATCTTCTGGATGCTGATCATCCAGTCGGTGGTCGGCCTGATCCCGGCGCTTTATGGATGGCGCAACCCACCGCTCGAACTCTGGCCATGGATCCTGCTGATTGCCTTCACCGGCATGTCGTCGCATTTCTGCATGGCGCGTGCCCTCACCTATGCCGACGCTACGGTGATTTCACCGATGGATTTCCTGCGCGTGCCGCTGTCGGCGCTGATCGGCTGGCTGCTCTACAGCGAGCAGATCGACATCTTTACAGCCGGCGGCGCCCTGCTGATCCTGATGGGCAACCTGCTCAACCTGCAGCGCAAGGCGCCAAAGCCGGCCGAGGTCGCGGCCTCGTAGCGGTCGGTCAATTCCCCTCATCCGGTATGTTGAGAAGATGCCCGCAGGCCTTGCAGTGCACGGCGTCCGGCTCATGCCGTTGCAGTCCGCATTGCGGACAGGGAAAGAACACCTTGGCGGGTCGAAAAATCGCCGTCGCCAGTCTGACGAACAGCGAGATGCCGATGATCATGGTGGCGATCGCGGTCAGCTTGCCGGCGATCCCCGGCAGCACGATGTCGCCGAAACCGGTGGTCGTCACCGTGGCAACGGTGAAATACAGCGCATCAATGTAGTTTTCGAGGCCGGCGCCGGTGCGGAAGAAGAAGGTGTAGACGAAGCCGGTGATGACGAACAGGAACGTCAACAGGTTGATGACCGCGTGGCTCGCCTCGCGCCAGGGCCTCAAGCCACGCATTTCGAAATGCCGCCACAGCGACCCGCTGCGCGACAGCGACCACAGCCGCAGGATGCGCAGGAACGCCAGATTTGCCAGCGCCGTCGGCATCAGCAGCGTCAAAAGGATGAAGACATCGACCCAGGATGTCGGCTGTTTCATCAGCCGCAACATGTCGTTGGAGGCTAACAGCCGGGCAATCAGGTCGGCGGCGACCAATGCGGCGACGGTATAGTCGAGCCACAGGAATGACGGCTTGTCCTGGAGCACCGGCGTGGCAACGAAGAAGGCGATGATGGCGAGGTCGATGATGACCGCCGCCAGTTGAAACCGGAACGCCACCGGCGTGCGCCCGTGATAGAGCTTGCGCAGCCTGTCACGCAGCCGCGCCATCGCTGAGTTTTGCTGCAATCCGTCCTTCTCGGCTGCCTTCATCACAAGTGCGTAACGGTCCCAGCCGGGGCCGTCTAGAGCATGATCCCAAAAAGTGGGTGCCGGTTTTGGAAAAGATCATGCTCCAACAAAGGGTTAGATCATGATGAGATTTCAACCAAATCTCATCATGACCTGACCCGGTGATCGTCACCCCTCCACCACCTTGCCGTCCGGCCCCACGAGGCGCCAGGCCGAGGCGGTGTCGTAGACGAACCGCTCCTCCGCAATCCGGTCACCATGCCAGCGCTGCAGGGCCACCTCTTCCAGCCGGCGCACGGTGCCGGCCTTGTCGACACGGTCGAAGGTCCAGCGTATGGCGACATTGTCGCCATCGACCAGGAATGTCTGGACAGGATGGGTGTGCATCTTCTCGATCCGGTCGAGTGCTGCCTGCTCATGCGCCATCAGTGTTTCCTTGCCGCGCCGCGGGACGCCGAGATTTTCCTGCATGGTGGCATCGTCATGGTAGAAGTCGGCGATCGCCTTGACGTGGCAGCCTTCGACCACCTCCTTGAGGAAGGCTTCGACGCGTTCGCGGCTGGGCATGATTGTGCGTTCCTGTGAAGTTTCTGCTCAACGCATGTGGTTCAAAGGAAGGTCAGTTCAACCACGCCCCGCACGCTGGCCCTATCGGCTGCAATGTCAGGCCCAGAGCATCTTTAGGCCGTCATGCACTGGCCGACGTCGATGCGACTGCCGTGTATATCAGCGCAGCCTAGACGAGCTCGACCTCGACCACCCCCGGCACCGCGCGCATGGCCGACGCGATTTGCGGCGAGATGCGGTAGCGGTTGGGCAATTCGATCTCGATCTCGCCTTGGCCGGCCTCCTTGATCAGCACGAAGCTGACCTGGCCTTCGCCCTTCACCGCCAGTTGGCCGGCCAGCATGCCGATCGGAGCCGCATCGCGCACGAAGATGCGCAGCGCCTTCTGGATGCGGCTGGCCTCATCCTCCAGCGACTGCACCGTCTGGATGCGCAGATTGACCCCTTCGGGCCTATCCTCGGCCGAAACGGTGATCACCACCGAACGTCCGGGCTCGAGCAGATCGCGATACTGCGCCAACCCTTCCGAAAACAGCACGGCTTCATATTGGCCAGATGTGTCGGAAAAGGCGATGACGCCCATCTTGTTGCCGGTTCGGGTCTTGCGCTCCTGCTTGGTGGTGACGGTGCCGGCGAGCCGGCCCGCGGCGGCACCGCGTTTGACCGCAGCCGAGAACTCGCCCCAGTTTTGCACGCGCATCTTCTGCAGGGCCGCCTTGTACTCGTCGAGCGGATGCGCCGAAAGATAGAAGCCGACGACCTGGAATTCACGGTGCAGCCGGTCGGCGGCAAGCCACGGATCGGTCTGCGGCAAATTGAGCGCCTGCTGCTGCGCGCCGAGCGACGCGCCGAAAATGTCGTGCTGGCCCGAAATGGCATTCTGCTGCGCCAGCGAAGCCAGCCCCATCATCCGTTCGACGCCGGCCATCATCTGGGCGCGGTCGTGGCCGAAGCAGTCGAGCGCGCCGGCCATGATCAGGCTTTCGAAGACGCGCTTGCCGACGATCTTGGGATCGACCCTTTCACAGAAATCGGCGAGATTCTTGAACGGCTTTTCGCCGCGCATGGCGACGATGTGCTCGACCGCAGCGTCGCCGACGCCCTTGAGGGCCGCCAGCGAATAATAGATGCGGTTCTCGCCGACCTCGAAATTGCGGAAGCTGGTCATCGCCGACGGCGCCACCACCTCGATGCCGAGACGCAGCGCATCCTGGCGGAAATCGGCGAGTTTCTCGGTATTGCCCATGTCGAGCGTCATCGACGCCGCCAGGAACTCGACGGGGTAATGCGCCTTGAGATAGGCGGTCTGGTAGGACACGACGGCGTAGGCGGCCGCGTGCGATTTGTTGAAGCCGTAGTCGGCGAACTTGGCCAGAAGGTCGAAGATGAAGTCGGCCTGCGGCTTGCCGACGCCGCGTTCGACCGCACCGGTGACGAAACGCTCGCGCTGCTTGTCCATTTCGGCGCGGATCTTCTTGCCCATCGCGCGACGCAGCAGATCGGCTTCGCCGAGCGAATAGCCCGACAGTTCCTGCGCGATCTGCATCACCTGTTCCTGGTAGACGATGACGCCTTGCGTCTCCTTCACCAGATGGTCGATTTTGGGATGGATCGAGGCCATCTCCTCCTCGCCATGTTTTCTGGCATTGTAGGTCGGGATGTTCTCCATCGGGCCGGGACGGTAGAGCGCCACCAGCGCGATGATGTCCTCGATGCAGTCGGGCCGCATGCCGATCAGCGCCTTGCGCATGCCGGCACTTTCCACCTGGAACACACCGACCACTTCGCCGCGCGACAGCATGGCGTAGGTTTCAGGATCGTCGAGCGGGATCGTCGCCAGGTCGATCTCGATGCCGCGCCGGCGGATCAGCTTCACCGCCGTCTCCAGCACCGTCAGCGTCTTCAGGCCGAGGAAGTCGAATTTTACCAGCCCGGCCTGCTCGACATATTTCATGTTGAACTGGGTGACCGGCATGTCGGAGCGCGGATCGCGGTACATCGGCACCAGTTCCGACAAGGGCCGGTCGCCGATGACGATGCCGGCGGCGTGCGTCGAAGCGTGGCGGTAGAGCCCTTCCAGCTTTTGCGCCATATCGAGCAGCGTCTGCACGATTGGCTCCTTCTCCGCCTCCTCGGCAAAGCGCGGCTCGTTGGCGATGGCATCCGCCAGCTTGACCGGATTGGCGGGGTTCTGCGGCACCATTTTGGAGAGCTTGTCGACTTGGCCGTAAGGCATTTGCAACACGCGGCCGACGTCGCGCAGCACCGCGCGCGCCTGCAGCGTACCGAAGGTGATGATCTGCCCAACCTGGTCGCGGCCATATTTCTGCTGGACGTAGCGGATGACCTCTTCGCGCCGGTCCTGGCAGAAGTCGATGTCGAAGTCGGGCATCGACACGCGGTCGGGGTTGAGGAAGCGCTCGAACAGCAGCGAGAAGCGCAGCGGATCGATGTCGGTGATGGTCGTGGAATAAGCGACCAGCGATCCGGCGCCCGAACCACGGCCCGGCCCGACCGGAATGCCTTGCGCCTTGGCCCATTTGATGAAGTCGGCGACGATCAGGAAATAGCCGGGAAACTTCATCTTCTCGATGATGGAGAGTTCGAAATCGAGCCGCTCGCGGTATTGTTCGACCGTGTAGCCGGAAGTGGGCCCATGCGCAGCCAGCCGCGCCTCCAGCCCCTCATGCGCCTGCCGGCGTAGCTCATCGGCCTCCGCTTTCAGCGCCACCTCATTGTCGGCGACATCGCCGCCGGTAAAGCGTGGCAGGATCGGATTGCGGGTCTTGGGATAATAGGAACAGCGCAGCGCGATCTCGACGGTGTTGTCGATCGCTTCCGGCAGGTCGGCGAACAGCCGCGCCATATCCGCCTGGCTGCGCAGGAAATTGTCCGAAGTCAGCCGGCGACGGTTGTCGGCGGCAACCACCGAACCCTCGGCAATGGCGATCAGAGCATCATGCGCGTCATAGTCGTCGCGGGCGGCGAAGAACGCCTCATTCGTGGCGACCAGCGGCAGATCATGGATATAGGCAAGGTCGACCGATGATTTCTCGATAGCGCGGTCATAACCGGAAACACGGTCCAGCTCGACATAGAGCCGGTCGCCGAACAGCGCCTTGAGTGCCAGAAGCCGCGTCTCGGCAAGATCTCGGCGATCCTCCTTCAGCGCCCGGCCGATCGGGCCGCGCGGCCCGCCGCTGAGGCAGATCAGGCCATCGCAATGGCCTTCCAGCATTGCTGACGTCAGATGCACGGGCTCGCCCGGCGGCGTCTCCAGATAGACCTGGCTGACCAGCCTGACGAGGTTGCTATAGCCAACCTCGGTGGCGGCGAGCAGCACCACGGCGTTCATCTCCGGCCCGTGGCGGCGGCGGTCGCGCTGTGCGTCACTGGTCTCGCCGGAAAAGGCGAGATCGATCTGGCAGCCGATAATCGGCTGGATGCCTTCCTTCACCGCCTTCTGGGCGAACTCAAGCGCGCCGAACAGATTGTTTGTGTCGGTGACGGCGATTGCCGGGCACTCGTCCTTGACGGCATGACCGACAACGGCGGCGACCTGCAAGGCGCCCTCGAGCAGCGAATACGCCGAATGCACGCGCAGATGGATGAACGGCCGCGCCGGCGCCTCCGGGCGCGCAGCAGCGAGCGCTGCTTCGCGCCTCAGGGGATCGCGTGGAAGTTTGTCATCCGCCATGATGTTTCAAATTGCTCGAAGGGCTTTGAGTCGATGGAGATGTATTGTCCCGGACCGGGCGATGCCAGTCCAGCACAAATGACCACCGACCACAGGCTTCCGTACCCAGCCGCACGGCTCAGAGATTGTTCGAAATTCGCTCTGGCGAGTCATATGATGGTGGTTTCGAGAACCGGAGCGCAGCGGCCATTGGTCCGTGAGCACGGGAAGCGCAGAAACCACCTTCAGGCCGCCGGAATAGAATTTCCAAACAATCACTAGGCGAACTCCATGATCACCGCATCCACAGCCAGGCTGTCACCCGGCTTGGCGTTGAGCTTCGACACGACAAGATCGCGGTCGGCGCGCAACACGTTTTCCATCTTCATCGCCTCGACCACGGCCAGCGTCTCGCCGGCCTTGACCTCCTGCCCCTCGGCAACCGCGATCGACACGACCAGGCCCGGCATCGGGCAAAGCAGCATCTTGGACGTGTCCGGCGCCACCTTTTCCGGCATCAGCCTTTCCAGTTCAGCCGTGCGCGGCAGCATGGCGCGCGCCGTCACCGACATGCCTTTCCAGGCAATGCGCAGGCCGTTTGGCGCCGGCCTGATCTGCGCCGTGACCTTGCGGGCACCGACAGTGCCGCGCCAGATGAGGTCGCCCGGCCGCCAGTCGGACGCCACGGTCAGCGCTTTGCCGCCATCGACCGACAGATCGATTTCCATCGGAATGGAGATCATGCCCTCGATGATCGAAGCCTGGAGATAGTCGTCGCCGAGCTTCACCACCCAATCGCGCTTGAGTGCGCCCGAATGCGGCGCCAGCCGCCCGCCCAGCCGGTCAAGCCGATCGCGGCGCAGAAGCTCGACCGCGGTGGCGATCGCCGCCAGCACTGCCTTTTCATCGCCATTGGGCACGATCGGCGCGAAGCCGTTAGGATATTCCTCGGCGATGAAGCCCGTCGATATCCGCCCCTCGCGCCAGCGCGGATGCTGCATCAGCGCCGCCAGGAACGGGATGTTGTGCTCGATGCCGTCGACGACGAAACTGTCCAGCGCTTCCGACATGGCATCGATGGCCTCGATACGCGTGGGCGCCCAGGTGCAGAGTTTTGCCACCATCGGATCATAGAACATCGGAATCTCGGAGCCTTCGGTGACGCCGGTGTCGTTGCGGATGACGACATCGCCGAACGTGCCCTCCTCCGGCGGCCGGTAGCGCGTCAACCGGCCGATCGAGGGCAGGAAATTGCGATAGGGATCCTCGGCATAGAGCCGGCTTTCCACCGCCCAGCCGTTCAGCTTGACGTCGCTCTGCTCGATCGCCAGCTTCTCGCCGGCGGCGACACGGATCATCTGCTCGACCAGGTCGATGCCGGTAACAAGCTCCGTCACCGGATGCTCGACCTGCAATCGTGTATTCATTTCAAGGAAATAGAAGTTCTTTTCAGCATCGACGATGAACTCGACGGTGCCGGCGCTCTGGTAATCGACCGCCTTGGCCAGCGCCACGGCCTGCTCGCCCATGGCCTTGCGCGTCTTGGCATCGAGGAATGGCGACGGCGCCTCTTCCGCAACCTTCTGGTTCCGGCGCTGGATCGAGCATTCGCGCTCGCCGAGATAGAGGGCGGTGCCATGCGCGTCGGCCAGCACCTGGATTTCGATATGACGCGGATCGACGACGAACTTTTCGATGAAGACGCGGTCGTCGCCGAACGAGCTTTTCGCCTCCGAGCGCGCCCGGTCGAAGCCGTCGCGCACTTCCGACTGGCTCCAGGCAATGCGCATGCCTTTACCGCCGCCGCCGGCCGAGGCCTTGATCATCACGGGATAACCGATCTCGCCGGCGATCTTTTCCGCATGGTCGGCATTTTCGATGACACCAAGCCAGCCCGGTACCGTCGACACTTCTGCGGCATTGGCGAACTTCTTCGATTCGATCTTGTCGCCCATCGCCTTGATCGCCTTGGGTTTCGGACCGATGAAGACAATGCCCTCAGCCTCAAGCGCTTCGCAGAAAGCGGCCCGCTCCGACAGAAATCCGTAGCCGGGATGCACGGCCTGCACGCCCGTCTCCTTGCAGGCAGCAATGATCTTCTCAGGCAGGAGATAGCTTTGCGCGGCAGGCGATGGGCCGATATGCACGGCCTCGTCGGCCATTTCGACGTGCACGGCGTCGCGATCGGCGTCGGAATAGACCGCGACGGTGGCAATCCCCATCCTGCGCGCCGTCTTGATGACGCGGCAAGCAATCTCGCCGCGATTGGCGATCAGGATTTTCGTGAACATCGAATGCGTTTCCTCGGGTCTTTCGTCTTTCTTATGGGCTTCGGCAGCCGGGCTCAAGCACCGCCGGCAGCGCACCCATCAAGACACTCCCGGCCCGCCAGGCCCGTGCCGAGGGGCGAAGGTTGGGCTCGCCGACGACTGGGCCAAGATTTGCGCCATATTTGGTCGCCAAATCGGGTTGAAACAGTATAAAAACCCTGAAAGCCTGAAGACCAATCGCCTTGGGAGGAATTGCCTGATGAAAACCCGCGCCGCTGTCGCTGTCGCCGCCGGAAAGCCGTTGGAAATCATGGAGGTCGACCTCGACGGACCGCGCGAAGGCGAGGTGCTGGTCGAGATCAAGGCGACCGGCATCTGCCACACCGACGAGTTCACTTTGTCGGGCGCCGATCCCGAAGGCCTGTTTCCGGCAATCCTCGGCCATGAAGGGGCCGGCGTTGTCGTCGATGTCGGCAAGGGCGTCACCTCGGTCAAGAAGGGCGACCACGTCATCCCGCTTTACACGCCGGAATGCCGGCAGTGCCCGTCCTGCCTGTCGCGCAAGACCAATTTGTGCACCGCCATCCGCGCCACCCAGGGCCAGGGCTTGATGCCCGATGGCTCCTCGCGCTTCTCGATCGGCAAGGACAAGATCTTCCATTATATGGGCTGCTCGACCTTCTCGAACTTCACCGTGCTGCCCGAGATCGCGCTCGCCAAGGTCAACCCGGACGCGCCCTTCGACAAGATCTGCTACATCGGCTGCGGCGTTACCACCGGCATCGGCGCGGTCATCAACACCGCCAAGGTCGAGCAAGGCGCGACTGCTGTCGTCTTTGGTCTCGGTGGCATCGGCCTCAACGTCATCCAGGGCCTGAAGCTCGCCGGCGCCGACATGATCATCGGTGTCGACCTCAACAACGACAAGAAGGCATGGGGCGAGCGCTTCGGCATGACGCATTTCGTCAACCCGAAGGAGATCGACGGCGACATCGTTCCTCACCTCGTCAACTTGACCAAGCGCGGCGCCGACCAGATCGGCGGCGCCGACTACACATTCGACTGCACCGGCAACACCAAGGTGATGCGCCAGGCGCTGGAAGCCTCGCATCGCGGCTGGGGCAAGTCGGTCGTCATCGGCGTGGCCGGCGCCGGCCAGGAGATTTCGACCCGGCCGTTCCAGCTGGTCACCGGCCGCACCTGGATGGGCACCGCCTTCGGCGGCGCTCGCGGCCGCACCGACGTGCCGAAAATCGTCGACTGGTACATGGACGGCAAGATCCAGATCGACCCGATGATCACCCATTTGCTGAAGCTTGAGGACATCAACAGGGGCTTCGACCTCATGCATGAGGGCAAGTCGATCAGGAGCGTCGTCGTTTACTAAATGCGATCAGCAAAAGTGGCGCCCGGTTTTGCGTCCGATCGCACACCAAACGGAGGAAGAACAAGCCGCCGACCGAAGGGCCAGCGACCGAAGTTGCACAGGTTCAACAAGGGAGGAAGACAATGCCTGAGAAACTGCATCCCAAAATCGACAATGGCTTGCCAAAGGAGAGCGCAAGCTTTGCCGGCGGCACGCTGGTCTGCGCCTGCACCAGCAAGCCGGTGAAGGTGACGGTCAAGGGCCAGATCGCCCACAACCACGCCTGCGGCTGCACCAAATGCTGGAAACCGGACGGCGCGGTGTTCTCGGTCGTGGCGGTCGCCGGCACCGGCGACGTCACCGTCACCGAGAATGGCGACAAGCTGAAGGTGGTCGATCCGACAGCATTGATCCAGCGCCATGCCTGCACCGGTTGCGGC
This sequence comes from Mesorhizobium sp. M0077, assembly GCF_040322955.1. Lineage (NCBI taxonomy): Bacteria > Pseudomonadati > Pseudomonadota > Alphaproteobacteria > Hyphomicrobiales > Phyllobacteriaceae > Mesorhizobium > Mesorhizobium sp. M0077. Next base: position 77,345 of record NZ_JAMYUL010000006.1, read on the forward strand.
GTCCACATGCACGGCCCGGTCGAGCGCGACCATCCGTTCAAGGGTCTGTCCTTCATCCATCCCGAGCGCTTCCAGGAAGACGGCTGGTCACCGCCGGGCTTCACCGCTTTCGTTTCGTCGATCATCGAATCCGGTGTCGAACCCAAGCGCATGGACGGCATCCGCGGCCAGTTGAAGTCGATGGGCCTCGAGCCCTATGACTGTCTCAACCCCGGCCTGATGGATTACATCGCCACCTGGACGGCGAAGAAGTCGGGCGCGCTGCCGGCCTGACAGTACGAGATTTCTGGCATGGGGCCGGGTAACATGCCGGCCCCATGTCCGTTTTGGAGAGATAATGCCCGCACCCGCCATCTACGTCGACGCCGACGCCTGCCCCGTGAAAGCCGAGGTCGAGAAGGTCGCCGAGCGCCATGGCGTGGTCGTCACCTACGTCTCCAATGGCGGCCTTCGTCCGTCGCGCGATCCGATGATCCGCAACGTCGTCGTCTCTAAAAGCGCCGATGCCGCTGACGATTGGATCGTCGAGAACGCAAAACCCAACGACATCGTGATCACCGCCGACATCCCGCTTGCCGCTCGCACTGTGGCGCTCGGCGCGCATGTGCTTGGGCCAACCGGCCGGCCGTTCACGCCGGAGACCATCGGCATGGCGGTTGCAATGCGCGATTTGAAGCAGCATCTGCGCGAAACCGGCGAGAGCAAGGGCTACAATGCCAGCTTTGCGCCACAGGATCGCTCGCGTTTCTTGGGTGAGCTCGACCGTATCTTGCGGCGGGCTCTGAAATCCGTCACACCCGACCAGACGTGAAGCATCAACCGAGGTCGGGCTATGGCCGACACATCGCCGAATAACCCGTTGCAGCGGCACAAGCAGTTCTTTGTGTCGCTAGCCGTCGGTCTGGTCGTATTTGCCGCGGTATTGCCTTTGATTGGATCGCTCCCCGTCTCCACGCGGCTTGCTTATTCGATTTCGATTGCCGCCGATTCCTTCTTCGTCGTCTTCATCGCGCTCGTCATCGCCAAGATGCCGCTGCTGTCCGGCCGCTATCTCAGCAAGAACGCGCGCGAACTGGACCTCCCAGTGCTGGGCATCTTTGCCATCACGCTCGGCATCGTCGCCATGGCCATCGTCCTGCTGTTCCTTTTGATCAATCACAAGGATCGCGACCCCATCGAACTCGGCTTCGCCATGCTGTCGATCCCGCTTGGCTGGTTCACCATCCATGCCATGGCCGCCCTCCACTATGCGCATGTCTACTGGATGGACGGCGACGCGATCGATACGGACACCAAGAAGAAAATGCCGGTCGGCGGCCTCGATTTTCCCGGCAGCAAACGGCCGGATGGTTGGGACTTTCTCTATTTCGCGACGGTGATCGGCATGACCGCGCAGACCGCCGATACGGCGATCACGACCTCGCATATGCGCCGCGTGGTGCTTGTCCATTCGATCCTGTCGTTCTTCTTCAACGCCGTCATCGTCGCCGCCGTCGTCAATCTCGCGGTCAGCCTCGGCAATTGAGTATCCGTGCCGGCGAAAACCCGTGCCCGTAATAAAAACGTGATCGCATGAAACATCGCTTTCGATAGCGACGTATTGGGAGGACAAGGACGAGCGCGGCCGTCCCAGGACCGCGCAGCCGGAAGGCGAGGAAAAGATGGAAGCCATTGCCATGAGTCAGCCCGGCGCAGGCGTCGATGCCGCCTCACCGAAGGATACGACGCTGATCTACCGGCAATCGCGCTGGACCCGCCTGACGCACTGGCTGTGGGCGATCTCGCTGTTCTTCATGCTTTTGTCCGGCCTGCAGATCTTCAATGCCCGGCCGCAGCTCTACATCGGCAAGCAATCCGGCTTCGAATACAACAACACCGTCTTTGCCATCGGCGCCGAAAACACCGCCACCGGCCCGCGCGGCTATACCGAAATCTTCGGCCATCGCTTCGACACCACAGGCGTGCTCGGCTGGTCGGGCCCGGCCGGTCAGCAGACGTCGCGTGCCTTCCCGTCCTGGGCGACAATCCCGTCCTATTACGATCTCGGCACTGCCCGCATCGTCCACTTCTTTTTCGCGTGGATACTGACCACCACACTGGTCGTCTGGCTCGTCGCCAGCGTCATAAACGGCCACCTGCGCCACGATCTGGCGCCGCGCCTGGACGATCTCAAGCGGCTGCCCCGGGACATTGTCGACCACGCCAAGCTGAGGTTCCACCACACACGCCAATACAACACTCTGCAGAAAATGGCCTATGGCGGCGTGCTGTTCGTGCTGCTGCCGCTGATGATCATCACCGGCCTCGCCATGTCGCCGAGCATGAATTCGGTGCTGCCCTGGTTAAACGAAGTGCTCGGCGGAAGGCAGACGGCGCGCACCATCCATTTCACGGTGATGGTTCTGCTGGTCGGCTTTTTCATCGTCCATATGATGATGATCCTCGCCGCCGGCCCGATCAATGAACTGCGCTCGATCATCACCGGCTGGTACCGCACGGATCCGCCAAGGCATGGCGACACCGAGAGGAGTGCGTGAGATGGCCAAATTCCCGATCAGCCGCCGAAAGTTCCTGACGGGTGCCGGCCTCGGCGTTTCCGGCATCATGTTGTCGGGCTGCGATGCCTTCGACAGCCAGCTCGGCATGGGCGATGGCCTGCGCAGTTTCCTCGAAAACGCCAATGGCCTGACCTACCGCGCGCAACGCTGGCTTGCCGGCCGCGATGCTCTGGCGCCGGAATTCACCGAGGCCGACATCCGCCAGCCGCAGCGGCCGAACGGCGTCACCGCGCCCGACGATGACACCTACAAGGGCCTGCTCGCCAACAATTTCGCCGACTGGCGGCTGGAGGTAACGGGCCTGGTCGAAAAGCCGCTGTCGCTCAGCCGCGAGCAGCTTCAGACCATGCCAAGCCGTACCCAGATCACCCGTCACGACTGCGTCGAAGGCTGGAGCTGCATCGCCAAATGGACCGGCACGCCGCTGTCGCTGGTGCTCGACCAGGCGGTGGTCAAGCCCGAGGCCCGCTACGTCATGTTCCATTGCCTCGACACGATCGACCGCAGCCTCTCCGGGGAGATCAAATATTACGGTACTATCGACCTGATCGATGCCCGCCACCCGCAGACGATCCTCGCCTACGGCCTCAACGGCAAGCCGCTACCGGTCGAAAACGGCGCGCCGCTGCGCGTGCGCGTCGAACGACAGCTCGGCTACAAGATGCCAAAGTATCTCAACAAGATCGAGCTCGTCGACAGTTTTGCCAATATCGGCGGCGGCCGCGGCGGCTATTGGGAAGACAATGGCTATGACTGGTATGGCGGGATTTGATGGCCGCTCGCATACAGCCGAGCACGATTTGACTCCGACCGAACCGAGCTTGCCTGAGGAAGCCGGTTTCGAGCGCGTGGCCGAACTTGGCGATTGGCCTGAAGACACTCCAATACCGTTCTCTGCAAACCGGTCGCAGAAAACGGCGCGGCTTAAGCAACCTTGTCGAGCAGTGGCTTGAGCGCCGGATGTATCTCCGGCGAGGCGAGTTTGATCAGCGTCAGCAGCGCGCGTTCATTGTCACGCAGCGGGCGGTCGGTGCCGATGCGATCGGCCAGCCATTTCGCCTCGCTGGCGTCGATCGTCTCGGCGCGGCGCGCGAGTGCCTCGGCGGCACGGTTCTTCGACTCCCATTCGGCCTCGGTATCGCCGGGCGAACGATAGGCTTCCATGATGCCGGCCAGTCCGCCCGACACCATGCGGCTGAAGAAGCCACCAATTTCGGGCTCGGCCTGGTCCAAGAAACTGTCACGACGCAGCGCCACATCGCGCGTCGGCGCTTCGTAGCCGGCCGAACACATGACGAAATTGGCGAGCGCCTTGACGAACAGGTCGTTCCAGGACGGGTCGTTGTGGGCCGCTGCGGTCTGCTCGTTGATCTGGAACAGCACCTCGGCCTCAACCCGTGTGATGGCGATGTTACCGTCGCCGCCATAGGCATGGAGAATGCGGCGCAACAGATCGACCTCTGCCTTGGCGACCAGCCCGGGAACCAGCGCGCCGCCGAGCATCAGTGGTCCCTTGCCGTCGACCACCGCGTTGGCGACCTGCTCGAGCGCATAGGCGGAGAGCCGGCCGGGCGATGATTTCGCCCTTTCCAGCACATGCACCAGCAGCTCCAGTTCGGTCACACTGTCGACCATTCCGTCGCGCGAGATGGTCTGTATCAGCCAACCGGCATTGTCTTCAGAGATATAGCCTGCCGGCTTTTCCTGGTGGACGATGTAGTCGGTAACGGCCTCGACGAAGAACTCAGGCCATTGCGGGCATTTGTCCGCCGCTGTCGCATCGAGCGCGAACAGTGCTTCAGCCTCGCCGCGCGTCACCACGCCGTCGGCGAACACTTCGCGACGCAGCATGACGACATCTTCCGCCGTGATGCGGTCCTTCGAGGCCAGCCCCGCCACCGGCGCGCTGCCGATCCGTTCGCCCATCTGTCAATCCCCATCCGCCGTGCCCAACGCAATTGCCGGCCAAATTATCAGCCCTGAATATCGGCATTGTCTTGAAAAACCGGCAAACGGCGTGGTTAGCGAAGACTTGTCAGGAAGATGTCGCTGGCAGGTGACAAGGTGTCGCCGACAAGCTATGGATGGCGCGTCGAGGGCTCAGGGTCTGAGTCCTACCTGTTTGCGGGAGAGAGCAGCGCGAGCTGCCGCCGAAGGGGAAATCGCCCGAAATCTCTCAGGCAAAAGAACCGTAGACGGGAAAGACACTCTGGAAAGTCGGGGCTTGCCCCGCGCCGAAGGTGTAAGCGTCGCCGACAGAGTTCCGGTTGCGCGAGTCTCTCAGGCTTCAGACAGAGGGGCACGGACTGGTCGCCAGCAGCGGCCGATTGCGTGCGACTCTGGAGATGACATGACGGGCGACGACACCAAACACCTTCCCCTCGAAGATCTGCACACCGCCGCCGGCGCACGCTTTGGCGCCTTTGCGGGCTGGTCTATGCCGCTGATCTATCCGGCCGGCGTGATGAAGGAGCACCTTCACACCCGCGAACATGCCGGCCTGTTCGACATTTCGCATATGAAGCTGTTCGCTGTCAGCGGACCGGGCGCTGCGGCACTGCTCAACCGCGCCAGTCCGCTCGATGCCGGCGCGCTTGAGATTTCACAGTCCAAATATACTTTCTTCCTCAACGAGGCCGCCGGGATCATCGACGATCTGATCGTCACCCGGCTCGGCGCCGAGCGCTTCATGGTGGTCGCCAACGCCGGGAATGCGGTCGAGGACGAGAAGCATCTGCGTGCGCTGGCCGCGGACTTCGACGTCAAAGTCGATGCGCTCGACCGCGTCTTCCTGGCGATCCAGGGGCTGGAAGCCTGGGCTGCCTTGTCCCGCGCCGGCATCGAGACCGGCTCACTCTTGTTCATGCATGGCATCGAGCCGAAGCAAAACTGGTTCATGAGCCGCTCCGGCTACACCGGCGAGGACGGCTTCGAGATCGGCCTGCCGGAGGCGGATGCGCGCGCTCTGGTCACGAAACTGCTCGAGGACGAGCGTGTGTTGTGGATCGGCCTTGCTGCCCGCGACTCGCTGCGGTTGGAGGCCGGCCTGTGCCTGCACGGCCAGGACATCACGCCGGAGATCGATCCGGCCAGTGCCGGCCTGATGTGGGCGATCCCCAAAGATCTCCGCGCCGGCGGTTCCTTCATCGGCGCCGATGCGCTGCGGTCCATCCTGGAGCGCGGGCCGTCGCAAAAGCGCGTCGGCCTGAAGCCGGATGGCCGCCAGCCGGTGCGCGCCGGCGCTGCTTTGTTCGATGCCGACGGCAATCCGGCTGGCCACGTGACATCAGGCGGCTTCGGTCCGTCGGCCGGCCATCCTGTCGCCATGGGCTATGTGTCAACGGCCTTGGCCAAGCCGGGCACGAAACTGTTCGCCGACGTTCGCGGGACGAAAATCCCGGTCGATATCAGTTCCATGCCCTTCACTCCTCATCGCTACCGCAAAGGATAAATCCCGATGGCAAAGACCTATTTCACACAAGACCACGAATGGCTGAGCGTCGAGGGAGGCATCGCCACCGTCGGGATCACCGACTATGCGCAGGAACAGCTTGGCGATCTCGTCTTCGTCGAACTGCCTCAAATCGGCACGAAGCTCAGCAAGGGCGATACCGCCGTGGTCGTCGAATCCGTCAAGGCGGCCTCCGATGTTTATGCGCCGGTTGACGGCGAGATCACCGACGCCAACGGCGCGCTGTCCTCGGACCCGTCGCTGGTCAACTCCGCTGCGACCGGCGACGGCTGGCTGTGGAAGATGAAGCTCGCCGACGAAGGCCAACTCGCAGGCCTCATGGATGAGGCCGCCTACAAAGCCCATATCGGTTGATATCAGGACCTATTGCCATGAGCGCAGCACTTACCCCCTTCTCGGCCCGCCACATCGGTCCTGATGTAAACGATGTCAGAGCCATGCTTGCCGTGATCGGCGTTCCCTCCGTCGAGACGCTGATCAGCCAGGCTGTGCCGCAGTCGATCCGCCTCGACCTGCCGCTGGCCCTTCCCGCGCCGGCGAGCGAAGCCGAAGCGCTGGCCGAATTGTCGGCGATCATGGCAAAAAACACGGTGCTGAAGAGCTTCATCGGCGCCGGCTATCACGGCGTCCACGTGCCGCCGGTCATCCAGCGCAACCTGTTCGAGAACCCGGCCTGGTACACCGCCTATACGCCCTACCAGGCCGAGATCAGCCAGGGCCGCTTGGAAATGCTGTTCAACTTCCAGACCCTGGTCACCGAATTGACCGGCCTGCCGGTGGCTTCGGCTTCCCTGCTCGACGAAGCGACGGCGGTGGCCGAAGCGGTCGGCATCGCGCTGCGCCATCATCGCGACAAGCGCACCAAGGTGGCGCTGGCCGGCACGCCGCATCCGCAGACGCTGGACGTCGTGCGCACCCGCGCCGAGCCGCTCGGCATCGAGATCGATGGCGAGACCATCGACGACAACACCGCCGCCCTGCTGGTCTCCTGGCCGGACACGTTTGGCGTCTATGGCGACCACAAGGCGGCGATCGAGAAGGCTCGCGCCACCGGCGCCGTGGTCGTCTTCATTGCCGATCCGCTTGCGCTCACGCTGACCGAAGCGCCGGCCAGGCTTGGCGCCGACATCGCCGTCGGCCCGATGCAGCGCTTTGGCGTGCCGATGGGCTTTGGCGGCCCGCACGCCGCCTATTGCGCCGTCTCCGACAAGCTGACCCGGCTGATGCCCGGCCGCCTCGTCGGCCAGTCGATCGACAGCAAGGGCCGTCCCGGCTATCGCCTCGCCCTGCAGACGCGCGAACAGCATATCCGCCGCGACAAGGCGACCTCCAACATCTGCACCGCGCAGGCGCTGCTTGCCAACATGGCGACCGCATACGCGATCTGGCACGGGCCCACTGGTTTGCAGGCGATCGCAGCCCGAATTCATGAGCTCGCCAACGGCCTCGCAGCAGGCCTGAAAACCGCTGGTGTTTCCGTGCTCGGCTCAAGCCGTTTCGACACGGTGACGGCCGAAGTGAAGGGCAAGGCAGCTTCGATCGCCGCTGCCGCTGAAAAAGGTGGCCGGCTGCTGCGCGTCATCGATGCCGACCGCATCAGCATCGCCTTCGACGAAACCTCGACCGAGGCGGATCTCGAGGCTATCGCCGCCCTGTTCGGCGCCAAGTCCGGCGCTACTGAGGCCGGCGCGATGCCCGGCAAGCCGCGCGGCAAGGAGTTTCTGACCCAGCCGGTTTTCCGCGAAAACCACTCCGAGACCGACATGATGCGCCTGCTGCGCAGGCTAGCCGACAAGGATTTGGCGCTCGACCGCACCATGATCCCGTTGGGCTCCTGCACCATGAAGCTCAACGCGGCGGCCGAAATGATGCCGGTCAGCTGGCCTGCTGTCGCCAACCTGCATCCCTTCGCGCCGGCCAGCCATTCGGCCGGGTATCGCGCCATGGTCGGCGAGCTGGAAGGCTGGCTGGCGGAGATCACCGGCTTCGACGCCGTCAGCCTGCAGCCCAATGCCGGCAGCCAAGGCGAATATGCCGGTCTGCTCGCCATCCGCGCCTATCATCGCGCGCGCGGTGAAGGCCATCGCACCATCTGCCTGATCCCCCAGTCCGCGCATGGCACCAATCCGGCGAGTGCGGCGATGGCCGGCATGAGCGTCGTCGTCGTGCGTTGCCTGGAGGACGGCAATATCGACATGGACGATATGCGAGCCAAGGCCAACGAGCATTCTAAGAATCTCGCAGCTCTGATGTTCACCTATCCCTCGACGCACGGCGTCTACGAGGAAGGCGCGCGCCACCTGTGCGCTCTCATTCACGAACATGGCGGCCAGGTCTATTTCGACGGCGCCAACCTTAACGCGCTGGTCGCGCTGGCGCGGCCCGCAGACATCGGCGCCGATGTCTGCCACATGAACCTGCACAAGACCTTCTGCATCCCGCATGGCGGCGGCGGTCCGGGCGTCGGTCCGATCGGCGTCAGGGCGCATCTGAAACCCTATCTGCCGGGTCATGTCACGGAGGGCTCGGCGCATGCCGTGTCCGCTGCCCCGTTCGGCAGCGCTTCCATCCTGCCGATCACCTGGATGTACATCCGCATGATGGGGGCCGCCGGCCTGAAGCAGGCGACGGAGACGGCGATCATCTCGGCCAATTATGTGGCGACGCGGCTCGCGCCGCACTTCCCGCTTCTCTACAAAGGCAGGCACGATCGCATCGCGCATGAATGCATCCTCGACACGCGCGTCCTCAAGGAGAGCGCCGGCATCAGCGTCGACGATATCGCCAAGCGACTGATCGATTACGGTTTTCACGCGCCGACCATGTCGTTCCCTGTCGCCGGCACGCTGATGGTCGAGCCCACCGAGTCCGAGCCCAAGCGCGAACTCGACCGGTTCTGCGAGGCGATGATCGCCATCGCCGGCGAGGCAGCGAAAGTGGCGAAGGGCGAATGGCCGATCGAGGACAACCCGCTGGTCAATGCCCCGCACACGGCGGCCGAAACCCTTGCCGGCCAGTGGACCCACCCCTATTCGCGGCTGGAAGCGGCCTACCCCGCCGGCGATGTCGATACAGCGGCCAAATACTGGCCGCCGGTCTCGCGCATCGACAATGTCGCCGGCGACCGCAACCTCGTCTGCTCCTGCCCGCCGCTGTCGGAATATCTCGGCGCCGCCGAATAACACTCTGGCCTGTCAGGCTGAGCGCAGGGCCGGTCCGTCGGCTTTGCCGTTGAGGACAAGCACGCGATTTCGCCCCTCGTTCTTGGCCGCGTAGAGCGCCCGGTCGGCCTCGGCCAGCACTTCATCCAGGCTGCTGCCGTCTTCCTTGCCAAAGCCAATGCCGCCGCTGACGCTGCTGCGCAACGGCCCGCGCGGCGTCGGCACCACTTCCGTGCCGAAGGCGACGCCGATCCTGCTGGCGAGATCGTAGGCCTTGTCTTCGGTCATCCGAGACATGACCAACGCGAACTCCTCGCCGCCCAGCCGGAAGGCGTCGACGCCAACCCTGTCATACTTCTTGATGACTGCGGCGAAACGGCAGAGCACCCGATCGCCGACGGGATGGCCATAGACATCGTTGGTTCGCTTGAAGTGGTCGAGGTCGAACATGGCGACCGACATGAACGGGCCGAAGACGCGCTCGCGATAGAGCGAGTTCAAAGCCCGCCGGTTCATCAGACCGGTCAACGGGTCGGTCAGGGTCTCGGCCTTCAGTTCGATCTGTGCCTGCAGATGATGCAGCGACAGCGTCAGCGCGCCGAGAGCCGTCATGCAGGCGACCGCCACGACCGAATTCAACCGCTCGGCCCAATTGTCGGGTGCGACGCCGAGCACCCACTGGCCCTTGACCAGAAGCACGGCGCCGCAGAGCCCGAAGGATACGCCGCAGACGCCGCTTAGCGCCGAAACGACCAGCAGAATGCCGCGATCCTGACCGCCCTTGATCCAGAACATCACCCCGATCGAGGCGAGCAGCACTGTTACCGTCGTATAGGTGAGGATGAAGCCGACACCATCGAAACCGAGATAGGTCACGCCGGCGCAGACAGCGATCGCGAGCATGGCCGGCAGGACAGCGCGGCTGTAATTGCGCACACCAAGATATTGCATGGCCGAAAGTGAAAGCGCCAGGAAACCGAGGCTGAGCAGCGCCAACGCTGCCTGACAAAGCAACGGACTGGGCTCCCTCGTGTAGCGCCAGAAGACGATGACGTGGGCGACAAGGACGAGAATGCCGCACGCAACCGTCAGCACGAAGCGTGCACGCGGCGCCGTGAACCAGATCACAAACATGGTGACGCTCAGGCATGTGCCCGACAGCGCAGCCGCCAGCAATAGCGAACTGAAATCCAGCATGGATGAGCGGCAACCTTTGGGATCTTCGATTTGTGGCGCATCATAGGCATGCAACCGGCCGGAGATACCGTTTTCGGCCGGTTTTCAAAGCAACCTGCCGACAGGGTTTACAAAGCGTCGACTGCCGTCCCGCGAAGCTCGGCACGCGAGTGTCCCTAGTCTCAGCCCTTGTTGAGCAGCGCCAGATTGGCGTTGATCACGCTCGGGTCGGCCATGCCGGCCCTTGCTTCCATGAGCAGCGCTCTCGCCTTCTTCTTGTTGCCGCGCAGCAGCTGCGAATAGCCCATATTGTTGACAATCTGCGGCTTGCGCCCGGCAACCTTCAAAAGCTGGTCGTAGGCGCGGTCGGCGAAGTCGAAGCGGCCGAGTTCGTCATAGGAGGCGGCAAGCCCCATCCATCCCTCGGCACTGTCGGCCTTCAGTTCCACGGCCTTGCGGAAATGCTGTTCGGCAAGGCCGTAATTGGCCTCGCGGAACTGCGCCTTGCCTTGCGCAAGGTCGGAGGTGCTGACGTCTTTTGCCACCGGTTGGATCGATGTGGTCTTGGTTTTGTCGACGTTGTCGGTCGTGCAGCCGCCGACCATCAAGACCGCCGCTAGCGCGGCCATTGCCGTGAAACTTCTGTGACGCATGCCCCTGGCCCCAATCGCCCGATTTACCGGGTCGTTCTCTGAGGAAGCAGACTACAACAGGGCGATTAAACTTCAGTGCGGAAACGCGCCTAAAATTTGGTTTCGGGCACAGAAGCCATTAACCAACCGAAGCCTAGTCCGGCTCCATCGACTTGAGCCCCGCCGGAAACTGATAGCGGCTGCCGTCATAGCGCAGCCGGTAGGTTCGTTTCATGGACCTTCCGGGATGGGACTGGCACTCGCCATTCTTGTCGACAGACGGATTGTCGGTGTCCAACCGCTCGGACACTGTGATGTCGTGATAGCCGTGATGTCTCGCCGGGCTCATCGCCAGGCTGACCCGGCTGGATTGAAAGGATCCTGCGCAATTGGTGTCGCCTTCGCCGCCAAAGCCGGCCACGATGATGCCGTCGAGCACCAGGCGCAGATCACCGCCGTCAAGGGCATAGAGCCGCAGGTCGGTTTCGCTGAAGGGATTGGGCCGCGAATGGCTTGCCATATGGATGCGCAGGCCAAAGCCGGTGACACCGGGCGCCAGGCCATAGCGGCCGGTATCGAATTCGACCTTGTTGATGGCGATGGCATCATCGGTCATCAGCCCGGGCTGGAGCAGGCGCTGGCGCACCTGCCGGGTCTTCCTGTCGACGACCAGAAGGTCGACATCGCCGACATGCCCGTCGTCGCTGGATTGGGAGCTGTCGATCAGCGGCACGGCGACCAACAACAGGTCGTCATGGGCGGGCCAGATCTTGCAGACCACGCCGAATGGCGCATCGCCATCCCAAAGCGTCTGGGCGATGCTGGTATGAGGCTCGAGCGTGAAGGAGGCGCCATCGGCACTCTTTTGGGCCTTGGGATATGCCTGCTGCACCAGAGCGACAGCGTCGCCGCAATCGTCGGCCGCGGCCGAGGCCGGCGACAGACTGGCGGCGGCGAGGCAGAGGAAGGCGGTGCACAAGACTATTCGCATGGACGGCTCACTCATTTTGCTTTTTGCGGATTTTGCCGAAGGAGAGCGGCCAAACCGGCCGGATATGACTATCCAGGCGAAGCGTAGTTGAAGTGAGTAACCGCAGAAAGCCGCCGGGCGGCCACTTGGTATCTACTGCCTTGGTATCTACTGAACCGCCGTCATTTTGACGATGATCGGGATGACGGCGATCATCAGCACCACCGGCAGGATGCACACCACCACTGGCACCGACATCTTGGCCGGCAAGGCATGTGCCTTCTCCTCGGCCAACGACATGCGCTTGTGGCGCATTTCGTCGGAGAACACGCGCAGCGCCCCGGCGAGGCTGGTGCCGAGTTCCTTCGACTGCTGCAAGAGCGTGGCGAAGGAGCGCACCTCGTCCAAGCTGAGGCGGTCGGCGAGCGCCTTCAAGGCATCGTCGAGGCTGCGGCCGGCCCTGAGTTCCAGCGACACCAGCTGCAGGTTTTGGCTCAGCGACGGATAGGTCTTGGCCAGTTCCTTCGAGACCCGCTCGATGCCTGCCTCCATGCTCATGCCCGCATCGGAGCAGACGATCATCAAATCCATGAAGTCGGGAAAGCCGTTGCGGTATTCGCGCATCTTTTCCCGCACCTTCTGGCTGAGCACCAGGCCGGGCACGAAATAGCCGGCGGCTCCCGACAGGATGATGAAGGTCCAGCGGCTGGTCGCGGTGGAATCGGCGCTGCCCATCCAATGGTTGACCAGGAACGCGCCGATCGTTGCGCCCACCAGGCAGGCGAAGCGGATCAGGAAGAATGTGCCGATCGCGCGCGGCTCCATATAGCCCGCCTGGATCAGCTTCATACGCAACCGGGCGACATTTTCCGGATCGCTCTTGGCGTAGAATTCCTGCGCCCGCTTCACTGCCTTCTCGCGCACGACGCTCTGGTTCTTCTTCGGCGCCGCCTCGGCCTGTTGGGGAGTCTTGCTGTCGTCGATCTTGAGCCGGCGCTTGAGATCGTTGCGGTCGCCTTTGGCTACCACGAGCGGCCATGCCACCGCGCTGCCACCCAACACCAGCAGCAGCGCGGCTACCGGCATCAGCGACGTCGGCGCCAGCGATGCAAGAAACTGGATCATCTGCTCCATCTCAGAACCGGAAGTTCGACATCTTGAACATGATGATGTTGCCCAGCATCAGCCATGTCACGGAACCGCCCAGCAGATACCACGTCTTCGGTACATCCCAGACGCTCTGATAGAATTGCGGCATCATCACCATGATGGTGGCGAACAGCAGTGCCGGCACCGCCGTCAGGATATAGGCCGACATACGACCCTCAGTCGAAATGGCGCGCACCTTGCGGCGCAGCTTGCCGCGTTCGCGGATCGTCGTCGACAGCCCGTCGAGGATCTCGCGCAGATTGCCGCCCGAACTCGTCTGGATGGAAACCGCGGTGACGAACAGCGGCAGATCCTCCTGGCCGACGCGGTCGAACAGTGAATTCAGCGCAGAAACCAGGTCGGAACCATAAGTCACCTCGTCGGAGATAACGCCGAATTCGGTGCCGATCGGATCGGACATCTCGCGCGACACCATCGAGATCGCCACCGGAACCGGATGCCCGGCCTTCAAGCCGCGCGTGATCAATTCCAGCGCCTCCGGCAACTGCACGCCGAAACGCTTCACCCGCCGGGCACGCTTGGAACGCAGCACAATTACCGGCAGCAGCGCTGTCAGCACCACAAACAGCAAAATGGCGAGCAACAGCGGCAGCCCGTACCAGAGCGCGACGAGCATCATCGCCAGCGCCACGCCCGTCGTCATCGTCAGGAATTTCGGCAACGGCATCACCATGCCAGACTGCGTGCGCAGCGCGCGAAAACGGTCGGGCGAGAAGAATGACGTGCCGGAATCGAGGCCGCGTTCCTTGCGCAGCTGAATCAGCACCTGTTCCTGGCTGATCTTGTTTTCCTGCAGCCTCATGCGCCGGTTGATGGCCAGGCGCTTGTCGCTGCGGCCGGCATAGAGCAGATAGCAGCCTTCGGCGATCATGATGCCGGTCAGCGCTGCCGCGGCATAAACGACATAGATCGGGCTGAAATTCTCGAACACCCGGCTACTCCTGCGGCCGGCCGGGTTCGAAATATTTGCCGGGGAATTCAATGCCCATATTGCGCAGGTCCTCGAGGAAACGCGGGCGAATGCCGGTCGCCTCGTAGTGACCGAGGATCTTGCCGTCGGCCTCCATGCCAGTGCGCACGAAGCGGAATATCTCCTGCATCTGGATGACGTCCCCTTCCATGCCGGTCACCTCGGCGACGCTGGTCACCTTGCGCTTGCCGTCCGACAGTCGCGTCAGCTGGACGATAAGGTCGAGCGCGCTGGCGATCTGACTGCGGATCGACTGCACCGTCATCGGCATGCCGGTCATGCCCAGCATCTGCTCGAGGCGTGAAATGGCGTCGCGCGGCGTGTTGGCGTGGATGGTCGCCATCGAGCCTTCATGTCCGGTGTTCATCGCCTGCAGCATGTCGAAGGCCTCCTCGCCGCGGCACTCGCCGAGGATGACGCGGTCGGGGCGCATGCGCAGCGCGTTCTTGACCAGGTCGCGCTGCTTCAGCTCGCCATGACCTTCGATGTTGGCGGGGCGCGTTTCCATGCGCGCGACATGCGGCTGCTGCAGCTGCAGTTCGGCCGCGTCCTCGATGGTGATCAGCCGTTCGTCTTCCGGAATGAAGGCCGACAATGCGTTGAGCATCGTCGTCTTGCCGGTGCCGGTGCCGCCCGAGATGATGGTCGTCTTGCGGGCGTGGACTGCAGCCGCCAGCACCTCGGCCATGTTCTGGGTGATGGCGCCGAACTCGACCAGCTTGTGCAGGCCGAGCTTGTTCTTTGAAAACTTGCGGATCGACACCAGCGGCCCGTCGACGGCGACCGGGCGAATGGCGGCGTTGAAGCGCGAGCCGTCGAGCATGCGGGCATCGACCATCGGCTGCGATTCGTCGACCCGGCGGCCGACGGCGGCGACGATCTTGTTGACGATGCGCAACAGGTGCGCCTCGTCCTTGAACGGGATATGGACCTGCTGCAGCTTGCCCCGTTTTTCAACGAAGCAGTTCTGGTGGCCGTTGATCAGGATGTCGTTGATGTCGGGGTCCTTGAGCAGCGGTTCCAGCGGGCCGAGGCCGACCATCTCATCGACGATGTCATCGACCAGCGCTTCAAGTTCGACGGTGTTGATCGCCATACGCTCCTGGCGGGTCTTTTCCGACACGAACTCCTGCACCTGCCGGCGCATCTCATCCTTGGGCAGGCGCTCCAGCGCGACCAGGTTGATTTCCTCGAGCAGCAGCCGGTGGATGCGCACGCGGGCATCGAGCACCTTGTTGGCGCTTTTTCCCGGTGTTGTCTCCGGCTTCGGCGGCAAGGCCTTGCGGTTCGTCGGGATGACCACGGCGTGATGCGCGACCGGCGCCGCCTCGGCCGCCTTCGGCGCGCGGACGTCACGGTTCTGCAGGGTCGAGAAGCGGCTGGTCATCCGGCTTTCCTCTTCAGGAGGCCCCTGCCGATGCCGAACAGCGAGCGCGATTTCTCCGGCGTCACCACGGCTTCTTCCGGCAGGATGATCCTCTTCAGATCGTTGACGACATTGGCGTTCGGGTCGATCTCATGCAGCGGCACGCCGCGGTCGACAGCTTCACGCACAAGCCGGTAATTGTTGGAGATGCCGCCGACGAAATGCTCGCCCAGGATTTCCTGGACATCCGCCTGCTTGATGCCGTTGTCGAACATCTTCTGCTCGAAACGGTTGACGATCACGTTCGGCTTCACTTCCTTGCCTGCCGTCTCGTAGACCGCCTGGATCAGCCGCTGCGTATGGCGCAGGCACGGCACCGTCATTTCGGCGACGATGTAAAGCTTGTTGGAGCCAAGCAGCACCGTTTCCGTCCACGGAAACCAGGTGCGCGGCATGTCGATGACGACGTTGTCGAAATAGGCCGAGACGAGATCGAGCATGCGCACCACGACGTCGGTCTTAAACGAGCGCATTTCCGACGGATGCGTTGGCGCCGCCAGCACGCAGAGCCCGCTCGAATGCTTGGACAGCATCACATCCAGCAGCTGACGGTCGAGGCGCTCGGGCTGGTTCTCGATTTCGGTGATGTCGAAGCGCGGCTCAAGGTCGAGATATTCGGCGCAGGCGCCTTGCTGGAAGTTGAGGTCGACCACGCAGGTCGACGCGCCGCGCGTCACCGAATGATGCAGCTGGAAGGCGGTCTGCAGCGCCAGCGTCGTGGTGCCGACGCCGCCGGCGGCCGGCATGAAGGTATAGATCTGCGACTCTGTGTTTTCCTCGCGCCCCGGCCCTTGCAGCGCGCGCACGACCGACCGCACCAGATCGGCGGTGGTGATCGGCTTGACCAGGAAATCGGCGACCTGGAGCTGCACCAGGATACGCACTGCGGCTGCGTTGAATTCCTGGGTGACGACGACCACCGGAACGCGGCCTTCAAGCCGGCGCATGATGCGCTGCAGCGACTCGATCTCTTCCAGCTTTGCCGCATCCATGTCGACGATGAGCGCGCCGAAATCGGCTTCCTGGACCTCGCCGCGCAGTTCGGTAATGTTCTTCTCGACGGTCGAAAGCTGGATCACCTCCGAGGCCGCGAACGCGGTGCGCGTATCCTGCGCAAAGGTCCGGTCGCTGGACACCAGCAGGATCTTCTTGGTCTTGATGCCGCTTGCCATTTTGTCAGCCTGTCAGGTCATTCCCGGTCAAATCACCGGGCAAATCAATCGGTTGTCGCTGTCGGTTGCACGGCCTTGGCAGCAGCAGCCTGGTCGGCGGCGTTGACTGCCGCCTCACTGCGCTGCGCCGGCACCAGCAGCCTGGTGTTCTGGACGCCGTATTTCCAGGGATCGACCATCTGCATGGCCGTATTGGCGGCCTGTGCGTTGCCGGCGGCAATCGTCGGTCCCTCGGAGCGGACATAGTCGTCGCTGGTGCAGCCGCTGGCGAGGCCGGCGATCAGCAGGGCGATGCATGATTCCACGCGCATGGCTTCAATCCTTCGGCAGGTCGAGGAAATGCCCGACGGTGGTGACCGCGGCCGGCTGTGCCGTACTGCCGCTGGCCATTGCCACTGCACGATTGGCGTCGGATGATTTCACTTCCTCGGTGTTGTTTAGGAAATAGTCGACATTGCTGGCCGGCTGCGTGCCGTCGGTCGGCTCGAGCAGCTTCTTCGACGGATCGACCGGCTTGACCAGATAGGGGGTGACGATGATCACCAGATCGGTCTCGCGCCGCTGATATGATTTGGAGGAGAACAGCGAGCCGAGCACCGGCAGCTTGCCGAGGCCGGGAAGACGCGACGTGGTGATGTCGTTCTGTGACTGCAGCAGGCCGGCGATCATGAAGCTCTGGCCGTTCTTCAGGTCGACCGATGTCCTGGCGCGGCGCACGATAAAGCCCGGCACCGAGATATTGCCGATATTGTAGGAGGCCGAAGCATCGATCGAGGACACTTCCGGCGCGATGTCGAGGCTGACCAGCCCGTCCTTGAGAACCGTCGGCGTGAAGTCGAGGCTGACGCCGTATTTCTTGTAGCTGACGGAAATCTTGCCATTGTCCTCGGAGACCGGGATCGGGAACTCGCCGCCGGCGAGGAAGCTTGCCGTCTGGCCCGAGCGGGCGATCAGGTTCGGCTCTGCCAGCCGCCGGGCAAGGCCACGTTCCTCCAGCGCCTTGATGGCGACGTCGATCGACAGGCCGTTGGACAGCAGCCGGCCGATGATCTCGCCATTGCCGGCTCCCGGCACCGAGCCCGGCTCGATGGTGACATCGCGCCCGCCAATGCCGTAAGCAAAATTGGCGCTGTATTTGGCGCCGAGATCCTGTCCGGCCTGGCGATTGATCTCGACGAAGCGGACGTTGAGCTGAACCTGCTGCGAGGACGAGATGTTGACCGAATTGATCACTTCCTCATTGCCGGAGAAGCGGCTGGCGATCTTGCTTGCCTTCTCGGCGGCGACCGCGTCATCGGCCTCGCCCGACAGCACGACGCGGCCATTGGCCGAGCCGACCTTGATCTTGGCGTCCGGCACGCTGGCGCGAATGGTGCTGGCCAGCTGGTCGGTGTCCAGCGTCACCTCGATGTCTACGGTGCCGACCAGCTGCTTGTTCTCGTCGAACAGCGCGATGCCGGTGGTGCCGAGATTGTTGCCCAGCACATAGAAGGATTTGTCGGTCAGCGGATTGACGTTGGCGATCTCCGGATCGCCGATGACGATCTGGTAGAAGGCGGCATTGGTCATGACCGTCTTCGGCTTGCCCTTGGCCACCTTGATCGACGCATTCGTTGTCGACGAGACATGGACTATATCGTTGTCGGCCTTCGCTGGCGCGCTGAGGCCGAGCATTACGGCCGCGGCAAGGCAAGCCCCCACCGCAAGCGCCCGCATTGGGCGCAGCCCTTTCGTCGTCTGAAATGCATGAAGTCCCGACATCTGTCCCGTCCTTCGCCCGGTCCCCACCGGCAGTTATTGCTGGTCCCGCGCAGGAACCTGGTATTCTTCGACCTGCGTGCCGCGCGTCACGATGATCGTCTTGAATTTCGGCTTCTCAGGCTCCTTGGTCGCGGCAGTGAACAGCGCGCCGGCAGCGGCCTGGACGCCGGAGGCGACCGATCCGCCGAAGGACGAGATGGTGGTGACGCCGTCCTTGGCGGCACCACCGTCGGCGGCCGAGCGGAGCGACAGCGACAAGGTGCCGACGGTGCGGGCAAGCGCCACTTTCTGCGCGCCTTCGGTCGTCACCTCGATGGTCACGGAATTGGCGATCTGCGGCGTGGTCTGGCGCTCGTCGGCGCCCTGTCCGACGGTCAGCACCTTGGCGTCGGAGACGACGATCTCGGAGGTAACGGTCGATCCGGCAGCGCCCTGCGCGTTCTTGGCCACTTCCTGGATTTCGCCCGCATCGCGTGTCAGCACCACGTCGACCCGGTCGCCCGGCATGACGAAGCCGCCGACGCCGGCGATCTCGTCTGTGCGGATGGTCACCGCCCGCATGCCGGGCGTCATCATGTTGGACAGCGTCGCGCGGCCGTTCGGCCCCGACAATTTGCTGATCAGCACCGGCTCGTTGATCTCGATTGGCGACAATACCACGCGGCTGCCTTCGGCGAGCAATGCATTGACTGTGGTGAACGCGCCCTGCGGCACCGAATCCTCGGACCATGGGATTTCGCTGAGCTGCGCCCGGTCAAGCTCCATGCCGTAACGCAGCGGCGCGTTGGCCACCACGATGGTCTTGAAGACGACCTTGGGGGCTGCGGGCGCCGGGATCGACGCCGTTTTCTCTTCGGCATCGGCCTTGGCCTGGCTTTTCACCCAGAAATCCGCGGCAAAGATTGAAATCGCGCCGAAGACGGCAGCGATGCCAATCATCGTTATGGCCTTGCCCCTCACAACCAACCCCTGACATTCGTGGTCTTTTGTTTTGTTGAGGCGACGCTAGGCCGCTTTGTTAAAGATTCAGGAATCGCGGCCGCCCCGCACGGACCTATTTCCGCCGGCTTGGTTATCGAAAGGTTTTAGGATAAGAAGGGTTTAATCCCCGAACGTAACAGGAACTTCCGTCGCTTGGCGCCGAAAAGCGTGGCAGTATCGACGGGTGATTCGCGGCACCGGATTCTATGGCAGGCATGGACGACAACAACGATCTTTTCGGCAATCTGGAAAAGCAGCCCCCACCGGCTCGGACACCTTCGCGCCCGGCCGACCCGCTGGTGCAGGCCACGAAGCGTCCTGCCGCGACCAAGGACGGCAGCGAGGGCTATAGCGCCGCCGACATCGAGGTGCTGGAGGGGCTGGAGCCGGTGCGGCGCCGTCCCGGCATGTATATTGGCGGCACCGACGACAAGGCGATGCACCATCTGTTCGCCGAGGTCATCGACAATTCGATGGACGAGGCGGTCGCCGGCCATGCCACCTTCATCGATGTCGAGCTGTCGGCCGACGGGTTTCTGACCGTTACCGACAATGGCCGCGGCATCCCGGTCGATCCGCATCCGAAATTCAAGAAGCCGGCGCTCGAAGTCATCATGACGACGCTGCATTCGGGCGGCAAGTTCGATAGCAAGGTCTATGAAACCTCCGGCGGTCTGCACGGTGTCGGCGTCTCGGTCGTCAATGCGCTGTCGGACCATCTCGAAGTCGAAGTCGCGCGCGGTCGCCAGCTTTACCGCCAAAGGTTCTCGCGCGGCGTTCCGGTGAGTGGGCTGGAGCAGCTCGGCGAAGTGCACAACCGGCGCGGCACCAAAATCCGCTTCCATCCCGACGAGCAGATTTTCGGCAAGGGCGCCGCCTTCGAGCCGGCACGGCTCTATCGCATGACCCGCTCGAAAGCCTATCTGTTCGGCGGCGTCGAGATCCGCTGGAGCTGCGACCCATCGCTGATCAAGGAAAAGGACCAGACGCCGGCCAAGGCGGAGTTCCATTTCCCCGGCGGCTTGAAGGACTATCTCAAGGCATCGCTCGGCGATGATTTCCAGGTGACCCGCGAAATCTTCGCCGGCAAGAGCGAGAAGCAGGGCGGCCACGGTTCGCTGGAATGGGCGGTGACCTGGTTCGGCGGTGACGGCTTCGTCAACTCCTACTGCAACACCATCCCGACCGGCGAAGGCGGCACGCATGAGGCCGGCTTTCGCAATGTGCTGACGCGCGGGCTTCGCGCCTATGCCGACTTGGTCGGCAACAAGCGCGCCTCGATCGTCACCTCCGAAGACGTCATGATCTCGGCGGCCGGCATGCTGTCGGTTTTCATCCGCGAGCCGGAATTCGTCGGCCAGACCAAGGACAGGCTGGCAACGATTGAAGCCATTCGCATTGTCGAGACCGCCATCCGCGATCCGTTCGACCACTGGCTGGCCGACAATCCGCAGGAAGCCTCCAAGCTGCTGGAATGGGTGATTGCGCGCGCCGACGAGCGGGTGCGCCGGCGCCAGGAAAAGGAAGTGTCGCGCAAGAGCGCGGTGCGCAAGCTGCGCCTTCCCGGCAAGCTCGCCGACTGCACGCAGAATGCCGCCGCGGGCGCCGAATTGTTCATCGTCGAAGGCGACTCGGCCGGCGGCTCGGCCAAGCAGGCGCGGGACCGCGCCAGCCAGGCGGTGCTGCCGCTGCGCGGAAAAATCCTCAACGTCGCCAGCGCCGGCAACGACAAGCTCGCCGCCAACCAGCAGATTTCGGACCTGATTCAGGCGCTCGGTTGCGGCACGCGCTCGAAATACCGCGATGAGGATTTGCGCTACGACCGCGTGATCATCATGACCGACGCCGACGTCGACGGCGCTCACATAGCCTCGCTGCTGATCACCTTCTTCTACCAGGAAATGCCGAACCTGGTGAATGGCGGCCATCTCTATCTGGCCGTGCCGCCGCTCTATTCGATCCGGCAAGGCGGCAAGGTTGCCTATGCCAGGGACGATGCGCACAAGGACGAGCTGTTGCGCACCGAATTCACCGGCCGCGCCAAAGTCGAGATCGGCCGTTTCAAGGGCTTGGGCGAAATGATGGCCGCGCAGCTCAAGGAAACCACCATGGACCCGAGGAAGCGCACGCTGCTCAGGGTCGATGTCATCGACGCCGTGGCGGCGACCAAGGATGCGGTCGACGCGCTGATGGGCACCAAGCCGGAAGCCCGCTTCCGCTTCATCCAAGAACGCGCCGAATTCGCCGCGACGGAAGTGCTGGATATCTGAGCGCCGGCCGACTCTTTGTTTTGACGCAGTTCCGGGCGGAAAACCGTTTCACACTTTTCCTGCAATTGCTCTAGCCTGCGCTTCCGATACGGAGACCAGCTTGTGATCTGGGCGCGGCTGAAGAGCGACTTCGAAACCAGTTTGGCGGGCCTGACGCAGCCGACGCGCTCGGATTGGATTTTCGCCCTGCGCACGGTTTCGGCCGGTCTGATCGCGCTTCTCGCTGCTTACTCGTTGAAACTCGACCACCCGCAATGGGCGATGATGACGGTCTTCATCGTCGCCCAGCCGGTCGCCGGCATGGTGCTGGCGAAAGGGTTTTACCGGCTGCTCGGCACGCTGGCCGGTGGACTTGCGGCGATCGGCATCACCTCGGTTTTCGGCACCAATCCCTGGCTGCTGGTCATGGCGCTATCCGTCTGGATTGGGCTGTGCACGCTAGTTTCGTCGCTGCTGCGCAATCCGGAAGCCTATGGCGCCGCACTTGCCGGCTATACCGCGATGATCATTGGGCTGCCGGCTTTCGGCCAGCCGCATGTGGTCGTCGATCTCGCTGTCGCGCGCTGCGCCGAGATCGTGCTCGGCATCGTCTGCGCCGGCCTGACCAGCCGGCTGATCCTGCCCAAGCTGGCCGCTGATGCCATCATCTCCAGGTTGAAGCGCAGCATCCTCGACCTCGCAACCTATGCAGGCGGCGCTTTTTCCGGCGGCGACCCGGCGACGCTGGCCGGCCTGCACCGCAAGCTGATCAGCGACGCCCAGACGCTGGCCGAGATGCGCACCTATGCTCGGCTCGAAGCACCGAGCTTCGCCACCCGCGCCCATCCGGTCCGCCTCACCATCGGTCAGCTTCTGTCGGCGCTGTCGGCGGCACGCGCGCTGCATTCGCATGCCGCGCCGAAAAGCGCAGCCCTCATTCCGGTGCGCTCCGAACTGCAGTCGCTGGTCAGCGAGCTGGCAGCCACGCCGGAGGCGCTGGACGACACGTCGCCCTGGGTGACGCGACTTGACGCCATCGCCGGCAAGGCCCGGCAAATGCCCGACGCCTCGACCGATCAGGGCGACGACAGGGTCGGCACCATAACCCGCCTCACCATCGCCGCCGATTTCGCCGAAGCCTTCAAGCAGGTGCTGCGCGGCCTCGACGCCCTGCGCGCACCGGTGACGCGCCCTATCCGGAGCAACAGGCAGCCGCCTGCGCTGGTGGTGCACCGCGATTATCCCGGGGCTTCGCGCAATGCCATACGCGCCGCCCTTGCCACGTTGGCGGTCGCCGCCTTCTGGCTGACGACGAAATGGTCCGATGCGGCCGGCACCGTTATCCTCGTTGCGGTCGTCTCCAGTCTTTTCGCCGCGCGGCCTGACCCGGTGCGGGTGTCCTGGGGCTTCTTCAAGGGTACGCTGCTGGCTTTGCCCTTTGCCTTCCTTGTTGGCCAGGTCGCGCTGCCTGCTTTGCCCGGCTTCGGCTGGTTCACGCTGTTTGTCGTGCCGATCCTGGTACCGGCGGCGCTGGGCATGGCCAATCCGCGCACCGTCGGCGTGGCGACGGCCTTTGCAATCAATTTCCTCGCCTTCCTCAGCCCGCATCAGGCGATGACCTATGCCCCAGGCCCGTTCTTCGCCGGCTCGGCGTCGGTGCTGGTCGGCATCCTGCTGGCTATCGGCGTCTTCATCGTGGTGCTGCCGGTGGATCCATGGCGCGCGGCCAACCGCATCGTGCGCGCCATGCGCGAGGATCTGGCGCGGCTGTGCCTGCATGAGCGGGTGCCGCGGCGTTCGGCCTTCGAGAGTCTGGCCTATGACCGCATCAACCAGCTGATGCCGCTCTTGCAAAATGCCGGCAGGAAAGGCGATGCGATCCTGGGCGGCGGGGTCGCCGCCGTTACCGTCGGCCTCGAAATCCTGCGCCTGCGCGCCGCGCAGCAGAGGCCGTCCACTCCTACCGACACCGCGCTCTCGATCGCCAATTTCCTGCGCGGCCTCGCGCGTGAACTGCTCTTTCGCGCAACCGGCGATCCACAGACAGCAACTGTCACTGTGGCCCGGCAATATGCAGCCAGCCTTTCAGAGCGCAGCGGCGGTGCGGATATGCTGCAGATCGCAGCCTCGCTGCGCATCATCGCCGCCGCGATCGAGGATTTCCCGGATTTCTTCGCCAAGGACCGAGTTTAGGGCGTCAGGCCGCGGCTATCGCCAGCGCATGCCCGCGCGCGTTTTCCCGCAGCGCGTCGAGGTGGATCGACTTGACCAGGCCGGCGAGATCGCCCTCGGTGGCCGGACCGCCGAGCTCCTTCAGCATCAGCCAGCTGACCTCCTGCACGCCGGCGAGGCGCTTGCCGTTGGCGACCTCGCGCCAGATTTTGAGCGCGCGCAGGATGATGCCATGGGTGGAAGCGGCAAGGCCGGCGCTGCGGAAGAGCGCCTGCAACGCAACGTCCTGGCCGCCTGCGAGCAAGGCCCGCACCCGCTGCTCCGACTGCTGGCTGAGCGCAACCAGGGCCGAGCCGAAAAAGTCGACCTTGCCGTGGGCAATGGCACGGATGATGAAACTTGCGGTCAGGTCGCCGCGCAGGCGCAGATGTTCGATGAGTGCCGCATGTTCCTCAGTGCGCGTGCCTTCGACCAGCCGCACCGAAGCCTTGACGCAAGCATCGCGCGTGACGCGCTCGGCTCTGGCCGCCCCCATCAGCGCCATCACCAGCGGCGAAGCCTTCAGCGTTTCGCCGAGCTTGACCAGCAGCATGTGCCGGCAGTCGGCCGGCAGCCGCACATCCGTGACCATTGCCTCGCGCAAATGAGCGATATGGCCATGCCGCTCGGCGATGCGGCGGAAAGAGAGTGAGGCTATATCGGCGCCGTCATTGGCGAGCAGCGTCGCACACGCTTCCGGTTCGCCGATCTCGGCGATTGCCGCGGCAACCGCCATCGAAACGACCGGCCGGTCGGCGATCAGTTTTTGCGTCGCCTTGTGCCCGGCCGCGACGCGGTCGATCAGGTCGGCATCGGTGAGCAGCGGCGACCGCGCCAGCACCAAGGCTGCCACTTCCGGCTGATCGGAGGCAAGCGCGCTGATGATCTGCAGCGGCGCGTGATGGCTCATCGACAGCGCTTCGGCCATCGCCAGCCGCACCTTCGACGAGGCGTCGTCGAGCAGCAGCGTCAGCGCCGCTTCGGCAGCGCAACGGTCTTCGAAAGGCAGGTCGGAATTGACGTAGGCGCGGGCCAGCGCGCTCGCCGCTGCGGCGCGCTCCGAAACCCTCGCGGTGTAGATCCATTTGAGAAAATGCGAGACAACCATACTGCCTGCTACGCCCCTTGCCGGAAAGCTTCCGGCCCCAGGAATGACCATAGGCAGAAATGGTTTACGAACGGTTCACCATGTTTGTTAATGCATGTCGCTCGAAAGTGGCCCCGGTTTCGAGGCAACGACATGCATCAAAACAAAGACTTAAAACTTGCGGCTGGCATGGGCAGCGCCTATCAACCGTCAGGCAGCGGAGGAGAAAAACGATGCCCGGGCTTTATCTCGAAGAGTTCGTCGTCGGACATGTCTTTCGGCACACGCTGCGCAAGACCGTCACCGAAAGCGATAACATGCTGTTCTCGGTGATGACGCTGAACCCGCAGCCGCTGCACATCGACTTCGACTTCGCCGCCAAGAGCGAATGGGGCAGACCGCTGGTCAATTCGCTGTTCACGCTCGGCCTGATGATCGGCATTTCCGTCAATGACATCACCGTCGGCACCACAATTGCCAATCTCGGCATGAGGGAGACGGTGTTTCCGCACCCGGTCTTCCACGGCGACACCATCCGTGTCGAAACGACGGTGATCTCAGCCAGGGAATCGAAATCCAGGTTGGACCGCGGCATCGTCGAGTTCGAGCATCGCGCCTACAATCAGAACGAAGTGCTCGTCGCCAAGTGCACGCGCCAGGCGATGATGATGAAAAAGGCGGCCTGATGCGCTCGCTGCTGTTTGTGCCCGGCGATTCCGAAAAGAAGCTGGACAAAGGCTTTGGCGCCGGCGCCGACGTGGTCATCGTCGATCTCGAGGATTCCGTGGCGCCACAAAACAAGGCGGCGGCACGCGACATCGCGGCACGCTTTATCGCCGGCAATCGGCAGCAGACAAGCTCCGCCATCTATATCCGCGTCAACGATCTCTCGACCAGATTGACCGACGATGATCTGGCCGCGCTGGTTCCTGCAAAGCCCGACGGCATCATGCTGCCGAAGTCGAACAGCGGCCAGGATGTTCAGCAGCTATCCCTAAAGCTCCGCGTGCATGAGGCCGAAAACGGATTGCCGGATGGCGCGATCAAGATCCTGCCGATCATCACCGAGACGGCTGCCGGTTTGCTGGCCGCCGCGACCTACGCCGGGGCAAGCGCCCGGCTTGCCGGCCTCACCTGGGGTGCCGAAGATCTGTCCGCGGCGATCGGTGCGCGGGCTGCGCGCGACGACAACGGTCGATACACCGATGTCTTCCGCCTTGCCCGCACCATGACCATCCTCGCCGCCGGCGCAGCCGAAGTCGCGGCGATCGACACGGTTTTCCCCGCCTTTCGTGATATGGCCGCCTTCGAAACCGAATGCACGGAGGCCGAGCGTGATGGTTTTGCCGGCAAGATGGCGATCCATCCGGCGCAAGTGCCGGTCATCAACGCCGCCTTCACGCCATCGGCCGAGGCGGTCGAGCGCTCGCGGGCCATCGTCGCGGCTTTCGAGGCGGCCGGAAATCCTGGCGTGGTCGGCATTGACGGCAAGATGTATGACCGGCCGCATCTCAGGCTCGCCGAACGGCTTCTGGCTCGCGCCAAGGCAGTCGGGGTTTAGTCCCGCGCCAGCACGATGACCCGGTCCTCAGGCAGGTAGGCCAGCGCTTGCGACTTCAACGGGTTGACGGTGACGCCGCCCAGCGCCCGCTCATCACTCTGCGCGGCGCGAACGCGCCGGTGCCCGATGGCGATCTCTCCGCGCAACCGCGCCGATTCCGCGATCGTCCAGAACGTCACCGGCTGGTCGATGGCGACATAGTCGCCGACCGGACGCATGTAGATTTCGGAGCCCTCCTCGTCGAGCAGGTCATCGAAGATCGCGGCGAGATGCTGGTTCTCCGAAGCCTGCGCCAGCATCAGGCTGACCAGCCGGTTGCTGACGACGAAATCATCGGCCTTGGTCACCGCCGCCAGCTCGCGGTTGCGCACGTCGATCATCTCGCTGACGATCGAGATGTGCGTGCCGGCATCGTCTGCGATTTTGCGCAGATGCAGCAGCGTCACCAGCGTGCGCGTATCGGCGGGCTGCGCTGCCATGGTCTCGCTGTAGCCGAGGACGAGCACGTGGTCGTAGGAAGGCACGTCCAGGCTTGCCAGTTCTGTGCTGCTCGACGTGTCGGTGATGCGGCAGGAAACCGACAGATTGTCGCCGACGACCGGCAGGCCGGCAACTTCCTGCTCGAGGCCTGGCGTATCGGCGGCGATGGTCAGGATCGAACCCGGCGCGACGTAGCGCGACAGTTCATAGGTGATGATCGGACCGCGCCGGTTCCAGCCAAGGATCAGCGTGCTCTCCGGCTTCGCCTCAATGGGCTGATGGCGAAGAATCGCCGCGGTATCGATCTTGGCCGCCGCGCTTCCCAGCTTGATGGCCGCATCGTCCTCGGCAATGATGATGGCGCGCATGTCCTTGCCGATCACCAGCTCCGGTGGCGGGTTGAGGTTGACGCACCCCTTTTCGTCGCAGAGCCCGATCAGCGCGCAATGCTCATACGCCATCGCCGCCTCGCCGAAGGTCTTGCCGGTGAGATCAGGCTGCTCGGTGGTGTAGATCTCGCAGCCGTCGAAATCGAGCAGCTCCGAATAAACGCCGCTGAGACCCGACTGCCGGCTCGAATGCACGACGATCCGCGAGATCAGCTGGTCGGCCAGGACAAGCTGCACCTCCGCCCCGCCGACGACGCGGGCGACCTCGGCGTTCTTTCCGTCGCGGATCTCGGCGGCGATGTTATAGGGCGCCGTGCGCCGGTTCGGGTCGTTGGCCAGCGCCAGCACCGTCTTGATGACCTGCGAATCCGGATCGTCGCCGTCCGGCGACAGCACGATGATCGAGCGCGAGGTCTGCGGGTTGACGATGGCCAGATCGTAGAGGTCGGTCGGGTCGCCGCTGCGGCAGATGATGCGTGTATTGCCCAGTCTGCCGACCTTGGCGGCGATCTCGTCCTCCATTGCGACCTTGTCCATATTGGCCATGACGACAATGCGCGGATGGCGGCGGCTGGCATTGGCAATGACGAGTTCGGAGATGACGTCGAAGATCGATGGCGACCAGTTGAGGATGATGGTGTGGTCGCTCTCCAGCACCCGGGAACGACCCTTGCGCAATTCATCGAGCTTGCTGTCGACGCCGGCGCTGAGCACGCCGATGAGGGCCGACACGACGAAGATGCCGGCAAGCGTGACGAACAGCATGACGAGACGGAAGGCCCAGCCGGTGTCGCCGCCCATCGTGCCGGAATCGAGCGTGCGCATCAGCGATTCCCAGAACGCTTCGAAGAAGTTCAACGGCTCGCCGCCCTCCGGCGCAATGCGGGTCACCGCAAGGAAAGCCGCGGCGGCAATGATGATCAGCAGCGAAGCAACGGCGAGCCAGCCGATCAGCGCGATCGGGCCGGCGGCCATGCTCTTGTCAAACCCGTAGCGCAGCCGGGTTCCCAGCGAGTCTCGTTTCTTCATGTCGCCGGCAACCCCCAATATTCCCCATGGTCGATGCGCCGACCCCAACGCATCGCCGAAGCCGCTGTCTTAGCCTGTGTTTAAATAAAGGGGAATCGCTTTCGGGTGTCAGCCGTTCCACGGCCCCGCATAATCGGCATAGAGCTTTGCCGGATCGGGCCGCGGCCGTTCCGGCGCCGGTCCCTGATAGGAGCCAATATGGATAAACCCGACAACACGTTCCTGTGGCGCCAGTCCCAGCAGCGCCCGGCCCTCCGCCACGTCGGAATACCAGTTGCTGATCATGTTGGTGCCGTAGCCCAGCGCATTGGCTGCGATCATCAGGTTCATCGCCGCCATGCCGCCGGACAGGAACATTTCCCATTGCGGGATTTTTGGATTGTCCTTCGGGCTCGAGACCACGCCGATCACCAGCGGCGCACGCGAAAACCGAGCCAGCTCCTGGTTGCGGCGGTTTTCCGGCAGCGGTCCTTCGCGCTGTTCGGCGAGTGCCGCCAGCTTCCTGCCGATCTCGACGCGCGCCTCGCCGCGATAAAGGATGAAGCGCCACGGCTCCAGCCGGCCGTGATCGGGCACCCGGCTTGCAGCCGCGATCATGGTCGCGATATCGCCATCGCTGGGCGCCGGTTCCTTCAATTCAGGAATCGGTGCGGAGTTTCGGGTCAGCAGGAAGTCGATGATCGGCGACGCCATGGGGGCCAGGTCTCCTAAAGCACTCGATTTTGAGCTGAAGCGCGCCATTGCGGATCGGGGCGGCTCGGGCATTGGCGCGGGCGCGCCGGACGAAAGAACCTGTTGCCAAGGCGGTCGGACTCTTAAGCCTTGAAATTGCCACCGCCTTGGGCTTCAACGCAAGGCATGTTTGAGGGGACATCGCGCCTTTTCCTGATTTGGCTCGCCGTAGCGCTGTTTGCGCCGGCCTCGATGGCCATGGCGCAGAATGCCGACGGCATCGGCAATCTGAAACTCCCCGATATTTCG
Organism: Mesorhizobium sp. M0077; assembly: GCF_040322955.1. Classification (NCBI taxonomy): domain Bacteria; kingdom Pseudomonadati; phylum Pseudomonadota; class Alphaproteobacteria; order Hyphomicrobiales; family Phyllobacteriaceae; genus Mesorhizobium; species Mesorhizobium sp. M0077. The sequence goes on from NZ_JAMYUL010000006.1 coordinate 106,781, forward strand.
AGCTATGCACCGCCCAAGGGCGAGACGCCGCTGGCACTCGGTGGCGGCGGTGCCATAACGCTGTCGGCGCAGTTGACCGACAAGGGCGCCGACATCACGCGCGGCATCGTCTGGCGCGTCTTCAAGCCCGAGGCCGCCGGCGACGGCAAGCTGCCGATGGTGGCTTCCGCGCATGGCGGCAGCGCCGTGTTCCAGCTCGAACCCGGCAGCTATCTGGTCCACGCCTCCTACGGACGCGCCGGCGCCACCAAGCGCATCACCGTCGGCAAGGACGCCAGGCGCGAAAGCCTGGTGCTCGATGCCGGCGGCCTCAAGCTCGACGCGGTGCTGTCGGGCGGCGTGCGTATTCCGCCGAAAAAACTGCGCTTCTCCATTTATGAGGGCACCGCCGAGGCCAATGGCGACCGCGCTTTGATCATTCCCGATGTCGAGCCGAACAGCGTCGTGCGGCTCAACGCCGGCGTTTATCATGTCGTCTCCACCTATGGCGCGGTCAATGCCGTCATTCGCTCCGACATCCGCGTCGAGGCCGGCAAGCTGACCGAAGCCACCGTCGAGCATCGCGCGGCGGAGGAGACCATGAAGCTGGTGCGCGAGACCGGCGGCGAGGCCATCGCCGATACATCCTGGTCGCTGCTCAACGAATCCGGCGATCCGATCAAGGAGGCCGTCGGCGCCTTCGCCTCGATGGTGCTGGCCGAAGGCCAATACACCATCATCGCCAAGAACCGCGACCGCATCTACCAGAAGGATTTCACCGTGGTCGCCGGGCAGAACCAGGAGATCGAGGTGCTGGCCACTGATGCCTCTGCGATCGATCCGGAGGAAGGCGCCGACTAGGTTGTGGACTCATAAGCCCGAAGCCACAGCCGGACGGATCGACCTTGCGATTCGTTTCTAGGCACCGGTTGGAGTGGCCACGATCCGGCATTCGTGGTATGTTTTTGCGGCCTTGAAAGCATGACCCGTACCGCAGTTTGCCTTGGGAGATGCCAAATGCGCATGTCCTTGCTTTTCATTCCACTACTGCTTGCACCGATTGTATCGCATGCCGCCGGCATTCACGACGCCGCCATGAAGGGCGATGTCGCGGCGATCACGGCAGCGCTCGACGCTGGTGCCGGCGTCGATGAGAGCGACGGGCGCACGACACCACTCTATCTTGCGGTCAAGGGCGGTCATTTTGCAGCGGCAAAACTGCTCATTGAACGCGGTGCCGACGTCAACGCCGTCCCGGACCCGCGTTTGGGTCCTGCCCTTATTCTGGCTTTGGCAAAACGCAGGACCGATTTGATCAATCTGTTGCTGGACGGGGGCGCAAATCCAAATTCGAAGCGCAGCCGCGAAAACGCTATCCACATCGCGGTCAATCTCGGTTGCCTCGATTGCGTGAAAGCACTGGTTGAGGCCGGCGCGGACGTGAATGCGAAGACAAAGGACGGCAAGACACCGCTCCATCTGGCAAAATTCAAGGGGCAACGCGAAGTTGCTGACTATCTCATGTCGCACGGCGTTGTGTTGCCAACGCCAGCTCCGATCTCGATGAAGTTGGCTGCTGCCGATGTCGAGAAAGGCCGAACCTACTTCACACACGTGTGCCACGGTTGCCACAATGCCGAGCCACAGGGAGGGATCAAAACGGGACCGAACTTATGGGGCGTCGTCGGCCGCGACAAGGCATCCATGGCAAATATGCGTTACTCCGACACCTTGCTGGCCTTAGAGGGTGTATGGACGTACGAGGACCTGAACAAATATCTGCTTGAGCCCATGCTCACCACGCCGGGTGTTTACATGGAGGTGCCTGGCGTCCCGGACGAGACCGAACGGGTCAACCTGATCGCCTACTTGCGTACACTCAGCGACAAACCGCTCCCACTGCCCTAGGAGCTGTTGAGCAAAAGGGCCGAGGTTGTCGAAAATTTGACCGACTGAATGTCGTTTATGAGTACACGCCCTAGTTAGCGTCTCTCAAGCTGCCTTTCGCATACGGCGCGGCAGGAAGTGGACGCGGCGGCGCGGTGCGTCGGGCGCCAGGTCGAAGACACCGCGATGAAGACGGTCGAGCAGCGTCTTGCGGTCGCGCAATGGCTCCAACTCATCCCAGCTCAGCACATCGCCGACGCGCACGTCGATCGCCTTGCCGGACAGCCGCGCAAATTCGCGGATGAGCATTGAAAGGGGCAACGTCCGCGACGCCTTGCCGACGAATTTCGCCAGCCCTCCTTCGCGCTCGGCCATGTTCATCGGACCGCTGACCAGATGGAACAGCCGGCCGTTCTGACCTGAAAAATGCATCGGCACCACCGACGCCTTGGCGTCCTGCACGAGGCGCGCCGGAAACATCTTCCACGGCAGGTCGCGCGCCCGGCCAAAGCCTTTCGGCGCGGTGGCGACGCCGCCGGCCGGAAATACCACGATGGTGACGCCCTCTTTCAACAGCCGCACTGCCTCGTGGCGCACCGCCATGTTGTTCTTCACCGCGTCCTTGGTCTCGGAAAAGTCGATCGGCAGCGAATACGGTTCCATCTCGCGGACCTTCAGCAGGTCCTTGTGGATCATGACGCGGAACGGACGCCCGAGCTGCTCGACGAGCGACAGCACGGCAATGCCGTCGCCAATGCCGAACGGGTGGTTGGCGACGATCACCAGCGGCGTGTCGGGCAGCCCCGCCGGCGGCCACTGATCGGTGCTGCGCACCTTGACGTCGATCAGCTGCAGCATGCGGCTGAACACCCGCTCGCCGGTCGGCGCCACCTGGCGGCGCCAGAAATCATAGAGCGCGGCAAAGCGGTCGCGGCCCGACAGGCCTTCAATGGAATGGATGAACCAGCGCGTCAGCACCGGCTGGCTCGCATTGGCGTAGGAGAGTTCGGGAAACGGTCTTTCCCGTATCTTCAGCTTGAGCATGGGGGCTCGTTACAAGGTTGGCGTGACAGGCATGTGAAAATGGCGGTGGATCGCTCCACCGCCATTTCTCCGAAATATTGATTGCTCAGGCCGCGCTGCGCCTGCGGTCGGGCGAAATAGCCTCGTCGGAAAGCAGCTTCAGCGCGTCGGCCAGCTTGAGCGATTCCTGATCGCGCGAGCCAAGCCGGCGGATGTTGACCGTCTCCTCCTCCGCCTCGCGCTTGCCGCAGACGAGGATCACAGGAACCTTGGCCAGCGAATGCTCACGCACCTTGTAGTTGATCTTCTCGTTGCGCAGATCCGGTTCGGCCAAAAGTCCTGCCGCCTTAAACTGTGCGACAACCTTTCGCGCATAGTCGTCAGCATCCGAGGTGATCGTCGCCACAACCACCTGCAGCGGCGCGAACCACAGCGGGAAATGGCCGGAATAATGCTCGATCAGAATGCCGAGAAAGCGTTCCATCGAACCGCAGATGGCGCGATGCACCATCACCGGCTGCTTCTTTTCCGAATCCGAACCGATGTAGAAGGCGCCAAAGCGTTCCGGCAGATTGAAGTCGACCTGCGTGGTGCCGCACTGCCATTCGCGGCCGATGGCGTCCTTCAGCACATATTCGAATTTCGGCCCGTAGAAAGCGCCCTCGCCCGGATTGATCGAGGTCTTGATGCGGTTTCCCGAGCGCGTCCTGATCGTATCCAGCACGTTGCCCATGATCGCCTCGGCATGATCCCAGGCCTCGTCGGTGCCGACGCGCTTATCCGGCCGCGTCGACAGCTTCACGCTGACATCGTCGAAGCCGAAATCGGCGTAGGTCGACAGGATCAGATCGTTTATGCGCAGGCACTCCGCGGCCAGCTGCTCCTCGGTGCAGAAGATATGCGCATCGTCCTGCGTGAAACCGCGCACGCGCATCAGCCCGTGCAAGGCGCCGGACGGTTCGTAACGATGCACATTGCCGAACTCCGCAAGCTTTACGGGCAGATCGCGATAAGATTTCAACCCGTGCTTGAATATCTGCACGTGGCCCGGACAATTCATCGGCTTCAGCGCGAACACGCGGTCGTCGTCGGTGTCGTCGCCGGCCACCGTCACCTTGAACATGGCATCGCGATACCAGCCCCAGTGGCCCGACGTCTCCCACAGGCTCTTGTCGAGAACCTGCGGTGCGTTGACCTCCTGGTAGCCCTGCTCGTCGAGGCGGCGGCGCATGTAGTTGACCAAATTCTGGAACATCTTCCAGCCCTTGGCGTGCCAGAAGACGACGCCCGGCCCCTCTTCCTGGAAATGGAACAGGTCCATCTCGCGGCCGAGTTTGCGGTGGTCGCGCTTCTCTGCCTCTTCCAGCATCGTCTGGTAGGCATCGAGTTCAGCTTGCTCGGCCCAGGCGGTGCCGTAGATGCGGGTCAGCATGGGGTTGTTCGAATCGCCACGCCAATAGGCGCCGGCCACCTTCATCAGCTTGAAGGCGTTGCCGATCTGCCCGGTGGAGGCCATGTGTGGGCCGCGGCAGAGGTCGAACCAGTCACCCTGGGAATAGATCTTGAGATCCTGGTCTTCGGGAATGGCGTCGATCAGCTCGAGCTTGTAGCGCTCGCCCTTCTCGGCAAAGACCTTTTTCGCCTTGTCGCGCGACCAGACTTCCTTGGTGAACGGCTTGTTTCGCGCAATGATCTCGCGCATCTTCTTTTCGATCACCGGGAAATCGTCAGGCGTGAACGGCTCGTTGCGGGCGAAGTCGTAATAGAATCCGTTCTCGATCACCGGCCCGATGGTCACTTGCGTTCCCGGCCACAGTTCCTGCACGGCCTCCGCCAGCACGTGTGCTGCATCATGACGGATGAGCTCCAGCGCGCGCGGATCGCTGCGGGTGATGATCTCGACCTTGCCGGACTTGCCAAGCGGGTCGGAAAGATCGCGAACGGTGCCGTCGATGGCATAGGCGACAGCCTTCTTGGCCAGCGACTTCGAGATCGATTCGGCGAGGCCCGCACCGGTCATCGCCGCGTCATAGTCGCGGACGGAGCCATCGGGAAATGTCAGGGAAACGGAATTCAGCATCGGGTATCTCCTATCCAGTCCCGCAAACGAGCGCGGGTGGTCGTGGTGTGAAGCCGGAGGCATCCGGCAGCGGGCGGGTTTTAGAGGCCACGCGGCATCAGGTAAAGAGCCGTCGTTGGCGCAGCTGTCAGGAAATGGCGCGACAGATGTCGCAGGCCAGTCGCACAGGCTTGCGAATTTCCCCGACACGAGGTTGGAATCCCCGGCATGGAAGACGCAAAACCCAGCCGAACCGCCTTGGGCGTCGCGCGCATGCGGGCCCTCCACCAGTTCTCGCAGCAGGCGGCGCTGTTTCGCGACCCATATGCGAGTGCGATACTGGGCGATGCCGCACCGACGGTGCAGGAGCTTGAGCAGGAAGGTGAGCGCAGCCGGCACATGCGCCTGTTCGTGGCAGCGCGCGCCCGCCTCGCCGAGGACTGGCTGGCTGCGGCGGTGCGCCGGGGCGTCCAGCAAGTGGTGGTGCTCGGCGCCGGCCTCGACACTTTCTCGCTGCGCAATCCGTACCCTGATGTCGCGGTGTTCGAAGTCGATCACCCGGCGACACAGGCCTGGAAACGGAAATGCATCGCCGATGCTGGTCTTGCCGAACCGCGGGCCACCATGTTCGTGCCGGTCAACTTCGAGCGCCAGCGCCCCGCGGATGAACTGGCATCGGCCGGTTTGCGGCAGACCGAGCCCAGTTTCTTCATCTGGCTGGGTGTCGTTCCGTATCTGAGCCAGGACGCAATCTTCAGCACCCTGTCCTGGATTGCCGGCATGCCCGGTTCGGAGGTCGTCTTCGACTACAGCGAGCCGGCCGAGAACCGCGATGCGGCTGGACAGGCTGCCCTCTCTTTCCATGCGGCGCGCGTCGCCGCTGCCGGAGAGCCCTGGATCAGCTTCTTCGTGCCCGCGGCACTGGCGCAATCGCTGCGCGAGCTCGGCTTCGATGAGATCGAAGATCTGGAAAGCAGCGACATCGCCGCCCGCTTCTCCAGGACGCCAAAGGCGGAGACAAGGAATTCCGGCGGCCACATCCTTCGTGCCCGCCGGAGCACTTGAAGCTAAAGCAAGTTCACTTCACCAGTTGCGGCAACTCCCTCAGTAACGCCGCGCGTGTCGCCGGGCCTTTCGGCATGTCGATCGGCTTGGTGTCGACGACCAGCCGGGCGAAGACGATCCGGCGGCCGCCCTTTTCGGCCCAGCCGACGAACCAGCCCAGCGCGCGCTTGTCCTTGCTGTTTCCCAGCCTGGTGCTGCCGGTCTTGCCCCGCACCGTCCAGCCGCCGGCCTGGAAAGTCGGCAGGATGGCTCGGGTCATCTCATGCGCCTTGGCAGAAACCGGCATCTTGCCGGCGAGCAGCTGGCGCAGGAAGGCTGTCTGTTCGACCGGCGATATCTCAAGCGAGGAATTTATCCAGGATTGCGTGAGCCCGTTGTCCTTGTCGGCATCGCCCGAGACATCCATGTTGCCGTAGCCGAATTTCGAGACGTAGCCGGCAAAGCTTTTTGCGCCGAGCCGGCGCACGATCTCGCGCGAATACCATACGATCGAGTCGCGCTCCCAGATCGTCGGGTCGACGGCTTTGTGGTCGCGGCTCACGGCCCTGAATTCAGGCTTGTAGTTCCAGGTCGGCGTATGCGCATCGCTCAGGATTCCGCTGTCGTAGCCGATCAGTGCCAGCGGCACCTTGAAGGTCGATGCCGGGCTGACGCGTTGGTCGCAGACGCCATTCTGGTAGAGCGTCTCGCCGCTCGCCGCGTCCTGGATAAGCGTACAGGCGACATCGCCAAGCGGCGCCGATTGCGCCCGCATCGGAAATCCCAGAAACCAGGCCAGCAGGAAGAGGACCGCGGCAATGATGAAGGGATGGGTTTCGATCCGACGCATGTGGGCTCTCCTGGGAATGAACAGGAGGCGCTTAGCGAAGTGTCTTGGCTCGATTTTGACTCAAATGCGCAGTCTTTGTGCAGGCCGTTGTTAACCCTACCGGATCGTAAAGAAATGCCGCCCTGGCGATCTGGATCAGGGACCCAGCGCGTCCGCCGTCAGGCCTCGCCGCGCTTCCTGCCGATCTGCCAATAACGCCATGGCGTGAACCAGACGTAGCGCGGAGCGAGCACCTCCGGCACGCGGTCGACGCCGTGCGTTCCGAACGGCCCGCAGCGCAGCACCCGGAACAGCCCCATGAAGCCGCCGGCCCACAGGCCATGGCGGGCGATCGCCTCATGCGCGTATTCGGAACAGGTCGGCAGATGCCGGCAGGAATTGCCGACAAATCCGGACAGCGTCAGTTGATAGAGGCGCACCAGCCACGTGCCGAAAATGCGGCCGGGTGTTTTGCGCCAGGGACCGGGCCAGTTGCGGCCGCGCCGGGTCCGTCCGGCGGCATGCACATGCCGATGCTGGTCGCCCACTGCAGCCTCTTTCCGAACGCGACCCCGAAACCGGCTTCCGGGTCAGCTTGCGTTTCCAAACCGATAGATGTGAGCTTCGGCCGGCAAACGCAATCCTCTTCACTCGCCTCTTTGTCGGCTTCAGGGTCGCGAGCGGCGAAAGGGATGCCGCTCCGCTGGAGCCGCCCAGCGGGTGGCCGGCCTTTGCTCGGTGCGCTGCACATGATGCCGCCTGTCGCCATGCCACTGAAATGTCGCGATCCGCATCACATCGCAAAAGATCTTCAGTAACTGGATCATGGCGCATCTCCTTTGAGGCGGATTAGACGCCCGCTGGCCTTCGCCTTCAAACGAGTATAATTTCCGGTTCGGATAACTTGGGGTTATGCGAAATGAAGCGCGGACGGTTGCCCCTGACGGCGTTGCGAAGTTTCGAGGCAGCCGGCCGGCAATTGAGCTTTAGCCGGGCCGCCGAGGAGCTGTTCGTCTCCCAGGCCGCCATCAGCCGGCAGATCCGCGAACTCGAGCAGTTCCTGCACCAGCCCTTGTTCCGCCGTCATCACCGCCGCGTCGAGCTGACCGAGGCCGGCCAGCGCCTGCTCGATCAGTTGGTCAGGAGTTTCGACGACATCGACAGGCTGCTTTCGGACCTGGTGGCGGCCCCGGCACAGTCGGTGGTTCGCGTCAGCGTCGAGCCGTCGCTGGCCTCTGTGTGGCTGTTGCCGCGGCTCAACCGGTTCAGCCAGTTGCGGCCCGATATCGACGTTTCCCTCGAGGTCGACCCAAGGCCGATCGAGTTCCGCAGCGATCAGCCTGAACTCGCCCTGCGCTTCAGCGCGCGCGCCACCTCATGGCCGCGCAGCGAGGCCGAATGGCTCGCCTCGACCGTCGATTCGCCGGTCCTGTCGCCGGCATTGCTGGCATCAGGCCCTACCCTCGAAAAGCCGCTCGACCTTGCCCGCTACACGCTGCTGCACGAGGAAAACCGCCAGGGCTGGGCGCGCTGGTTCGAGGCCGCCGGCGTCGCTGCCGACGCCATTCCGGCGCGCGGCCCGATGCTGGCGGATGTGTCGCTGTCGAAGCAGGCGGCCCTGCTCGGCCACGGCGTTGCGCTCGGAGACCTATTGCAGATCGGCGAGGAGATTGCATCCGGCGCGCTGATCAAGCCGTTCGACATTGATGTCGCATCGGGCGCCTACTGGCTGGTCGCCAGGAGTTTGAAGGACCTGGCGGAGCCGGCCAAGGCCTTCGCCGACTGGGTGAGAAGCGAATTTGCCGAAAGCAGACGGGCGCAGCAAACCAAGGCATGAGCCCGGTTACGTGAGAAGCTCCTCGACGTGTTCAGCGCCCAATTTTGACAATTCACCGGCTGTTGGAGGAGCCGTCATGTACCAACATCACGCTGCTTCTTCTGCGCGTTTCTTCTCGATTTGACCGATGGCATCGACGACCGCATCGAAGGTCAGCATGGTCGAGGCATGGCGCGCCTTGTAGTCGCGCACCGGCTCCAGATATCTCAGATCGGCAAAGCGGCCTTGCGGCGGCGCGCCATTTTCCTTGAGCATCTTCAGCATGGTGTCGCGCACCGCCCGCAATTCGTCGGCGCTGGCGCCGATGACATGTTGAGCCATGATCGAGGACGAGGCTTGGCCGAGGGCGCAGGCCTTCACGTCATGAGCGAAATCGGTGACGACGCCATTGTCCATCTTGAGGTCGACGGTTACCGTCGAGCCGCACAATTTGGAATGAGCCTTGGCACTCGCATCCGGATGATCGAGCCGGCCTATGCGGGCGATGTTTCCGGCAAAACCCAGAATTTTCGCATTGTAGACGTCGTCAATCATATTTTTCCAATCCGTCGCCGCCAAGCGAACAGCGATTGCCGCTGTGGCATCTTTCATTCGCTGCGCACGACCATATATAATGCTGGCAGTCGGGTATCGACAAGGCAACGCAAAGCCATCGTCCTTGCCCATTTCGTTCACGCCGCTTGCGGGCTGGAAACCGGGCGAGTTTTCAGCACCCGAAAGGTCGTGGTCCGTTCAACTCGTTCCTCCTGAGAGAGGAACTACGGGAGACGCCTTTATGGATGCCGTCATCAAGAAAATAATGCCCCCTTCCGACTATCTGGACAAGCCGGTCACCGACAGGCCGAGCGAAGCCGAGGTCGAGGCCGCCGTGCGCACGCTGTTGCGCTGGACCGGCGACAATCCGGACCGCGAGGGCCTGATCGACACGCCCAAGCGCGTCACCAAGGCCTTTCTCGAAATGTTCAACGGCTATGACATGTGCCCGGCCGAAGAGCTCGGCCGCACCTTCGAGGAAGTCGCCGGCTATGACGATCTCGTCATCGTCAGGGATATCCAGTTCCACTCGCATTGCGAGCACCACATGGTGCCGATCATCGGCAAGGCGCATGTCGGCTACCTCCCGGACGGCAAGGTCGTCGGCCTGTCCAAGATTGCCCGTGTGGTCGATATCTTCGCCCATCGCCTGCAGACTCAGGAGGCCATGACCGCACAGATCGCCGGCGTCATCCAGGACGTGCTCAATCCGCGCGGTGTCGCCGTCATGATCGAGGCTGAGCATATGTGCATGGCCATGCGCGGCATCCGCAAGCAGGGCTCCACCACGCTGACCTCGACCTTCACCGGCGTGTTCAAGGACACGCCCGAGGAACAGGTCCGTTTCGTCACCATGGTGCGCGGCCTCGGGGCGTAAGCCCCTCGCCGGCATCGCTAGATCAAGGACCGGCGATGTCGGCACTAACATTTCCCAAGGCTCCACCAGACAAGAAGGCCCTCGAAGAAGGCGCGGTGTTTTCCCCGCGTTTCGATGCTGCCGGGCTGGTCACCGTCGTCGTCACCGACGCCGCTGACGGTATGCTGCTGATGGTCGCGCATATGAATGCCGAGGCGCTGGCGCTGACGCTCGAAACCGGCATCGCGCACTACTGGTCGCGCTCGCGCAGCACGCTGTGGAAGAAGGGCGAAACATCAGGCAATTTTCAGACCGTCGTCGAGATGCTCACGGATTGTGACCAGGACGCCATATGGTTGCGCGTCAAAGTGTTGGGCCACGACGCAACTTGTCACACCGGCCGGCGTTCATGTTTTTATCGGACGGTGGGGCTAATCGGCGGCAAGGCAACGCTTGCCGACGATGGCAGCACGCCGCTGTTCGATGCGGAAAAAACCTATCGGAAGCCCGCGTGAACCATTCAACAGTCGCAAACCACTCATATTCACTATTCTCAAACGTCCTTCCTGTAGAACGGACGCGGGACAAGGGAGATCATGATGCTCGAGTGGGCGTCATTGCGTAGCAGACCGGACGTGCGGGAGGCCAATGGCCCCTCATCGTCCGGCGGCGTGCCTGACCCGCAACCCGCGGGCAAGACAGGCATTTCGCTCGCGCTGGGCGGCGGCTGCGCACGCGGCTGGGCGCACATTGGCGTGCTGCGCGCGCTCGACGAAGCCGGCATCGAAGTCTCGATGATCGCCGGCACCTCGATCGGCGCGCTGGTTGGCGGCTGCTATCTCGCCGGCAAGCTGGACGAACTCGAGGAGTTCGCCCGCAGCCTGACCAAGCGGCGCATCTTCGGCCTGCTCGATCTCAATCTGCGCGGCAGCGGCCTGTTCGGCGGCATGAAACTGGACGTCAGGCTGCGCGAGCACATGGCAGGCATCCGCTTCGAGGATCTGACGAAACCCTTCGTGGCCGTTGGCGCCGAAATTCGCACCGGCCATGAGATCTGGCTGTCCAGCGGTTCGCTGATCACCGCGATGCGGGCTTCCTATGCGCTGCCCGGCGTGTTCGAACCGGTGAATTGCAACGGCCGCATTCTGGTCGACGGCGCGCTGGTCAACCCGGTTCCGGTTTCGGTCTGCCGCGCCTACGAGCAGCCGCTGGTCGTCGCGGTCAACCTTCACTACGATCTGTTCGGCCGCGCCGCCGTCATCAAGCACAGCGCCGGCGAACTGCTCATCGAGAAGGACGCGCCCCGGCCAGGCCAGGCCAGCCCCGACCACCAGCCGCACCAGAGCCGTCTCGGCATCACCGGCGTCATGGTCGAAGCCTTCAACATCATCCAGGACCGGATTTCACGCGCGAGGCTGGCGGGCGATCCGCCCGACATGTCGCTGCAACCGAAACTCAGCCATATCGGCTTGACCGAATTCCATCGCGCGGATGAGGCGATCAGCGTCGGTTACCAGGCGACGATGGCGCAGATCAGCGAGTTGAAGCGGCTGCAGACGGTCCTCGCTTAAACCAATTAGGCAATGTCAGGCTTTGGCCGCATCGGTGATGCGGAACTGCACCGTGCGGTTGCCGTTCCAATAATTCCCCGACAGCGAGCCGGCTACATGGATCGTGTTGCCCCTGTTCTTGAACAGGAATTCGCCCAGCGCGGTATCGACGGATCGAAAGGCGATGCCCTGGATGCGGCCGCCGCTTTCCGACTGCAGATCAGCCCGGATGTGGTTGGTGCCGACAGCCCGCGCGTCGGCCAGCCGATGGCGCGGCAGCGCGAACACCGGCGCGACATGGCCGGCGCCGAAAGGCCCGGCCTTTTCCAGCGCATCGAGCAAAGCAATCGTCGCGCCCTCGGCGGCGAGCGCGCCGTCGACGGCCAGACTTTCTTCGTCCTGCAGCCGGAACACTTCGGCCGCCGCGCGCTCCTCGAAGAAAGCACGGAGTTCGCCGAGCTTGGCGCGTTCCACCGTGACGCCGGCGGCCATGCCGTGGCCGCCGCCCTTGACGATCAGCCCGGCATCGGCGGCTGCGCGCACCAGCCGTCCGAGATCGAAGCCCGACACCGAACGGCCAGAGCCGGTGCCGATGCCATTGGCGTTGAAGGCGATGGCGAAGGCCGGCCGCCGCGCATGGTCCTTCAGCCGCGAGGCGATCAAGCCGACAATGCCGGGATGCCAATTGGTGCTGGCGGTGACGATGATGGCCGGCCCGTTGCCGCCGGCAAGTTCGGCGTCAGCCTCGGCGCGCGCCGCTGCCAGCATCTCCAGCTCCATCTGCTGGCGTTCCTGGTTGAGCCGGTCGAGTGTCTCGGCAATGGTCCCGGCCTCAACCGGATCGTCGGTGGCGAGCAGCCGGCTGCCAAGTGCTGCATCGCCGATGCGGCCGCCGGCATTGATGCGCGGCCCAATCAGATAGGCGAGATGAAAGGTGCTTATCGGCTCACCGATGCGGGACACCCGCGCCAGTGCGGCGAGCCCCTCATTCTTCTGCTGCCGCGCCATCTGCAGTCCCTTGACGACGAAAGCGCGGTTCACGCCGATGAGCGGCACCACATCGCAAACCGTGGCCAGCGCCGCCAAGTCGAGCAACGACAACAGGTCCGGTGGCGCTGCGTCGGGCAATCGGCTGCGCAGGACCCTCGCCGTCTGCACCAGAGTGAGGAAGACGACACCGGCGGCGCACAGATGGCCTTGCCCGGAAAGGTCGTCCTCGCGATTGGGATTGACGACCGCGGTCGCCTCCGGCAGCGGGCCGCCGACCTGATGGTGGTCGAGCACCACCACATCGGCGCCTGCGGCCTTGACGGCATCGATGGAGACAGCGCTGTTGGTGCCGCAATCGACGGTGACGATCAGCGTCGCGCCGCGCGAGACCAGTTCGCGCATAGCCTCCGGATTGGGGCCGTAGCCCTCGAAGATGCGGTCGGGAATGTAGATCTCCGAAGGCACCGAGAAATGCGTCAGGAAGCGCTTGAGCAACGCCGAAGAGGCGGCGCCGTCGACATCATAGTCGCCGAAGATTGCCACCTTCTCCTTGGCCATGACCGCTTCGGCGATGCGGGTCGCAGCCTTGCCCATGTCGGTCAGCGAAGCCGGATCCGGCAACAGATTGCGGATCGTCGGATCGAGGAAGCGCTCGGCCTGGTCCGCGGTGACGCCGCGCCCGGCGAGCACGCGAGCCACAATGTCGGGCACGCCGTGGCCCTGCGCTATGGCCAGCGCAGTCATGTCCTGCCGCTCGCTCAACCGGTGTTCCCAGGAAACACCGGTCGCCGACTGCCTGACGTCGAGGAAGAAGCGTTTGTCGCCCGTCATAGGAGGCGTAGTCTACAGATTGTCATTTCCGGCAATATGCGACGGCTAAACAGGAAAGTCTCAACTTTTCCACCTCCTGGTGACGCGCCTTGATCTCGCGGCTCACGCCTCCGCCAGAACCCGATGATGACTGGTGGGTTCGACCTGAAATCTCAATCCGGCTCCAAATCAAAGAGAGAGAGCATTATGGCGTCCGAAACCACTTTTCAGCAGCAGCATCAATCGGTTAAAGGAGAAAAATGACTTGGCCTAGCCCGCACGCTCGATGCGGATAACCTGCGGCTTGTCTGTGAGGTGGCCGTCCTTGGTGATGCCGTCGACAGCCTTGCGCACCGCTGCTTCCGTCGTCTCGTGGGTGACCAGGATCACCGTCTTTTGCGCGTCCGTCTCGCCGCTGACGGCATGCTGGACGATCGATTCCAGCGAAATGTCGTTGTCCGCCATGCGCTTGGCGATCGCGGCGAAGACGCCGATGCGGTCGTGCACGGTCAGCCGGATGAAATAGCCGCCGGCATGGCTGCGCATCTGCGCCTTCTTGTAGGGGCGCAGTTCCTTGGCCGGCAGGCCGAACACCGGACCGTGCTGGAAGCCCGGCCGGCTCTTTGCGATGTCGGCGATATCGCCGACCACTGCCGATGCGGTGGCGTTGCCGCCGGCGCCGGGGCCGGAGAGCAGCAGTTCGCCCAAAATGTCGGTTTCGATGGCCACTGCATTGGTCACGCCATGCACCTGTGCGATCACCGACGCGGTCGGCACCATGGTCGGGTGCACGCGCTGCTCGATGCCGCTGTCGGTGCGCTGCGCGACACCGAGCAGTTTTATCCGGTAGCCGAGATCGGCGGCAGCGCGGATGTCGGCTTGGCTGATGTTGGAAATGCCTTCCATGTAGATGTCATTGGCCGCGATCCTGGTGCCGAAGGCCAGGCTGGTCAGGATCGACAATTTGTGCGCCGTATCATGGCCCTCGATATCGAAGGTCGGGTCGGCCTCTGCATAACCCAGCCGTTGCGCGTCCTTCAGGCACTTGTCGAAGGAGATGCCCTCGGCCTCCATGCGGGTCAGGATGTAGTTGCAGGTGCCGTTGAGGATGCCGAAGACGCGGGTGACCGAATTGCCGGCCATCGCCTCGCGCATCGTCTTGATGACCGGGATGCCGCCGGCAACTGCCGCCTCGTAGTTGAGCAGCACGCCCTTCTTCTCGGCGATTTCGGCAAGCGCCACGCCGTGCTTGGCCAACAGCGCCTTATTGGCGGTGACGACATGACGTCCGGCTTCAAGTGCTGCCTTGACCGACGCGCGCGCTGCCCCTTCGTCGCCGCCGATCAGTTCGATGAAGACGTCGATATCGGCGGCCTGCGCCATCTTGATCGGATCGTCGAACCATTTGGCGGCGCTGAGGTCGACGCCACGGTCGCGCTTGGGATCACGCGCGGAAACGGCCGCGACGATGACATCGCGTCCGCACTGGCGCGTCAGTTCCGCTGCCTTGTCGCGCAGCACGCGCGCCACCGAGGCACCGACAGTACCCAGACCGGCAATTCCAACACGCAACGCTTCAGCCATGCCCGGCGACGCCCCTCAAAAAATCTACTCGAATAAGATGTGCGGCGACTTTAGCGATGCGCGGCGAGCGGCACCACATTGTTCGGCTGCTTGGCGCTGGACGCCAGGAAGCGCTTGATGTTGCGCGCCGCCTGCCGGATCCGGTGCTCGTTCTCGACCAGCGCGATGCGAACATGATCGTCGCCATGCTCGCCAAAGCCGATGCCCGGCGCCACCGCCACGTCGGCGTGCTCGATCAGGAGCTTGGAAAACTCAAGCGAGCCGAGATGCTTGAACGGCTCCGGGATCAGCGCCCAGGCGAACATCGAGGCAGCCGGTGCCGGAATGGTCCAGCCGGCGCGGCTGAAGGCGTCGACCATGACGTCGCGGCGCTTCAAATAGACCTCGCGCACTTCGGCGATGTCGGCGCCGTCGCCATTCAGCGCATGCGCCGCCGCCACCTGGATCGGCGTGAAGGCGCCGTAGTCGAGATAGGACTTCACCCGCGTCAACGCCGAGATCAGCCGCTCATTGCCGACGGCAAAGCCCATGCGCCAGCCGGGCATGGAGAAGGTCTTCGACATCGAGGTGAACTCGACGCAGACATCGATGGCGCCCGGCACTTGCAGCACCGAAGGCGGCGGATTGCCGTCGAAATAGATCTCCGAATAGGCAAGGTCCGACAGGATGATGATGTCGTTCTTCTTGGCGAAGGCGACCACGTCCTTGTAGAAATCGAGCGAGGCGACCAGCGCCGTCGGGTTCGACGGATAGTTGAGGATCAATGCCAGTGGCTTCGGGATCGAATGACGGACACCGCGCTCGAGCGCCGGGATGAAGCCGTCATCCGGCTCGACCTGCAGCGAACGGATGACGCCGCCCGACATGATGAAGCCGAAAGCATGGATCGGATAGGTCGGGTTGGGGCACAGGATCACGTCGCCCGGCGCGGTGATCGCCTGCGCCATATTGGCGAAGCCTTCCTTCGAACCGAGCGTCGCCACCACCTGCGTGTCGGGATTGAGCTTCACGCCGAAACGGCGCTGATAATAGGCAGCCTGGGCGCGGCGCAGACCTGGGATGCCGCGCGAGGAGGAATAGCGATGCGTGCGCGGATCGCGCACCACTTCGCACAATTTGTCGACGATCGCCTTCGGAGTCGGCAGGTCGGGATTGCCCATGCCAAGGTCGATAATGTCAGCGCCGCGCGAACGGGCGCTGGCCTTCAGCCGGTTGACCTGCTCGAACACGTAGGGCGGAAGCCGGCGGACCTTGTGAAATTCTTCCATGTCAGTTCCAGACGATTTAAGATTGGCTTTAGCACAGTTGGCTTGGCTAGGCGCCCTTGGCAAAGACCGCTTTCGGCGCGCGATATAGCCTTATTTGCAGGTAGGGTCGAGGGCGGGATCGCATTTGGCTTCGATCTGCTTCAGCGTGTCCTTGCCATGGTTCTTCGCCAGCGAATTCAGCGCCGCCGGGCTGGTGGACGGGGCACCGCCGCCGCCCTTGGCCACTTGCCCCTGCTGTTCGCCCTTCAACTGGGCAAGCTTGGCCTGCGTCTCCTCAGGGGTGAGTTGCTTTGCCGCCACCTGCGGTGGGATGTTGAGATTGGGATAAGAGCCGGTGTCCTGCGCGCCCTGGGTCAGGCCGACATTCATCCCGTTGCCGGTGTTGGCGCTCGTGCAGCCACTTGCCGCCAGCAGCCCTGGCGCCAGACAGGCGATTGCAACCGCGATGCGGCAAAAGCGGCCTGCCCCCGAAAAAATGGTCTCGCCGGTGTTAATCGTCATATTGTTTTCCTGGCAGCCGGGGTACAGCGCATTGGACCCGGTCAGATGTCCCATGATAATATGTCAAGAAAACGCCTCGGGAGGAACCCCGCGAGCCATGTCCAAAACACCTGATTCGAGCAAAGCGGAAGATGATCAATCTTCGACCGTCGAGCAATATCTGGTGAAAGACCCGGAACGCTTCGCGTTGAACATGGCGCGTATGGTCGAACAGGCCGGCAAAGCCGCCTCCGCCTGGGCCGAGCCGCGCGAAAAGGGCGAGGTGCGCGATCATGTCGCCGAACCCGTGGTCGACATGGTAAAAACCTTTTCCAAGCTCAGCGAATATTGGCTGGCCGACCCGCAACGCGCGCTGGAAGCGCAGACGCGACTGTTCGCCGGCTACATGACGGTCTGGGGCAACGCCATCCAGAAGGTTAGCCCGAATGCCGAGGCGCCCGAAGATGCGGTCAAGCCCGAGCGCGGCGACAAGCGTTTTCAAGACCCCGAATGGGGTCGCAACGCTTTCTTCGATTTCCTCAAACAGGCCTATCTCGTCACCTCGCGCTGGGCGGCCGACCTGGTCGAGCACGCCGAAGGCCTCGACGATCACACCCGCCATAAGGCCAGCTTCTACGTCAAGCAGGTGTCCAATGCCATCTCGCCGTCGAACTTCATCCTGACCAATCCGGAGCTGTTTCGAGAAACCGTTGCCTCGAATGGCGAAAACCTGGTGCGCGGCATGAAGATGCTGGCCGAAGACATCGCCGCCGGCAAGGGCGACCTGAAGCTGAGACAAGCTGACTATTCGCCCTTCGAGATCGGCAAGAACGTCGCGACATCTCCCGGCAAGGTGGTCGGGCGCAGCGATGTCGCCGAAATCATCCAGTACGATCCGACGACGGAGACGGTGCTCAAGCGCCCGCTGCTGATCTGCCCGCCCTGGATCAACAAGTTCTACATCCTCGATCTCAACCCGCAAAAGTCCTTCATCCGCTGGGCGATCGAGCAAGGCCATACCGTGTTCGTCATCTCCTGGATCAATCCCGACGAGCGGCACGGCGCCAAGGGCTGGGAAGCTTACATACGGGAAGGCCTGCAATACGGCCTCGACACGATCGAGAAGGCGACCGGCGAGAAAGAGGTCAACGCCATCGGCTATTGCGTCGGCGGCACGCTGCTGGCGGCCGCACTCGCACTGCTGGCACAGGAAGGCGACAACCGCATCAAATCGGCGACCTTCTTCACCACGCAGGTCGACTTCACCCATGCCGGCGACCTGAAAGTCTTCGTCGACGAGGACCAGGTGGCAGCGGTCGAGAAATCGATGAACGAAAAGGGCTACCTCGACGGCACCAAGATGGCGACCGCCTTCAACATGCTGCGCTCGGGCGACCTGATCTGGCCTTATGTCATCAACAATTACATGCGCGGCAAGGATCCCCTTCCCTTCGACCTGCTCTACTGGAACGCCGATTCCACCCGCATGGCGGCCGCCAACCACTCCTTCTACCTGCGCAACTGTTATCTCGAGAACAATCTGACGCGTGGCGTGATGGAACTCGCCGGCCGCACTTTGTCGCTGGCCGACGTCACCATCCCGGTTTACAACCTGGCGTCGAAGGAAGATCACATCGCGCCGGCCCTTTCCGTGTTTCTCGGCTCGCAATATTTCGGCGGTGAGGTCGAGTTTGTGATGGCTGGTTCCGGCCACATTGCCGGTGTCGTCAACCCGCCGGCAGCCAAGAAATACCAGTACTGGACCGGCGGCAAACCGACAGGCGATTTTGACCAGTGGCTCGCCTCCGCGGTGGAGCATCCCGGCTCCTGGTGGACGCATTGGCAGCACTGGATCGAGACCCAGGACGACACCCTCGTTCCGGCCCGCAAACCGGGCAAGCACATGAAAACCCTGGGTGATGCCCCCGGCACCTATGTGAAGGTGCGTGTGTAACGGCCGGCACCTTTTGCAGGTGCCTGTGTGTAACGGAATGTAATGTCTGGTGAGTTGACGAGCCGGCAAAACGGGGCGAAATGGTATCGTCAACCTTCAAGAAGCCTCAATTGGCCTCCAACGAGCAAATAATTCAGAGGCTTGCAGAATTGACACAAGTCTCGTTTCCGGTTTGGGAACACAAGGTTATTGGATGTGAACGTTTCGACGCCGCACCAATAGCAGGCCGACCGGACACCGAGGGGGAATTTAGTTTTGAAATCAGTAGGATCGCGTCTCGCGGGGAGAGAAGGTCGCACTATAGCGGCAGCGCTTTTCTCCGTGCTTCTGGCGTCCTGCACCTCCGCCAGCGACCCCACAATGTCCGTCGGCATGCCTGGCTACAACGCGACCGCTTCTGACATCGCCGCGGCTTCCGGCGCCAGCCCTGCGGCGCCGGGCGATTCGACCGTGCAGGTCACATCCACCGGGCCGCAGATGATGATGACGGCAGCGGGCGATGCGACACTGCCCGAGCAGGTCGCCTATGTGCCGGTGGCCAAGCCCGGCACCGGCTTCCCGGTCAATGTTCCCGCCGGCTCCGAAACCATTGTCGGCCAGACGCCGCAGTCGCTGCAGCAGTCAGCACAGACCGCGGCCGCAACGGACGCCGTGGCGCAGAAGATCGCCGCCGCCGATGCCGGCGTGATCGCACCGAAACCGACTGCCGCGGCACCCGCGCCCGGCGAGGTCTACGTGACCGCCGCGCCCCAGCAGATCGACACGCCGAAGAAGGGCTTCCTGGCCTCACTGTTCAGCACCACGCCAACCTCGGCGGCACCTGCTCCGCTGGTCAACTCGCGCTCGGGCGAACAGCCTGCGGTTGCTGCCCAGAAGGCCGCCCCGGCAAAGCCGATCATCACGTTGGCCTCAGCCAGTTCGGCCGACAAGCCCTTGCAGCTTGCCTCGCTTGGCAACGAGAGCAACCACATCACCGGCAGCGATGCCTTGCCCGGCGTGCGCCAGACGGCGTTGTTCGAGATCAAGCGCAAATCCGGCCTCGACGACGAAAGCGACGTCGATCTGAACGAGGACGAGGGTTCGGGCGGCGCCTATCAGGTGGCTTCCGCCGCCGGCCTCGCCCGGCTGGCGCCCAACGGCCTGTTGAAGCAAAACGAGAGCGTCGACGTCGCCTGCCTGAAGCCGTCGCTGGTGCGTGTGCTGAAGACCATCGAAGGCCATTACGGCCGCAAGATGATGGTCACATCAGGCTACCGCGACCCGGCACGCAACCGGCGCGCCAACGGCGCCAAGAATTCGCTGCACATGTATTGCGCCGCCGCCGACATCCAGGTTCCCGGCGTCTCCAAATGGGAACTGGCGAGCTACATCCGAACCATGCCCGGCCGCGGCGGCGTCGGCACCTACTGCCATACCGAATCCGTTCACGTCGACGTCGGCCCCGAGCGCGACTGGAACTGGCGCTGCCGCCGGCGGGGGTAGCATCCCCATTCGGCAAACGGGCCGAGGGGCTGTTAGCAGCCCGCCGTTTTTTCCGATTAGCTATCAGCGACGTTCGAGATTAGCCGAGGCACCCGCGACTTCGTCATCCTATGGCGAAGCAAGGACCGCAGCGACGCAGCGCAGACGCGAGGATGACGACTGCGCGGCGCATTCGTCCAAAGATGTGCAACGACGCGAGGCCAGAAAACCTGCGCTTGCTCACCAAACTGGCCGTTTTCGCCCCTCTTGAAAAAAGTTTCCGCATCTGGCGGCTGATGGGTTGCCGGTTGGCAACAACGCAATTATAAGCCGCTTCGTCTGAGCGCGCCCATCGTCTAGCGGTTAGGACACCGCCCTTTCACGGCGGTAACAGGGGTTCGATTCCCCTTGGGCGTACCAGATCTTTCAGGAAAACAATAAGCCTCGCGGCAGCCGCCGAACTAGCAGCGGCTGGAACGGTGGCGCGGCGAATCGGTTGAAACGGCGAACAGCGGCTGCCGTGCCGAGGTTTCCCTCGGCGCCTGCTCGCGGCAATCTCCGGCCACTCACCCCTGGTCGTGCGCTACCTGCGGCCAGCGCTGTAACGCCGCGTGACCACCCTCGGTCAGCGCGTAGACGCCGCGCTCGGCCCTGGCGAACCAGCCATAGACATTGTCCAATAGGATGCTGGGCGCGCGCGGCGAAATCGCTTTCAGATCGCGCGGGCGTTTCGGCCCGTCGGTCATGGCTGCGGCGCAGGCCAGCGCATCCTGCCGGTAGACGGTCATGATCGGGGCGCGCGAACCACCGCCGACCACCGGATCGCCGCGCCGGCGACGGTGTTCCTCCATCAGTCGGGAGCGCCGCTTCGGATCGCGACGCGGCGGCAGAGCCGCCGGGCTGAGCAGCACTTCGACCTCCCCCTTGCCGCTGACAGCCAGAAGCCCGAAGCCGAGCCGCCGGCACAGCGCGCGAAAACGGCGGTCGTGCTCGCGGCCCTTGCCACGCGCCGACATGCGCGCGGCCAGCCACACTTCGTCGCATGCCGCGGCGCGATCGACACCTTGCAGCACCAGTTCGAGGTTGAACTGCAATTTCAGTTCGCAGATGACCAGCACAGGCGGCTCGCCGTCGCGCACCGCCACGATATCGCAGTGCCCGACTTCGCCCTTGACCGTGAATTCCAGGCTCTCGAGAAACCGCTTCACCGGGATGTAGAGAGACGTTTCCTGCATCGCGCAGGCATAGCCGATTCGGATCGGGTCGGCACAGGGATCGCCGAGAGGCCGACGCCTTGCGCTAAACCGCGTCGATCCCACCATCTGCAAAAGCCATCCGTCAGGCAGGTCTCCGGCATGATAGTCCCGCCATAGCGCTCGACGATTTCCTTGGCGATGACCGACGTCGCCAGGGCCGAGCGCGACCAGTATTTCATCGCCTGTCTCGCGTTCAACAAGGCGCTCGCCGTGGCTGGGACGGCACGATCGACAGCGCAAGGCCCGAGATTCGTCGACGCCAAGACCGGTCCACGGTTGGCCACACAATGACGAGCGCGTGTGTGCTCTGTATGAGGCTAGGGGCGGGTGCGCGTCCGGCGCTGCCCCGGTGCGGCATCGTCCGCCTTGAAATGCATCTCGTCCTGGACCGCGGCAAAAAACCGGCGGACATCGTTGGCCGCCGAAGCCGCATCGCAGCCGGCCGCGACCGCCTTGTCGAGGAGTTCGCGCGCCGTGGCCTTCCAGAACGACGTGGCCGTGTCGCCGTGCAGTCTGCCCAGCCTTGCGGCGACCTCGCGCACCAGCACGGTCTGCCGATCTAGCGGGAAGGTACGCACATTGGCTGAAGACATGTTCTGCACCATGAAACCGACGCAACGAATCAGACGCTGCTCTATGGCTCATGCCTAGCTGTGAAGTCGGAAACGGAACCTTAACGCCGCGGAGTCCGCGCCGATTGGAACGAGTCGGTTGGCCGGCCTCCAGGCCAAGCAGAACTCTAGACCCTCAGGCCCCTCGCCTCGCCGGCGCGCTTGGCCGTAACCATCATATCCCTGGCCAGCAGGCCACTGACCCGGCAAAACGCCATGAAGGCGCGCCAGGCGTCCTCAGTCCTGACCACATCCACCGTGGCCCCGAAGCAGGCATTGAACGCCGCTTCATAGACCTTGCCCTGTCGCTTCCTTGGCCAGTCATGCAGGATATCCAGCGCCTGTTCGACGCTGTATATTTCCTCTACCGGCAGCCCGGGCGCGGGCGCGATGCGCACCGGCACCTCGAATTGCAATCTGTCCATTCTATATCTCCCGAACTGGCGTCGACCACAGCAACGCCGTTCGTCGTCAAAAGTTGCTTTGGCTGCTTTTGCGCGAAAATGTGTCGTCAGTGCGATCTCGGCATTCGGAGGAGATCGCGCACCTGGATGTCATCTGAGCGGTCGCGCAAGCCAGGAATATCGCCAGTATCAGTCCATTGCCGGCAGTTCTTCCTTGAACCTTGCGGCTTGCAGTGCCAAATCTGAGGAAATTTTCTAACGGGCTGATATGCGCCGCCCGCTTACAGGCAAACGGACACTATGGTAACCTATCTCGACGCCGCCACGGCACCCCTCAGGAACACCGGCCAGATCCGCCTCTACGGCGAAGAAGGATTTGCCGGCATGCGCAAGGCCTGCGATCTCACCGCGCGCTGCCTTGATGAACTGGTGCCGATGGTCCAGCCGGGTGTCACCACCGAGACCATCGACCGTTTCGTCTTCGAATTCGGCATGGACCAAGGCGCGCTACCGGCGACGCTCAACTACCGCGGCTACACCAAATCGTCCTGCACCTCGATCAACCACGTCGTCTGCCACGGCATTCCAGACAACAAGCCGTTGAAGGATGGCGACATCGTCAACATCGACGTCACCTACATCCTCGACGGCTGGCACGGCGATTCCTCGCGCATGTATCCCGTCGGCACCATCAAGCGCGCCGCCGAACGCCTGCTTGAAGTCACTCATGAGTGCCTGATGCGCGGAATCGCGGCGGTCCGGCCCGGCGCCCGCACCGGCGCCATCGGCGCCGCCATCCAGACCTATGCCGAGGCAGAGCGCTGCTCGGTGGTGCGCGATTTCTGCGGCCACGGCGTTGGCCAGCTGTTCCACGACGCACCCAACATCCTGCACTATGGCACCGCCTCGGAAGGCGTCGAGATGCGGCCGGGCATGATCTTCACCATCGAGCCCATGATCAATCTTGGCCGGCCGCATGTGAAAGTGCTGTCGGACGGCTGGACGGCGGTGACGCGCGACCGCTCGCTGTCGGCGCAGTACGAACACACGATCGGCGTCACCGAAATTGGCTGCGAGATTTTCACCCTGTCGCCAAACAAGCTCGACCGCCCCGGCCTGCCGCCGGTCAGCTGAAAACAAGATCGCCTCAAGCCGCGGCTTTGAGGCGCCGTCGCCGAAAAAACTCGACCGCGCGCTGCTTACCGCTCTAATCTGCCGTCGAAGCCTTCGGGGAGTGTGGGGGGTCGATGGGGAACAGCGGTGACGACGAACGGGGGTTCTTCTCCGAGCGGTGGCTTGAACCACCGGCGAAGGACAAGGCACCAAGAGACAAATCGACGGACAAGCCACACTATCACGGCCATCGCGACCGCTTGCGCGAGCGCTTCGTTGCCGGCGGCGCGGACGCCCTGCCCGACTACGAACTTCTCGAACTGCTGCTGTTTCGCCTGATCCCGCGCGTCGACACCAAGCCGATCGCCAAGGCGCTTTTGGCGCGCTTCGGCACTTTTGGCGAAGTGCTTGGCGCACCGGTGGCGCTGCTGCAGGAGGTGAAGGGCATCGGCCCCGCCGTGGCGGTCGACCTGAAGGTGATTGCCGCTGCCGCGCAGCGCATGGCGCGGACCGAGGTTCGCGACCGCGAGGTGCTGTCCAACTGGACGCAGCTTCTTGCGTACTGCCGCTCGGCGATGGCGTTCGAGAACCGCGAACATTTCCGCATCCTGTTCCTCGACAAGAAGAACGTGCTGATCGCCGACGAGGTGCAGCAGGTCGGCACCGTGGACCACACGCCGGTCTATCCGCGCGAAGTGATCAAGCGCGCGCTGGAACTGTCGGCCAGCGCCGTCATCCTGGTGCATAACCACCCTTCCGGCGATCCGACACCATCGCGTGCGGACATCGAAATGACCAAGCAGATCATCGACAGCGCCAAGCCGCTCGGCATCGCCGTCCACGACCACATCATCATCGGCAAGAAAGGCAACGCCTCGATGAAGGGCCTGCTGCTGATCTGAGCCTGATGGGCGCCGGTGCCGTCATCCCAAACGCCACCGCTCGCGAGCCAATCAGCAACATTCCGGCTTGGCTCAAACGCCCACGCTTGCGGTGTAGAAGTGATGATGCGACGGAAGCGCCCGCTTCGGCGACAATGTCGTAGACTCGCGAATACGAAGCAGCCAGTTCCCGTCAGCCATTGCAGGAGATCTATTCAATGACGCTCGAATGCATAAATCCAAATGATCTGCCGATTCCGGAAATGTACTCCCAGGTCGTCGTTGCGACAGGAAGCAAGCTGGTGTTCGTCTCGGGCCAGCAGCCAGAAGACATACACGGCAAGCTCGTTGGCCATGGTGATTTCGCAGTCCAGGCGCGCCTGGCGTTCGGGAATCTCAGCCGAGCGCTTGCTGCCGCCGGCGCTCGGCCCGAGCAAGTCTGCAAGATCACGATCTACATCGTCGATTACAAACGCGACGAACACGTGCCGATCATCGAAGCGGCCCAGGTCGAGCTGTTCGGCGATCACAAGCCAGCAAACGTAGTGGTCGGGATAGCGGTGATGTCTCCCGGCTACCTGATAGAGATCGATGCGATCGCGGTCATCGACCCGTAGGCCAAGCGAGGACGCGTCAAGTCGCCCAAACCAATCCCGGAGCTCGCTGCGAGATTGCCACGACCTTGATCTCTCCATCCATCCACGATCACATCGTCATCGGCAGGAATTGCGATGTCTCGATGAAGAGCCTGCTGCTCACCTGATCAACGTCGGAAACAGGAAACACGCAATGCCCCAGCCCGGCGACGAACCATGGCCGTTCGACAAGCAACGCGCAGCCCTTCTGGTCATCGACATGCAAAGCGACTTTGTCGATGAGGGCGCCGTCATGGAAGTGGCCATTGCCCGCCATCGCATTCCGGCGATGCGGCAGGTGGTCGAGCTTTGCCGCGCGCAAGGCGTCCCGGTTATCTACACCCAGCATGTGCTCAGCGACCATTTCGATATCTCGCCGCTGGAAACCGGCTATCAGCCGAAGCTGAAAACCAAAGGAATGCGGGAAGGCAGCGCCGGCGCCGAAATCGTCGCCGCGCTTGCGCCCTTGCCTGGGGATGTCGTCATCAAGAAGCACCGCTACGATGCCTTCCACAACACGCAGCTCGAGACCGTGTTGCGCAACATCCGTGGCGCAGGCCGGGTCGACACGGTGATCATCATCGGCACCGTGACCAGCATCTGCTGCGAATCCACCGCGCGGAGCGCCTTCATGCGCGACTACAAGGTGGTTTCATCAGCGACGCCAATGGCGGACTGGACGAGGCATCGCACAATGCAACCCTCGACATCATAGGCAAGGTGTTCGGGCGCGTGATGACGGTTGCCGAGCTTGGGAACCTGTTGCGGAGTTGAACCCCAGCGTCAGCTGGCGTGCGTCTCAAGCTCCGGCGCCGAGCCTGCCCTCAAGAAGGTCGCGCCGCTGCTGCAATTCGCCGGAGACGAATTTGGTGAAGGCGTGGACGCGCGCCGTGCGGCGCAAATCGTCGTGCACCAGCACCCACAGCGCCGAGCCGATCTCCTCGATCAGCCCTCCGACCCTTACAAGCCCGGGCAGGCTGTCGCCGAGATAACAGGGCAGCGCCGCAACCCCGATTCCGGCGCCCGCCGCATGCGACATCGTCACCAGGGAATCGGCGCGCATGGCGATCTCGACATCGGGCAGCGACGACCGCATCCAGCGGGCGACGCCGGTGTTGGCCAGGCTGTCGTCGGGCGCGATCCAGCGCAGCGCACCCAATCTCGGCTCCGGGGGTAGCGTTTCGGCATAGGAACGTGTCGCGTAGGCGGCGAAGGCGACGCCCGAAATGCGCCGGCCGACCAGGATTTCCTGCGGTTGCGACACCGGCCTGATCGCCACGTCTGCATCCCTTTGCGTCAGGTTGGCGATGGAATTCTGCGTCATCGCCTCGACCCGTATGCCGGGATGGAGCTTATGAAACGCCGCCAGGATCGGCGGCAGCACCGACGCCATCAGCGTATCGGTGGTGGTGACCCGCAACCTGCCTTCGAACCTGAGATCCTGCCCCGACAGTTTGCGCGCCAGTTCATTGACCGTCTCGGCCATTGTGCGTGCCGCGCCCAGCAGTTCCTCGCCGCCCGCGGTGAGGGCATAGCCAGTCGGCAGCCGATCGAAAAGGCGGATACCCAGCCGCGCCTCGAAGGCGTTGACGCGCCGCAGCACAGTCGTGTGGTTCACGCCCAGGATCCGAGCCGCCGCCGCCAGCGAAGCGCCATCGGCGACGGCCAGCACCATGCGCAGATCTTCCCAGTCGATATCGCGTGAGCTGTGCATTCTTGCAGAAAGATAAAAGAAAGCGCTGCGCTCCGCGAGTCAAAATGACGCTTCGCTGTGCAAAAACGCAGAGCAAGCGGGCGAATCGGCATGTCGATCTGCGCATGCACGCACGCCATATGGAGTCCGACGACAAAAGAAACAGTCGCGGAGAAGAGCCATGACGCCGATAGAACTCTACACCTGCCAGACACCCAACGGGCACAAGGCCTCGATCATGCTGGAAGAGGTCGGCCTGCCCTACTCGGTCCGCTTGGTCGACATCGAAAGGGGCGACCAGACCAAGCCTGATTTCCTGGCGCTCAATCCCAACAACAAGATCCCGGTGATCGTCGACCGGGACGCCGGCCGCACGGTCTTCGAATCCGGCGCCATCCTACACTACCTGGCGCGACGGTCGGGCAAGCTTCAGCCGGTGGGCGCGCAGGAGGCGGACGATACGCTGACCTGGACCTTGTTCCAGGCGGCCCATGTCGGCCCGACGCTTGGCCAATTGTGGAATTACAAAATCTTCGCGCCGGAAAGAATCCCTTACGTGATCGAGCGTTTTGAGCGCGAAACCGGACGTGTCTTCCGCGTTCTCGATAGCCGGCTAAAGCACCATGAGCACATTGTCGGCAAAAGCTACGGCATCGCCGATGTGATGACATGGCCATGGATCGACGCGGCCGTCACCAGGCTCGGCCTCAGCCTCGATGACGCGCCAGACCTGGCGCGTTGGTATGCGGCCATAGGCCGACGCTCCGCAGTTGTCAGAGGCATTGCCGTTCCCGCCCTGCCCGAAGCATCGGCTGCCGCTTAGATCATGATGAGATTTGGTTGAAATCTCATCATGATCTAACCCTTTGTTGGAGCATGATCTTTTCCAAAAACCGGCACCCACTTTTTGGGATCATGCCCTAGCAGCCGCACCCCGCATTCAAGGAATACGATCGTGGAAATCCTCTTCATCCCTCTGGCGCTTGTCGCCGGTGGCCTGCTCGCAGTGCAGGCTGGCGCCAACGCCCAACTTTCAAAGGCGGTCGGCTCACCCTTTGCCGCGACCACGCTTCAGCTCGCGGTCGGCGCCATCGTGCTGTTGTCGATCACGGCCCTCACCGGAACGACACCGGCTCTGCTTGCCGTTCGGCAAGCCGAATGGTGGCATGCGATCGGCGGCATGGCTTCGGCCTTCTACGTCGTTTCGACCATTCTTCTGTTCCCTCGCCTTGGCGCCGTCGTGTCCGTCGGGCTCTTCATCGCTGGGCAGATGCTTGCATCCATCGCCCTCGACACGTTCGGCTGGCTCGGGATCCCCGAAGCCGGACTGCGAGCCGGGCCTGCCTTCGGCATGCTCGTCTTGCTTGCCGGGGCTGCCCTCATCGTTCTGGGACAGAAGGGCGCGGCCGACAATACCGCATCCTCAAGACCAGGGTGGATCGGACTGGCGCTGCTGGCAGGCGCCGTGCTTCCGGTGCAAGGCGCTGTAAACGCCTTGCTTCGGCACGACCTTGGCGGCGCGCCGTTTGCGGTCGGCACCATCTCGTTCCTGGTGGCGATGCTGGCCATGGCCGCGGTGCTTCTGATCGCGCTTGCCCTGACGAAGACGCCCCGCCCTCGCCTCGCCGGCCTGTCGTCGATGCCCTGGTGGGGCTGGCTCGGAGGTTTTGCCGGCGCCACCTATGTCACGACCGTGTTCACCGCCATCCCCGTCATCGGAGCGGCAGCTGCCGTCAGCCTGACGGTGGCCGGCCAGCAGGTCGCCGGCATCTTCGTCGACACCTTCGGCTGGTTCCGCCTGCCGCAGCGGCTTGTCTCCGGCATGCGGCTCGCCGGCGTCGTGCTGCTTTTGGCCGGGTGCATCATCATCAAGGCGCTTTGATCCCGCTGGAACAAGGCAAGCCGAATCAAACCAGCCCCTGCCCTCCCTGATTTGGGGGGTCAGGTGTCGCTCCGGCGTCACCAACGAAGCAAGGTCCGGGCGCCGCAGAAGCAATTTTTCGCTCCTTCCACAACCGGCTCTAGAATTTCGATCGCAAATCACGCATGATGCACTTGGTATTTTCCCGGGACGGCTTCGCGCCCCCTGAAATACCGGGAGGAACGGGACATGCCCATAGTGGTTGTACTCGTTTTGATCGTCGTGGGCTCGGTGTTGTTCCACTTCCTGAGCCCATGGTGGTGGACTCCGATTGCCTCGAATTGGGACTATATCGACAACACCATCATCATCACCTTTTGGATTACCGGCGTCGTCTTCGCCGCAGTCGTCCTATTCATGGCCTATTGCGTTTTCCGCTTCCGTCACCGCGAAGGCAACCAGGCGGCCTACGAACCGGAGAACAAGCGGCTCGAATGGTGGCTGACGATTGTCACCGGAGTGGGTGTTACCGCCATGCTGGTTCCCGGCCTGTTTGTCTGGAGCCGGTTCGTCAACGTTCCAAGCGACGCAACCGTGGTCGAAGTCGTCGGCCAGCAATGGCAGTGGAGCTTCCGCCTGCCCGGCAAGGACGGCAAACTCGGCACATCCGACACCCGCGACGTCACCGCTGAAAATCCGCTGGGCGTGATCGCCAAGGATCCCAGCGGCCAGGACGACGTCGTGGTCGAAGCGGCCGACCTGCATCTGCCGGTCGGCAAGCCGGTCAAGATGCTGCTGCGCTCGATCGATGTGTTGCACGATTTCTACGTTCCGGAATTCCGCGCCAAGATGGACATGATACCGGGCTCGGTCACCTATTTCTGGTTCACCCCCACCAAGACCGGAACCTTCCAGGTTTTGTGCGCCGAACTGTGCGGCCAGGGGCATCCGATGATGCATGGCATCGTCATGGTCGATACCGAGCAGGACTATGTGGCCTGGCTCGACCAGCAGCAGACGTTCGCGCAATTGTCGGCGCCGCAGCAGACGGGCTCGGTGGAACAGGCGCCGGGCAACGCGACGGCGTCAGCTCTAGAAGTTGCGGCAAAACTCGAAACTGTCGGGTCCCGCTGAAGGGCACGGAGGTGCTCCGCCTATGGTCGATATCACGCCTGCAGATGCCGTCCCGCCCGCCGAAGTCGCGGAAATGGAGCTTTACCATCCGCACAGCTGGTGGACGAAGTATGTCTTCTCGCAGGACGCCAAGGTCATCGCCATCCAGTATTCGGCGACCGCAACGGCCATCGGCCTGGTCGCGCTGGTGCTGTCCTGGCTGATGCGGCTGCAGCTCGGCTTCCCCGGCACGTTCGATTTCATCACCCCCGAGGCCTACTACCAGTTCATCACCATGCACGGCATGATCATGGTAATCTACCTGCTCACGGCACTCTTCCTCGGCGGCTTCGGCAACTACCTGATCCCGCTGATGGTCGGCGCCCGCGACATGGTCTTTCCCTATGTCAACATGCTGAGCTACTGGATCTACCTCCTTGCCGTGCTGGTGCTGGTGTCGAGCTTCTTTGCGCCCGGCGGACCGACCGGCGCCGGCTGGACGCTCTATCCGCCGCAAGCCATCATGACCGGCACACCTGGCGGCCAGGAATGGGGCATCATCCTGATGCTGGTCTCGCTGATCCTGTTCATCATCGGCTTCACCATGGGCGGTCTGAACTATGTCGTGACGGTGCTGCAGGCCCGCACGCGTGGCATGACGATGATGCGCCTGCCGCTGACCGTCTGGGGCATCTTCACCGCCACCGTCATGGCGCTGCTCGCCTTTCCGGCGCTGTTCGTCGCCTGCGTGATGATGCTGCTTGACCGCGCGCTTGGAACCTCCTTCTTCATGCCCGCAGTTGTCGAGATGGGGGAACAGCTACAGCACAATGGCGGCAGCCCGATCCTGTTCCAGCATCTGTTCTGGTTCTTCGGCCACCCGGAAGTCTACATCGTGGCGCTGCCGGCCTTCGGCATCGTCTCCGATCTGATCAGCACGCATGCGCGCAAGAACATTTTTGGCTACCGAATGATGGTCTGGGCCATCGTTGGCATCGGCGCGCTGAGCTTCGTGGTCTGGGCGCACCACATGTATGTCAGCGGCATGCACCCCTATTTCGGCTTCTTCTTCGCCACCACGACACTGATCATCGCCATCCCGACGGCGATCAAGGTCTACAATTGGGTGCTGACGCTGTGGCGGGGCGACATCCATCTCACCATACCGATGCTGTTTGCCATGGCTTTCATCGTCACCTTCGTCAATGGCGGGTTGACCGGGCTGTTTCTCGGCAACGTCGTCGTCGACGTCCCGCTGTCGGACACGATGTTCGTCGTCGCTCACTTCCATATGGTCATGGGTGTTGCTCCGATCGTCGTCATCTTCGGCGCGATCTACCACTGGTACCCGAAGGTCACCGGCCGGATGCTGGACGAGACGCTCGGCCGGTTCCATTTCTGGGTCACATTCCTCGGCGCCTACCTGATCTTCTTTCCCATGCATTACATCGGCCTGATGGGCGTGCCGCGGCGCTATGCCGAACTGAGCGACGTGACGGTCATGACGGAGTCGGCGCATCACCTGAACTCGTTCATCAGCATCATGGCGTTTATCGTCGGCTTCGCCCAGATCGTTTTCCTGTTCAATCTTATCTGGAGCATCCGCCATGGGCGCGAGGCCGGTGGCAATCCATGGCGAGCCACGACACTCGAATGGCAAACGCCGCAGACGCCACCGGCGCATGGCAATTTCGGCAAGGATCTGCCGATTGTCTATCGCTGGGCCTATGACTACAGCGTGCCGGGCGCCAAGGAGGACTTCATTCCGCAAAACATGCCGGGCACGTTCGGCCCCTCCAGGGAGCCGGCATGAGCGTCATCCTGGTCTTCCTTCTCGTGATCGCCGGCTTTGCCGGCTGGTGGCTCTCGCATCAGCGGCTGATGGCGAAACCATGGCTCGAGCAAGGTGTGGCAGGAGATTTTGTCGCCTTCGACCGATCGAGCCTGCCGACCGCCAAGATTGGCCTCGGTGTCTTCCTCGCCGTGGTCGGCTGCCTGTTTGCGCTGTTCACCAGCGCCTACTTCATGCGTATGGCGCTGTCGGACTGGCAGCCGCTGCCCATCCCACGCCTGCTCTGGCTCAACACCGGCATGCTGGTGCTGAGCAGCGTTGCCCTGCAATGCGCCTCGATCGCGGCGCGCAAGCGCCAGATGGACACGGTCAGGCTCGGCCTTGCCGCGGCTGGGCTCACCGCGATCGCCTTCCTCATCGGGCAGCTCATGGCATGGCGGGACCTGACCGCCGATGGCTATTTTCTGGCCTCCAATCCGGCCAACAGTTTTTTCTACCTGATAACCGGGATGCACGGCCTGCATATAGTGGGAGGGCTGGTGGGCCTGGGCAGGACAACCGCCGGCGCCTGGAACGGGGCACGGCCGGAACGGCTTCGCCTCAGCGTCGAATTATGCGCCATGTACTGGCATTTCCTGCTTTTCGTCTGGCTCGCCATCTTCGCTCTTTTAGCCGGCTGGGCCGCGACGTTCATCGATATTTGCCGGCAGTTGCTGACCTAGGAGGTCGAGGAGCATGGCAGAAACGACACTGACGCATACCGGCCAAACGGAGACGCGGCCCGCAGGCTGGCAAGGGATCGCCGCCGATTGGTCCTCGGATCAGCGCGCGTTCAAGAACGTGTCCTGGGGCAAGGCCATGATGTGGATCTTCCTGCTCAGCGACACCTTCATCTTCGGCTGCTTCCTGCTCTCCTACATGACCGCGCGCGTCTCCACACGTGTGCCGTGGCCCAATCCGAGCGAGGTCTTTGCGCTTCGCATCGGCGGTTCGGACATTCCACTGATCCTGATCGCCATCATGACCTTCGTGCTGATATCGAGCAGCGGAACGATGGCCATGGCGGTCAATTTTGGCTATCGCCGCGACCGCCGCAAAACCGCAATCCTCATGCTTCTGACGGCAGCGCTAGGAGCCACCTTCGTCGGCATGCAAGCCTTCGAATGGACCAAGCTGATTACCGAAGGCGTACGGCCGTGGGGCAATCCCTGGGGCGCGGCACAATTCGGCTCGACTTTCTTCATGATCACCGGCTTCCACGGCACGCATGTGACGATCGGGGTGATCTTCCTCATCATCGTGGCGCGAAAGGTCTGGCGTGGAGACTACGACGTCGGTCGTCCCGGCTTCTTCACCAGCCGCAGGGGTCGCTACGAGAACGTCGAAATCATGGGGCTCTACTGGCATTTCGTCGACCTGGTCTGGGTGTTTATTTTCGCATTCTTCTATCTTTGGTGAGAGGCTGACATGGCTGAAGCAACCGCAAACGGCCTCGGGCAACACGCGCTGCACTCTGATCATGCGCATGAAGGGCCATCGACCGGCGTCGCGGAGGTTCATCAGGAACATCCGATCAAGCTCTATCTGGTGGTCTGGGCATGGCTGTTCATCCTCAGCGCCTGCTCCTACATGGTCGATTATCTCGGCATCCACGGCTATCTCAGATGGTCTCTGATCCTGATCTTCATGATCCTCAAGGCCGGGCTGATCGTCGCCGTGTTCATGCACATGGCCTGGGAGCGGCTGGCCCTGACCTATGCGATCATCCTGCCGCCACTTCTGATATTGGTGTTCGTGGCGATGATGCTCTTCGAAGCGGACTACACGCTTCTCACCCGGTTGTCCTTCTTCGGACCGGGGCCCTGACGCACAGTCTTCATCTCCGGTCAAAGACCGGAGATGAAGCTTCCCATCAGCTGATCTGCAGGGTCAGAGGCCTACCCGCGTCGGGGACGATGGCGGCTCCACAACCTTGCGGTAGACATGCCAGGTGGCGTGACCCAGGATCGGCAGCACGACCGCCAGCCCGGCAAACACCGGCAGCGAGCCTATGATCAGGGCGACGGCGACAATCAGTCCCCAGACAGCCATGGGGATCGGGTTCGCCAGCACCGCTCGCACCGACGTGTGGATGGCTTCGTAGGCGCCGACGTCGCGGTCGAGCAGCAATGGGAAGGCGACAACCGTCGTGCACAACACCACCGCGGCGAAGACGAAGCCGATGGCGTGCCCCAGGACAATCAGAGACCAGCCGCGTCCGGTGGCAAATATTTCATTGATGAAGCCCGAAATCGATGCAGGCGGAGCCGGGCCGAAGAGATATTCGTAGAACACCTGCGCCGCCAAAAGCCAGGCGATGAAGATTGCAACCAGCATGATCCCGACTGCGGCGATGGCTGGCAGGGCCGGAGAATTCCTGACCTCGAACGCGTGCGTCCAGGAGGTGTCGAGCCCGGCTTCTCGTCTGCGGCTGATCTCGTAAAGGCCGATCGCCGCGAATGGACCGATAAGCGCAAAGCCGGACACCAGCGGAAACAACATCGGCAACGCATTGGCACCCGAAGTCCAGGCAGCGAGCACCACGCCGACAAGCGGATAGATCAGGCAGAGAAAGACGATGTGCGACGGTTTGACCATAAAATCGTCAACACCGCGCTTGAGCGCATCGAAAAGATCGGAAACACTGATTTTTCGGATTTTGGTGTGTTCCAGCGTTTCGCTGGCGCCTGCAATCACGTGAAAACTTGTCATGCCCGTTCCTCCAGACCAGGTCCGGCAAGGTCGCGGTATCACGGTGCTGCCGTTCTGCATGACTGGCCACGCGAACCGCGACCTGCACCGCAATCAATATACTCCATTGACTGGAGCTTGTCGCCCGTTCTTACAAAAGGCTCCCGGAGGCGAAGTTTCCGAACACAGCGTCATGCCGTCACCCTCCGGCTGACATGAACGCGCGCATCGCGATGGTATCGGCAAGCAGCACGGCAAAGATCGCGAAAAGATAGAAGATCGAATAGGCAAACAGCGCCTTGGCCGGCTTCATCTCCTTGTTGAGGATGACCAGGGCGTTCCAGGCATGCCAGATGAAACCCGCGCCCAACGCAGCCGAAACAATCCCATAGACCCCGCTCGTAAATCCGAACGCCCAAGGCAGCACTCCGATCGGTGCCAGGAGCAGTGAATAGGCGAAGATCTGCCTTCTGGTCGAGGCCTGGCCGGCCACGTTCGGCATCATCGGGATGCCGGCAGCGGCATAGTCGCCGGCCTTGAACAGTGCGAGCGCCCAGAAATGCGGCGGCGTCCACAGGAAAATGATCAGGAACAGGATGAGGCTTTCAATGCCGATGGCGCCGGTGGCCGCCGCCCAACCGATCATCGGAGGAAGGGCACCCGCCGCGCCGCCGATGACGATGTTCTGCGGTGTCGAGCGCTTCAGCCACATCGTATAGATGACGACGTAGAAAAAGATGGTGAAGGCCAGCAGTGACGCGGCAAGCCAGCCCACCAGCACGCCGAGCGTCATGACCGAAAGTGCGGAAAGCACCAGGCCGAAGCCGAGCGCTTCGCCGGCCGTGACGCGGCCCGACGGAACCGGCCGCTTTGACGTGCGCGACATCAGCGCGTCGATGTCGGCGTCGTACCACATGTTGAGCGCGCCGGCCGCTCCCGCTCCAACCGCAATAGCACCTATGGCGATCACGGCGATGACCGGGTTCATCGCGCCGGGCGCCACCATCAGACCGACGAAGGCGGTAAACACGGCAAGGGCCATGACCCGAGGCTTCAAGAGCGCAAAGAAATCACTGGCCGTCGCTTCCGAGAGGCGGACGCCGGTATCCTTGAGGCTTTCCTTGACCGACATTTGAGACGACCATCGATGGAAACCGGGCAGCCTAGAGCAATTCCAGGAAAGTGTATGGGGTTTTCCGCCCGGAATTGCGTAAGAACAAAGAGATCGAGCGGATCGCAGTTTCCGTGAAACGGTGAAACGCTCTGGCCGGCCGAAGAGCCAGGTTACGGGGAAAATTGCTTCAGATAGGCGATGACGTTGGCGACGTCCTCGTCCTTCTTGAGGCCGGGAAACGCCATCTTCGTCCCTTTGACCATTGCCTTGGGGTCGTGAAGATACGTCGTCAGTGTCGGCTCATCCCATTTGACGCCGGATGTGCCGGCCGCGATCATGGCTTCGGAATATTTAAAATCCGGATGCGTGCCGGCCGTCCGGCCGATAACGCCATGCAACGAAGGGCCTATCTTGTTGGTGTCTTGGTCTGCGACGTGGCAGACCTTGCATTTGGTGAAGACCTTCTCGCCCGCCGCGGCGTCCTGTGCCCGCGATGGATTGGCGATGAAAGTTGCAACGGAAACGACGGCGAAAAACGCAACCAAGCGCATGGCATTCCTCCCTGATCGTCAAATTTTCCTCAGACGGTCTGCACATGCCGGTAGCACCAGCATGCGCCCTGCACGGCAGAATAGATTCTCCGCTCCTCCCCAGATGGAATTGCGCCACCTGTGTACCACAGAATCTGGCCGGTAGGTAGAACAGGTCGACCGTACAAAGGTTCAGGTGGGCTGCGGTGGCTCAAGGCACATCCGCCACAACGTAAAAGGCCGCCTCGAGGGCGGCCTTTTCTGATCTTGTCGTCAGACGCTTATTCGGCGTCCTTGGCGGCCTTCTTCTTCGGGGCTGCCTTCTTCTTCGGCTCTTCCGCGTCGTCGGCCTTTTCAGCCTTGTCGGCCTTCTTGGCAGCGGCCTTCTTCGCCGGCTTGGCCCTGGCGGTATCGCCCTCTTCGTCGTCAGCCATCAGCTCTTCCTTGCTGACCTTGACGTCGGTGACCGAGATCTGGCTGAGCAGATGGTCGACGACCTTCTCCTCGAACATCGGCGCGCGCAGCGTGTTCAGGGCTTCCGGATTGCTGCGATAGAACTCGAAGGCTTCCTGCTGCTGGTTGGCCGGGTAGCGGCGCACCTGCTCGAACAGGCCGCGCTGCAGTTCCTCGTCGGAAACGGTGACGCCGGCCTTCTCGCCGATCTCGGCCAAAACCAGGCCGAGACGCACGCGGCGCTCGGCAAGCCGCAGATATTCGGCGCGTGCCTCTTCTTCCGTCGTCTCCTCGTCGGCGAAGGTACGGCCGGCGGCTTCGAGATCGCGGTTGACCTGGGTCCAGATGTTGTTGAACTCGGCATCGACGAGCTTCGACGGCGCCTCGAACGAATAGGCCGCGTCAAGCTGGTCGAGCAGCTGGCGCTTGACCTTCTGGCGGGTCATCGAACCGAACTGGTTCTCGATCTGGCCGCGCACCACGTCGCGCAGGCGCTCCAGCGATTCCAGGCCGAGGTTCTTGGCCATCTCGTCGTTGATTTCCAGCGCGCCGGGCTTGGACACTTCCTTGACGGTGACGTCGAAGGTGGCTTCCTTGCCGGCCAGATGCGCGGCCTGGTAGTTTTCCGGGAAAGTGACCGTGACCTGCTTCTCGTCGCCGGCCTTGGCGCCGATCAGTTGGTCCTCGAAGCCCGGAATGAATTCCTTGGACCCCAGAACCAGCGGCTGATCGGTGCCGGCGCCGCCGGAAAAGGCCTCGCCGTCGATCTTGCCGACATAGTCGATCGAAACGCGATCGCCTTCGGCGGCCTTGCCGGTCTTCGGCTCGAAGCTTCGCGCCGATTCGGCAACGCGCTGGACCTGCTCGTCGATCTCGCTGTCCGGCACTTCGAATACCTGGCGCGTCACCTTGATGTCGGAGAAATCCTTGATCTCGATCGCCGGGATGACCTCGTAGTTGAGGCGGAATTCGAAGTCGGCGCCGCCGGCCAGGATCTTCTCGGCCTCTTTCTCGTCTTCCGTCATGATCACTTCAGGCTGCATGGCGGCCTTTTCGCCGCGCCCCGTGATGATCGAACGGGTCGAATCGTTGAGGATTTCGTTGACCACTTCGGCCATGAACGACTTGCCGTAGACCTTGCGCAAAT
This sequence comes from Mesorhizobium sp. M0077, assembly GCF_040322955.1. NCBI lineage: Bacteria > Pseudomonadati > Pseudomonadota > Alphaproteobacteria > Hyphomicrobiales > Phyllobacteriaceae > Mesorhizobium > Mesorhizobium sp. M0077. The sequence continues at coordinate 144,259 of NZ_JAMYUL010000006.1, forward strand.
GCTGCACAGGCACCTTGCCGGGACGGAAGCCGTTGATGCGGACCTTGTTCCTGGCGTCGGACAGCCGCGCCATCAGCTTGGCTTCCATATCACCGGCCGGCACGGTGATCTTGATCTCGCGCTTGAGACCGGAGTTGAGCGTTTCGGTGACCTGCATCGTAAAACCTTTATCTTCACCAAAGAGGCTGCCACGGCGTCTTGCCGTTCACAGCCTGCCGGTACAATCTTGCCGGGAATGGCTTTTGGTACGGAACCTGGCGATTTGACCGAAATTACGGCTCAAATTGTTCCAAACTGCGTTCCAAGATGTGAATAAGTTCTTGTTTTTCCTACTTCTTATCACATTCTGCAGAAGCGGATCGGCGCGTCCCGTCACATTTGACACGCCTTTTGTCACAGGCGAGGCCAATTTTCAACCATCTTCGCGTTGCAGCGAATGACCGCCCCAACGGCAGACATTTTCGCCCCGACATTGACAGAATGATGGCTACATGGGATTGCCGACAAATGCGGATGTGGCGGAACTGGTAGACGCCCTGGATTTAGGTTCCAGTGCCGAAAGGCGTGGGGGTTCGAGTCCCTTCATCCGCACCACCCTTCGCTCTATCGAGCTTCGGGTGGCAGGCCACCCAGGAGCTTGATAAAGCGAAGGGTGTCCTCCGAAGCCGTGGCGTAGGAGGACTGGCGGCGACGGCCTACACTTCAAACACTTGACCGGTAAACCTCTCCGCCAATTTCGCCAGCTCCGGCCCCAGCACCCGGTCGGCGTCGACCGGCGGCACGATCTTCCTGATATCCGCGACAAAATCCTGCAATGCCGGCGGCGCGGCGCGTTCAGTCACGTACAGGGCCTGCGAGGCGATCATCGCCAGCATCGCCATTGCCGCATCGAGGCAGCGGCCGGCCGTCGCTTCCTTGGTCCAGGCGAAGAATGCGGTGGTGGCGACGTCGTCCTGGCCGGCGCCGGCCGATTCGGTGCCCGGAATGAAGGTGCGCTGCGCCGCGAGTTTGGCCTGTTCGAGATAGCCGGTGATCGCCATCGGCACATAGCCGACATTGCCGTGCCCGTCGCTGTCGGCCCAATGCCGCCCGGTCATCAACAGGTCGGGCAGCAGCGACACCTTGCCGTTCAGCAGCTTTGAGGCGTGGCGGTCGCAGAGCAGGCAGAGATCGGCCCAGATCGCCGCCAGATCGTCGAGCGCCGGCGTCGCCATGGCATTGTGATAGCCGCCGGTGGAGATGCAGCGCCCCAGCGGGTGCGCCGCGTCGGGCGGGATATAGACTGGATTGTCCGAGATCGAGGCCAGCGATACGGTCGCCGCCTGCTCGGCGCCGGCCAGCGCCCGATGCGCATGGCCGAGCACGCGCGGCACGATGCGGTAGCTGACCGGCGCCTGATAGTTGCGCCGGCCGTCGCCGGCGCCAACCAGATATTGCCGCAACCCTTGCAAGGCGGCCGCTTCGTGCGCGTCGCCCCACAGCCCGTCGAGCGCGGCATCATAATGCTCGAGCGGCGCACGAAAGGCTTCGATCGACAGCGCAAACACCTTGTGCGCCATCGCGACGCGACGGCGTGCGGCAAGTGCTGCGTCCGCCACAAGGGCGGCAGCGCAGGGCGAGCCGTTGATCAGCGAGCCCCGCTCCTTCACTTCGAGCTCCAGGCCAGCGGTAAGCGCGGCAAACAGCGGATAGAGCGCCAGGATCTCGCCGGCGCCGCCCTGCCCCTGCGACGACACCACCGGCATCGGTCCACCGTCGAGCATCGCCGCAACGGCTAGCGCGATGCGCGGCGTGGTGGCGGCATTGCCTTCGATGAAATTGGTCAGCCGTGCCAGCACGATCGCCCTGACCACGCGCTCGGGCAACGGCTCCCCGAAGGATGTGGCGGCGGCAAAAGCCTTGATGCGCGCATGGCGGTCGCGCTCGTCAAGTTCGAGCTTGCGGCTTGCCAGCTCGCCCATGGCGGTGGTGACGCCGTAGATGACCGGCGGCGGATCGGACTCAATGAGTTTCAGGAACGAGGCGCGGCATTCGGCAATGCGTTGCAAGGCCTTGTCGCCGATTTCGACCGTGTCGTTTCTCCAGGCGACGCGCAAAACGGCATCGAGATTGATATCTTCGCGCGTCGTCACCGTAATCGGCATTGTCTTCGCCCGTCTGGTTTGCATGAGGGCGAAGCGATCGATCGTTGCCGAAATCCATGCCCTGGGTAATGTCTTCTAGTAGAGCGGTTCCTCAAACAATGTCTTGTCGCCGTCCATCAGCGCCTTGATCTGTGCCTGGCCACTGGCGGCGAGCGCGACGCGCACGCCGAATGGCCGCACCCGCATGTCGTTCTGGATCGCCATGCCCTGGCCCTCAGGTAGGTAGAAGCGGTCGATGCCGTATTGCGGTGCGATCGTGGATTCAGGATCAAGCGTCCAGCCCGGCGCGACCTGGCCGACAATATCGGCTTCGTCGGCGGTCGCCGGCGTCGGAGCCCTGCCGAACCAGGCCGTGGTCGCATGCCAATAGCCGTCGGCGCCCGGCTTCAGCCGGACCACGATCGGCGTGTTCTCGCTCACGAGCTGGCCGGCCGGGATGTTGGCGATCAGCTTCACCGGCAAGCGCGATATTTCATAGCCGAGGATAATATAGTCGCCGCGCAGCAGATCGCGCGGATCGACCGGCTCGACTTTCAGCAAGACCTCCTTGCCGGTGCGCAGGATCGCCGCGCGGCCGGCGATGATCCAGCTCAGGAAGCCGATCTGGACGAGCGCCAGGACCAGCGCCGAGATGACAAGTTTCTTTCCCGACATCATGCTGCCGCTCCTTCCGGGGCCTTCATGCGTTTTTCCACACGGATGATGACGAGAGCCAGGATGCCGAACAGCACTGCGGCAGCCAAGAAGAAGCCGGCCGTGCCGAGCATCGTCTGCAAGGTCACGACATAGATAATGGCAAGTTCGAAGGCAAAGCCGGCATAGGCAACCCAGCGCAGCCCCCTGCTCTCGCGCCCGCCCAGCATGATCGCCGCGGCAATGCCGGCCAGTGCGATGACCGACGCAATGGCAAAGCCGTTGCTGAAGGCGTTATCATCGCCCAGTTCGATCTGGATCATCGCCAGCCCGGTGAGAAAGCCGGTCAAGGCGTGCAAAGGCAGCCGCCCGCCGAGCTGCAAGATCCAGTCGGCCGGCCCGGCGGCGAAGATGGAAACCGCAAACAGCAGCGCCGACACCGCGACCAGAGGAATAGCCAGGGCGAGCGTGTTCTGGTCCAGGCCGCGCACCGCGATATAGAAAATGACCGAAAGAATGATCAAGTGGCGTGCCGGCTGGCTACGCGTCCAGAATGAGACGACAAAAAGCACCGGCGCCATCACGACGAAGAAATCCGGAAATACGGGGCGGTCATAAAAGTCGAACGCGCGCACGAACAGCCAGGCAATGGATATGCCGACGGCAGCGACCGTGAGCGGGTTCGAGCGCAACGCCACCGCGGCAAGTGCCGTGCCGATGCCCCAGGTGACGATGGCCGAGGCCTCGTCGCCCGTGAGATGGTACATCTGGCCGATCAGCGCGATCGATCCGCCGAAGGCCGCGGCGGCCACGATCCACAGCGCCTCGCCGATCGCCGCATGGTCGCGCATCTTCAACACCGCGCCGCCGACATAGCCGGCGAGAATGACGGCAAACAGTGCCGCGACCCGCACCAGCCGCGGGATGGCGTCCCAGTTGGCGGCGACGAAGAGCAGGATCGCGGCGCCGAACAGCAGCGCCGCCATCATGGCCAATATAGTGCCGAAGCTCAGCGATTTGCGCTCGTTTGCGTCGATGTCGCACTTAAGCGCATCGGCCGTCTTCGCGTCGATCAGGCCGGCCTGCAGCCACCGCCCGATATCGGCCCTCGCCCGTGACGAATAACTCGCCATGTCGCTTCTCCCCCAGCTTGGTCTTTCTGACAGCCGATCCGCTCAAATCGTTGACGCAACGTCATTTTCCGATTCGGGTCTCTTCATGACGAAGCCGTGAACGCGCGTTAATGTTGCATTGCACAATTTGCATTGCTGCCATGCGCCAACAGCACTTTTAAATCGATATTACCCAGCCTATTTACTGTTCGTACACAAACGGAATGAACCGAAGAAAGACGAAACGAGCACTACCATGAACCTGATCCGCAACTACCGCAACTGGCGCCGCTACCGGGACACCGTCTCCGAGCTGAGCCGCCTTTCGAACCGTGAACTGACCGACCTCGGCATCAGCCGCAGCGACATCCACTACGTCGCCCGCAAGGCGGTCTAATCCTCTTCGGATCGCAAATGGTCCGAACCAGTTTTGAAAAAGAGAACGACAATGAACCTGATCCGCAACTATCGTAACTGGCGCGTTTACCGCGACACCGTTACCGAGCTGGGTCGCCTTTCGAACCGTCAGCTCCATGATCTCGGCATCGTCCGTGACGAGATCAAGATCATCGCCCGCAGGGCGACGATCTAGCCAGAATTTCGCCAGGGTCGACCTCCTCCCCGACCCTGACGGATACGGTCAGCCTTCACCTCCTCCCGAGGGTTGACCACCAAAACGGCGCCCGCCGCACCTCCTCCCGCGGCGGGCGCTGTTTCCAAAGCGAACGCAGTTCGTCTTTCCGAAGCGAACGCTAGTTCGTCTTCAAAGTGAACGCAGTTCCTCTTCCAGGGATTTCGCCTCCCTCGATCCGGCGAACAGAATTTCGTCAAAGCCGACCTCCTCCCCGGCGATGGCGAATACGGCCGATCCCCACCTCCTCCCGAGGATCGGCCCCAAAAACGACACCCGCCGCACCTCCTCCCGCGGCGGGTGTTGTTGTTTTTGGGGCAGGTTTGCGGCTGTGCTTGCGGTCGATCGAGGCGCTTTGCGCCGCCATCCAAGCGTCGCCGCGGACATAAGAAACTCGAGCTCCGTCGTTGCACGACAATGACCCACGCTCGCACCGGCCAATTGCAAACGGCGCGCCAAGTGATTATTCCGGCGCTCATGAGCAAAAATCCTATCCACATCGTCGGCGGCGGCCTCGCCGGCTCCGAAGCCGCCTGGCAGGCAGCACAAGCCGGTGTTCCCGTCATTTTGCATGAGATGCGCCCGGTGCGCGGCACCGATGCGCACAAGACCGATGGGCTTGCCGAACTTGTCTGTTCCAATTCCTTCCGCTCCGACGATGCCGAGAACAACGCCGTCGGCCTGCTGCATGCCGAAATGCGGCTGGCCGGCTCGCTGATCATGAGCGCCGGCGACGCCAACCAGGTGCCGGCCGGCGGCGCGCTGGCCGTCGATCGCGACGGCTTCTCCGACGCGGTGACGAAAAGGCTCGAAGCGCACCCGCTGATCACCATCGAGCGCGAGGAAGTGCCGGGCCTGCCGCCGGCGGAGTGGGACCAGGCGATCATCGCCACGGGACCGCTAACCGCGCCGTCGCTCGCCCAGTCGATTGCCGAGGCAACCGGCGCCGATGCGCTGGCCTTCTTCGACGCGATTGCCCCGATCATCCATTTCGACACGATCGACATGGACACCTGCTGGTTCCAGTCGCGCTATGACAAGGTTGGGCCCGGCGGCACCGGCAAGGACTACATCAATTGCCCGATGGACAAGGACCAGTATCTCGCCTTCGTACAGGCGCTGGTCGACGGCCAGAAGACCGAATTCAAGCAGTGGGAAGGCACGCCCTATTTCGACGGCTGCCTGCCGATCGAGATCATGGCCGAGCGCGGCGTCGAGACGCTGCGCTACGGGCCGATGAAGCCGATGGGGCTGACCAATGCCCACAATCCGACGGTAAAAGCCTATGCCGTGGTGCAGCTGCGCCAGGACAATGCGCTGGGCACGCTCTACAACATGGTCGGTTTCCAGACGAAGCTGAAGCATGCCGAGCAGGTGCGCGTGTTCCGCACCATTCCGGGTCTGGAAAACGCCGAGTTCGCCCGTCTCGGCGGCCTGCACCGCAACACCTACATCAACTCGCCGACCTTGCTCGACGCCTCGCTGCAGCTGAAGTCGCGGCCGGGCCTGCGCTTTGCCGGCCAGATCACCGGCTGCGAGGGCTATGTCGAGAGCGCGGCGATCGGCCTGCTCGCCGGCCGCTTCGCCGCCGCCGAGCGGCTCGGCCACGCGCCATCGCTGCCACCGCTCACCACCGCCTTCGGCGCCTTGCTCAACCACATCACCGGCGGCCACATCGTTTCCGACGACGAGCCGGGCAAACGCTCGTTCCAGCCGATGAACGTCAATTTCGGCCTGTTCCCGCCGGTGGAAGCACCGAAGACCGAAGGCAAACGCCTGCGCGGCAAGGACAAGACGGTGGCCAAGCGCCACGCGATCACCTCACGCGCGCGGGCAGATTGTCGGGAGTGGCTAGGGCTGCCGGCGCAAACAGCGGAAGCTGCTGAATAGCCAAGTCTCAGAGTCCTAACGCGATTGACGTTTACGTCAACTCGCTGGCCAACCCCGCGTTGCGCGCCTGAGCAACAGCCAATGCCGGCGCAGAGCCGAAAGCCGGGCTGCGCCACCAAGCGGCGAGCGGCCATTGGCCATCTTGCCGAGATAGGCGCTGGTCAGCGCCAGCGGCAGGAACGCCGGACGCAGCGTTTCCGGAAGTGCGGACGCCCCTTGCTCGAAAGCGCGGAGATGCTCCTGCGCCAATGCAATCATCGCAGCCACCGCGCGCTGAGCGCCGGGGCCGCCGTCGCCGCTGACGAACTCCTCCGGCGACGAGCCGGCCGCTGCAAGGATATCCGCCGGCACGAAGCATTGCCCGCGTCGGCGATGCAGCGGCAACAGCAGCAACAGGCCGGTCATCGCCTGGGCGCAGCCGGCCCTGCCCGCCAGTTCGGCAAAGCGCGGCGCCTGATTGGGATCGAGCACCATCGCCGCCAGCTGGATCAGCGCGGCCGCCGTCTCGCCGCAATATCCCTCGAGATCGGTGCGCGACGGCATCGGATCGTCATAGAGGTCGAAGATGCGGGCCTCGAGCATGTTGTCGAAGGCAGTTTTGGGCAGGCCATGGGCAGAAATCGTCGCCTTCAGCGCATCGGCGAGCGGGTTGCCTGTGGCTGCGGCTTCAGCAGCGATGACATCGCGCCACCATTGCAGCCTCACTTCGCCCGGCAATGCCTCGTGGATGCGGTCTCGGACAGACGCAATCTCGGCATTGAAGGCGTAAAGCGAAAACAGCGCCGCGCGCTTGTTGGCCGGTGCATAGAGTGCGCTGACATAGCGGTCATGGTCGCCGGCGCGCACCGTCTCCATGACGATGTCAGCTGTATCGGTCACGTCAGTCGACGGCGATGAGCGCCGCGGCCACGGCGCGGTCTTCGGCAAGCAGAACATTGTAGGTCCGCACCGCTGCCCCCGTCGACATCGGGTCGGAGCCAATGCCAGCCGCTTTCAGCGCCGCCCGAAGTGCTGTCGGCAAGGGCCGCAAATCCTTGCCTGTACCGACCAGCAGGATCTCGACCTTGCCGGCCTCAGCCAGCAGCAGGTCGAAATCCGCCGCCGTCAGGGCCAGCGGATCGGCCGGCTCCCAGCCATGGATGCCGGAGGGCAGGCAAAGAAGCGAGCCGCGATGCGACATGTCGGCGAAGCGGAAGCCGCCATTGCCGTAGGCTTCGATCGGCGCCCGTCCGGGGAAATGCGCCTCGCGGATGACGATGCCTTTTGCCACCAGCGCAGCCGTCAGGTCGCCATGGCCTTGCCGCCACCAACCGGCTTCTCCTCATCGGCGCTCGCTCCCTGCGGCCTGAGCCTGAACAGGATCAGCAAGGGCGCTGCGATGAAGATCGACGAATAGGTGCCGAAGACGACGCCGAACAGCATCGCCATGGTGAACGAGCGGATCACCTCGCCGCCGAACAACACGAGCGCCAGCAGCGCCAGGATGGTCGTCACCGAAGTCAGCGTCGTTCTCGACAGCGTCTCGTTGATGGCGTTGTTCAACAATTGTGGGAGCGGCATTCGTTTGTATTTTCGCAAATCTTCTCGAACACGGTCATAGACGACGATCGTGTCGTTGAGCGAATAGCCGATAATGGTCAGGATCGCCGCCAGCGAAGACTGGTTGAACTCGAGCCCGGTGATGACGAAGAAGCCCAGCGTCATCACCACATCGTGCACCGTCGCCACGATTGCGCCGACCGCGAACTGCCATTCGAAGCGGAACCAGACATAGACCAGGATGCCGATCAGCGCGATGATCATCGCAATCGTGCCTTGCTTGGCCAGTTCGCCCGAAACGGTGGGACCCACCACCTCGACGCGGCGGAAATCGTAATTGTCCTGCAGCTCGCCGCGCACCTTGTCGATGACGGTCTGCTCGGCGTTCTCACCGCCATCCTGGGTGCCAACGCGGATCAGCACGTCATTCGGCGCGCCGAATTGCTGGACCTGCACTTCACCGATATTGAGCTCCGACAGCCGGCTTCTGATATCGCCAATATCGGCGTCGCCTTGCTTGGACTGCACCTCGATGATCGAGCCGCCCTTGAAGTCGATGCCGTAGTTGATGTCGATGGTCAGGAATCCGATAACCGACGCGATCGACAGCAGGCTGGACAGTGCGAACGTCCAGCGGCGGATGCCCATGAACGGGATTTTCGTGCCGGCCGGAACGAAGGTCACCGGCGCACGCGGCAATTCCTTCGGACGCGCACGGCGCAGCCAGATCGACACCAGCAGACGGGTGAAGGTGAAGGCGGTGAACACCGTGGTCAAAATGCCGATGGCATAGGTGATGGCGAAGCCCTTGACCGGTCCGGTGCCGAGATAGAACAGCACGACCGTGGCAATCAGCGACGTCACGTTGGAATCCACGATGGTCGCCAACGCCTTGGTGAAGCCTGTGTCGATCGACTGGATGACCGAACGGCCGGCCCGTCGCTCCTCTCGGATACGCTCATAGATCAGCACGTTGGAATCGACCGCCATGCCGATGGTCAGCACGATACCGGCAATGCCGGGCAAGGTCAGTGTCGCGCCAAGCAGCGACAAGACCCCGACGATCATCGCCACGTGCACGGCGAGCGCAATGTTGGCGAGGAAGCCGAGAAGTCCGTAGGCGACGAACATGAAGGCGACGACGAGAATGGAGCCGATGATGCCGGCGACCTTGCCGGCATGGATCGAATCCTGGCCGAGGCCCGGGCCGACGGTGCGTTCTTCGATCACGGTCAGCTTTGCCGGCAGCGCGCCGGCGCGCAGCAGCACGGCGAGGTCGTTGGCGCTTTCGGCGGTGAAATTGCCTGAGATCTGGCCGCTGCCGCCGAGGATCGGTTCGCGGATCACCGGCGCCGAAATCACCTGATTGTCGAGGATGATGGCGAACGGCTTGCCGACATTCTGCTGCGTCGCCTGGCCGAATCGTGTCGCACCGCGCGAGTTGAAGACGAACGAAACCACCGGCTCGTTGTTTCGGGAATCATAGGTTGCCGTCGCCTTGGCAAGATCTTCGCCGGACACGATGACGCGATTTTCCACCAGATACGGAACCGGCGGATCGTCCTGCGAATAAAGCACCGAGGAGCCTGCCGGCGGGCGGCCGTTCAGCGCATCCTGCACCGACATCGAGGTATCGACCATCTGGAAGGTCATCTTGGCGGTCTGGCCGATGATCTCCTTCAGCCTTTGCGGATCCTGCAGGCCCGGCACCTGGACGAGTACACGGTCGTCGCCCTGCCGCTGCACGATCGGCTCGGTGGTGCCGAGTTCGTTGACGCGACGCTCGACGACTTCGATCGACTGCGCCAATGCGGCCGAGGTGCGGTATTTGATGCCGGCGTCGGTGACGGTGAATTTGAGCAGCCCGGCTTCGGAATCATCCAGGGACATCTCCTGGATGGAGCCGCCGGTGAACAGGCCGGCGGCGACCGGATCGGTCAGCGGCTTAAGCGCCGCCTTGGCGGCATCGATCTGGGTTGGATCGGTGATGCGCACTTGTACGGTCCTGCCGGTGCCGCCAAGGCCGGTATAGCCCACCTTGGCATCGCGCAGCAGCGTGCGGATCTCGTCGCGCGTCGTTTCCAGCTGCGCCTTGACCAGGTCGTTCTGGTCCATCTGCAAGAGGATGTGCGAACCGCCCTGCAGATCGAGACCAAGCGTCATCTGCCGCTTCGGCACCCAGTTGGGCAATTGCGCCAATGTGCTGGCCGGGAAGAGATTTGGCGCGGCAAGGATGAATGTGACGGCCACGGCGATCCAGATCAGGATCATCTTCAGGCGCGAAAAATACAGCATATGGCGTTGTCCGTCAGGGCGTACTGGCGGATCGTTCCGCCGACAATTCGGTTATTTCTTGGCGTTCTTATTTGCCACCGGCTCGCCCTTAACCCGCACTTCGCCGATTGTCGAGCGCGCTGAGGTCAATTTGGCGCTGCCGCCGGCAGCGGTTTCGGCGTCAATCGCCTCAGTCGGTTCCATTCTAATTCTGATCACCGCCGGGCGCTATCGTGCGCTACTCGACTATTTTCAATTGTGCAGGCATCGGTCCGGAACGCAAAAGCAAGGCCAGATCATCGGCGTTCTCCTTTGTAAGGTTGCCCGATATCTGGCCGCGGCCGTTAAGAATTGGCTCGCGGACGACTGGCACCGAAAGCACTTGGTTGTCGAGGATCATCGCAAATAGCTTGCCGACATTCTGCGAGGTCGCCTGCGCAACGCGTGCCGTTGCCCTGGAATCGAAGGTGAACGAAACCGCCGGCTCATTTGTGACGGAGTTGGGAGTCGCCTGAGCATTGACAATGTCGTCACTGGAAACGATCGTTCGGCTCTCAACCAGATAGGGAACCGGTGGATCGTCCTTCGAATAAACCACCACCGAGCCAGCGGGCGTCCGGCCATTGATCGCATCAGCGACCGGCATCGACTCATCAACCCACTGAAAAGTCAGCATTCCGGTTCGGGTGAGAATTCTCCTCAGCCTTTGCAAATCCGCAACGCCCGAGGTCCGGACCAGCATACCGTCTTCGCCCTCTGGCCGCACTACTGGGTCGGCTACACCAAGATCACGCAGGCGATTCTTAATGACCACGATCGACTGCGCAAGCGCGATCGACATCCGATACTTGATACCTGTGTCTGTTACCGTGAACTTGAGCAACGCTGCTCCGGTATCATCCAGGATCACTTCCTGGACCGGACCAGCGCTGCCAAGGACAGGATCAGTCACCGCCTCCAATGCCATCTTGGCCGCGCCGACCTGAGCGGCGTCGGTGATATGCACCTGAACGGCCCGACCCGACTTAGCAAGACCAGTATAGCCGATCCTTGCATCGCGCAGCAGCGTCCTGATTTCGTCACGCGTCGCCTCCAACCGGCGATCGATCACATCGGTCGCGTCCAATCGAAGCAGCACGTCCGCGCCGGCAGCGTGAAGACTGGGCGCGTCGACGAGCATTGTGGCCATAGCAAGCCAGATCAGGATCATTTTCAGGCGCGAAAAATGGACCATACGCCGTCTTTTGTCAGAGCTCTGCCCGCGGATCGCTCCGCTTGGGAAACTGGCTTACTTCTTGGCGTTCTGGTTGGCCACCGGCTCGCCCTTGACCCGAACATCGGCGATCGTCGAGCGCAGCGCCGTCACCTTGGTGCCGCCGCCGAGGTCGATCTCAAGCTCATTGTCGTCGATCACCTTGGTCACCTTGCCGACGAAGCCGCCGCCGGTGATGACCGTGTCGCCACGGCGCACGGCCGAGATCATCTCCTGGCGCTTCTTCAACTGGGCGCGCTGCGGCCGGATGATGAGGAAATACATGATCACGAAGATCAGAACGAACGGGAGTATCATGCCGATATCCCCGAACGGACCAAGCGGAGTTCCGGTAGCTTGGGCGTATGCCGGTGTGACGAACATCAAGAACTCCTGGTTACGAAGAAGGCCGTAGGGCGGCCTCGCCAAATTTGGCCGGAATATAGTGGGTAAAGTTACCAATGCAACTGCGCGGCCGGGCTTTCAGCTGCTTTTCCGGCCGGTTGACCCGTGTTAGAGCATGCTCCCGGAATACGGGCGTGGTTTTCGCAAAAGATCATGCCCAAACAAAAGCTTGGAACCAGTTTCTATCTCGCCCGGATCAAGACGATTTCGGCCCCTACGCACGTTCGTGCGGAAACATAAAAGACGAGACATGACCGACAGCACCATCGAGGCCCTGAACCAAAAGCTCGACCGCCTGATCGAGGCGGTCACCCGCCTCGCCCCGCCGCCGGTGCCGCAAACCGATCTTGCGGTTGCCGATTGCTTCGTCTGGCAGGCCGACCCCGGCTATCTCGAGCCGGTGCGCAAGGTCAACCGCGTCGACATCGGCCTGATCCGCGGCGTCGACCGCGTGCGCGACATTCTGGTCGAAAACACGGAACGCTTCGCCGCCGGCCATGCCGCCAACAATGTGTTGTTGTGGGGTGCGCGCGGCATGGGCAAATCCTCGCTGGTCAAGGCCGTGCATGCGCAGATCAACGCCCAGGCCAAATCCGACCTGCCGCTCAAGCTGATCGAGATCCATCGCGAGGATATCGACACGCTGCCCAGGCTGATGGGCCTGCTGAAGGCGGCGCCGTTTCGCTTCATCCTGTTTTGCGACGACCTCTCCTTCGACCATGACGACACCTCCTACAAGTCGCTGAAGGCAGCCCTTGAAGGCGGCGTCGAGGGCCGCCCGGCCAATGTCATCTTCTACGCCACATCGAACCGCCGGCACCTGTTGCCGCGCGACATGATCGACAATGAGCGCTCGACCGCCATCAACCCGTCCGAGGCGGTCGAGGAAAAGGTTTCGCTGTCCGACCGTTTCGGCCTGTGGCTCGGCTTCCACAAATGTTCGCAGGACGAATATCTCGACATGGTCAACAGCTATGCCAGCCATCACGGGCTCACTATCGACCCGGAGCAGCTGCGCGCCGACGCCCTGGAATGGGCAACGACACGCGGCAGCCGCTCGGGCCGCGTCGCCTGGCAGTTCACCCAGGATCTGGCCGGCCGGCTCGGCAAGCCGCTGAACGACTGATTGATTTGCGTCAGGTCACTGAAAAAGCCCGCCCCTTGCGGAGCGGGCTGAGCCGGCGGGCCGGACTGGAGGTCAGACGGCCTGCAAAACGTTTATTGTTCTATTCGAGATAGCCAGAGGGGTCGACCGGGGCCGAGTTCTTGCGCACTTCGAAGTGCAGTTTCGGCGAGTCGGTGGTCCCGCTCATGCCCGACAGCGCGATTTCCTGGCCGCGCTTGACCTTCTGGCCGCGCTGCACTTCGATCGACCTGGCGTGGCCATATACGGTGACCAGCCCGTTTTCGTGGCGCACCAGAACCGTATTGCCGAATTCCTTGAGGCCGTCGCCGGCATAGATGACCACGCCGTTTTCGGCCGCCTTGACCGGCGTCCCCTCAGGCACGGCGATGTCGACACCATCCTTGCCGCCACCAAAATTGGAGATGACGCGGCCACGCACCGGCCAACGCATCTTGCCGATGCCGGTGGCATCGGGCGCAACAGCGTCGTCGTCCTCGGCCTGCTGGATAACCTTGGCGTCCTTCTTCGGCGGCGTGTAGGTGGCGAGCGTCTCCGTCGGCTTTGCCGCCGGTTGGGTGGTCGCAGTCGTCACCGGATCAACTTTGGCCGGCTTGGCGCTGGCGACCGTTGCGGTGCCACCTGCCGGAACCTTCAGCGTCTGGCCGATCTTGAGCAGGCCGTCTTGCATGCCGTTCGCCTGCTTCAGCGCCACGACGCCAACGCCGGTCTTCCTGGCGATGGAGGACAGGCTGTCGCCCGACTGGACCGTGTAGGTGCCCGCGCCGGCTTTTGGCGCGGCCGAGGCAGTCTGCGCCGGCTTGTCGGTCTTCGGCTTGTTCGCTGCCGAAGCGTCAACCTGCGCGGCGGACTTGCCGTCCTTGAGTTTCGGCTGCTGCGGCAGTACGGCGACCTTCTCCGGCGCCGGCGCCTTGGGGCTGTTTGCCGGCTTGCCGTCGGCAAGTTTCGGCTCTGTCCCCTTGCTTGAATAGGCATAGGCCGGGATGACCAGTTTCTGACCGGTCTTCAGCCCCTTGGTGGCGCTCAAGCCGTTGACCTTCATGATCACGTCGGCGGGCACATGATAGCGATGAGCGATGCCGGAAATGGTCTCGCCGTCGCTGACCACGATCTCGGTCGCATGCGGCGTACCAGCCGCAAGTGGTTTCGGATCGGAGTCACCGGCATTCTTGAACGGCCTCGCCGGCTGGACGGTGCCGGTAGTCGTTCTGTCGACATGCGGTGCCGGTGCAAGCGCCGGCGCGGAAGCGGTGCGCATCGGAGCAGCTTTGGGCGCGCTCGGCGGCGGCAGCTGCTGGACGGTGACTGGCTCCAGGCTGGAGCGGCTGACCGACTGGTTATGGCTGCCATCGACAGGTGCCGCAGCGATCGGCTCGGCCGCCACATCGCCCGGATAGGGCTGCGCAGTGCTCTGCTTGTCGATGATGGCGCGCTGATTGTTGGTCGAGGAGGTGAAGACGTCGTCGACACCATTGAACCGCGAGACTTGGGAGCTACACCCCGCCGCCACTCCGGCTAGCATGAGGACAGCGCAGCCCCGCGACAGAGTACGCCCGTTTGCCTTCAAAACACTGAATTGCATCGCACTAACCCGCACAGACCCGGTACACACTGGTCATGATTAAAGCGCGTTAATGTTACTGGCGGGTTAACCCCATAGAATCAGGCGCAAATTTTCTTAAAACATTTTCGAACGCGCCGAAGGTGCGTTGAGATTCAGGTCAGGCCGAGTCGAAAATGACAGGTTCTGAGAACCGGCCTACCGGCCGTAGCCTTCATAGAGCGGAGGCATTTATGACGGCTTCGGCCGTCGAAGGCCGGAGCGGAGCGTACTCAAACACGTGAGCACCGGAAGCGCAGGAACCTGCCATTTGCAGGCCGGCCTCACATGAATATCAGTGCACCTAAATAACCGCCGCGACGCTGCGCAGGATCGGCTGCAGGCGCACGGTGCCGATATCCTCGCGCTCGAAGCGGCTGCCGACCTTGGTCAGCTTGGCCAGCACCTGCTCGCCCTCCTCCGGCCCGATCGGGGCAATGACGATGCCGCCGCTCGACAATTGGTCGAGCAGGAAGCGCGGCAGGCTGTCGAAAGCCGCCCAGGCTACGATGCGGTCGAACGGCGCTTCATTGGCAAGCCCGTTGGAACCGTCGGCCTGGCGCACGATGACATTGCCGATGCCGAGCGCCTCGAAACGTTGCCTGGCCTGCTCGGCCAGCGTTTTGTAGCGGTCGACGCTGACGATGCGAGCCGCGAGCCGCGACATCACCGCTGCCGTGTAGCCCGAGCCGGTGCCGATCTCCAGCACCCGGTTGCCGGGCTCTATTGCCAGGGCCGCAATCACCGCCGCCTGCAGATCGGCGCCCTCGATCGCCTCGCCGCATTCGATCGGCAGCATGCCGTCCGACCAGGCGATGGAATGGAACTGGCCGTTGAGGAAGCCGCGCCGCGGCGTCGCCTCGAAGGCTGCGATCAACGCCTTCGGCACCGCGCCTTGGCCGCGCAGGCGCAGCAGGAAAGCGGCAAAACCCTCGCGATCGTCGAGCGGCAAGTTCATGCCAGAACCTTCTTCATGCGAACACCTTATTCAGACAGCGCCTTGGTCAGTTGGTCACGGATTTCATGCGCGGTCAGGTCAAGCTGCAGCGGCGTCACAGACACGAGCCGGTTGCGCAGAGCATGGAGATCGGTGCCTTGCTTGCCCTCGACCGGTTCGCGGCCGAAGCGAAGCCAGTAATAAGGCAGGCCGCGCCCGTCGCGGCGCTCGTCGACCCACAGGCTGTGCACCAGCTTGCCCTGCGACGTCACGACGGTACCGGCAACCTCGTCAGGCAGGCAGTTGGGAAAGTTGACGTTGAGCAGCACGCCGTCCGGCAGCGGCATGGCGACGAGCTTTTTCAGCAGCGCCGGCGCCAGCGCTTCGGTGGTCTCGTAGGGAACGACGCGGTCCTCGCCGACATAGGAATAACCCTGGCTGAGTGCGATCGAGCGGATGCCGAGCAGCGCGCCTTCCATGGCGCCGGCGACGGTGCCGGAATAGGTGACGTCGTCGGCGATGTTGGCGCCGGAATTGACACCGGACAGGATCAGGTCCGGCGCGCCAGGCAGGATCTTCTTGACGCCCATGATGACGCAGTCGGTCGGCGTGCCGCGCACGGCGTAGTGTTTCTCGCCGATCTTGCGCAACCGGAGCGGCTCCGAGATCGACAGCGAATGCGCGTAGCCGGACTGGTCCTGCTCCGGCGCCACCACCCAGACATCGTCCGACAGCGTGCGGGCGATGCGTTCGAGCGACGCCAGGCCCTCGGCATGGATGCCGTCATCATTGGTCAGAAGAATGCGCATTATTTCGATTCGATCTTCGCCAGACCGCCCATATAAGGCCGCAGCACTTCAGGAATGGTTACGCTGCCATCCTCATTCTGGTAGTTTTCGATGACGGCAATCAGCGCACGGCCGACAGCGGTGCCCGAACCGTTCAGCGTGTGCACAAAGCGGTTGCCCTTGCCGTCCCTGTCCTTGTAGCGGGCATCCATGCGCCTGGCCTGGAAGTCGCCGCACACTGAACAGGACGAGATCTCGCGATAGGCGTTCTGTCCAGGCAGCCAGACCTCGATGTCGTAGGTCTTGCGCGCGCCAAACCCCATGTCGCCCGTGCACAGGACCATGGTGCGGAACGGCAGCTCCAGTCGCTTCAGCACCTCTTCGGCGCACTGCGTCATCCGCTCGTGCTCGGCGAGCGAAGACTCCTGGTCGGTGACCGAGACCAGCTCGACCTTGTAGAACTGGTGCTGGCGCAACATGCCGCGCGTGTCGCGGCCGGCGGAGCCCGCTTCCGAGCGGAAGCACGGCGTCAGCGCCGTATAGCGCAGCGGCAGCTTTTCATGGGCCGTGATTTCTTCGCGCACCAGGTTGGTGAGCGGGACCTCGGCGGTTGGAATCAACCCGAGCCGGCCATCGCCATGCTGCACGAAGAACAGGTCGTCCTCGAATTTCGGCAGCTGGTTGGTCCCGAAAAGCACTTCGTCGCGCACCATCAGTGGCGGGATGACTTCTTCATAGCCATGCTCGGTCGTGTGCAGATCGAGCATGAACTGGCCGATGGCGCGCTCCATCCGCGCCAGCCCGCTCTTCAGCACGGTGAAGCGTGATCCCGACAGCTTTGCCGCCCGCTGGAAATCCATCATGCCGAGCGCTTCGCCGATCTCGAAATGCTCCTTCACCCAGTTCGGCCGGGTCGGCACCTCGCCGACGATATGCTTGACGACATTGTCGTGCTCGTCCTTGCCGACCGGCACGTCGTCGAGCGGCACATTCGGCAGCACCGCCAGCGCATCGTTCAGCGTCTTGTCGAGCTCGCGCTCGCGCGCCTCGCCATTCTGGATGAAGGTCTTGATATCGCCGACTTCGGCCTTGAGCTTTTCGGCAAGTGCCGTGTCGCCCGAACGCATGGCGTTGCCGATCTCCTTCGAGGCGGCGTTGCGGCGTTCCTGCTTGGTCTGCAGCTCGGTGACGTGCTCGCGCCGCGCTTCGTCCTTCTTGATCAGCTCATCGACCGTGGACTGCGCCTCGTCAGCCGACCACGAGCGCTTGGCCAGTGCTTCGACAAGGGCCTTCGGGTTGTCGCGAATCCATTTGATATCAAGCATGGTTGGTCGTCCTCGAGCTAAGGCCTGAGGGCGTAAACCGCATCCTTCATCGATGCAAGATGGCGGCTGTCGCGTTTTTCCGCTAACGCGGATACCCGAACGCGACGGCCTATGAAGGAGCCTGCTTTGAGGACGCGTCCGCCGCCTTTTCGGCCACGGCTTCGGCGGCTTCCTGCTTCTCGCGCGCCAGCTTCTGCTTGACCTGGTCGCGCTCGATCAGCCGGGCCGCCCAGATCGACACCTCGTAGAGCAGGATGGTCGGGATGGCCAAACCGATCTGGCTCATCGGATCAGGCGGCGTCAGGACCGCCGCGACGACGAAGGCGATGACGATCGCCCATTTGCGCTTCTCGGCCAGCGCCTTCGACGACAGCATGCCGACGCGCGTCATCAGGCTGGTCACCACCGGCAGCTGGAACACCAGGCCGAAGGAGAAGATCAGCGTCATGATCAGGCTGAGATATTCCGACACTTTCGGCAGCAGCGAAATCTGCACCTGGTCGTCGGTGCCGGCCTGCTGCATGGCGAGGAAGAACCACATCACCATCGGCGTGAAGAAGAAATAGACCAGCGACGCGCCCATCAGGAACAGGATCGGCGATGCGATCAGGAACGGCAGGAAGGCGTTGCGCTCGTTCTTGTAGAGGCCAGGCGCAATGAATTTGTAGATCTGCGTGGCGATCAGCGGAAAGGCGATGACCATGCCGCCGAACATGGCGAGCTTGACCTGGGTGAAGAAGAATTCCTGCGGCGCCGTATAGATCAGCTCGACCTTGTGCGGATCGAGCCCGGCCCATTGCGTGGCCCATTTGAACGGAACGACCAAAAGATTGAACAGCTTCTTGGCAAAGAAGAAGCAGACGAGGAAGGCGACGAAGAAACCGCCGATCGACCAGATCAGCCGCCGGCGCAGTTCGATCAGATGCTCCATCAGCGGAGCCGACGACTTCTCGATCTCGTCCTTTTCGCTGTCCGTAATGCTCACTTGGCGGCCCCCGCCGTCTTCTTGGACGCGGGCTTCGTGGCCGGCGCAGGCTTCGGCTCAGCCTTTGCGACCGCCTTCGGTGCAGCAGCGGGCTTGGTGGCGGCTTTTCCAGGTGCAGCCTTGGCGGGCGCCGCTGACGGCTTGGCCGCAACCTTCGCCGCAGGCGCCGGCTTTGCCGGTGCTGCCTTGGCTGCCGCTGTTTTGGTTGCCGGGGCCTTTGATATCGCAGCCCCCTTGGCGCGCGCGTTTCGTGGCGCTGCTGTTGCTGCAGCCGGTGTCACCACCGCCTGATCGGTCATCGCCGGAAGGATCGGCGCCGCCGGCGCTGTTTCCGGTCCGTTGACACCCGGCATCACCGTCGCGCCGTTCTTGAGCGGCTCGGCCGGGTGTGGTGTTTCTGCCGCGGGCGTTGAGGGGTCGACGGCGGGCTTCGGCTTCATCACCGCATCGACGCCGGAGCGAACCTCGGCTGCCGCCTGTTCGAACGGATTGAGCTGCTTGCGGATTTCGGCCGCCGGATTGAGGCCGCGCAGCGTATCGACAGACTTCTTGACGTCGTCGAGCTCGGCTTCCTTCAACGCCTCGTTGAACTGCTTCTGGAAGTCGGAGGCCATGGCACGCAGCTTCGCCGTCGTGCGGCCGAAGGTGCGCAGCATATTGGGCAAATCCTTGGGTCCGACGACCACGATCATGACGATCGCGATCACCAGCATTTCGGTCCAGCCGACTTCAAACATGGCAATCAGTTCCGACTAGTGCTTGTCGCCCAAAAGTGCGAAGCGGTTTTGGGACAACGACTTGCACAAAAGCAACAACCTTCGGCTCAGCTCTTGCTGGCCTTTTCCTTCACTGCCGAAACGGTCTCGTCCGGGCGGTGCTCGACGGTGCGCTTGTCTTCGGCGGTATCGTCGTCGGCCATGCCCTTCTTGAAGCTCTTGATGCCCTTGGCCATGTCGCCCATCAGCTCGGGTATCTTGCCGCGGCCGAACACCAGCAGCACGATCACCAGCACGATCATCCAGTGCCAAATCGAAAATGAACCCATTGTAACTCTCTCTCGAATGTTTTCCCTGGCGATGATCTATGCGTTTTCGCGTTGGGATTCAAACACAACAGCGACAAAGTTTATGAAGGCGTGGCTTATGTCACGCATTTTCGGCAAAGCTGCCCGCTACCAATCGGCGCATCTACCGCAGCAATGCAGCTTTTTGACAGCGGCTTGCGGTCAATCTTCCGTGACGCGCGGCGTCAGCAGGCCGAGTTCCTCGAGATCGATGTCGGTCAACGCATCCTCGTCCTCGGTCAGCGCGTCCGGATCGGCCGGCGGCAACGGGATGGCGAAATTCGACGGCATGCGGCCGGAGAGCAGCCCTGCCCCCTTCAGTTCGTCCATCCCGGGAAGATCGCGGATCTCCTCCAGTGCGAAATGGTCGAGGAAAGTGTCTGTCGTGCCGTAGGTGACGGGACGGCCGGGCGTGCGGCGGCGGCCGCGCATGCGCACCCATTCCGTTTCGAGCAGCGTATCCAGCGTGCCCTTCGAGGTCTCGACGCCTCTGATGTCCTCGATCTCGGCGCGCGTCACCGGCTGGTGGTAGGCGATGATCGCCAGCACTTCGAGCGCCGCGCGCGACAGCTTGCGCTGCTGCACCGTATCGCGGCTCATCAGGAAGGCGAGATCGCCGGCGGTACGGAAAGCCCAGGCATCGCCGACCCGGACCAGATTGACGCCGCGCCGCGCATAGATCTGCTGCAGCTCAGCCATGGCAGCGGCAATGCTGATGCCGTCGGGCAATCTGGCTGCGAGCTGCTTTTCGCTGACCGGCTCGGCGCTGGCGAACACGATCGCCTCGGCCATGCGTATGGCTTCGGCCATGTGCAGCCGTTCGCCAGGATTCAGAAGCAGGGTATCAGTCGGGTCCTGGGCGATAATGCCCTCCTCGGTCTCTTCTTCAACCATGAACGGAATGACCGAAGCGTTGGCGCGTTCGCTCATGATGCTACCTCGACTGACTTAATTGGCTGCGCTCGGCCGCGCAGATAGAGCGGCGCGAACACCTGGTCCTGCCGCATCTCGATGCTGCCTTCGCGCACCAGTTCCAGCGACGCCGCAAACGAGCTGGCAATCGCGGTACGCCGTTCGTCCGGGCTGGTCAGGTAATTGATCAGATAGCTGTCCAGCGCCGTCCAGTCGCGCAGCGAGCCGATCAGCCGGGTCAGGATATCGCGCGCATCCTTGAGCGACCACACGCCACGCCGGGCAATTGTCACATTGGTGATCGCCTGTTTCTGGCGCTGCTGCGCATAGGCGGTGAGCAAATCGTAGAGCGAGGCCGAATAGGCGTTACGCTTCTCGACGATGACCATTTCAGGCATGCCGCGTGCAAACACGTCGCGGCCGAGCCGGTTGCGGTTGACCAGCCTTGCCGAGGCGTCGCGCATGGCCTCCAGACGCTTCAGCCGGAACTGCAGCACCGCGGCCAGTTCCTCGCCGCTTTCGCCTTCTTCGCCGGGCTGCTTGGGGATGAGGAGCTTCGACTTCAGGAAGGCCAGCCACGCCGCCATCACCAGGTAGTCGGCGGCAAGCTCAAGCCTTAGCGCCCTCGCCGTCTCGACGAAGGTCAGATACTGCTCGACCAGCGCCAAGATGGAAATCCGCGACAGATCGACCTTTTGGTTGCGGGCGAGATGCAGCAAGAGGTCGAGCGGACCTTCGAACCCGGCGACGTCGACGACAAGCGACGGGTCGCCGGTGACCCGTGAATCGTCGTTCTCGGCCCACAGACGGTCCATCGGTGCGGCCTTCGCAGCCTTGCTGTCCAATGTCTCCGCCACTTGTTCCTTTACCTCTGGTTAGAGCACGATGCCGAAAGTGTGAAGCGGTTTTCGGACGACATCATGCTCTCTCTATCTAATTTAGAGACGGATTCAGATTTCAGGTCGAACAGACCTGAAATCATCCGTCTCTAGGCCACCGCATCGAAATAGGTGGCAAACTCGGCGCGTATCTCGGTTTCGTCGGCCCGGTCGCGATCCCTTATATAGGTCAGCGCCCGCTTGGCGCGCTCCAGCGACGTCCCTTCAAGTCCCGTGGTTCGCGATGCGATGCCTGCCATCTCCTCGAAAACGCCATTGCAGTGAAGGACCAGATCGCAGCCCGCCGCAAGGATCGAGGCCGCCTTTGTCGGGAAATCCCCAGAAAGCGCCTTCATCGAGGTGTCGTCGCTCATCAACAGCCCGTCGAAGCCGATCTCGCGGCGGATGATCTCGTCGATGACCTTGCCTGAGGTGGTCGCTGGGTTGTTCGGATCGATGGCGCTGTAGACGACATGCGCCGTCATCGCCATCGGCAGATGGCTAAGCTCGCGGAAAGGGGCGAAATCATGCCGCTGCAGGTCGCTCAGCGAGGCGTCGACCACAGGCAGCTCGAAATGCGTGTCGGCGAAGGCGCGTCCATGGCCCGGAATATGCTTCATGACCGGCAACACGCCGCCGGACATCAGCCCTTCCGCGGCGGCGCGGCCAAGTTCGATGACCGGGCGCGGCTCCTTGCCATAGGCGCGCGCGCCGATGACGTCGCTGGCGCCCTCGATCGGCACGTCCAGCACCGGCAGGCAATCGGCCGAGATACCGAAGCGCAACAGGTCGAAGGCGTGCAGCCGCGCCATCAGCCAGGCAGCGCGGGTGCCGGCATCATGGTCCTTGCGCCACAATGCACCGAGCGCGCCGCCGGCGGGATAGTTCGGCGCCAGCGGCGGCCGCAGGCGCTGCACCCGGCCACCTTCCTGATCGATGAACACCGGCGCATCGGGGCGCCCGATACAGTCGCGCATTTCGGCGACCAGATCGCGGATCTGCTCCGTTTCGCCGATATTGCGCGCAAACAGGATGAAGCCCCACGGGCATTCATTGCGATAGAAACGGATTTCTTCGCGGGTCAGCGATTTCCCGGCACAGCCGAGGATCATGGATTTTGATTCGGTCATTCCACCAGTTTAGGGCTTCGCGCCGCCAAAGGGAATCTCCCCGGACGGCAAGCGCCTCAACCTCTCGCCCATCCACATGAAAAAGCCGGCGCGACCCTTGGGAACGCACCGGCTCTGATAATTGGATCCGGCCTTACCGCGACACGAAGCAGTTGCCGCCGGCAGCCTTGTAGCTGGTGCACAGATTGATCGCATCGTTGCGCGATTGCGCAGGCACCCGGACACGGTAGAAGGTGCCCTTGCCGGCGATCTCCGCCTTGACGATGTTGGCGGTGCGACCGGCGAGCACATTTCCATAGCGGCGCTGCAGGTCGGCGTAGTTGGCCTGGGCGCTTTCGACCGTCGGCTGCGAAGCGATCTGCATCGACCACGAACCGCCCGATGTCGAAGCCGTCGCCGGGATGGAGGCAACCTGGTCGGGCTTGACCTCGCCGACCACGTCGACCGGCTGGTCGGACGGGCGCTGCGGCGCTACGGCAACCGTCTGCGGCGTGTTGGCGGACTGGGTCTCAGCCTTCGGCGCAGCCGCCGGCTTTACCGGCTTGACCGGCTTGGCGGTCTCGGCACTTGCCTGGTCGCTATTTGCCTGATCGGCAGGCGCCACGGTGCCGGTCTGCTCGGCATCGGCCGAAGGGGCGACGTGCTGCGGCGCCGGGTCAAGCGGCTCAGTCGCCGCAACCTGCGGCGCGGCCGGCGTCGAGTCCTCGCGTGCCACCAACGAGCCGTCGGGCTTGACCACCATGGTCCGCACCTTGCGCGGGGCAACGGCGACCGTATCGGGGTTCTTCTCGGCTTCCTGCAGCACCTGCGCAATGCGGTCCTCGGATTTTGGCGCCGGCGCGACAGCCGCGTCGGGGTTGCCGGCAGCGTCGGGGTTGACGGCAGCTTCGGGGTTGCCGGCAGCGTCCGGGCCTGGGGCAGTATCGTCGGGCGACAGATCGACGACGCGGCTTTCAGGCTCCTGCGCCTTCACATCGACCGGCTCTTCGGTGTTGGTGACCAGCTTCTCCTGAACCGGCTCGGCCGGCTTGGTGCCCTTGGCGACCGCATCATAAACCTTGTTGTCCTGGTTCGGCACCACGGCGCCGCCCGGATTTTCGGGCTTGACCTTGATCGGCCTGTTGTCGGCTTTGACAATGACCGGCGCATCGCTGCCGCCCTTGCCGCCGAACGACAAGGCGAAGGCGCCAAGGCCGCCGGCAATCGCAACCGCAGCAACGACGCCCGCGACCAGCAGGCCGCTCCTGCGCGGCCGTGCGGCTTCCTGCTCGGCGAGGCCCGGCACCGCCATTGCCTCGTCCAGATCCGGATCGTAGTCGAGTTCGTCGACCGCGAAATCGTCGGCCTGCGAAACCGGCTGGCTGCCGGGCAGATCGTCCATGTCGAAGCCGCCGGCGGCATCGGCGTGGTGAGCTTGCGTGGCTGCAAGCACTTCGGCTGGCCGCGCCGCATAGGCGCGCTGGTCGAGCTCGTGGCCCGAACCGAAGCCGGAACTGTAGGAATCGTCATCATAGCCGGCACTGCGTGCGGCAGTGGGCGGCGCCACTTCCACCGCGTTCATCTCGTTGAGCATGCCGGCGAATTCGGCGTCGATGTCGTCATAGGCGGCGGGCTCGTCTTGCTCGAAGCTGAGTTCTGGAATGTCGAGGTCGTCGGCAATCGCCACGACACGCTCCGGCACATCGACCGTCTCGACATCCGGCATCTCGTCATAGGCCTGAGGCGGCGCCTGGCGCGATGGCGTCGGCGCCACATAGGCAGCAGCGGCAACCGGCTGGTCGCGATAGCTTGGCGCTGCCGCTGGCGGCATGGACGGCTTTTCTGCAAAAGAAGCTTGCGGCTGCGCTGCAAAAGAAGGTTGCGGCTGCGCTGCAAAGGAAGGCTGGGCCGGGGTGGGAGTCACGCGGCTCCACGAACGCGCCGGCTCCGGCGGCGTCGAGCGCCAATCGCCAGCGACCGGTGCTGCCGTGTCCTTACCGAGATCGATGCCCTTGGCGAGCGCCGCATCGAAGGCATGATCATCGAACTCGATCTCGGGCTCATGGCCCTCGAGTTCGCCGGCAAGCAGATCGTCGAAATCGGCATCGTCCGCCTGGGCCTCCTGAGGAGCCGGCGCGTGTTCGTCCAGGTCCCAGTCGAGATTATCGACCGGAGCGACCGGCGTTGCGACGGACCGCTGCACCGGGGCAACCGACTCATAAGTCCTGGTGGGCTCGATGGCGGCAGCCCTGGTGGGCTCGGTGACGACCGGAATCGGCGCGACTGGCGCCGGGCGTGGTGTGGTCATGGCGCCAAGCAACGCGTTGAGTTCATCTTCCAACGTCCGTTCGTCAGCGACCGGAGCGGCCGGGGTCGCCATATTGGTAGGCGCCACATAGGCTGGTGCGACCGGAGTTGGCTGAACCGGAGCGGGTGCGGTCTCGGCCACCGGCTCGTGATCGGCAAGCGCATCATCGATGCTCAGATCGAAATCGTCGAATGCTTCGTGCGCAGTCTCATGAGAGGGGCTGGCCTCCACGGTCCAGGCTGGCGTCTCGTCCACTTCCGGCGCATCCATCTCAACCGGCGCGCTGGCCTGCAGATCGCTGACATCCAGATCGCGCTCTTCCGGATCCTCGGCCTCAACAGGCTGAGCCTCGAAAGCCTGCGGCTCGAAATCCTCGGCCGCAAAATCCTGGGCCGCAAAGTCCATGTCGACATCGGCCATCGCGTCATCGAAATGACCCGCAAAATCCTCGTCGGCAACAGTGTGGTCGGCGACTCCGACGACCGGCGCCTCGGCTACTGGCGCGGCATACTGGTCCTGCGCCGGCGCAGGACCGTCCAGCGTCAGCTCGTCTTCCAGCGACATCGAGACGGCATTGTCGAAATCATCGTCGAACGCGACATCGTCGGCGGGCGCAGCAGCAACCTGGGCGACATCTGCGGCACGGGCGACGGTCGCATCGTCATCGAGCAGCAACCCCTGCTCGAGCGAAGCGGCAAGGTCGTCGTCCATCGGCAGGTCGTCTTCGAGCGGCGATACGTTTTCCAGCGAGCTGGCCACGGCATTGTCGAAATCATCGTCGAATGCAGCTTCGTCGAATGCGGGCTCGGCAAACGAAGGTTCGGCAAACGAGGGTTCAACGGGAGCAGCCGCAGCCTGCGGGGCAGCGCCGAAATCCAGATCGGCGGCATCGTCGAAGACGAAATCATATTCCAGCGAAGCAGCCAGCGCATCGTCCATCGCGGCATCCGTGGTTTCGAAAGCCGGCTCGCGAATCTCGGCAGCAGGTTCGTAGGGCTCAGCGGCAGGCTGGTGAACCTCGGGAGCTGGCTGGCTGGCTTCCATGGAACCGACTTCATCGCCGAATTCGCCCATCAACTCCTTCTCGAGGTCGATGTCGAAATCGCCCTCGTCCGCAGCCGTCTCGACGGCTGGCGCCTGCGGCTTGACCGGCTGGCGCGGATCGAAACCCATGATCCTGGTCAGTTCAGCGAACGGATCATCTTCGGCGATGTCGTTGTTGTCGGCTACTCTCAGCTGGGTTCTGTCTGCCATTATTGTTCCCGAACTCGCACTCATTCGGACGCCATGGACGTCGCGTAGGGTTGGCCCTTACCAGCGCAATGTGGGCAAATGGTGACAGGTGTTTTAGTTAAACCTAACGCATCTCAGTGGGCGCATCAGCCCCAATCAGCGTCAGGCCGGAGGTCAAAACATCCGAAACAGCCTGCACCAGCCCTAGTCTGGCATGAGTCAATTGTCGGTCGTTAACCTTAACAAAACGTAAGTCGGCATTCTCGGTGCCCCGATTCCAGTGTCCATGGAAGCTGGAAGCCAGATCGTAGAGGTAGAATGCCAGCCGGTGCGGCTCCAGCGCAAGGGCCGCAGATTCGACCAGCCGGGGATATTCAGCCAGCTTCCGGATCAGGCCGATCTCGCCCTCATCGGTGAGCGACGCCGAGGCCGCGGCCAGGCTGTTGCGGTCGAAATTGGCCTCGCCCAGTTGCTCGCTCGCCTGCCGGAACACCGAATGACAGCGCGCCGAAGCGTACTGCACGTAGAACACGGGATTGTCCTTGGACTGTTCGGTGACCTTGGCGAAATCGAAGTCGAGCGGCGCATCGCTCTTGCGGTAGAGCATCATGAAGCGGATCGCATCGCGGCCCACCTCCTCCACCGCTTCGCGCAAAGTCACGAAGTCGCCCGACCGCTTCGACATCCGAATCGGTTCGCCATCGCGAAACAGCTTCACCAGATTGCACAGCAGCACCGTGAGTTGCAGCTTCAGATCATCGCCTGCAATCGCCCGCGCCAGCGCTTCCAGCCGCTTGACGTAGCCGCCATGGTCGGCGCCCAGCACATAGATCAGGCCGACGAAACCGCGGTCGACCTTGTCCTTGAGATAGGCGACGTCGGCGGCGAAATAGGTGAACGAGCCGTCGGACTTGACCAGCGCCCGGTCCATGTCGTCGCCGACCGCCGTCGAGCGAAACAGCGTCTGCTCGCGGTCTTCCCAGTCGTCCGGCTTCTCGCCCTTGGGCGGCGGTAGCTTGCCCTTGTAGATATGGCCTTTCAGCGTCAGATCGTTGATCGCCGAGCGGATTTTTTTGGCATTGTCGGCATGCAGCGTGCGCTCGGAGAAGAAAACGTCGTGATGCACATTGAGCAACGCCAGATCCTCGCGGATCATCACCATCATGGCGTCGATCGTGCGGTCCTTGACGATTGCCAGCGACTCATCGTCGGGCATCTGCAAGAGCTTGCGGCCAAATTCGGCAGCCAGCGCCTGACCGACCGGCACAAGGTAATCGCCGGGATAGAGGCCGGCCGGTATCTCGCCAATGTCGTCGCCCAGCGCTTCGCGGTAGCGCAGGAAGGCCGAACGCCCGAGCACGTCGATCTGCGCGCCGGCGTCGTTGATGATGTATTCCTTGGTGACGTCATAGCCGGCGAAGGCCATCAGATTGGCGAGCGTGTCGCCGACAACCGCGCCCCGGCAATGGCCGACATGCATCGGCCCGGTCGGATTGGCCGAAACATATTCGACATTGGTCTTCTTGCCGCCACCAATGGTCGAGCGGCCGTAGTTTTGCCCCTCGCCGAGCACCGCGGTCAGATGTGCCTGCCAGAAAGCGTCCTTGAGCCGGAGATTGACGAAGCCGGGACCGGCGACGTCGGCTTCGGCAACATCGGCGTCGCTGCGCAGCACTTCCACCAGCCGCTCGGCCAGCGCCCGCGGGTTGTGCCCTGTCGGCTTGGCCAGTACCATCGCCGCATTGGTGGCGAGATCGCCATGGCTGGCGTCGCGCGGCGGCTCGACGGCGATGCGCGACAGGTCGGGCGAAACGCCATTACTGTCTTTCAAATCAAGCGCTTCGACGGCTTTTGTGATTCGCGCGCTGAAATCGGCGAAGATGTTCATGGGTCTTGCTCTGGCGGACTGTGCAGGGGAACCGGCTCATTGGCCGGCAAATCGCGCCCGCCCTAGCTTAAATCGGGCGTATGGTCAAACAGACGGCGGTGTTCCTTCAAGGCGTAGGTATCCGTCATCCCCGCCAGGAAATCGGCGACGCTGCGCGCCTTGATGCGGTCCTCCGCCCGGTCGAGCCCCTCCCGCCAGCCGTCCGGCATGGCGCGCGGATCGGCGAAATAGACATCGAACAGGTCGCGCACGATCTGCTCGGCCTCAGTGCGAACGCGCATCACCTCGTCATGCCGGTAGAGATGCTTGTAAAGAAAGGTCTTCAAATCCTTCTCGGTCGCCGCCATGTCTGCGGAAAAGGTCACCATCGTCTCGCCCGCCGCCCGCACCGCTTCGGCGCTGTCAGGCTTGATGCGCTCCAGATTGGCGGTGGTGGAAACAATGACGTCCTCGACCATCATCGTGATCTGCCGGCGCATCAGCTCATGGCCGGTGCGCACATCGTCCAGGCCCGGATAGCGCGCGCGCACGCTTGCCAGGATCGATCCCGGCAGCGCCACCGTTTCCAGCATGTCCAAGGTCAGGAAGCCGGAGCGCAGGCCGTCGTCGATGTCATGGGTGTTGTAGGCGATATCGTCGGCGATCGCAGCACATTGCGCCTCGATGCCGGCGAAATGGTCGAGTTCGAGGTCGTGCAGCTCGGAATAGTCGCGGATCGCCTGCGGCACCGGGCCTTTGAGCCCTTTTCCCTTGGCATCTGTCAGCGGCCCATTGTGCTTGACCAGCCCTTCCAGCGTTTCCCAGGTCAGGTTTAGCCCGTCGAACTCGGCATAGCGCCGCTCCAGCCGCGTCACCACGCGCAGCGACTGCGCATTGTGGTCGAAGCCGCCCCATTGGGCCATCCGCTCGTTCAGCGCGTCCTCGCCGGTATGGCCGAACGGCGTGTGACCGAAATCGTGCACCAAGGCGACCGCCTCGGCCAGATCCTCGTCGCCGCGCAGCGCTCGCGCCAGAGCCCGCGCAATCTGCGCGACCTCGATCGAATGCGTCAGCCGGGTGCGATAGTGGTCGCCTTCATGGGCGACGAACACCTGCGTCTTGTGCTTCAGGCGGCGGAAGGCGGTGGAATGGATGATGCGGTCGCGGTCGCGCTGGAATGGCGTGCGAGTCGGGCTCTCGACCTCGTCATAGAGCCGCCCGCGCGACCTGGCTGGGTCGCTGGCATAGGCCGCGCGCGGCCGATAGCCGAACCCAATGTCGCCAAGCTCATTTGTCATGGCTGATGCCGCCGCAGTTGACTTGCCCCTTCGCGCTTCATACCTATCATGTGAAACCGAAAGCAAGGTGACGCCCATGGGCGCTGATGCCAAGACTGCCATGAAAGTCGAGATGACCGAGTCCGCCGCCAGGCGGATCGCGAAAATCGTCTCTGGCGAGACCGGCAAGACGGCGCTGCGCGTCTCCGTAGAGGGCGGCGGTTGCTCCGGCTTTTCCTACAGGTTCGACCTGGTCGATACGCGCAATGACGACGACGTCGCCATCGAAAAGGACGGCGCCACCGTGCTGATCGACGATTTGTCGCTGGTCTATATGGGCGGCTCGGTGATCGACTTCGTCGACGATCTGATGGGCCAGTCGTTCCAGATCCGCAACCCCAATGCAGTCGCCTCCTGCGGCTGCGGCACCAGTTTCTCCATCTAGGCAGATGTCCGGCGTCGGCCCGGTCCGTCAGGTCGCACTGTCGGCCGGGCGCGATCTCGACGTGACGCTGGCCTTCTGGCGCGATGTGCTCGGCCTCAACGTTCACGCCCG
The DNA here is from genome assembly GCF_040322955.1 of Mesorhizobium sp. M0077. Taxonomy (NCBI): domain Bacteria; kingdom Pseudomonadati; phylum Pseudomonadota; class Alphaproteobacteria; order Hyphomicrobiales; family Phyllobacteriaceae; genus Mesorhizobium; species Mesorhizobium sp. M0077. The sequence goes on from NZ_JAMYUL010000006.1 coordinate 174,121, forward strand.
CTACGATCCGCCGGGCATTGCCTTCATCATGGCCGGTGATATCAGGTTGCTGTTCACCGATGGCGTTCCGGCCGGCACCGTCTATCTCGATATAGCCGGGCTCGAAGCCTTCCACGCCGAGGCGAAAGCGTCCGGCGTTCCCTTCACCGCACCGCCGGCGCTCGTCCACAACGACACCGAAGGCACGTTCGGAACGGCGGGGGAAAGCGAGTGGATGGCCTTTCTAAAGGACCCGGCAGGCAATACGATCGGGCTTGTCGAACGTCTTTCGCCCGAACATCCCTGAGGCCGCCCATGAAAATCGTCACCTGGAACATTAACGGCATTCGCGCCCGCATCGGCAACCTCACCCACTGGCTGAGCGAAAGCCAGCCCGACATCGTCTGCCTGCAGGAGATCAAGTCGGTCGACGAGCAGTTCCCGCGCGCCGAGATCGAGGCGCTTGGCTACAACGTGGAAACCCATGGCCAGAAGGGCTTTAACGGCGTCGCCCTGCTGTCGAAGCTTCCGTTCGACGAGGTTATCCGAGGCCTGCCCGGTGATGACACCGACGAGCAGGCGCGCTTCATCGAGGGCGTGTTCTCGACCGACCAGGGCGCGCTGCGCGTCGCCTCGCTCTATCTGCCCAACGGCAACCCGGTCGATGACGAGAAGAAGTTTCCCTACAAGCTGGCCTGGATGGAACGGCTGCATCGCTGGGCCGAGCAGCGCCTGCTTCTGGAGGAGGCGCTGGTGCTGGCCGGCGACTACAATGTCATCCCCGAGCCGGTCGATGCGCGCTTCCCCGAGAACTGGCTTGGCGATGCGCTGTTCCAGCCGCAGACCCGGCAGGCCTTCCGGCGGCTGAAGAATCTCGGCTTCACCGAGGCAGTGCGCGCCGTCACCGATGCGGCCGATGTCTATACCTTCTGGGATTACCAGGCCGGTGCCTGGCAGAAGAACAACGGCATCCGCATCGACCATCTGCTGTTGTCGCCCGAAGCCGCCAACCGCTTTTCCTCGGCCTCGATTGAAAAGCACGTGCGCGCCTGGGAAAAACCTTCCGACCACGTGCCGGTGGCGATCGATCTGGCGCTGCTGCCGGCTTGATATCAGCCGAAACCCTGATATCGCCACAATCGCGCCATTCAGTCAGAGATCAGCATGGCGGCTGGGGTTCCATGGCACTACGATTCCTCCTTTGTCCAATCGGCCTGGCATTTGCCATGGCCTCCCCTGCAGCGGCACTTGCCGACCAGCAGTGCCTGGCCAATGGCAAGTCCTACCAAGTCGGCCAGGTCACCTGCCTGACGGTTTCAGACAAGAGCCATATGGCCCGCTGCGACCTGGTGCTCAACAACACCTCATGGACCAAGATCGGCGATACCTGTCCCGACAGCACGATTAAGCCGCATCTTCACGTCACGCCGATCTCGATGCCGGTGTACAGAGCGATGCCGGCGGAACTCACCGAGAACTGATGGATGTGAGCTAATCTCCCCCCTTGAGGGGGAGATGGCCGGCAGGCCAGGGGGGAGCGCGAAGAAAGGCGACCTTTCGGTCAAACAAGCTCACCCTCTCAGTCCAACCCGGGCAAACTTTAGTCAACTGAAATGCCAGCGGGACAGCGCCCCCCTCTGCCCTGCCGGGCATCTCCCCCACAAGGGGGGAGATTGGCAATTTCACTGGTCGTCACCACCCTTGGTGAGAAGATCGTCGGCAAGCGAAATCGCCGTGCGGCGGTCGGCTTCGCCGGCGGCGGCAAATGCCTCTTCCTGCATGCCGCGGATCCACGGCTGGTCGCTCGGCGAGGCGCGTTCGAGCGCGGCGGTCATCATGGCCAGCCCGCGCACGATCTTGCCGCTCTGGAACAGAAGATTGCCGAGCGTCGCCTGGGCGCCGGCATGGCCCTTTTCGGCAGCGAGCTGGAACCAGCGACCGGCCTGCTTGACGCTGGCCTTCACGCCGCCCTCGCCCTTCAGGAACATCTGGCCCATCTCGAACTGGGCGTTCGGATTGCGGTAGTTGGCGGCCGCACGCATGTAATATTCCTGCGCCGCGACCTCGTTTTCCTCGACCGGGCTACCGGGAATGCCTGTCCTGAGATAGTCGCCCAACGCCACCAGCGCGTCGGAGACATAGCTTTCCTCCGGCGACCCCGGCTCGACATCCTGATCGACGATCTCGGAGAAGAACTTGAACGCCGCATAGTCGTCGCGCGTCACGCCGTCGCCTTCGGCATACATGCGCGCGAGCTTCCAGGTGGCGCCGATCTGGCCGTTTTCGGCGGCGTATTTATAGGCCTCGACCGCCTGTTCCTTGTGGCCGCTCTTGTAGGCGGAGAAGCCGAACTGGAACACGGCCCATGGGCTCGATTGCGGCTTCACGCCGGTCTTGTCGTCGAACACCTTGTCGTCGAAGGCCATGGCCTGGCCCACGGCGCCAAAGATCGCAACAGCGACCAGTGCCGGAAGGACAGACGACCTCAACAACTCAGATATCCGCATAGCAATGTGTTTCTTTGGCACCGCCGGGATGGGTGACCGCGCCGTCGCGGGCTGGCCCTACCGTCTGTGCATATTTCCAGATCGCGCCCGACTGATAGTCGGTCGTGCGCGCCTTCCAGGCCTTCGCCCTCGTTGCCAGTTCAGCCTCGGACAGGTCGACCTCGATCGTGCCTTTGGTTGCGTCGATCGAGATCACGTCGCCATCCTTCAGCAGTCCGATCGGGCCGCCAACGGCAGCTTCTGGCCCGACATGGCCGATGCAGAAACCGCGCGTCGCGCCCGAAAAACGACCGTCGGTGATGAGGGCGACCTTGCCGCCCATGCCCTGGCCGTAGAGCGCCGCCGTCGTCGACAGCATCTCGCGCATGCCCGGGCCGCCGCGCGGACCTTCGTAACGGATGACGAGAACCTCGCCTTCCCGGTAGTTGCGGTGCGTGACCGCCTCGAAACATTCCTCTTCCGAATCGAAACACCGTGCCGGACCTGAGAATTTCAGCTCCGTCATGCCCGCGACCTTCACGATCGCGCCTTCGGGGGCAAGGTTGCCCTTCAAGCCCACGACACCGCCGGTTTGGGTGATTGGTCGGTTGGCGGGACGGACCACATCCTGGCTATCATTCCAGGCAACATGCTCCATGTTTTCGGCCAAAGTACGGCCAGTCACGGTCATGCAGTCGCCATGCAGATAGCCATGGTCGAGCAGCGTCTTCATCAACAGCGGAATGCCGCCGGCCTCGAACATGTCCTTGGCGACATATTTGCCGCCCGGCTTGAGGTCGGCGATGTAGGGCGTCTTCTCGAAAATCGCGGCAACGTCGAACAGGTCGAACTTGATGCCTGCCTCATGCGCGATCGCCGGCAGGTGCAAAGCCGCATTGGTCGAGCCGCCGGTGGCCGAGACCACGGTCGCCGCATTCTCCAGCGCCTTCAGCGTGACGATGTCGCGCGGCCGGATGTTCTTGGCGATCAGCTCCATGATCTTTTCGCCGGAGGCGAAATTGAAGCGGTCGCGCATCTCGTAAGGCGCCGGCGCGCCGCAGGAATAGGGCAGCGCCAGGCCGATCGCCTCGGCGACGGTGGCCATGGTGTTGGCGGTGAACTGGGCCCCGCAGGAGCCGGCGGACGGACACGCCGCCTGCTCGATCTCGAGCAGTTCGGCATCACTGACCGTGCCGACCGAATGCTGGCCGACCGCCTCGAACACGTCCTGCACGGTGATCTGGCGGCCGCGATAAGAGCCCGGCAGGATCGAGCCGCCATAGATGAAGATCGACGGCACGTTGAGCCGCACCATGGCCATCATCATGCCGGGCAGCGACTTGTCGCAGCCGGCAAGGCCGACCAGCGCATCGTAGCAATGGCCGCGCATGGTGAGTTCGACCGAATCGGCGATGACATCGCGCGACACCAGCGACGACTTCATGCCCTGGTGGCCCATGGCGATGCCGTCGGTGACGGTGATGGTGCAGAATTCGCGCGGCGTGCCGTTGGCGGCCGCGACGCCTTTCTTGACCACTTGCGCCTGGCGCATCAGCGAGATGTTGCAAGGCGCCGCTTCGTTCCAGCAGGAGGCAACGCCGACCAGCGGCTGCGCGATCTCGGCCGCCGACAACCCCATGGCATAGAGATACGAACGGTGCGGCGCACGCGCCGGACCGACGGTCACATGGCGGCTAGGCAGCTTGGCCTTGGAGATGACTTTGGCGTCCATTCTCTTCCTTGCCGCGGGCGGCGCGGCCTGCCTCATCGCCGAGCCTTTTGGCGCGTGTCCCGAGACAAATTCGAGGTGCGCCGGGTTTATGGCGGGAAATGGGCAATTTGGTCGGGCGGAAGTCTAGCGCGGGGGTTGTTCAGAAACTGTTGCCAAAACGTCACAATCGCGAGAGGCGACGCCCGTGCGGCGTATCTGCAACGCCAACTCTCGCCGACAAGGCTCGACGCGGTGCCCGCATAAGAAAAAGACCGGGGATGACCGGCCTTTTTCTTTTCAATTTGAAAGGCTTACCACTTCACCTTCAACGAAGTTGAAATGGCCGACACAAGATCGTTGCCGAAGTCAGCGGTGTAGTCCGTACCATAGGTGACGCCATCGTCGCCTACGACTGGATGGATCGACCCGCTGGTAAGCACGCCCAGCGCCCCACCAAGACGAACCTCGATGTTCTGGGTCGGCGTGTAAGCCACGCCACCGCCAACCGTCCAGGTGTCCGTCTGGGCGCTCAGACCGGTGGAGGTTCCGCGATCCCAGGTCAGAATGGCGGCGCCGCTCCACTGATCGTTGAACTTGTGACCGATACCGCCTGAGACCGTCCAGCCATCCCGGTAGAGCAGATCAAGCGATGTAGCGCGGGTGGGGCCGGTCGTGGTGCAAGCCCCCGGGGCGCCGGTCGGGCAGAATGGTATGCTCTGCAACACGCTCCAATTGACCCACTTTATGGATCCAAACGCGAGCCAACCAGGAGCAATACCTGACTGGAGCTTGAGTTCCAAAGACTCAGGCACCTCCGAAGAACCGCTTACGTCGGTTATGCGACCCAAAATCGGATTAGTTGGGTCGAGGAATCCGGGAACCTGGGTCAGATCAAGGGTCCCCGAGAGGTTGTCGAGCTTGACGGCTGAATTGTAGACCAGGCTGGCGCGCAGCGCGATATCAGGAATTTCATAGGCGGCACCGACGCGCCATCCCCAGCCGTCTCCCTTGAGATCAAGGCGCCCGATGCCTGTACCCAAAAATACGGGAAGCGGAGCGACCAGCTGTTCCTTGAAGCCCGAGACGTCCTCATGGAACACGCCGCCGATGAAACGAAACTGGCCTTTGCCGACGTCCATTTTGTACGAGCAGGTTCCGCCCACGGCCTCGCTCTTGACCTTGGTTACGATATTGCCGTTCGCGCCGGCCCAGTTAACGCCGGGATTGCTGTACGCACCGATCGGTTGGCCATAGTCGACAAGACAATCGACCGGGCCCATACCAGCCTTGATGCCCACGCTCGGCACCCAATAACTTGCGGTATCGCGGGCGCTGTTGGAAAGGCCCAACGCGTTAAGGGGGCCGTCAGCCGGATTCGCGTCCACCACATTCTTGAGGTCGCGCTGCGGCATCACATAGGTGCCGGTAACCTCGCCCGTGACCTGCGCGGGATCGAACAGCAGATCGATGTCATAGCCGCCGCGCTCCAGGCCGCCGGCATGCACGGAACCGATCAGACCCAGCGAAAAACACCCTGCCCCCAGCAGTGCTTTCAAACGCAAATTGCTCATGGATGTCCTCCCCGAAATACTAGTGCGTCAAGCTAGAACCAATTCGGGTTAACGGCGCAACAATGAATTCGAATAGCGTACATGTACACTCTAGCGGACCGCATTTCGAACACAGTGGCGGCCTGGCCGGTAGGTTCGAAAATGACCATTTGGGCGGCAGACTGGGGAACAAATCAGGTAAAACCGCTGAAAACAGCACCCAAAACCAGCTATTTTGCCGGCATTCTGCCCCATTGTTACATTATGGCAACAATGAGGTCGAAACTTTCCGTTTACGTCAATATTAACGTTACGGAACGCCTATTTTTCGAGCAAAAGAACCTTCGCGAAGCGCTGCAAGCGTCTCGCGAATCCGGCCGTCAACCGGCGTCGCGCACCCTGGTCAGCGCCACCGAAAGCTTCTCCTGCTGATCGCGGTATTCGTCGAGTTTTTCGCGCTCGGCCGCGACGATCTCTTCCGGCGCGCTGGCGACGAACCGTTCGTTCGACAGCTTCTTGTGCAACCGCGCGATTTCCTCGGTCACCTTGGCCAGTTCCTTCTGCAGCCGCGCCGCCTCGGCGGACAGATCGATCAGGCTGCCGAGCGGCAGGCAGATCGTCGCCTCGTTGAGCACGATCTGGGCCGAGCCCTTGGGTGCGGCGTCCTGCAGCGAGATGTCGCCGACCCGCGCCAGCCGCTTGATGGCGGACGCATGGCGTTCCAGCCTCTGGTGAGTCTCGGCGCTGGCGCCGACCACCACCAGCGGCGCGATCGCCGCCGGCGGCACGTTCATTTCAGAGCGCACGGAGCGAATACCGGAGACCAGATCGACCAGCCAGTTGATGTCGGCGGCTGCATCGGCGTCCTCGAAGTCGGGCGACGGCCAGGCGGCGTGGCACAGCAGCGTTGCGCGCGGCCTGCCCCCACCTGCCGTCTGCGCCCACAGCTCCTCCGTCATGAACGGCATCATGGGGTGAAGCAGCTTGTAGATCTCGTCGAGCACGAAGGCGACGCAGGCGCGGCTTTCGGCTTTGGCCGCCTCGTCGGCGCCCATGAACACCGGCTTCAGCAGTTCCAGATACCAGTCGCAAAACAGGTTCCAGACGAAGCGGTAGGCAGCGCCCGCTGCTTCGTTGAAGCGGTAGCCGGTGATGCCCTCGGTCATCGCGTGCGACGCCCTGGTCAGCTCGGTCAGGATCCAGCGGTTGACCGGCAGCTTGGCGTCGTTCAGCCAGAAATCGTCATTGCGCGCGACCTCGTTCATCTCGGCAAAGCGTGTCGCGTTCCACAGCTTGGTGCCGAAATTGCGGTAGCCGGCGATGCGCGCCGGATCGAGCTTCACGTCGCGCCCCTGCGCCGCCATCACCGTCAGCGTGAAGCGCAGTGCGTCGGCGCCAAACTCGTCGATGAGGTCGAGCGGATCGATGACGTTGCCTTTCGACTTCGACATCTTCTGCCCGTTCTTGTCGCGCACCAGCGCGTGCACATAGATGGTGTGGAACGGCTCCTCGTGCATGAAATGCAGGCCCATCATCATCATTCGCGCGACCCAGAAGAAGATGATGTCGAAACCGGTCACCAGCACGTCGGTCTGGTAATAGGTCTTGAGCTCCGGCGTTTGATCCGGCCAGCCGAGCGTCGAGAACGGCCACAGTGCAGACGAGAACCAGGTGTCGAGCACGTCCTCGTCGCGGCTCAGGATCTCGCCCGGCTTGAAATTCTCGAGTTTGTCCTCGACCCAGGCCTTCCATGGACCTTCCAGCGCCAGATAATATTCAATCGCTGCAGCCAACGCCTCTTCCTCTGATTTCTCGACGAAGACGCGGCCGTCCGGCCCGTACCAGGCCGGGATCTGATGACCCCACCACAGCTGGCGTGAAATACACCAGGGCTGAATGTTCTCCATCCAGTCAAAATAGGTCTTTTCCCAGTTCTTCGGCACGAAGTTGGTACGGCCTTCGCGCACCGATGCGATCGCCGGCTTGGCCAGCTCGGCGGCGTTTGCATACCACTGCTCGGTCAGAAACGGCTCGATCGGCACGCCGCCGCGGTCGCCATGCGGCACGGCGTGGCGATGCGGCTCGATCTTGTCGAGGAAGCCGCCGGCCTCCATCAGCTCGACGATTTTCTTGCGCGCGACGAAACGGTCGAGACCGTCGAGCTCGTCCCAGACGGCCTGGCGCTCCGGCGTCACGTCGAGCCCGGCGAGAAAATCCTCGTTATCCCTGAGCGTTATTGCCGCCTCGATGGTCAGGATGTTGATCGCCGGCAGCTTGTGGCGCTTGCCAACCTCGAAATCGTTGAAGTCGTGCGCCGGCGTGATCTTGACGGCGCCGGAACCCTTTTCCGGGTCGGAATACTCGTCAGCCACAACCGGAATTTTCCGGCCGACGATCGGCAACACGACATTCTTGCCGACCAGATGCCAGTAGCGCTCGTCGTCCGGGTGCACGGCGACTGCCGTATCGCCCAGCATCGTCTCGGGCCGTGTCGTCGCCACGGTGATGAATGTCCCAGGATTTTCCGGATCGAAAATCTCGCCCTCGATCGGATAGCGGAAGTGCCAGAGATTGCCATTGACCTCCTGCGGCTCGACCTCCAGGTCGGAGATCGCCGTCAACAGCTTCGGGTCCCAGTTCACAAGGCGCTTGTCCTTGTAGATCAGCCCTTCCTTGTAGAGGCTGACAAAAACTTCGAGCACGGCCTTGGACAGGCCTTCATCCATGGTGAAGCGTTCGCGCGACCAGTCCGCCGAGGCGCCGAGCCGCTTCAGCTGGTTGAAGATGGCGCCGCCGGACTCGGCCTTCCACTCCCAGACCTTGTCGATGAACTGTTCGCGGGTGAGATCGCGGCGATGTATCTGCTTTTCCATCAGCTGGCGTTCGACCACCATCTGCGTGGCGATGCCGGCATGATCCATGCCGGGCTGCCACAGCACGTTTTTGCCGCGCATGCGCTCGAAGCGCACGAGTATGTCCTGCAGCGTGTTGTTGAGTGCATGGCCCATATGCAGCGAGCCGGTGACGTTGGGCGGCGGGATGACGATGGTGAAGGCCTCCGCCCCCTCCTCGGCGCCGGCGCCGGCGCGAAATGCGTCCGCCTCTTCCCAGATTTTGGCGATCCTGGGCTCGACGGTCTTGGCGTCGTAGGTCTTTTCAAGCATGGGAAAATGGTCCGCGCGGTCGGGAGTTTTGCTGACCCGGTGTAAATCGGAAGGTTTTGGCCAAGTCAACCGCGAGGGCGGCCTCAGTCCTTCAACGCAAATAGGCGGGGCCCTGGTCATTTCAACGGGAAGGCCATGCCTGCACCTTCATCGTCAGCGATCCCGACGGTAAGCTGATCGTGTTCGCGACATCGGCCGGAAGCTGACCTGCAGCGAAAGCGTCGCCCGAAGGCGGCGCCTTAATCCGGAACGGGCTATGGTGATGTCTATTGCGCGCCGCGCGCGACGCGCTCGATTTCTTCGCGTACCAGGCGCTCGACCAGCGTCGGCAGATTGTTGTCCAGCCAGTCCTGCAACATCGGCCGCAGCATCTCCTCGGCCATCTCGTCGAAGGTCTTCTTGCTGCGGCTGGCGAAGGCGTCGGAGAGCTCGCCGAAGGCGGCTGCGACCTGCCGTCCCGTATGTTCCGAAACGATCGCCGGACGGGCCGGGGTTGTATCGGCCGGGCGCGCGTGCTCGCTGCGCGAAGGACGAGGCTCGAAAGCCGGCTCGGCAGCGAGATCGTCCTCGAAAGCCTCGACCTCCGCGATTGCTGCCTGCCGATTTTCAGTCTCCGGCTGCCTGATCTTCGGCTGCCTGATCTCGGGCCGCCGTACTGTGTCAGCCGGTTTTGCCTGATTGCCAACGGCCGCGATTTCGCGGCGCCAATCCGTGATGATCGAGTCGGTGGTTTCCGCCTTTGCCCGCACTGCAGCTTCTGCCCCGACGGCGGGAGCTGGCTCACTGGCTATCCTGGCGCTTACTTCCGCCAATGTCATCGGAGCATGCGCGGGTGGCGCGGCGGTCGTGGCATTTGCCGCAATGGCAGGCTTCACTGGCGACGGCTCGGACCGCGGCTCCAGCCGCGCAACCACCGGCTCGGCCAGTTGGGCCTGCACCTCGGCCAGCGTCACCGGCTTCTTGCTTTCGGTCGAGCTGTGCAATTCGCTGCGGAAGGCCTCAACATCCGAAACAGGCCCGGCGGCCGGCACAAGGTCCTGGCGCAACTCATCGGCGTCGCCCGGCAGCTTGCGGCCGGTGTCGCTGTCTTCGATGATCCTCCTGATGGAAGCCAGTATTTCTTCCATGGAAGGTTCGCGCTGTGCGCTGCTTGCCGTCGCCATCGTCACATCCGCCGCCCCCGCGCATGATCCCGAAAATCGATCTTCGATTTTCGAAGAGGATCAGGCGCAAAATCAAAGTTCTACAGCCTCCTTTGCGCATCCATCGGACGCGTGGCGCTGTAGTGAACCGTTCCTGGATTCCTGTCCGGCAAAGCCGGATACGAATCATGGCGACAGCGTAGCCGACGGATCGCCATCCGAGAATCCCCAATCTCGGAAGACGCCGGATTTCAACAATTTAGGCTACAAAAGACAAACGCCGCGCATCCTTGGGAAGCGCGGCGCTACGATACTTTCAATCTTGGCGGGATTTGAACCGCTCAGTCGCGATCAACGACCGTCCGGCGTACGCAGCCCGATCCATTTGTCCTTGACGGCTCTGTAGTGCTCTTCAGGCTTGTACTTCACCACATTCAACGCCAGGCGATCGGCCGACAGGCGGCCCATGGCCGACAGGATGGCGTAGCTCGCTACAACCACATCGCGCTCGGAGCTGGCGAGGTCGATCTTTGCCGAGATGACGGCGTTCTGGGCATTCAACACGTCGAGCGTGGTGCGCTGTCCGACATTGCGCTCCTCGATGACGCCGTTGAGCGCCAACTGTGCGGCCGCGATCACCTGCCGATTAGCGTCGACGCTTTCACGCGCTGCGATGTATTGCGTCCATGCCGAGGTCACGGCCTGGCGCACCGAGTCACGGCTGACATCCACCTCGATGCGAGCCTGGCTGAGCGATTCCTTCGACTGACGAACGAGTGCGGAGGTACGGCCGCCCGAATAGATCGGAACGGTCAGCGTCGCGCCGACGGTGGCGGCATTGGAATCGCCGTCCGAATCCCCCGCGCCAGGTACGGTATTTTGATAGACATGGGAAAGGCCGGCACTGGCAGTCAACTGCGGCAGCAACGCACCCTCCTGCGTCTTTACATCAAATCCGGCTGCATCGACGGAATGTAGGGCGGCCAGGATGGCCGGATGCTCGTTCGATGCAATGCCGATCGCCGCCTCGAGACTCCTCGGCAACAGCTTCGCCAACGGCGACGCGGCCTTGAGCTTGCCCGGCTCGTCACCGACGATCTGATGATAGGTTGCCGCACTGGCCAGAGCCTGCGCACGGGCGGCACTCAATTGCGCCACCGCGGCCGAACGCGACGCGTCGGCCTGCGCCACATCGGTGCGCGTGCCCTCGCCGACCTCGAAGCGCGAGCGTGCCGCGCGCGCCTGCTCGGTCAGGAACTGCAGATTCTGTTCGGTCAGCACCGCCACCTGGCGGTCGCGAATCACGTCCATATAGGCGCTCGCCGCGTTGAACAGCGTGTTCTCTTCGGTGTTGCGCAGGCCCTCGACCGAGGCCCTCACCTGTGCAGCGGCCGACGCGACCCTGTTCTTGGTCTGGAAGCCGTCGAACAGCGTCTGGTCAATCCGAACGCCGAAGCTGCCGGTGGTCAATGCCAGGCTCGCGTTCCTGCCGTTTAGGTGCCTGGAGGTGTAATCGATATCAGCCGAACCAGTGATCACCGGGCGATAGCCCGACTTGGCGATCGCCACGCCCTCATCGGTGACGCGCACGCCGGCACGGGCCGAATTCAGCGAGGAATTGTTCTGGTAGGCCTTGGAAAGCGCGCCGAGAATGGTTTCCGCCGAGGCGGCTATCGGCGAAAGCGCTGTCGCGGAAATGAGGACGGTAACAAACAGACTCTTGGCTAAGGACGGCACTTTATATCCCTCATTCGTTTTGCACGGGAACCACGCCACGCCAGCCCATCCCTAGGGATCGGCCAGCGCCGCGTCGATCTATCGTTCCCCCGCTGACAGCTCCCGAAACCCCGGTTAACCAATCAGCAACGATTGTTCAATCGTAAGCCAACATGACAGAGTCTTTGCTGCAAGGCAAAATCACTTAGAACTCGAAGGCATGAATGCGTTCAAATCCGGGTAGTGGCTTAATTGCCGCATTAAATGCCCGTCTTCCGGTTACAACCCCCCCTGCGTTGAAAAAGAGCCGGGCTACGCCCGCATTGCCCTGCCCTTCCACAGCCACCAGCCGGCCGCCTTCGGCAAGCTGGTCAAGCAGCGCCGCAGGCACTTTCTCGACGCTGCCGCCGATGAGAATCACATTGTAAGGCGCCTTGGCGGCATGACCTTGCGGCAGTGGGCCGGTGACCACGGTGACGTTATCGCAGCCCTGCGCCGAAAGCGCCGCTTTGGCTGCTTCCGCCAGTGTGGTATCGCTTTCCAGCGCCACGACGGATTTGGCCAGCCTGGACAGCAGCGCCGCGGAATAACCGGTGCCGCAGCCGACATCGAGCACCGAATCGCCGGCGTCGATCTCGGCCAACTGCAAAAGCTTGGCCAACGGCGACGGCTCCATGAGGTAGCGCGCACCGCTGCCATCGGCGCCGTCGGAGATGCGGATATCCTCGTCAATATAGGCGAGAGCCTGTTGGCCGGCCCCGACAAAGGCCTCGCGCGGCACGGCAAGCATGGCGTCGAGCAATGCTGCGTCGGTCACATCGGTGGTGCGGACCTGGCCGTCGACCATCTTGACGCGAAGTTCGGAGAAATCAGCGCTCATGTCCCAACCAATCCGTCAAAAGCCAATGCGCTGAAATGCGCTTGTCGCGCCGACACTGCGGCGCATTCGACCGGAACTCAAGCCCCCGGCATGCGGGAGTTGAAGCGATTGGAGGCCTCGCCCGGAATCGAACCGGGGTGCAAGGATTTGCAGTCCTCTGCGTAACCACTCCGCCACGAGGCCTCATCGCTCCCAGCGAGCGAACTCAATATGGTGGCAGCGAAAGGTCGTCAAGCGTCAGCGCGGCATTCCGGCGCGCTTTCCTCATCAGCCGCCGCAACGTGGTTCCCGAGCGGTTTCAGCGCTTGGCGCACCGGCATATTGGCCGCTCCTCAAGCATGGCTGCGCGACCGGCGAAACTCGAACCCGCGGCTTTACGCAGCGGGTGCAAACCGGCTTTCACCGCATATCGCGCGCGGCTGGCACCAGCAGTTGCCGTTCTCAAGGAGATCTTGAGGGGGAAATCTGCGACGGGCTGGAAAAGCGAAGCGGCCGCTCCGGGACCGCGCGCCATCGCTTTCAATTTGGCCGGCGACGCCGTTCCCACCAGACGACGAACCGGCGCCGCAGGCGGCGCACCGCGGCAAATTCGTAGGAAAGCACCAAAAGGCCGAGCGGAATCATCCAGAAGCCGAGAATCGGCAGGAAACCGAGAAGGCCGAAAAACACCAGCACGATACCGATGGCGATCCTCAGCCCGCGCGAGCGCGGCATGGTGAACTCGCGCCCGAACACCGAGATTTTCCGCGCCGGTGCCTGGTTTTCGTCTGCTGCAGTCATGTCGAAAGTCGATCCGGTTGCCTTCGATAAAGCCATATGCGCTAAAGGCTGCAATCGCCTTTCAGGTTCCGCCGACCAAGGTCCGACGGCGCCCAAGACGGCTCATATGTGGTGTCATCCGGCGATTGCCAGAAACCATTGGGTGAAAATGCGCTAAAAAATGCGAAATGCTTCTTTGCAAAGCTGAAAAGGGTTTGCTATAGGCTGCGCCACTCACATGAGAGCCTCTATTCCCCGGTAGCTCAGTGGTAGAGCAACCGGCTGTTAACCGGTTGGTCGCTGGTTCGAATCCGGCCCGGGGAGCCAACATTTCCAAACATTTAGCCCGCTTTCCCTTTCCTGACCGTTTGCTTGAGTTCCGGACAGGGCAACATCTGGGGCAACGATGACCTTCGCCCTTGCAAATGGTTACTGCTCGCGTGGTTCGTCGGCGCAGACCGTCTATACAGCGGCGTGGACAGCATGAAGTCGTTCGCGGCCACCAAGATGGCCAGGCTGGAAACCGTCGACGGTCACGGCTTCATCACCTATGCTGGCGCCGGCGCGAGATCAGGTAGCAAGCCTTTCGAAGTCAGCGAGTGGATCGAGGGCGTTCTGCGCGGAGCGAACCGGACGCTCGATCAGACCTTGCGGGAAATTGCCGCTGCTGCCGAAGAGCAAGGCTTCGATAAACACGCCCCCGGCCACACGTTCGGGTATGTGGGCTTCATCGACGGGAAGGCCCGAGTTGCGGCTATTACGTCGCTGGACCAGATGCAAATGAGGCTGGAGACGGGTGCCTCGACAATCGATACGAAAGGCCAAACCAAATTTCGGGTGATGGACTTCAAGCTCGGGCCGCGTGCTTATAGCTTTGGCATCGCTCTCGGCTCAGGCGCTCCCCAAGGAGCGTGCAGCCGACCGTCTCTGCGCATGGTTCGTGCGAATGAACAGGGAGATCAGCGCGAAGGAGCCGGCGACCGTGGACCGCAAGCACTTTGCGCATGGGCTTACCGCGAAGGCGGCGGGGCGCATTCAGCTTATGATGCCGATGGCCGTCGAATCAACAATACAGGCATGCTGCCATTGATCTCGAAAGGCTTCCCGATGAACCAAGTGCTCGGGCCACTCTGGGAACATGTTCAACGGCAGATGGCGACGGGGTGGAAGACCGGTGAAGCTCCCCCTGTGCCATCGCAGGAAGAACTGAATGCAATTACTCGGTCCATTGACGATCGACCGCAGCGGAAATTCTTAAAAGCAGCCCGCCATAGCAAGACAGGGGGCTGGTTGTTTCGGCACGGAATGATCTAGCGCGCCCAGCCCGGCACCGCGGGGCCGCGGGCCATTTATCGCCAATTGGCGAAAGGTCAGTCGCGAAGGATGCGCGTCACCCCCGGTATGATCTTCAGCAGAGGTAAGTCGCCGATCTCGCCGCTTCGCCAGCGCCCCCAATCGCGCACGACGTCTTCACATAGGCCTGCGTCACATCAGGGCGGCGCTGCGCAAACTCTCGTAGGATTGCCTTCCCGATCGCATAGCCCGTGCCTGAGAAGAGCGCGGGCCCGCCGAGGCCGCTGATGTCGCAGGCATCCTCAAGGCTCCAGGCTTCCAGCCCGACGCCGCTTTGCCCCGTACGGTTGCCCCAGCCAAGGCTCGGCTCGTAGTCCCCTTCGTCCTGCGAATCGTGTCGTCTTGGACGTCGCCACCGTGCTCGTTCTCCTCCTCGCGCTCGCCGTCCTGGGCGTGCAATTCCAATTGGCTGCCATATCCCCATCCGAGGCTTTCCTCGAGATCAGGATCCGGGCTCATTGCGTCGAGCAGGTTGCTATCCCCAGGCGGTCGTTTTCCGCCACGGTGAGGAAGATTGCCCCGTCTTCACGGCGCATTTCAGGTTGATGGATGGTCATGATGTAGGCTCTCTGGTTTCGGCTTCTCACGGCCGGTTGCCAGTGGACAGCACTGGCGCCGGGAGGGTGAGAACATGGCCAGAGACCATGCGCGAACGGCCTTTCCCTTTCGGGTCTTGTATAGCCGCCGCTCTCCCGGCATAGTGCTGCCGTTCGCTCCGACGGCTAAGTCGGCTCGTTCTACCCGTTGGCAATATCGATCCTTGGAGGGATCGCCCCGCTAACGCTCTGGGTGCAGATGGCCCGGCAGGGCCATCTGCGGGAGTTCTCACGCTCCGCCGGTGATGATGCGCCGACACCTTTAAAAACTCAAGCACGCCCTTGCGGGGGCGAAGCTTGCGCGCGCAACATAGGCGGAAGAACAACCAACGGGGGAGGCTTCCAGTGGAATGGCGCACAGGCCCGGCACAGCCGTCTGGCTGACATCTATTAGCTCCCGCTCACCTTGACGCCAGCGCCGGCTGCTCCAGAATCTGGGACATGGCTCGGGGCAATATCAAAGTTGGCGATGAGGTCGCCGTCACGGCGGTTGTGCGCGGCCGGGTGACACCCGATCGCATCAGCGTGACGATCCCCTCCTATGACTTCCCGCATTCTGTTGTCGATTCGACTTCGAAGGCTGTGATTGGCCAGCATATGGAGCTCACCGGCAAGGTCACGCGCGTTGACGGCGACACCGGTGACCGTCAGCCTCCGGCCATTGGTGACTGTCGACGTCGAGCATGTTCGCCTGGTCGAGAGCTACGTCGCGCCAAAGCGGAAGAATCCACTTGTCGATAAGGCCTAGCTACTACCCTTGGCTGCTGGCTGCAGGCGTTTCTCTGTGGTATCGGCAAAAGATGGGAGGCAACAACAAAGAGCAACGTTACACCGGTCTGCAGGCTTTACGAGCTATCGCTGCCCTATTGGTTGTGATTCAACATGCGGGCTATTTTTCCGGCCTTGTGACAGGATCTGATACGCTCGGCTTTCGGCATCTCCAGCTTGGCACCACTGGTGTTTTCATCTTCTTCGTCATTTCCGGCGCAGTCATGGCACTGGAGTCCAAGGAAGGGCCGACGGCCTTTGCTCTTGCGCGCCTGACACGAATATACCCTGCCTTCTTCCTCGCCCTCGTCTTCGCCTATGTCGTACTGTGGATCGCAGGGACACGCCCCCACGTCGGACCGGATGCTTCCCTGCTTCTGCTTCCGACCGGTGATCTCAATTCCACGTTCAATATCCCCTATTGGACGCTGATTTACGAGATGCAGTTCTATTTCCTGCTTTGGCTGGCCATGCTTTGCCGGACTTCTCACCAGCAGAGGATGTGGCTGGCTGTCGGTTGGGCTGTAGTCATCTTGGCTGCAGGCGCTGCGAGAGTGGCGGTGCCCGTTGCAAACCCAACTGCCACACAGATACCGCTTGTCGGAGTGAATTTATTTTTCGTCATCGGCTATGTGATGGCGTCGGGCATGATGACAAAGGACTGGCGACCGTTTTTTATCCTGCTGGTGCTGACTTCGATCATGAGTGTGTACGCAAATGCCTGGAGCGGAACTTACCTCGGGCTCGCTGTCCTGAGTGCTTCGGCGGTATTCGTCGCCCTCAAAATCGAAGCCGGCTTAGTGCCGAAATGGTTGGCAAAGGCAGGGGACTATTCCTACGGGCTCTATCTCGCCCATCTGTCGATCATCTCCGCGATCTATACCTTGGCGCCAGGCTGGCCGCTTTGGGCGATGGTGGTCACTATGCTGTGCGCAGGGCTGGGAGGCGGCTTGATGTTTGGCCGCCTGGAGCAATGGCTCTATGTGAGATACTGGCGGCCAATCGCCAAATGGGCATATTTGGTTAGTCCCGTAGCTCAGGCTCAAGCCAGTTAATGGCGGCGCAGCGAAATTACGATCTGGACGCGCTTCGCGGGCTGGCAGCGCTCAGCGTGGCGGTCGGGCATTGCGCTACCGCTATCGGTGGCGTTGGCCCTGCGTTGCGTATGACCATCGAAACAGCACCGGACGCGACGCTGCAGGATGGCGTTTTTCGGCTCCTGCACATCGTCTTTCATGCCGACGCTGCGGTTATCGTGTTCTTTGTTCTGTCGGGTCTGGTGCTTTCCCGGTCGCTTAGGAGCCGAGACGATGGCATTGTGGCCTACATCGTCCAAAGAACTTTCCGCCTTTTCCCGGTGGCGGCCGCCTCAGCACTCATCATTGGCTATCTGACGCCGGCAAGCACCTGGTCGCAGATCCTAGGCGCTTCGATCTTGTACGACACCTCTCTAAACGGGGTGCTGTGGACACTGCAGATCGAGGTCTGGGGAAGCCTTTGGGTCTACGCCGCAGCGACAGGCAGGCGAATACACCCGGCAATCTTCTATGCCTTTGTAGCCGCCACAATCGCAGTTTCCTACTTCGACCATCGCCCGGTTCCGCTGTTCATGAGCGCCTTCGCCCTTGGCGCGATCATCGACGATCTGCCGGCCACCGTGATCACCCGCGTTGCCGCTGTGCTCGGGCTTGTCGCCCTAATGACGGCTGACTTCATGCTCGGCCAGGGCTTTGCAATGCGTTGTTGGCAGATGGCGGGAGCGGTTTGTGTAGTTGCCTACATTTCACGCAATTCGACCTGGCTGACGGCGAATCGCTTCGCCCATTTCCTCGGGCGGATAAGCTACCCGTTTTACCTACTTCACCTTGCGGGCGCGCTGATCGTCGCAAAGCTTGGGGTAAGGTCGCTAGACCTCGACCCCTTTTCGCTCTTTGCAGTCTACAGCGTCACGTCGATCGCCATAGCCATCGCCCTCGCGTGGATCACTCACCTTGCTGTCGAAGTCCCCGGCATGGCCCTAGGCGAGAGGATCCGGCGCCTGCTTGCAGCGCCGAGGCCCGTGCCCACAGTGGCCTAGTCCACTATCTCAACCGTCTGGCCCTGGCAGGTGATATCGCCAGCGCTCGCCACTCCGTTCTGCCCTTGGAACTTGACGACGATCGCTCCTCTGGTGGCCTCGGCACCTGTGCCTCATACGACCTGCGAGATGCTGCTTCCTCCGACTGTCGTGCGCCTGTAGGTCTCTGCCGAAGCGCCAGTCACGAGCAGCTCGGCGCTCACCTCCCACCCGATGGCGTTGAGCCGCCCATGTTGGTCGCGCCGAACCATAGCCGGCCGGTCTTGGTGTTCGCATTGGCGGCAGTCGTGCCCCAGGACCTGATGCGAACGCGCTGACCAACCTTAAGCGCAGCAGCGGGGATGCTGTAGGTCATCAGGTCTTCAGCGGTCGTGACGGCTGTCGTGGAAGCCGGCGTGACGTTAGCCGACACCATGTCCGAGCTAACGCCATTCACCAGGCGCTGGCCGGTTGCATTGACGCCCGCCGTGCCGAGCACGTTCTTACCGAAAAGCCGAACGTCGGCGTAGGGTGACGCGCCAAGGTCGACGTCGTAGAACGCGCCCGCCGCCTGATTACTATGAAGCGCACTCGGGTGAGTTCAGCGGCCACGGAAAGCTCGGCCGCGGTCTGGACCTTGGAGAGCGTCACAGGGGTCAGCGTGTCGGCACCGCCGAGCGCTTGGGCGAACATGTCGACAAGCTCCTGCCGGCGGCGCCACTCGCGCGTGCGGCGGTCCAGCATGCCTTGAG
This sequence comes from Mesorhizobium sp. M0077, assembly GCF_040322955.1. Taxonomy (NCBI): domain Bacteria; kingdom Pseudomonadati; phylum Pseudomonadota; class Alphaproteobacteria; order Hyphomicrobiales; family Phyllobacteriaceae; genus Mesorhizobium; species Mesorhizobium sp. M0077. The sequence goes on from NZ_JAMYUL010000006.1 coordinate 193,033, forward strand.
CAAGGCCGCCATACTTGCGGGCGATGTCAGGCGCTTGAGCGGGGTTGATGGCTAGCACTTTCGTTGCCCTTGCGTTGCCCCAGATAAATTATCGACGCAGACGATGCGGCAAGAATGGCTGATTTGCAAGGGTTCGACGGGTGAGAACAACCGGTTTGAAGCCGGATGGGCGCTAGTGTGCGCTCTTTTTTGACGCTTAGCAGCGGGTGAGAAAAAGTCGCGTTCCGAGCACGAGCATTGGGCGATTTTCTCAGAACTCAGTTTCAATGCAAACAGGGGCAATGAGGAGCCTCGCGCGCGCGGCGTTTAGCGCTGACAGGAAGACGCGGGGCCTGAGGCCCCACACCCCCACTCGTTCCGCTTCGCGGACATTATGCTGCCGTTGGCGGCGGCGCTCCATGATTGGGCATGGAATGGTCGATAGTGCTGGCAACGGCTGCCGAGTATCGACGGATTTCCATATCGACTTGGCGGCAGGGAATACCGACGGCGCGAAGCTGGGCTCGGAGGCCTTTGACGTGCTCGCTCCAGAACTTGCGGCCGGCGTATAGTCGAGGGTGCAGAGTTCGTGTGCGATGGCGCGGATAAGGACGACGCGGCGATCGGCGGGGAATGCCACTATCTGGCCGGTCTTCCTTGCTGGCTGCTTGAAAAGGTCGAGTTGTGTCATGCGTCACCCGAGCAAGAGATGGCTGTATTAGCGGGACCACTGTGGTCTCGCCTGCGGAGGGGTGCGGGAAAGGTCCATGCGGGACCACTGTGGTCCAGGAGACCAGCGCCGGCATGCGGGACCATTGTGGTCCTCATGGCTCCTCACCTCTCGCTGTAAATTTTGGATTGAAGGGCGTCGGCAGCGCCAACCGAAGCGTCCGCACTTCGTTGATGCCACCACCCGGGATTTTGTGCCGACACCGGCTCACGATGAACAGGCCGAGCCGCTCGTACAGGCCTATCTCGCGGGATATCGTTTTGATTGAGCAGCCTCCTCCCATCTTGGCAAATTCGAAATTCGTGCCGCTGATGGTCCCGGCCTTCATGTTGAGGTGCTGTCGGACGAAGGCCAGCAACCGGAAGCTGATGTTCTCGGCGTGAACGATTTGCAGGGCGCAGTGGTGCCAGTCGGCGAAAGCCTCCTCGCATTCCTTGAACGTGGATCCCCACCTCATGTGGATGGCAGCGCTGCGCTGGATCTTCTTCCGCTTGCCGCTCCACCGCGGATTGCTGGCGTCGGCGCCGGGGATGAATGGGCTGGGCTGGACGGTCACGCATCCCCCCTCGGGGCCGGCAAGGCTGCAGTGATCAACTGCCGCTCGCGTGCCTGTATATCGCGGTCTTCATGGAACTGGTGAACGTCGAACAGGTCGATGATATGTGACCGCAAGATATGAGCGATGTTGTCGGGCGACAGCGCCTCGAGTTGGCATGTCTCACCCTCCCATCGCGCGGTGCGGCTGTCGGTCTTCTTGGGCGGCACGGTAGGCAGCGAATAGCGAAACACCTGGTCGGCGGTCAGGGCGATGCGTTTGAAGTCGACTGTCACCGAACTCCATGGGCGATCGGCGATGACGAAGGCAGAGACGTCCTCGGCGATGACATCGAACATCGATTTGCCGCTCGGGTCATAGTCGCCCAGGTGCAAGATCACCGTCGGCTTTGCGATCTCGCATATTCGATCGGCCAGATCCTTCTTCGCAGTGAGACTGTCGAAGCCGCCTGAGGAATAGGCTTGCACCGAGAATTCTCGGCTGACCTTGAAGAGCTGCGACAGCATGCCGGCGGCGTCGCACCAGACCTCGACGTGCAGGTTTTGATTGGCGAGCATGTTCCGATGGTAGTTTTCGCCGAGCACCCGCACATGGCGCAGGAAATGGTTCTGGTCGTCAAAATGGTCCATGCGGAGCGTGACCACGCCATCGTCGCGGATCGCATTGAACGGGATCACCCGGCCGCGGCGCGCGTTGCCGATATGGTCGATCAGCTTCGAGTAAAACGACTCATCCTTCGGATAACCGTAGGCGCCGACCAGCCGATAAAAGACATGGCGGATCGTGAGCGGCCAGTGTTCCCGGTATTCGGTGAGAACCATGTCGACCGCATCGAGCAGCGTCTTGGTCTGCGGCTGGTAGTTGGCGATGTAGCCCTTCGGTCGGCCAGTTTTACGGCTAGGCGTAATTTCGCTCATGTGGCGCGGGCCCGCCGCAGGTTCGCTTCCCTGATCGCTTCGATCGCTTCAGCAGCGGTCAGGCCGAACGCCTGCTTCAGGTGGGGGATAATTGGCCGGCTGATGCGCTCCCGGCTGTCAGATCGCAGCCAGGCTGCAGCCTCATCGATAGCGGCGCTATGTTCGTGATCAGTGGTCATTAGGCCACCGCGTCTCGCTGGTCGACGCGGGCCTTCACCCAAGCATCTAACTCAGCCTCGACAAAGGCGCGCCGACGGGGCGAAAGGAACACCGGCTTAAACCGGTGCTCCTTGATCATGCGGTCGATGTAATTTCGAGAGTACACGATCCCTTTGAGGGGCGTTCACTGAAGGCGACAAGAGTTTGCATTGGAGTGCCTTACGTTGCTATCGAAGGCCTCATAGCGTAGTCATTTCAGCGTCGGGAAATACACTTCTTTGAAGAAATTTTGTGCGAACAAACCCGCGTGCTGGTTTAGAGCGCAATCAGCACTGGCAAATCAGGATAGCTTGCTTTTCTCTTCATCCCTATAAGCGATGATGCGAGTGACGATCGACTTGCGAGGCGGCGCGGCGCCAAGGAATAGCTTGGCACCGGTCTCAATGAAATTGGCAGTAGGGCTGCCGGCGCTCTCCGATATCTTTATATGAGCAATCGGCACTTTAAACGCCGCGCACCAGAGCCGAGCAAGGCCACGTATGAGCCCATCGATCTCGGGCTGCTCGTTTTTCGTCGGTCGACCTTCAACCATTTTTCCATGCCGTCAGCCATAGCGGTCACGCTCGCAAGCAGGCGGTGAAGCACCCGTTTAGCGATCTCGACGTCACCCTCGGTGAACTCAGCCGGAACGAGGCATGCGTTTAGTTCTTCTTCCGACATGGGGACCGGAGCTGCGTCGTCCCAACTATCAGGCACGCGCACACCCGCCCCAAACTCGGTAGCCGTCGACAACTCGAGCTTTTGGCTATCCGAATACTGCACGGTGGACGACACCGCCTCCTGGAGCCTTTTCCATTCATCGACGGTCCCTTGATGTGTGTCCTTTTTCCGCCGCTCAGCCGACCAATGAAACGTATTTGCAATGTCGTGCAGCTTCGTTCTCAGCCAATCGCCATGAGGCATGGAAAACCCTTGGGATTCCAGCATTGAAAGGATCTCTCGTTCGGCTCGCTCCGAGAAATCGTGCTGATAGTTGAAATTGAGGGTCATTGACCGGCCGCCTTTATCTGGATGACATTGTTGGCCGTCTTGCGGCCTGTCAGCGCCACAAGCGCGCCCTCCCAGCGCGTCAGGGCGTCTCGCTTCACCTTGAGGCGGTCAGACTGGTTGTACGTCCTGACTAGCGCCGTAGGCACATGCCCGATGACAGCCTCGGCAACCTCGTCCATCACGTCGAGCTCGGACAGCCGGGTGCGAACCGTCCGGCGGATGTCATGATTGACCCACGCCGGCAGCTTGGCCTCTTGATCGTCTTTCCGAAGCGCTGCGAGCATGGCGGCGTCAATCCGCAGCTTGACCTTATGGCCGATCGTCACCGGTCCCGCGCCGTCGAGCGAGCAAAGCCAGTTGCATTTCTTTAACCGCGGCAACTTGGCGATGATGCCGAGCGCTTCGTCAGTGAGAGGCACAACGTGATCGCGGCCGGACTTGAAGCGCGCCGCCGGCACAGTCAGCGTCTTGCGGTCAACGTCGACTTCGGTCCATGACGCCTGGGCGATATCGTTGAGGCGCTGGCCGGTCAGCAGCAGCAGCCGATAGACGGCGCTGTAGACGTCGCCAGCGGCCGTGGCAGTCCAGAGCGCCCAATCTCAGCATCGGTCAGGACGCGGTCCCTTGATCCCTTCTCGCCGATGGTGGTGCGCACCTTCTTTGCCCGGAAGGGTGAGGCGGTGATCAGGTCGTCATCGACACACCAGCCGAAGAACGTCCCGATCTTCTGGGCGATGTTGAGCGCCTGCCGCTGCGCGCCGCGCGCATAGATCGGTTCGACCACTTCCATGATGTCGGCATTGGTGAGGGTGGCGACGTCCCTGCCCTTCCACTTCGGCAGGCATTCCCGGTTGAGGTCGCGCTCGTCCTCGTCGGCCTTGCGGATGCCATCGCGGCGCCGGGCTTTGATGAACCGTTCAAGGATGGTTTCGAAAGACCGGTCACGGCTCTCTGTCGCTGCCCTCGCCGCCGCCTGCCGCTCCTCGTCAGCCTGGACCTTCGGGTCAATGCCGCGATCAATGAGCGCTGCCCACTGCCTCGCCTTGGTGCGTGCCGCTTCAAGCGACATGACGTCGTACTCTCCCAGCGCGCGGCGGGCTGGCTGAGTTGCAACACCGAAACGGGCGATGTAGACAAAGCTGACTTGTCCGGCCTTAAGCTTTGAACCGTTGGACGGCTCCTTGTCGGTTACGCGGACGCCCATGCTCGGGACTTGGGCATCCATGATCACGTATCGCTTGCCAGGAGCAGCCGGCTTCAAAGCCTTCAGGCGGTTGTCGGTCAGGTTCTCGCGGGGCATTAGGGCTCTCCGGGGCAACGTCGGGGCAACAGGATGCAACTGCTGCCTATGTTGCCATGTGTGCTCTAATGTGCAACAGGAAAGCTGAAATCGTTATGAAACAAGGGGTTTTTCAGGAGTGGAACAACCGGTATATGGCGCTGGTGGGCTATCCCGAGAGCGGCTGTTAACCGGTTGGTCTCTGGTTCGAATCCGGCCCCGGGGAGCCACCGCCTTTTCTAAGCCGTGGTGCGATCTTGTACACTACAGCGCCATTGTCCGCGCACTTCGGTCCGCTTAGCTTCTGCCCGAACGGCTGGTAACAGCTACGAAGCCGATCGAGGCAGTTTGGCGGGCATCGCGCCCCTGCCCTCGCCCGAAGGCAGCTCTATGAAAATACCAAATCGGGAGGACGTTGGTGCAAACCAAGAAGATCATCAATGACGGCAATCGCGCCGTCGACGAGATGCTGGAAGGCATCCTGGCTGCGCATCCCCGCCATCTCAAAGCCGTTGACGGAAGCCCGCGCTCGATCATCGCCCGCGATGGACCGCGCCACGGCAAGGTAGGCCTCGTCATTGGTGGCGGCTCGGGCCACGAGCCGAGTTTTCTCGGCTTCGTCGGCAAGGGGCTGGCCGACGCGGCGGCGATCGGCAATGTCTTCGCCTCTCCGCCGCCCGACCCGATCCTCGAATGCGCCAAGGCGGCGAGCGGCGGCGCCGGTGTGCTGTTCATGTACGGCAACTATGCCGGCGACGTCATGAATTTCGACATGGCGGCCGAGATGGCCGCGATGGACGACATCGAGGTGCGTACGGTGCTGAGCACCGACGACGTCGCTTCCGCGCCCGTTGGCGACAGGCACAAGCGGCGCGGTGTCGCAGGGAACTTCTTCATCTTCAAGGCGACAGGCGCCGCCTGCGACCGCATGTTGTCTTTCGATGAATGCGAACGCATTGCCGGGAAAGCCAACGACCACACCTTTACCATGGGCGTCGCATTGGCGCCCTGTTCGTTGCCGCAAACCCGCCGGCCGAATTTCGAGATCGGACCCGACGAGATGGAGATCGGCATGGGCATCCATGGCGAACCCGGCATCGCACGCGGAAAACTCAAAACAGCCGACGAGATCACCGACGAAATGCTGGACAGGATTCTCGCCGAGATGGCGCCGGCACGCGGCGAGAAGGTCGCCGTGCTGGTCAATTCGCTGGGTTCGACGCCGCTGATGGAACTCTACATCATGAACCGGCGCGTGAAGCAGAGGCTTGACGATATCGGTGTATCCATTCACGCAAGCTGGGTCGGCAATTACTGCACCTCGCTCGAAATGGCCGGCGCTTCGATTACGCTGCACCACCTCGACGACGAGTTGCAAACGATGCTCGACCACCCTTGCGACTGCGCCATGTTTCGCGCCGGGTAAACTTGGTGAACGGCAAGGAACAAGAGATGACGACAATCGACACCACCCGCCTTGCCGCGATGTTCGCGGCCATCGCCGACGCCATGTCAGCCGACCGGGATCGGTTGTGCGCGCTTGACGGGGTGATCGGCGATGCCGACCACGGCATTGCGATGGAGCTTGGATTTTCCGCGGCACGCGATGCGGTGGCCGCATTGGATACCGGCACCACCGATCCGACCATCTTGCTGAACACGGCGGCGAAGTCGTTCCTCAACGCCGTCGGCGCCTCCTCGGGCCCGCTCTATGCCACGGCATTCATGCGCGGCGCGGCCGCCGTCAAGGGCAAGGCGACGCTCGACGACGCCGACGCGGTCGCTATGTTCCAAGCGATGGCCAGAGGCATTCAGGATCGCGGCAAGGCCGAGCCTGGCGAAAAGACGATGATCGATGCGTGGGCGCCGGCCGCGACGGCTGCGGGCGAGGCACTGGCCGCCGGCAAGGGGCTGGCCGGCAGCCTCGCGGCTGCAGCCGAGGCGGCAAAGGCCGGCGCGGAGGCGACCAAGGCGATGATCGCCACCAAGGGCCGGGCCTCCCGCCTCGGCGAACGCTCGCTTGGCCATATGGATCCAGGCGCGGCGTCCGCCGTAACCGTCATCGAGGCGATGCGGATCGCCTTGACCGGCTAGGTCGGGAGCGAATCCTCAGCGCTTCGCGTCGAGCTTGTCGACAGCCTGCACATTGGCGGCAGAGGGACCGTTCGGATCGAACTCCGAGGCCAGCCAGGCGTCGGCGATCGATTTGGCCAGTTCGGGGCCGATGACGCGCGCACCCATGGTGATGATCTGGGCATTGTTGGATTTCGCAGCGCGTTCCGCCGAATAGGTGTCGTGGGTTAGCGCGGCACGGATTCCGGGCACCTTGTTGGCCGAGATGCTGACGCCGATGCCGGTGCCGCAAAACAGGATGGCGCGGTCGTAATTGCCGTCGACAATTTCGTGGCCGACCGCAGCGGCAATATCGGCGTAGAATCCGGCCTGGCTGAGATCGACGACCTGCAGTTCTGGCTTGGTGGCGAGATGCTTGGCGATGACATCGAGCAGCGGCTTGCCGGCGCTGTCGGCTCCGAGTGCGATCTTCATGGCAATTAACTCCTTCGTTTTCGTGGTCAGCGCGCGATGGCGGCCGACGCCTTTTTGAGAATGTCGATATAGCCTTCCGCTTGCCATGCCGAGCGGCCGATGAACAGCCCATCGATATGCGGCTGGCCGATCAGTTCGGCCGCGTTGCCGGGATTGACGCTGCCGCCGTAGAGCACAAGCGGGGCGGTCGGCAACCGGGTTGCTGCGATCTGCTTGATCAGCGCCTGCTGCTTGTCGGCATAGTCGGCGCTGGCCGGAATGCCTTTCTCGCCGATCGCCCACACCGGTTCATAGGCAAAGAGTATCTCTGCCGACAACTCATTGCTTGCGAGACCCTGCAGCGCGCCCAAAACCTGCGCGGTCAGAATTTCGTCGGCGCGGCCGCCCTCGCGCTCGGCCAGCGTCTCGCCGACACAGATCAGCGGCACAAAGCCGTGCCTGACCGCCGCCGCCGTTTTCAGTCCTACGGTCCTGTCCGTCTCACCAAAATGCTCGCGGCGTTCGCTATGGCCTAGTTCGATCAGGTCGAGCCCGCAATCCCTCAGCATCACCGGCGAAATCTCGCCCGTCCAGGCACCGGCATCGGCCCAATGCATGTTCTGGGCGCCAACCTTGACGCGGGTTTTGGCGAGCGCCGCCTTGACCTGCCGCACCGCGGTGAAGGGCGGAATGACGAAAGGCTGTATCGCCGGATCGAAGCCGGGCACGAAGGCAGCCAATGCCTCGGCGAACTGCAGCGCCTCCGCCAGCGTCTTGTTCATCTTCCAGCTGGTGCCGACCCAATATGGGGTCATTCTTTTCTCCTTCGATCCGAATTCGGATGATGCGTATTTCCCGACTTGTGCGCCGGCGTTTTGCGTCAGGCGCGAGGCTTGAGATCGTTGCGGCCGCTGTCGATGTAAGGCGCCCAGAAATCCACCGACTCGCGGATCATTGCAATAACTTGATGATCGACCGGTTCCCTCTCCCGGAAGGAAAGTTCAAGGCAGATCTCATTGTCGGTTCCGCCACCCGCCCGCACGGCATCGAGCAGCTTCTGCGGGATGATCCGGCCATCCTTGTTGTAGGCGGCGGTGAACGGCCAGTGCCCGCCCTTGTTCATCGACGATTGCTTGATGTGGATGATCGGCGATTGCAACGGGAACGCTTTCGCCCAGGCATAGGGATCAGTGTCGTCAGGATTGGGCGAGGTCACGTCGCCATGGTCGATGTCGACCATCATCTGCATCGGGATCGGCAGCTTGGCCGTATCGATGGCGCCCTGCAATTCGACGCAGCTTTCGATCGTGTGGCCGAACTCCCGCCCCACCGACATCGGTTCCCAGAACAAATAGGTCAGGCCCGCCGCCTTGGCGTGCTCGGCCACTTCGCGCCAGCATTCGAGCGCGATGTCGAGAAGCGCCGCGCGCCGCTGCGGATCGTCAAAATCCTTGTAGGTGAATATGGCGAACTGCGTGCCCATGCCCGACGCGCCAAGCTCGGCGGAAATGTCGGCAAAGGTCTTGAACCAGTCGACATAATAGCGGCGCACATCCGCGTCCGGATGGCCGAAATGGTTGAGCCGGCCATAGGGACCGGTCATGCCGGAGGTGATCCGCACGCCAGTCCGCGCCAGCGCGCTGTTGAACAGGCGAACGAACTTGACGATCGTTGCCGCCGGCCAACCCGGATTGACGAATTCATGCGTCAGCTGCACGTCGCGGATGCCGATGCCATAGGCAATGGCGTCGATCAGATCGTCGGGATCGGCGAAGCGATTGACCAGCGGGTTGGTGTTCAGCGAAAGCGTGAAGGCCATCAGTTCACCGCCGCCATGGTCTTTGTGCACCAGTCTTCGAATGTCTTCCGCTCGGCCGCATTGATATGCAGCCCGTGTTTGGTCCGGCGTTCGAGAACGTCGGCGGCGGTCATCGCCCATTCGGTCTCGAACAGGAAGACAACTTCCCGCTCATAGAAATCCGGGCCGAAACGCCGGCCGAGATCGGCTTCGCCTTTTACCCCTTTCAGCAGAGCGCGCGTGCGCGTGCCGTAGCTTCGAGCATAGTGCTTCACCAGCGACGGGCTAAGCCACGAGAACTCGGCATGCAGATCGCCCAGGAACTGCTCGAAATCCGCGTTGGGCAGGTCGCCTCCCGGCAGGGGAATTTTGGCCGTCCAGGCCTTCTTCATGGTCGGAAAGAAGGGCTGGATCTTTTCCAGCGCATGTTCGGACAGTTTGCGGAAGGTGGTGATCTTGCCGCCGAACACAGAAAGCAGCGGCGCGCCACCGTTCGGGGCGTCGAGTTCGAAGATGTAGTCGCGCGTCACCGCGCTCGGGTTGTCGGCATTGTCGTCATAGAGCGGACGCACGCCCGAGAAACTGTAAACCACGTCTTTCGCGGTCAGCTGTCGCTTGAAATAGCGATTGACCACCTTGATCAGATAATCGATTTCGCTGGCCTCGGCCGCCACTTCTTCGGGCCGGCCCTCGTAGGGAATGTCCGTCGTGCCGATCAGCGCCAGATCGTTCTCATACGGGTTGACGAAGATCACCCGCTTGTCGTTGTTCTGGATCAGATAGGCCTGCCGCCCCTCCCAGAATTTCGGCACGACGATATGGCTGCCCTTCACCAGGCGAACGTTGCGGGTGGAATTCTGCCCGGCGACGCGGCTGACGATGTCATTCACCCACGGCCCAGCCGCATTGACCAGCCCGCGTGCGCGGACCTTCGTCACCGCACCGGTGCGGCCATCCTGCATGTCGATGGACCACATGCCGCCTTCGCGCCGGGCAGCAATACAGGCGGTGCGGGTGAAGACTTTTGCGCCGCGCTGACTGGCGTCGAGCGCATTGAGCAGCACCAGCCTGGCGTCATCGACCCAGCAGTCGGAATATTCGAAGCCGCGCTTGAATTCGTCCTTGATCGGCTCCCCTTCCGGCGCGGTCCTCAGGTTCAGCGTCCTCGTTCCCGGCAACCGCTTGCGGCCGCCAAGATGGTCGTAGAGAAACAGCCCGAGCCGAACCAGCCATGCCGGCCTGTCTTCGGGGCTGTGCGGCAGCACGAAGCGCATCGGCCAGATGATGTGCGGCGCCGCCTCAAGCAGCACCTCGCGTTCGATCAGCGCTTCGCGCACCAGCCGGAACTCGTAATATTCGAGATAGCGCAGACCGCCATGCACCAGCTTGCCGGAGCGCGAGCTGGTGCCTTGTGCAAGATCGTCCTTCTCGCACAGGATGACCGACAGCCCGCGACCGGCAGCATCACGCGCTATGCCGGCGCCGTTGACGCCGCCGCCGATCACGAAGAGATCGACAATATCTGACGTATCACTCAAGGCTTTGCTCCTGTGCGGTGCGCCATGCCCTTCCACACCGGCCGCAGCGCCTGGCGCGCCGCGACGAAGGATGGAAACAGCGCATCGTAGGTTTGGGAAAGCGCCTCGTCATAGGCGTCGCATTCGCCCAGAAGCGGCGTCACCCATTCGGTGCAGCAATCATCCATCGAGCGATAGACGCCAAGCCCGACCGCGGCCATCATCGCCGCACCCGCAGCACCTGCTTCTTGGCGGCTGCTGGTTCTGACCTGCGCGCGGGTTGCCGCGGCGATAATACGGCGCAGCGACGGACTGCGCGCCGCGCCGCCAGACAGGCGGATCTCGCTGGGCATGCTGCCCATGGCCTGGTAGCAATCGCGGGCCGCGAAGGCCAATCCCTCGAGAACGGCGCGCGCCAGATCGCCAAAACCGTGCTTGACCGAGAGGCCGATGAAGCCCGCGCGTGCGTCGGGGTCAACGAACGGTCCGCGTTCGCCGGCGAGCGAGATATAGGGCTGATAGATCAGCGATCCCGGCTCCGATCCTTCGACCCAGACATCGAGCGCTTTCAGCAGCTCGTCGCGCGAAGGTTTTGCGCCGCTGGCGGTCAGCACGTCGCGCGCCAGGCCAAGCAGCCAGTCGATGTTGAGCGTCGCCGCCATATTGGATTGCAGTTGCGCGTAGGCGCCGGGAACCGGCATGGCGATCGTGTAGCCGGACGCGTTGTCGTTGAGGATGACATCATCAGGAGTGCGCGCCAGGCGCGTGTGGATGCCGGTCGAGCCGATGACCGTGCAGCCAACATTGCCGCTTGGATCATAGAGGCCGGCGCCGAGCGCGGTGCTGACCATGTCGACGTAGCCCAGCACCACCGGCGTGCCCGCAAGCAGGCCGGTCTCGCCTGCTGCCGACGCAGAAAGCGGATGATGGTCGGTCGTGCCTTCGAGCATGGGGGGCAGCAGGCGGCGGTGCGACGTCAGACCCAGAATGTCGAGCACCTCGTCGGAATAGCTGCGCGCGCGGAAATCGCCGAAGGTGAATGTTCCCTCCGAAGGATCGGTGGCGCGCTCGCCGGTCATCTTGAAATAGAGCCAGTCCTTGCAGTGAAAGGCAGTGGCGGCGCGCTCCAGGATTTCCGGGCTGTTTTTCTTCAGCCAGCTGAGCTGAGCGCCCTGCTGGCAGGCGTTGAGCCCGGTGCCGGTGATCTCGAACCGCGTGCGATCCCGGGGATCGCCGCGCATCTCGTCCACCAGATGTCCGGCGCGCGCATCGAGCCAGAGCCACGCGCGCCCGACCGGCATGCCGTCGCCATCGATCAGCCAGGTGCCGTCGCCCTGCCCGGTGACCGCGACGGCCGCGGTTCGCCGCGCGAGGTCTGGAATTTTCGTCGCCAGATCGAGAACGGTCAGCACCATGTCGCGCCAGGTCTGATTAAGGTCCTGTTCGGCGCCGCCGCCTTCCAGCGTGACGAAGCTGTTGGTCACCGATGCCATGGCGAGCTGCCGCCCCGACAGATCGAAAGCGACCGATTTGATCACGGACGTTCCCGCGTCGATCCCGATCAGCAGGTCTTTCATGCCGCAAGTTCCGGATGTTTATGAAGGCAATTCACAAGGAGCAGTCTTTGTTGTCTCGAACCCATGGAAGAGCCAGGGAGTGTCCGCGAAGGACACCCCCTGAGCAGGTTTTACTCCGACAGCACGAAGGGTGCGGTGTACTTGTCCACATTGTCCTTGGTGATGAGCAGGCAATCGAACAGCTGCTTCTCGCTGGTGGCGCCGGTAGCGCCCGTCTTGATGAACGAGTCGGCCTGCTGCACGGCCTTGGCCGAGAAGATGGCCACCGGCTGAAGCACGGTGTACTGCAGTTCGCCGGACTTGATGGCCGCAACCGCATCCGGGGAACCGTCAAAGCCGCCGACCTTGATGCCGGCGAGCTTGCCAGCTTCCTTCAGCGCCGCAACCGCGCCAAGCGCCATTTCATCGTTGCCGCTAATCACGGCGATGATGTCGGGATTGGCTTGCAGCATGCTCTGCATCTTGTCGTGTCCCTGGGTACGATCCCAGTTGGCGACCTGCGAAGCGGCCTTTTCGAGATCCGGATACTGGCTCAGCACGGTCGCGTAGCCGTTCGAGCGCGTGGCCGCGTTGTTGTCCGACGGGGCGCCGAGCAGTTCGACATACTTGCCCTTTTCACCGACCGCCTGCACCCACTGCTGGGCACCGAGAGCCGCACCCTGGGCGTTGTTGGAGACGAGCTGTCCCTTGGCAAGACCTTCCTGGTTGATCTCGGCATTGACGAGGAAAACCGGGATGTTGGCGGCAATCGCCTTCTTCACCGCGCCGACCGAACCATCGGCATTGGCCGGGTCAAGGATGATCGCCACCGACTTGTTGGTGATGGCGGTGTCGATCAGATTGCTTTCGGTATTGGTGTCGCCCTTGTGGGCGGCGACGTTGGCTGTATAGCCAAGCTTTTCGGCTTCGGCCTTGGCGACGTTGCCTTCGGTCAGCCAGTAGGGGTTGGCCGGATCGTTGACGATGATCGAGATCAGGCCTGCGGCCGATGCGGCTGCGCTAAACCCGACCACCATCGCGGCGGCAAGCAAACTTCTAAGCACGATTTTCATGTACATTCCTCCAATGATTTTACGCGGTCTTGCTGCCAGTCAGCTGGCAGTCTTCCCTTGGGCAGGATTGGCCGGTTCGGCCTTCCCCCGTTTCTGAGAAGTCGGTTGGCCGCCCGGCGAAGCTGGAAGCTTGCTACGGCGGCGATACTGAACGGCATTGAGGAGCACGGCGAGCACGATGACGGCGCCGGTGAACACTGTCTGCCAGTAGGATGAGATGCCGATGATCACCAGACCGTCGGACAGGAAGCCGATGACGAAGGCCCCGAGCAGAGTGCCACGAATATTGCCGCGGCCGCCAGTCAGTGCGGCGCCGCCGATAACGACGGCGGCGATGGCCGTCAATTCGTAGGTGGTGCCCGCGGTCGGCCCGGCCGAGGTCAACTGCGAGGACAGGATCAGGCCGGCAATGGCGGCACAGATGCCTGAAAGCACATATACCGAAATCTGCACGGTCTTGACCGGAACGCCGGAGAGTTCGGCGGCGCGCTCATTGCCGCCCGAGGCGTAGAGCCAGCGCCCGAACGCGGTGCGGTTCAAGACGATGCTGCCGATCAGCGCGATGACCGCCAGCACCACCACGCCGGTCGGCACGCCGAACAGACGGTTGAAGCCAAGCGCGTCGAAACCGGTGTTGCCCAACTCCGGCTTGCCGCCGAGATTGTTGTAGGTCAGGCCGCTGGTCATCAGCAGCGCCAGGCCGCGCGCCATGTACATGACGCCGAGCGTGGCGACGAAGGCCGGAACCTTGAACCGCGCGATCAGCACGCCGTTGATCAGCCCGACGGCGGCGCCCAGCATGCAGGCCAGCACCGCGACCACCCAGACGGGCGGATAGAGAACGACGCCCAGCCAGGTCAGCGTCACGCCCTGCATCAGAAACCCGGCGACGACGCCGGCAAGCCCGAGCGTCGAGCCGACCGACAGGTCGATGCCGCCATTGAGAATGACGAGCAGCATGCCGACGGCGAGAATCCCGAAGATGGCGACATGCGAGGCCATGGTCAGGAAATTCGCCACCGAGAGGTAGTAGGGCGACAGGATCGAGAAGACGACGATGATAACGATCAGGGCAAAGAAGGCCCGGCCTTCGAGCAGCAGCTTGGCCACGTCGAAGCCCTCGCCGCCCGCATTGGGGCTGGACTGTTTGCTGGCCTGGCTGACATCGCTCATGGGTCGGGGCTCCGAAATTCTATGGTCAGGCGACCACGGCTTCGCCGGAGGCGGCCATGATCTGCTCTTTGGTGGCGTTGGCGCCGAATTCGGCTGAAATCTTGCCGCGCCGCATCACGACGATGCGATGGGCGATGCTGAGGCACTCATTGACCTCCGAAGTCGAGAAGACGACCGCCAAGCCTTGCGCGGCGCGCTCGCTGAGCAAGCGAAAGACTTCGGCCTTGGCGCCGACATCGATGCCGCGGCTCGGCTCGTCGAGAAGGATGACCTTGGGATCTGTCGTCAGCATCTTGCCGATGACGACCTTCTGCTGGTTGCCGCCCGACAGCGATCCGATCATGGCGTTGCCGCCCGCGGTCTTGATGGTCACCTTGCGGATCGAATCGTCGATCAGTGCGCGTTCCCTCGGCCGGGAGAGGAACAGGCCTTTCGCGAACGCCTCGATGCTGGCAAGCGACAGATTGCGGCCGACGGTCATGGTCTGAACCAGGCCGTCGCGCTGGCGATCCTCGGGCACCAGCACCAGACCTCTGGCGATACGCTGCGCAATGGTCAGCCCCGAGACGTCCTCGCCTTCGAGCAGCGCCCGCCCGCCCGCCATGGGCACACGGCCGGCGACGGCCTCCAGCAATTCCGTGCGGCCCGCGCCCATCAGCCCATAGATGCAGACGATCTCGCCCGCTTTGACATCCAGCGACAGATGATCGACCACATATCCTGAACCCGAAGCGTCGGTGACGCTGACATCCTCGATCGACAGCGCCACCGCGCCGAACTCGTGGCCGGTCGGCGGCGAGCCGAGGTCGAAATTCTCGCCCACCATGTTGCGGACGATCCATTCGAGATCGATGTCCTTGGCTTCGGCCGTCGCCGTGATCGCCCCGTCACGCAGCACAACGGCGTAGTCGGTGATCTGCAGCGCCTCTTCGAGGTGATGCGAGATGTAGACGATGGAGACGCCGCGGCTGGTCAGATCGCGGATCACCTTGAACAGCACTTCGACCTCCGTGGCGCTCAGCGCGGAGGTCGGCTCGTCCATGATCAGGATGCGGGAATCGACTGACAGCGCGCGTGCGATCTCGACGATCTGCTGCTGCCCCAGGCGCAGGTCCTCGACCAGGGTCATCGGATCGATGTCTTCTTCGAGGTCGGCCATCAGCGCCCGCGCCTGGCGCGACTCCTCGGCGAAGTCGAGGCCGGTTCTGGTGCGCAGTTCGCGGCCCATGAAGATGTTGTCGCGAACGCTTAGATTTGGCGCCAGGCTGAGCTCCTGGTGGATGATCGAAATGCCGCGATCGCGCGCGTCCGACGACGAGGAGAAGCTGACGAGATTGCCGTCGAGCACGATGTCGCCGGATGTCGGCGTCACCACGCCGGACAGGATCTTCATCAGCGTCGATTTGCCGGCGCCATTCTCTCCGAACAGGGTGGTGACCTTGCCGCGATGGATGTCGAAATTGACGCCCTTGAGCGCGTGGACGCCGCCATACGACATGACGACATTGCGCGCCGAAAGCACGGCATCGCCAGTCGCGGGTTCTGTGCCGGCAGCCATTGTCATTTGACGTCCAGCCTCACCGGTGTGACCAGCCAGCTCTTCGGATTGACCAGCTTGAAGACGCCGACCACCGCTATTGTCTTGCCGGTCAAGGCGCTGGTGTCGACTTTCGCCAGCACCTCCTTCTTCATCTCGTTGTTCAGCGCCGAGCCGGCGTCCTGATACTCGATCTGGTTGGTGAACTGACCAAAGGTGATCTTGCCGGTGGCGTCGCGAAGCTCGGTGCCGTTGATCGCCGGCCCAGTCTGTACGCGGACGGTCAACGTGTCCGGCAAACCGTCGACGGCGACCTTGTAGATGCCCGATTTTCCCTCGCCGACGAGGCCGGTGAACTTGACCGAGATGACCGGTCCGACTCCCGCCGGCACGCCATATTCCTTTTCGGCCGTCGCCCTGTCCTTGGCGATCGCCGTCGCCACCGTCGCGGCGTCGGCGGCACGCGCTTCGACATCGGCTTGCACCTTGGGAAATTCAGACTTGCCATAGTCGGCGGCCGAAAACACGGCGTTGCGAACATCGCCGGCCGAGCCGATCTTGATCACCTTGGTGTCGAGCGCCATAGCGCCGAGCAGAACCACAACCGCGGCGCCGGCAAGCACCCGGCGCAGGCCGGGCGAAGCTTGCCGGGCGGTGGCCTTCGCGCTCATGATGCAACCACCAGCGGTGCGGATTGTCCGTTGTCACGCATTCGAAGTTCCTCCGTTCACGCGGCGCTTCGCGGCCCCGGCTGCATCGTCGAGCTCGACCAGGGCGCGGGCGGTGCATTCGTCGGTGATCAGGCCGCTGAGATAACGGCTTTCGAGTACTGCCTTGATGGCGCGCACCTTCACCTTGCCGCCGGCGACGGCAACGATCCTGCGGCCCTTCAACTGATCGCGCGGAAGCGCCAGTATTCTTTCCGACAGCGCCGTTTCGACCGGACGCCCCTTGTCGTCGAAGAAATGCGCCAGCAATTCACCAACGCCGCCGTCACGCTTGACCTCGTCGATTTCGGAAGGCTCGATCATGCCGGTGGCGACCAGAGACGCCTCCCGCTCGGCCGTGCCTATTCCGACGAACATCAGGTCGGACCGGCTGGCGAGAGCGAACACATCGCTGATGCCGCGCTGGCCAAGCAGCACTTCGCGGTCCTCGGCGGTATTGGCGACAAAAGGCACCGGCATGACGAAAGCCTGCGCGCCGGTCCGCTCTGCCAGGCGATGCATGACGTCGTGCGGGTTGGCGGCGAATTTGCGCGTCACGCCGCCAAGCAGCGAGACGAAACGGATGTGAGCAGCAGTTGCGCGCGTCAGATATTCGACGCTGGCGGCAAGCGTGCGGCCATGGCCGACGCCGATCAGCATGTCTTCGCCGCGATCGATTTCGCGCTTCAGGAACTGGGCGCCGGCAATGCCCAGCCCCTTGAGCGGCAGTTCGTCCTGATCGAGATCGGGAACCACCTCGCAATAGTGGAGCCCATAGGCGGCGATCAGGCGCTGTTCCAGGTCGACGCATTCGGCGACGTCGCCGTCGATGAAGACCCTGACCAGACCTTCCTGGTTGGCCTTGGTGATCAGCCTATGCGCCTTGAGACTGGTCAGGCCAAGCCGCTTGGCCACCTGGGCCTGGGTCAGACCACCGGCATAGTGCAGCCAGGCCGCGCGCGTGGCGAGGCTGGACTCATGGCCGCGGTTCGCGGATCCGCCGGAATTCAAGCCATTCCCTCCCCAAGGTGATAATATTATCTTTGTGTGCAAAAATTTTCATACCTTTGCATCGCTGTCAATCCCTCCGCAGATGGTAGCCTCCAGCCGACGTTCGGCAGCCAACGCGCCTATTAGAAGGTAAGCATATAATATGACCATATGGCAGCGTTATATTAACGTCAATTTGTGTTATCCATCCTGGTGGTGGCACCCGTAGGCGCGGGCAAAATCCTGGGTGTAAGATGGGAAGTTTGGAGCAACACGGCCCAACGAGGGCAAACCGATGGGTTGCCTCAGGAAAAGCTATCGGCGTCAGCGATCAAGCGATCAGTCCAGCCGCATCAGGTTCCTGCCCTCGAGCTCGACAACAGCGGCTTCGACCTCCCGCGTGAGGCGCTCGGTGCTCCACGCCAACGCCCGCCCCGCGATCGCGGCAATCTCCTGCAGGTCGCGGCTCGTCAACGAGCCGCCTATCGCCAACGTGCTGCGGCGCATAACGACATCGGCCAGATGTTCGACGAACTCGTTGCGCGCGATGTAGTCGATTTCCGCCTTGCCGTAGCCGCCGGAGTCCGGCAGGCAACCCTCATCATCCGACCCGTGCCTGGCGATCTCAACGGCTCTGGTCCCGTAGCGCGACAGCAATTGATCAAGGCGCCCTTCCCCGGCGCCCGTTGCCTGCTGTGCCTCAGCCAGCCAGTCCGCGCGCGCGGCGGCATTGGCCGGAAAATCCCGCCCACCGCCGATCGGCATCGACTGAGTCGACATCTTGCGGCTGCGCTGCAAGCGCTTGAGTACGGTATCAGTGACTTCCTCGGCAAAGCCGCGGAACGTCGTCCATTTGCCGCCGACCAGCGAAATGACTGCAAAGGGCCTGTTGCCGTCCGGCTCGGCAACGGGCGCCGAATGATCGCGGCTGATCAGTCCGGGCGTCGCTGCTTCAGACGTCGGCAGCGGCCGGATGCCGCTATAGGCGTAGACGATCTGGTCGCGCTCGAACGCCATGCCCGGCAGCAGCGTTCGCACGCTGTCGAGCAGATAGTCGACTTCTTCGGGTTCGCAGCGCACCGCGTCCGGATTGTCGGCCTTGATGTCGGTCGAGCCGACCAGCGCCAGGCCGAGATAGTCGTAGACCAGGCAGATGCGGCCGTCATCGGCCTCGAAATAGAGCATGCGCCCGGCGAGGCTTTTGACCAGTTCGTCATGCCTTAACAGGATATGCGAGCCCTTGGTGCCGCCGATCATCTTCGATGGAGCACCAAGCAGCGCGTTGACGTCGTCGATCCACGGACCGGCGGCGTTCACCACCAGCTTCGGCCGCACCGAAAAGGCCGCGCCGTTTTCCGGCTGGAAGGTGAGCACGCCATTGGCTGAAGCCGCCAGTGTCGTGTAGTTGGCACCGGCAGACGCTGCGTGAGCCTGCAAGCCGTCGAGGATCAGTTCCAGCACCAGCCTTTCCGGGTGACTTATCTTGGCGTCGTAGTAGGTGCCGGTGGCGACGATCGCCGGATTGAGCGCCGGCATCTCAACAAGCGCCTGCCGCCGCCCGACCATGCGGTGGCGCGGCATGACCTGGTTTCGTGAACCGTAGAAATCGTAGATCATCAAGCCGATCTTGATCAGTATGGCGCCGCGGCTGCGCGGCGCGCTGGTCGAGCCGAACAGCGTTCGCAACGCCGCGAGCATGCCCTTGCTCCACGAGAAGATCGGGATGACGGTCGGCAGCGGGCTGACATAGTGCGGCGCGTTTTGAAGAAGCAGATTGCGTTCGAGCGTCGACTGCGCCACCAGCCCGAACTCGCCGGTCTCGAGATATTTCAAGCCGCCGTGGATGAGCCTCGACGGCGCGGCACTGGTGCCCGAGCCGAAATCCGCCTTTTCGACGATCAGGCAGCTGACACCTTGCGCGCACAGATCGCGAAACAGCCCAGCCCCGTTGATGCCGGCGCCAAGAATGACGACGTCGACTTCGCCGGTCCCGGCCATCGCGGCGAGACGCCCTGCGGGATTGTCCGCCCCGGCTCCATCTGCTGGGTTCATGGCGCCTTCGTCTTGACGATGCGCAACTTCACCCCCGCCCGTTCGAGGCTCTGCGCCTGCGCATCGCCCAGGCCCTCGGTCACCAGCACGGCGTCGAAACTGGTCAGATCGTCGAAGACATGCAGCGCGATCCGGTCGAATTTTGCGTGGTCGACCAAAAGGATGCGCTTCACGGAGGCGGTCATCATCGCCTGCTTGACCCGCACGACATTCGGATCCTGGATGAAAGCAGTGGTTCCGGTGACGGCCGAAGCCGAACAGATCAGCACATTGGCGCGCAACTGCGCCACGGCGTTCTCGCAGACAATGCCGATATAGGCATTGTAAGTGGGATGATACTGGCCGCCGAGGCAGATGAAATCGATATCGTCCACATTGATCAATTGGCCCGCCGTCGAGACGCTGTTGGAAATGACGGTCAGCGGCTTGACGTCGAGCAGCAGCGTCGCGACCGCGTTTGCCGTCGATGAATCGTCCAGCATCACCACCTGGCCGGCCTCGATATAATCCAGTGCCGCCCGCGCCAGTGCATCCTTCTCGGCTCGATTGACGGTCACCCGGTAGCGGAAAGCGCTCTCGTAGAGGCCGGAAGGCTGGACCGTCACCGCACCGTGCAGCTTGCGCAGCACGCCCTGCTGCGCCAGCCGGTCGATATGCCGGTGGATGGTCATGCGCGACACGCCGAAATGCTCGACCAGATCATCGATGCGCACCTGGCCGAGCTTGATCACATAATCGGCGATCTCTTCGCGTCGTTCGTCGGCCTTGATCATGCGTTTACCCCCGCCAGCCTTTCGATATCAGGCCAATGCGACTTCAGCTGCTCGGCTATGCGGCAGTAGAGCGAAAACCGCTCATTGAACACAGCACTGGAGGCGGGCACGGTTTGGTACGTCCGCTCCGTCATGCCGACCTGCCTGGCGCCCTCTTGCGGCGTCTTGAACAAGCCGACCGCAGCACCTGCGCAAAGCGCGGCACCGAGGGCCGCGGTCTCATCCGTCGAGGTGACGGTGACCGGGGCGTTCAGCACGTCGGCAAACATCTGGACGAAAGCAGGATTGCGCGAACCGCCGCCGGTCAGGCGGATCTCGCTGACGGCAAAGCCGTCGCGCAAAGCCTCGACATGGGTGCGGTGATTGAAGGCGATGCCTTCCAGAACCGCCTTCAGCATGTCGCCGCGATTGTGCCAGCCATGCAGGCCGACAAAGCTGCCGCTGGCCAAATCGCCATAGGGAGAGCCGAACAGATAGGGATGAAACAGGATGGTCGAAGGCTTCTTCAACGCCGCGTCGATCTCTCCCGCCAGCAATTCGTGGAGCGAGCCGCCATCCGCGTTTGTCCTGTCTTGCTCCAAGCGACAGAAAGTGTCGAGAAACCAGTCGTAGTTCGCGGTCGAGGCCGGCGAGATCGACATGTTGTTCCAACGCCCCGCATCGATGGCGTTGCGGCAGAACCAACGTCGGTCGACGCGCGGTTGCGAAGAGACGACTTCGTTGATGGAATACGTGCCGGCGACGATGGCGAGCACGCCGTCTTCATGGCCGCCCATGCCAAGCGCCGAGGCGGCCACGTCGTGCAGGCCGCAGGCGACCGGTGTTCCCCTGCGAAGGCCGGTCCTTTCGGCGGCATCGGCTGTGACTTGACCGGCGATGTCAGCGGAATGCGCCACCGGCGGCAGCGCGTTGAACAGATCCTCCAACCCGAAGATGCGCAGCGCTTCAGGCGCATAGGCTTGCGTGCGAAAATCCGTGAATGAAGTGCTGGCCTCCGTGCGGTCGGTCCCGATCGTGCCGGTCAGGCAAAAGCGCAGCCAGTCCTTGCAGGCCAGCACATGGCCGATGCGGCCATAGCGATCAGGATCGTTCTGCTTAAGCCACGCCAGCAGCGCCGACGGCGCCGAAACATGCGGCGTCTGGCCTGTCGTCGCCAGTGCATCGGTGAAAACGGTACCGGCGGACCACCTTTCGACAATGTCGCCGGCGCGGCTGTCGAGCGACAGGATGCCTGGTCCCAAAGGCTGACGATCATGATCGAGCAGATAGAGACCATCGCCATGCGCGGTCGCCGCCACCGCCTTGATGTCTTCCGCCGGCCTGCCGGAGAGCGCGATCGCCTCCTTGATGGCGTCGGCTGTTGCTTGCCACAGGCCTGACATGTCGCGCTCCACCCAGCGCGCGTGGGGCATCGATTGCGGCACCCGGCGACGGGCCACGGACAATTGCGTGCCGTCGGCATCGAAGATGACCGCCTTGGTGACCGTGAGGCCGTTATCGATTCCGAGCAGGCTGGGCATGATCACCGCCTCTTTCAGCAACTGGCGATTGCTACAGGGCGATCCTGCAGTCTGATGCAAGGGCGAAACACATGGCGACAACCCCGATTGAGCAAGGGGGACAAACGGCAAAAGCACCTCGCCGCAACAAAGAACTCATATCTTTATGTGAATTTAACGTCAACATACGCGACAAAAAGGCTTCGGCGCCAGGGAGCCACGGATGGATCTCGCGGTTGCCAGGCGACGCGTAATCAGCTGCTAAGGCCGTCACGGATGGCGCTGAAATAGCGGTCGGTTCCGACCTGCCCGCCCTTGAGTGCCACCTCCAGCCCATCGATCGCCTTGACGCGCGAGTGAGCGACGCAAAGCGGCGAGCCCGGCGACACCGGCAACGGCATCCGCACGGTCAGCGCATCGACACCCATCTGGCCGAGCGCGTGGCTCGACGTATCGCCGCCGGCAACGACCACGCGCTGCAACTTCTGCTCGATGGTCAGCGCGCGAAGCAGTTCGCCGAGGCCCCGCCCGAGCTTGTGGCGGGCGCCTTCCTGGCGGTCGATTTCGCCCCCCCTATCGGCCGCGGGTCCAAGGGCCGTGTAGAGAACGACGCTGCGCCCGGCTTCCAGACTGGCGCGACCGGCTGCCGTCGCGCGTGCGATCGCATCTCCGGAAGCTTCGGAGATCAGTTCGACGGGATCGACCTCGATGCCATCGAAGCCGTCGGTCAAAGCGTGCCGGATCTGTCGTTCGGTCGTCGGCGAACAACTGCCCGAGACGACCGCGATCCGGTCGGCGGCACCCGGCGGCGAAAATTCTGGTTCAGCTCTGACTGTCCCGTTCGACACCCATTCGGCCAGCAGCGCATATTCGATCCCCGACGAGCCGACGACGAACGAACCGCCCGGCTTGCGGGCGCGCCATATCTCCTTGCCGGCAAGCGCCTGCGTCTCGAGGCTGTCGACATCGACAAGTACGATGTCGGTGCCCTCGGCGAGCAAGCGATCGAAGGCCTCCGAGCGCGCCGCCGACTGCAACGTCGCGAGGTCGACCAGCCCCGATGTGAGCTCCGTCTGCCGCGACAGATGGATCAGCAGGTCGGATTCATCCATCGGCGTCGTCGGGTGGCGGCTCATCACCGGATGGCGGTCGATGCGGAAATACTTTTCACGATAGGCCGCGAACAAATGACCGAAGGCCGTGTAACGCTTGAGCTGCGGCGCCCCGACCAGCAGCGGCACGCTGTCCTGCGCGAAGACCGAACGGCCGATCTCGATGGCGCGACCGATGCTGCCGATGGTCGGGCTGGAATCGAAGGTGGAGCAGACCTTGTAGTGACAGATCGCGGCATTCAGCGTCTTCAGCCAAGCGAAGGCATCGCTCAGATGCGTGTTCATCCATTGCGGCGTCTCGCTGCGGCTGGTGCCGGCTAGGCCAATGGCGCGGCAATGGCTGAACTGCTCAACCATGGCCGCGTCCGGCTGGCGCATAAATAGCACGGTCGGCACGCCGCCGAGTTCGAGCGCTTCCATGACGTCGGTCGAGCCGGTGAGGTCGTCGCCATAATAGCTGAGAAGCAGGTCTTGCATTGCTTCAGGCCGCTTTGCCGTCGCCGAATTTTTCGATCGACCGCGCCAGCTCCGGATGGCTCAAGGCGAAATCCGCCAGCGGAATGCCGTCGACCGCCGCCTGCCAGGCTTGCTGCACGGCACGCACCCCGGCGCCCGGTCCATCCGGATGGCTGACGATGCCGCCGCCGCACAGATAGAGCAGATCGACCGTCCGGCCGGTCCGTTCATAGGTCTCGGGCGCTTGCCCGCCCCATTGGCCGGAGCCCGCCACAGGCAAGGCGCAATCCTCAGGGGCAAAAATCGGCGTCGTCACCGCCTTGAAGGACTCGACGAAAGACGCGTCCGGCTCCCAGTATTTCGATTGGATGCCGTTGATCTGGAACTGGTCGACGCCGAGCAGCCGCCAGAACTGTTGCCAGACCTTGAAGTTCATACCGAGGCCGGGATGGCGGGTGAGGATGTCCCAGCCGTTGCGATGAGCGTGAAGCACCAGGCTGGAGCGTTTTCTCAAGAAGGCCAGGCCACCGAAACCGACGGAGTTGATGTTGACCACGGCGCAATTTCCGCCGGCCTTGGCCACCAGATCGTGATTGCGCATCATCTCGTCCGGGTCGGCATGCGAGATGCCGAAGGCGTACATCACCTTCTTGCCGGTCCTCTGCTCGTGGTCGAGGATCAGCGGCATGATTGCCTTTACCCGCTCCGCCAGCGGCGAATAGGCTGGGCTCATCAGCTTCTCATCGTCCTTGATGAAATCGACACCGGCGGCGATCAGCTCGCCCACCATCGCGGCGGTCTCGGGGGGCCGCAGCCCCAGCGCCGGCTTGACGATGGTGCCGATGATCGGCCGATCCGTGACACCTGTCAGCCTGCGGCTGCCGGCGACGCCGAATTGCGGACCTGGATGCGCGCCGCGGAATTGCTCCGGCAGCTTCATGTCGACAACGCGAATGCCGGTTAGGCCCTTGATCGAATAGGCGCCGCCGATGGCAATGGTCATCAGAGCCGACAGGTCGTGGCCGATGGCATCGAATGGAAAGGCGATGTCGACATCCGCGCGCTTGAACGGCCCGTTACCGGCCTCGGGAATGGAGGGGCGAAGTGCGTCCGGCAGGTGCCGAATGGCCAGGACACGCGCGGCCACCCGGGCTTTCAGTTCCTCGGTCTCGCCGGGCAGCGCGACGAAGGTTCCAGACGACTGGTCGCTGGCGATCTTGGCTGCCAGCGTCTCGATGCTGCCTGATGTCTCGATGCGGTAGGTGAGCGTGATCATGGTTCGTTGTCTGAGGCCGCAGGGGGTTCGAAAAGAGTTCCTTGATCGTCGGAATCTGGTATAATGAGCACATAAGCTTTGCAAGCAATATCCTGTCTGGCGGCTATGGGCGATCGGGGCGACAGCCATTCCGGGAACAGCTGCGGCAGTGTTAGATAGACACAGGTCAAGGGAGTGATTCGCGACGATGAACCGTTCGGAGCCGATCGTCCGGCGCAAACTTTCCGACGAAGTGTTTTTGCGGCTGAAGCGCCTGATCACCAGCGGAGAATTGACGCCGGGCGACGACATGCCGTCGGAGCGCGAGTTGATGGAGCGCTTCGAGGTCGGCCGTCCCGCGATCCGCGAGGCGATGCAGGCGCTGAGCAATATGGGCCTCGTCGCGATCTCGCATGGGGAACGCGCCAAGGTGCTGCAGCTGACCGCCAAGTCGATCATCAAGCAGGTCGATGGCGCAGCCAAGATCATCCTGTCGTCGTCGAAGGACACGTTGGAACACCTGAAAACGGCGCGCATCTTCTTCGAGCGCGGTATGGTCAGGGAAGCCGCCGAAAACGCCACTGCCGAGGACGTTGAGCAGCTGCGGGCCACAATTGCCGAACAGCGTGGCTTTCGCGGCGATTCCGAGGCTTTCATTTCAGCCGACATGAAGTTTCACACCCAGATCGCGGCCATTTCAGGCAACCCGATCTATATCGCCGTCAGCGAGGCGATGCTCGGTTGGCTGAAGGAATATCACACCGAAATGCTGATCTGGACCGGCAAGGAACAGTTCACGCTGACCGAGCATGAAGAGATCATCGGCCGCATCGAGAAGAAGGATGCCGACGGCGCCGAGAAGGCGATGATCAAGCACCTCGAGCGCTCGCGCGCGCTTTATGTGATGAACTCCGGCAACTGATTTCAGCCGATCCGCGTGATCGCGTAAGGGGTCATCACCAGTTGGCCTCGGCCAAACGCTGAGATGTCGACCGTCACGTCGTCCGCCGTCAGGTTCGCCAGCCACGCCACGGTCTTGCCCGAAGCGGAGCGGCCGGCCAGCGCCAGCACCTTGGTCTCGTCGCTCGTTTTCGTCGCCACATACGTAAGGCCGGCCAGTTCGCAAAGCCCCTTGATGGCATCGAAGATCGGCCGAGGCGATCCTTCCGCGACGGGTTCGCCGGATGCTGCGAGCACGCCGAAAGGCCCGGCGAAGCCGGACAGCGTGAGCAGTTCCAGCCCGGCCGGCGCGACACGCGCGGCATAGCCGATCGCCCATGCGGCTGCGAACAGGCCGGCATGGCGAGGGTCGCGATCGGCCATGGCGATGCGCTGGCCCCCGGGATTGCCCTTGGTCGCGCCGCCATAGGGGTTCTGGCGCATGGCGATCGTCGATGGACCGATGCGGTAAGGCTTTTCCCCGAAGATCGCCCGCGCCGACGCGGTGATGAAGGGCAGCGCCTCCAGCGACTGCATGACGCTGAGATCGTCGGCGGCGTGCACGATCGGGCACGTGCAGTGGGTGACGAAATCGAGTTGGCCCGCCGGCACGCGCTTGCGGTTGAGCTCGGTGAAATAGCTGAACATGCCGCCGCCGAGCCGGATATCGGGAAAGGCGCGACAGGCCGCGGCATAGACGTCTTCGAGCGGCGGACAGTCCGGCCACGCGCTGCCCGGCGGTGTCGACTGCCGGTCAACCGAAGGCGAGACGGCAATGGCCGAAAGCTTCAACCCGGCTTGACGCACCATGTCGGCAACGCCTGACAGCTCGGCATCGAGGTCGCCCGCGCAGGCAACAACGCATTCCAGCGTCGTCTGCACCGGATAGGCGGCGGTGAGCCTTGCATAAGACTGCAATGCTTCGAGACCGTGGCCGCGCGTCGGATCGTAGTGGAAGACAAGTTGCTGCGGGCCGAGTTCGGTCAATGTCGAAAGATTTGCGAGCGCTGCTTCGACCTCATCCGGGTAGATGATCACGCCGAGATCCGGCAGCCTCTGCCCGGTCTCGCCGAGTTCGACGCTGACCGGTTCGGCGGCAGATGCTGCGGCCGGCATTCCCCCCTCGCCGGTGATGCGCAGGCTGACCGTCTGGCTTACAGTTTGGCCGGCCGGCAGCACATAGGGCCAAGGCAGCGCCAGTGGCCGCACATAGGTCTTGTAGGACGCGTCCGACCAGTTGCGCTGGTCCTCCATCTCGAAAGTGTCGCCCTCCATCCGGCATTCGGCAGTGATGCCCGGCCGGACCTCATGGGTGATCGCGCGCAAATCCTTGAAAGGCTGCCAGGGATCGATCAACAGCGGCAGTTTCGTCGCCACCACGCTTCCGTCAGTATGCTCGACCGTGACCGGGCTGCCGGCGAGGCCGGCGATCGGATGCAGGACGCAAAAACCGCAGCGATTGGTCTCGAAATCGCTTTCAGGGACCGCGCTAACGTCGAACACTAGGTGACCGTTGGCGGAGCCCTTGATCGTAGCGCGAAAGTCGAGCCGGCTTCCGCCCGGTGCTAAGCAAGTTGCGGAGTAGCTGACGGAGAAGCTGTCGGCGTCCTGATCGACGGCAAGGTCCGCCAGCGCCGGTTCATAGGTGCCCCAGTCGCGGTCGCGCACGATGTAGGCGATGGCGCGCAGCACTTCGATGCCGCCGTAACGGATGGTGCGCAGGCTGCCGTTGACAAAGTCGGCGCTGAGCAAGCCCGCACTCAGCCTAACCGGCTCGGCCTCGACCACGCGTGTGCCGTATAGGAGGAAGGCGTCGGCTGTCATGTCAGCAAGCCATCCAGGTGGACAGGTTCGTGGCTCGCGGCGCCCAGATAGGCCGCCTCGACCAGCGCGAATGTCTTGAGATTGTCGGCGCCCGAGGTCGCCGGCTCGGTTCCCTTTGCCAGGCAGTCGACCCAGTGCTGCTGGATGGCGACGACGCTCTCCTGGATGTTGTGCCATGGGCGCGATGCCCAGGCGAGTACGGGCGGCGAAACGTCGGTGATCTTCGTGCCGCTCCTGCCGGTGACGGTGAGCCGATATCCCTGCGCCAAGCGGATCGTGCCGTCGCTGCCGTCGATCTCGATAAGCGTTTCGGGAAACGGTTCGGTGGCGAGCTTCGTCGCGTAGCTACAGTCGACCACTGACGTCGCCCCGCTCTTGTGGTCCATCAGCATCGTCGCGACATCTTCGCCCGCGATGCCGGGGTTGATGCGCGCGGTTCGCGTCGTGATCGTCGACACGTCGCCCAGTAGAAAACGGGCGATGTCGAGACTGTGGATACCGAGGTCCTCGATGATGAAGCGCTTTCCCTTGGCGAGATAGGGCTGGCCGGAAAACACGTCATAGGCAGAGCGGAAGGAGATGCGCCCGAAGAACGGCGTGCCGATCTCGCCGCTGTCGAGCACGGCACGCACCGCCTGGATCGCCGACTGCCAGCGAAAATTCTCATGCACCATCAGCGGTACGCCGGCTTCCACGCAGGCCCTCACCATCGCCTTGGCGTCGGCAAGCGTCGGCGCGAACGGCTTTTGGCAAATCACCGGCACACGGTGCAGCGCCGCCATCTCGACCAGCGGACGATGGCTGGGAACGGTAGTGGCGATATCGACGAAGTCGAGGCTTTCGCTTGCAAACATCTCTGCCGCGTCGGTGTAGCGCTTCGCAATGCCGAACTGGTCGCCGATGATGCGCAGCCGCTCCGGGTCGCGGTCGCAAATGGCGACCATCGCGGCGCCTTCAATGTCGCGCCAGGCATGCATCTGGTTGATGGCAAAGAAGCCGCAGCCGATGAGCCCTCCCCGCAACTCCGCCATGCTCAGCCTGCCTTAGCCATCTGCATCAACGTCACCCGGCTCTGCAGCCGGCGCTGCGCCTGGTCGACGACGACGGCGACGATGATGACAAGGCCCTTGATCACCATCTGCCAGAAGGAACTCACGCCCATCATCACCAACCCGTCCGAAAGAATGCCGATGACGAAGGCGCCGACAATGGTGCCGCCGATCGTGCCGCGCCCACCTGACATCGAGGTGCCGCCGAGCACTGCCGCCGCGATGGCGTTGAGCTCGAAACTTTCGCCCGTTGCCGGGTGCGAAGCCATCAGTTCGGACGAGATGATCAGACCGACGATCGCCGCGCAAAAGCCGGAGAACATGTAGACGAACATTTTCACCACGTTGACACGAACGCCCGAAATTCGCGACGCCCGTTCATTGCCGCCGACGGCGAAGATGTGGCGGCCGAGCGGCGTGTATTTGGCGAGATATGCCGCAACCAGCGCAACAACGATCAGGATCCAGATCGCCACCGGCAGGCCGAGCAGCCGCCCGGCGCCGAGGAAACCAAACCCGGTGGTGCCAAGCTCCGGCTTGCCGACGAGGTTGGGGAAGGTGCGGCCGTCCGACGACAGCAACGCCAGGCCGCGCGCGACATAGAGCACGCCGAGTGTGGCGATGAACGGCGCGACGTTCAGCCTGGTGATCAGCAATCCGTTGACGGCGCCGATCAATATGCCAACCGCCAGCGTGATCAGCGCGATCTCGACGACGTTGAAATAGATGGTGTAGCCGAATTGCAGGTCGATGCCGTTGAGCACGAGATAGCCGGCGACCATGCCGCACAGGCCGACGATCGAGCCGACTGAGAGATCGATGCCGCCGGTGATGATGACGAAGGTCATGCCCATGGCGAGGAAGGCGTTCAGCGCCACATGTTTCGACATCAGGATCAGGTTGGCGGTCGACAGGAAATTCGGCGCCGCGATCGAGAAGAAGACCAAGACGGCGATCAGCGCGATGAAGGTCCTCGCCTTCATCAGCGTCAGCAGCAGCGAGCCGCTCGAAACGGAGGAGACAGCCGCCTTGGCCGGGATGTCAGTCATGGGTTCTCCGTGTGCGGAGCCGGTCCGTGGCCAAGTGCCGAGGCGGCGACAAGGGCTGCCTCCGTCGCCTCGGCGCGATCGAACATGCCGGTCAGTTTTCCATTGCTCATCACCGCGATCCGGTCGGACAGCGCCATCACCTCATCGAGATCGGAGGTGGCGAACAGAATACCGAGCCCATCGCGCGACAGTTTGCGCATGGTGCGGAAGACGTCGGCCTTGGCGCCGACATCGATGCCACGGCTCGGCTCGTCCATCAGCAGCACCTTCGGCCCGGTGAGCAGCGCCTTGCCGATCACCACCTTTTGCTGGTTGCCGCCCGACAGCGACGAGACCTCCTGCGCCGGGTCGGCAACCTTGATCGCCAGTTCCCGCACCATCTGCGTCACCGCCTGCTTCTCCTGGCCGCCACTGATGTGGAACAGGCGGACAAAGCGCGACAGGCTGGCCAGCGTCAGATTGCTGGCGACGGAGAGGATCGACACCAGCCCTTCGCGTTGGCGGTCTTCGGGGATCAGCGCCAGCCCGCGCCGGATGCGCCGCGTCGTGTCCCGCTCCTTGACCTTCTTGCCGGCGATGAAGATCGCGCCGGTCGCCTGGCCATGGCGGCCCATGATGCAGTCGAACAGCTCGCTTCGCCCGGCGCCCATCAGGCCGTATATGCCGAGTATCTCGCCGGCGCGCAGCGACAGCGAAACGTGATCGACCGCCAGTCCGCCGGTCGCGCGCGGCAGGCAGATGTCCTCGGCGCGGAATATCTCTCCGCCGGGAACATGGCCGTCGGCCTTGGCGAAATCCTTGGCGTCGGAGCCGATCATCTGCCGCACGATCCACCGCGTGTCGACGTTTTTCATCTCTTCCTGGCCGGTGATGTGTCCATCGCGCAGCACGGTGATGTAGTCGCCGATGCGGATCAGTTCTTCCAGCCGGTGCGAGATGTAGACGATGGCCACGCCGCGCGCCTTGAGGTCGGCGATCACCTTGAACAGGATCTCGACTTCCGCCGCACTCAGCGCCGAGGTCGGCTCGTCCATGATCAGGATGCGTGCATCGAGCGAAACCGCCTTGGCGATCTCGACCAGCTGCTGCTGGCCGATGCGCAGATCCTCGACCAGCATGTCGGGCCTTATCCCGGCCTGCAGGCGTTCGAGAAATTGGGCCGCACGGCGCTCCTGCTCCTTGCGGTCGATCTTGCGAAACCGGTTGGTGATCTCGCGCGTGGCGAAGATGTTCTCGGCGACGGTCATATTGCCAAACAGGTTCAGCTCTTGGAACACCATGCCGATGCCGCGGTTCACCGCGTCGCCCGATGACGAGAAGGAGACCTCCTCCCCTTCCAGGAGGATCCGGCCGAGCGTCGGCTGTTCGACGCCGGCGATAATCTTCATCAGCGTCGATTTGCCGGCGCCGTTTTCGCCGACCAGCACATTGACGGCGCCCTTGCGCACCTCGAAATTCGCGCGCTTGACCGCGACGGTGCCGGAATAGACCTTGGAGACGTCCTCCAGCTTCAAGACGACATCGTGAGCAACCGCAGCGCTCATGGCTTCGGCCCGATTTCTGCCTCCGCCGGCGTCACCAGCGGCAGGTCCTGGCCGTTTTCGAGCGTATAGGCGCCGAGGACCTTGGCGGTCCGGCCTTCCAGCGCGTCACGCGGCAGTTTGGCAAGCACGGCCTTGACGGCATAGGCGTTGAACGCCTTGCCGAACTGGGCGAAGTCGATCTGGTTGGTAAAGTCGTTGAACTGGATGAAATCGAGACTGTCGCGCAGCGCGGTTCCCCGCATCGCCGGTCCGATTTGCACACGCGCATCGGCCTTGCCGTCGCCGTCGACATCGATATCCATCGTTGCCGCGCGTGACGCCGTGTTGGCTGCGATGATCTTGCCCTCGACGCGAACCGCGAAGGTCCACGGCGAATTCGCCTGCTTGTTCGGATTGCCATATTTGGCGCCAGCGGAAGCAGGATCGGTTTTCGCCAGAGCGTGGACCTCGGCAAACGGCCCGGCCTTCTGCTGGAGGTAAGGCACGACCTTCGCGGCCCAGATCTCCTCGACCATCTTGTCCGGATTGAAGACGGCGGCATTGCCGCTGCCCCCCGAAGGGGTCGGGAGGATCTTGCAGGCGGTCAAGCTGATGCCGAGTATCACGGCAAGGATCGGCCAGGTCGGCTTGTTGTTCAGCATGATGGCTTGTTGAGCATGTGATCAATACCCACGGAAAATGCCGACGAGGGACGACCCTTGGGTCGCCCCTCGCTGTTCATGTCACGCCGGCTCAGTTGGTCAGCGCAAACGTTTCCAGCTTGGCAGCATTGTCACCATTGACCAGAACGCAGTCCATCAGCTGCTTTTCCTTGGCCGGCGACTTCTTGTTCTTGATGAAGTCGTTGGCCTGCTCGACCGCCATCTGCGCCTGCGCATAGGCCGGCTGCAGGACGGTTGCCTTGATGCCGCCCGCGGTGATCGAATCGCGCACGTCGTTGGATCCGTCGAAACCGACGACGATGACGTCCTTGCGGTTCGCCGCAACCAGCGCCGCATACGCGCCCATGGCCATCGTGTCGTTGCCGGAGATGACGCCCTTGATATCCGGGTTGGCCTGCAGGATCGATTCCATCTTGGAATAGGCTTCCGTCTGGCTCCAGTTGGCCGATTGCTGGGCGACCATCTTCAGGTCCGGATAATCGTCGATGACGTCATGATAGCCCTTCGAGCGAATGCCGGCATTGGTATCGGATTCCTTGCCGACCAGCTCGACGAAATTGCCCTTCTCGCCCATCAGCTTGACGAACTCCTGCGCGCCGAGCTGGGCGCCCTGGTAGTTGTTGGAGACGATCTGAGCCACGGCGACGCCGGTGGCGTTGATCTCGCGATCGATCAGGAACGACGGCACGCCTGCGTCCTTGGCCTTCTGCACGGCAGCGACGGTGGCGTCGGCGCCGGCATTGTCGAGGATGATCGCCTTGGCGCCGCGACCGATCGCCGTATCGATCAATTCGGATTGCTTGTTGGCGTCGTCGTCATGGACGAGCACAAGCGCTTCGTAGCCGAGTTCCTTGGCCTTGGCTTCGGCGCCGACGGCTTCCGCCTTGAAGAACGGATTGTCATGCGAGGGCGTGATGATGGCAATGAGGTCGGCCGCATAGGCGGGCGCCGCCGTGCCAAGCGCCAGCATGCCGGCGAACGCCGCAAGTGTCATTCTGCGTGTGAGTTTCATGATGTCCTCCCGTTTGAAAAATTGCCTTGATCAATCAAGGCCCCTGCATTCGAATTCGTCGCGCAGCGCGGGCCGCTGATCGGTTCGGGCTGAAATGCCGTTGCCGGCTTCCCACCTGACGGATCGTTGCGCCCCCGCCGTCCCTCCACTCGTCCAGGCTTCGTACTTCCCGCGAACCCTTGCCCAAGCCATCAACAGCTAAGCCAACTGGTATGATGAGTCAATCACTAATCGAGGTGACATGTGCCCACTGAGCAAAAACAGTTGGGTGTCATGGCGGGTGTGTCGAGCCACCGAGGCACTCCGGCAAGCGCCCGACTCGGCCTTTCTCAGGTAATGCGCCGAATGCTCGCGGCGATCTCTTCCGGTTCGAACACCCGCTTCCAGTCGTCGCGCATCAGCACCGGCTTGCCGAATTCGATCGCCTTGTTGCAGGCATCCGAGAATACGCCCTTGGTCTCGCCGAAAATCACGGCGCCGAGCACGTTCATGTGGCCGAGCAGGAAGTCGAGCGCCGCCTGTTGGTCGACGCCTCGCGCGACGACCTCGTCGACGGCTTCCTTCATGACGACAAGCAGTGACGCGCACACCGTCTCCGATAGACCGGGCTCCAGCAGCGCCATCTGTTCGACGGTGACACGGTGCGAGCGCATGACCGGCGCCCAGATGATTTTTGCGACCGCCTCGCCCTTGGCGTAGTCCGCTTCCGGCCCCTGCATCAGCGCGCTGACCATATGCTGCTTGGCCTTGACGCCGCCAAAATAATCCTTCTTGGCCGCCATGTCGGTCTCGTCGTTGAAGATCGGCGGATGACAGGGATGGGTGACGAAATAGGTCAGGTCCGGCCGGTTGGGCAGATGGCCGGCGAAGGGTGCGGCCGCATCGAGCACTATCACCATTGTGCCTGGCGCCAGTTTGCTCTCGATATCAGCCGCCACCTTGCCGATATGCGTGTCGGGAACGGCCAGGATGACGATATCCGCCCCGTCGAGCGCCGCATCGGCACTGACCGCGTCGAAGCCCAGTCCGGTCTTCAGCCGCTCGCGGCCGGCCTCGCTGACCTCGACATGGCGTACCGTGTAGGGCGATCCGCGAAAATTGGTCGACAGTCGGTAGCCCATTTTGCCGCCGGCACCGAGCAGCGCAATCGTCGTCATCTATCCCTACTCCCGCTTTAAACGACGGCCGCGCCGATCGTCATGTTATTGACTGGTATAATCACCTTACCACGGATTGAGGAGTTGAACAGGGCTTTGATGCGGCCATGCGGTCGTCTGTTTGGCATTCCGCTCGCACGTGGCGGGCCTGCCTGGGTCCCTGGTCTTCCTTCCCAGCCCGAAAACTATCCCTGCGCCGCGAGTTCTCGTAGCGCCTTCAGGATCCAGTCACGCGCCGGCGTCCTTCTTCAACCAGGTGAAACCGGTAGCGATCGCGTATGAACTCGTTGAAAAATTGCCCTTTCGAGAAGGCGGCGCGGAACGCCGCATAGGTCTCGGGCTCGACCTCTTCATAGTCGTAGCGGGCTCCGCTCGGGACGAACCAGACCGAGAGGATTTTCGTCGACGGGTCGTAGTGGGTGTTGCGAATGGCAGTGGACGGCATGTCGAAAATCCTGCTTCGTCCCCAAATCTTTCGCCCCAAATCCTGCTTCGAACATGCGTAATGCCGCAACGATGCGGAGGTTCCGTCAGGGAGGCGCACCACAACGCCGAAAATCTTGCCCGGGCCGCGAGGCTTCCTATCTCTCCGTCAGATGTCACAGACGAAATCCAGTACAACAGCGTATGCCAGCCAGGGCGATCTCTTCGGCGCGGCCGACACGCTGCCGGAAGGATTTTCTTACCGGCCTAGCCTGATCACAACGGACGAAGAGGCGGAACTGGTCCGTCACCTCAATGAACTGTCCTTCAAGCCGTTCGATTTCCATGGCCATATTGCCAACCGGCTGGTCGCCGGCTTCGGCTGGCGCTACGACTATGACCGGCGACAGGTCGTCGAAGCGCCGCCCATCCCGAAATTCCTGCTGCCGCTTCGCGACAAGGTCGCGGATTTTGCCGGCAGGCAGGCCACGGAATTCGCGCAAGTGCTCATCAACGAGTATCGGCCGGGCGCGGGCATAGGTTGGCATCGCGACAAGCCGCATTTCGATCTCGTCGCCGGCGTCTCGCTGCTGGCGCCCTGCAGCTTTCGGCTGCGCCGCAAAAAAGGCTCGAAATGGGATCGCGAGACGATCGAGGTCGAACCGAGGTCCCTCTATCTCATGGACGGTCCGGCGCGCCACGAGTGGGAGCACAGCATTCCGCCGGTCGCCGGGCACCGCTATTCGATCACGCTGCGCACTCTGAAATAGGCGATACTCCAAGCCACGCAGCAGCCGCTCTGGAAGGCAGCACGCAGTTGTGCTTCGATTGCATATGAGCGTTGATCGCAGCAAAATCCCGGCCATCCGCGTGGCGCTCTTTCTGTGGGCATGCCTGTCCTGCGTTCTGGCTCTGCAGTGGCTCGTCGACCTCGGCATGGTCGGCTTTCCCGACGGATACATAACGCCCTATGCCCGAGCAACGAGCACGCTGTTGCATGTCCTTGTCTGGGCATGCCTGGCTCAAAGTCTCTACTTCGCTTGCCGAGCCTTGCTTGGCAAACGCTTCGAGCCTGCTCCTCTCTTCCTGCAAATCCTGATCGCCGCCGCACTGACTGTCGTGCCGGCATTCATCGTAAAACACTGTCCGCGGTCTCAGGTATGCAGCAACATCTATGAAGCGCTCACGAATACGATGATGGACGACGGCACCGGCGGATGACGTTGTGTCTCCAGTAACTGACGAGAGTTCGAACTTTGGCGTCGCGCCGCGCGGTGGCGGTAAAACCTGGAGGAACCATGCGAAAGATCCTGGCATCGATGCTGCTGTTCGCGGCAGCGCTATCTGCAAACCCCGCTCGGGCGCTGGACAGTACCATCCCGCCGGTTGTCGTCACACCGCTTGCCGATCGCAGCCAGACGGCGTCCGGTCAGCCGATCGTGCTGCCGCAGAAAAATGTCCAGGTCCTGGTTTCAACCTATGACATTGCGGTCGGCGCCACTCTGCCGGTGCACAAGCACCCGTTTGCCCGCTACGCCTATGTCGAGGCCGGGACACTCAAAGTGACGAATGTCGAGACCGGCAACAGCAACACCTACAAGACGGGCGATTTCATCATCGAGATGATCGGCCAATGGCACCAGGCCACCAACATCGGCGACGCCCCGGTCAAGCTGCTGGTCATCGACCAGGTCGAACAAGGCGCCAAGAACACGGTGCTGCAGAAACAATAGATCTCTCGCTACGGACCTAGGCAGGGTTGCCGGGCTGGCCCAAGCAGCGACTGGCTGTTCCGGCTTCCCCACCAACCGAGCCGATGCTAGGGCTGGCCGTCATGCAATCATGAAGGATCGCCCCTTGGCAGGAAATGCTCGCCCCCTGATCGAAATCTGCGTCGAAGGCATCGATGGACTGCTGGCCGCGCAGGCCGCCGGCGCCGACCGGGTCGAGCTCTGCGCCAGCCTGGTCGAAGGCGGCATCACGCCCAGCCTCGGCACGGTGCGCGCCGCACTCGAGAGCGCGACCATTCCCTTCCATGTCATCGTGCGGCCGCGCGGCGGCGATTTCCTCTACAGCGAGGCCGAATACAGCTCGATGCTCGCCGATGTCGCAGCGCTTCGTGACCTCGGCGTCGCCGGTGTCGTCGTCGGTTGCCTCAATGCCGACGGCACCATCGATGAAACCCGCATGGGCGCGCTGGTCGATGCCGCCGGTCCGCTCGCCGTCACCTGCCACCGCGCCTTCGACATGACGCGCGACCCGGCCGAGGCGCTGGAAGCGCTGATCCGCTGCAAGGTCGGCCGGGTGCTGACCAGCGGCCAGAGGGACACCGCGGTGGAAGGCGCCGGCCTGTTGGCGGATCTCGTCCGCCAGGCCGACGGCCGCATCATCATCCTCGGCTGCGGCGCGCTGGACCCCGAAAACATCGCCGGGGTGCTGGCATCAACCGGGCTGACGGAACTGCATTTCGCCGCGCTCAAGGACGTACCGAGCGCCATGGCCTACCGCAACCCGCAAGTCGGCATGGGCGGCGGCGATCTGGACCGCGAATACCGCACCACAGTCACCGATGGGGCGCTGGTTGCCGCGACGATTGCGGCGGCCAGAGCATGATGAGCGAAGCCGTGACTGGGCCGTCGCCGATCAGCCGTGTCTCGCCTCAGGACGAAGCGGCCATCCTCGCACTCAACAATGAGCACGCCGCCGAACTGTCATGGCTCGAGCCCGAACGGCTGTCTTTCCTGCTTGGCGAAGCGTTTTACGTCAGGCGCATCGGCACGCTCGAAGCCTTCATCATGACCTTCGACCAGAATGCGGCCTACGACAGCCCGAATTTCCTCTGGTTCCGCGAGCGCTATTCCACGCTTCGTCTATGTCGACCGCGTCGTCGTCGCGGCGCAAGCGCGCGGCCGCGGCCATGCCCGCCGGCTCTACGAGGATCTGTTCGGGGAAGTCGCACGCGCGGGCCACAGCATCGTCACCTGCGAGGTCAATGTCGAACCTCCCAATCCGGCTTCGGACGCCTTCCATGCGGCGCTTGGCTTTGCCGAGGTCGGTGACGCGGTGATCCATGGCGGCAAGAAGGCGGTGCGCTACTACCTCAAGGAGATCGCCGGCTGATGGGTCGCTGGCTGATGATCGGCAAGCAGATCGCCACGGCGGCATAAGATTAGGAGTCCGTAGCCCTCACCAATTCCGGTTCAGCCAGGCCCGCGCGGGCTTCTCGACCAGATAGTAGCTGCATAATGCACAGGCGAAGACAGCCGCCAGCATCGGGATCGGCGCACTGCCCTGCTCGGCGACGAATTTGTAGAAGGCCTGTTGCCAGAGATAGAGCGAGTACGACCACAGCCCGATCATCACCATCGGCCTGGATGAAAGCAGGCCGGTCAGATGCCAGCTGCTGGTGTCCAGCGTATTGACGGCAAGCGCCAGCAAGGGCACCGCCAGGAGATAGTGGACCGGCGTCGGCACCGGATCGAGGAACAGCAGAATGGCGGCGGCCGCCGACACCAGACTGACATAGGGACCCTTCAGGAATGCCGGCAGCCGGTCATCGTGCCTGAGCAGGCAGATCGATGCCGACAGCAGGATCGAGGCGATATGCACGTCGGTGCGCCAATAGCTGTGCTCGTAATCCATGCCGAGTACCCAGTACGAAATGGCGCCATTGGCCATCGCCAGCAGCGACAGCGTCACCAGCAGCCGAACGACACTGCCCCGCCCGGTCACCACCACGCTGATCAGCGCCAGGATGATGTAGGCATGCTCTTCCACGCATAGCGACCAGATGTGGTCGAGCGCGCCGGCGCGGGTGATGAGAATTCCGGCATAGTTGTAGGTGAATGTCAGCGCCGTCAGCGCCGCCTTCCATCTGAAGGCGATGAAGGTGCCGGAGAGCCCGATCATGGCTGATATCACGAACACCAGCAGCGCGGGATAGATGCGCGAAAAGCGGCGCTTGAAGAATTTTTTCAGCGGAAAGCGTTCGATGAAAAGGATCTCGCCCATCAGCCGGCCTGAGAGCACGAAGAAGAACTCGACGCCGAGCACGCCGAGATTGATCCCGGGAACGGGGAAGAAATGGCCGATCAGCACCAATGCGATCGAAAGCCCGCGCCAGCCGTCGAGATAGGCCAGTCTTGCTCTAGCATTCTGGTCGGCTGCCGTCCGCGGCAAGGGCAACGGACGCTGCGGAAATGTCGGCCATGCCGATCCTCTACGACGCAAGATCTTGGCGCAGCTCACACCGCCGCGCGCAGAATCCACCCCGTGTTCCGCCTAGCTATACATATTGCAGTGCAATATCAGATTGTGCAAGTGCGAGAATGGGGCTGGGCAGTCCCTTGGGAAGTATGCGCCTGTTCTTGCACGGGAATTACCTGAAACAACGGATTTGCGCGTGGCAGCGAACCCGCAAGGCCTGGCAGTTACAGCCCGCCGCAGACGAACAAAGGGGCCGCGATGGCCCCTTTCCTTGTCAGTAGCTTATGATGTCAGGCGTTGGCTGCCGCCACCGCGCGCTTCGCCATCACGGCGATCAAATTGGCACGGTATTCGGCCGAAGCGTGGAGGTCGGTCATCAAATTCTTCGCCGGCACTTTCACGCCGTCGAGCGCCGATGCGGCAAAATTTTTCGCCAGTGCGGCTTCGATCTCCTTCGAGCGGAACACGCCGTCATCGCCGGCACCGGTAACGGCAACGCTGACCCCGTCCTTGCCCTTGGCCACGAACACGCCGACAATCGCATAGCGCGAGGCCGGGTTGCGGAATTTTTCGTAAGCAGCCTTGGCCGGCGCGGTAAAACTCACCGCGGTGATGATCTCGCCTTCTTTCAGCGCCGTTTCGAACAGGCCGGTGAAGAATTTCGCGGCTGAAATCTCGCGCTTGTTGGTGACGATGGTGGCGCCCAGCGCCAAGAGCGCCGCCGGATAATCGGCGGCTGGGTCGTTGTTGGCGACCGAGCCGCCGATCGTGCCCTTGTGGCGCACCGCCGGATCGCCAATCAGCGACGCAAGGTGCGCAAGCGCCGGACAGGCCTTCCGCAGCTTCTCGTCATTGGCGACGTCGTAATGGGTTGTGGCGGCGCCGATGGTGACGGTCTTGCCCGACACCTTGACGCCTTGCAGCTCCCTGATCCGCGACAGGTCGATCAGGTCGGACGGTGCGGCGAGCCGCGTCTTCATCGCCGGGATCAGCGTCATGCCGCCTGACAAAAGCGTGGCGTCGCCGCTCTTCACCAGCTTGGCGGCGTCGACGACCGAGGCGGCGCGGTGGTAGTTGACTGCGTACATGGGATCCTCCCCTGAAGTGGTTAGGCAGTAGTGAGTAGTGAGTAGGGAGTAGGGAATAAGGACGCTGTCATCTCCGGTAATGCCAATTCCCTACTCACTACTCCCTACTCACTCATTTCTTCGCCCTAATCGCCGCCCACACCGTCGACGGCGAGGCCGGCATGGCGATGTCCACAATCCCCAAAGCGTCGGTGATGGCGTTGATGACCGCTGGCGGCGAGCCGATGGCGCCGGCCTCGCCACAGCCCTTGATGCCGAGCGGATTGCTCGGACACGGCGTGTTCGAGGTCGACACCTTGAATGACGGCAGGTCGTCCGCGCGGGGCATGGTGTAGTCCATGTAGCTCGCCGTCAAAAGCTGCCCGCTATCGTCATAGTGAGCGCCTTCCAGCAGCGCCTGGCCGATGCCCTGGGCGATGCCGCCATGCACCTGGCCCTCGACGATCATCGGGTTGATGATGTTGCCGAAATCGTCCGCGGCGACGAACTGGACGATCTCGGTCGTGCCGGTTTCCGGATCGATCTCGACCTCGCAGATGTAGCAGCCGGCTGGGAAAGTGAAGTTCGCCGGATCGTAGAAGGCGGTTTCCTTCAGTCCCGGCTCCATGCCTGCCGGCAGATTGTGGGCGGTGTAGGCGGCAAGCGCCACCTGGAACCAGGGCAGGCTCTTGTCGGTGCCGGCAACCTTGACCTCGCCATTCTCGATGACGATGTCGCCCTCGTCGGCCTCGAGCAGATGGGCGGCGATTTTCTTGGCCTTGGCCTCGACCTTGTCGAGCGCCTTGGCGATTGCCGACATGCCGACCGCGCCCGAGCGCGAACCGTAGGTGCCCATACCCATCTGCACCTTGTCGGTGTCGCCATGGACGATCGACACCGAGTCCAGTGGCACGCCAAAACGCTGGTTGACGAGTTGCGCGAAGGTCGTCTCATGGCCCTGGCCATGACTGTGCGAGCCGGTCAGCACCTCGATCGTGCCGACGGCATTGACCCGCACTTCGGCCGATTCCCACAGGCCGACGCCGGCGCCGAGCGAGCCGACCGCCGCCGACGGCGCGATGCCGCAGGCCTCGATGTAACAGCTCATGCCGATGCCGCGCAGTCTGCCCTGGCTGGCGGCCGCCGCTTTGCGCTTGGCAAAGCCGGCATAGTCGGACGCCTGTGTCGCCGCATCGAGTGAAGCTCCATAGTCGCCGGCGTCATAGTTCATGATGACCGGCGTCTGGTGCGGAAACTCGGTGATGAAATTGATGCGCCGCAACTCCGCCGGAGAGACCCCGAGTTCACGCGCGGCGGTCTCCATTGTCCGTTCGAGCAGATACGTGGCTTCCGGCCGCCCTGCCCCGCGATAGGCATCGACGGGTGCCGTGTTGGTGTAGACGGTGCGCACATTGGCGTGGATCGTCGGGATGTTGTACTGGCCCGACAGCAGCGTCGCGTAGAGATAGGTCGGCACGCAAGACGAGAACAGCGACATGTAGGCGCCGAGATTGGCGATGGTGTCGACTTTGAAGCCGGTGATCTTGTTGTTCTTGTCGAACGCCATTTCGACCGTCGAGACATGGTCGCGGCCATGTGCGTCGGTGAGGAAGCTTTCGGTGCGGTCGGCGACCCATTTGACCGGGACGCCGGTTTTCTTGGACGCCCACAGGCAGACGATCTCTTCGGGATAGATGTAGATCTTCGAGCCGAAGCCGCCGCCGACATCGGGCGCAATGACGCGCAGCTTGTTTTCCGGCGCGACATTGTAGAAGGCGCTCATCACTAGCCGCGCGACATGCGGGTTCTGCGACGTCGTCCAGCAGGTAAAATGGTCCTCGGCCTTGTCGTAATGGCCAAGGGCCGCGCGCGGCTCCATGGCGTTGGGAACCAGCCGGTTGTTGACGATCTTCATGCGGGTGACATGGGCCGCCGCCTGGATCGCCGCGTCGGTCGCCTTGGCATCGCCGATCTCCCAGTCGAAGATAAGATTGTCCTCGGCTTCGGCATGGACCTGCGGCGCACCTTTTTGCAGCGCCTTGGTGGCATCGACCACCGCCTTCAATTCCTTGTAGGTGATCTCGACCGCTTCGGCCGCGTCGCGGGCCTGGCCCTTGGTTTCCGCCACCACGATGACGACCGCGTCGCCGACATAGCGCACCTTGTCGACGGCCAGCGGCGACCACGCGCCCATCTTCATCGGCGAGCCGTCCTTGGAATGGATCATCCAGCCGCAGATCAGGTTGCCGATGCCGTCGGCCTTGAGCTCCTTGCCGGTCAAGACGCCGATGACGCCGGGCATCGCCTGCGCTCGTCTGACGTCGATCTTCTTGATCTGAGCATGCGCGTGCGGGCTGCGCACGAAAGCGGCATGCTTCATGCCGGGAACCACCATGTCGTCGACATAGCGGCCGGCGCCGGTGATGAAGCGTTTGTCTTCCTTGCGCACGACCCGAGCGCCGATACCTTCAATGCCCATAGGAATTCCTCCGGAATAGCGAATAGTGAGTGGCGAATAGTGATTAGTGAGTAGGAATTGTGCTCGGAGCGGTTCGGCTAAACCGACTACTCGCTACTCCCTATTCGCTATTCGCTTCTTTCTTACGCTGCCTGTTTCGCCCTGCCCTTCGGCACCTTCGCCATCGTCTGCGATGCGGCGAGGATCGCCTTGACGATGTTGTGGTAGCCGGTGCAGCGGCAGATGTTGCCTTCGAGCTCGGCGCGCACCGTCGCCTCGTCAAGGCCTTCGGGATGGCGCGCGATCATGTCGGTCGCCGTCATGATCATGCCCGGCGTGCAGAAGCCGCATTGCAGCCCATGATGTTCCTTGAACGCGGCCTGCATCGGATGCAGGTCGCCGCCATTGGCAAGCCCTTCGATCGTCACCACGGTCGACCCGGAGGCCTGCACGGCCAGCATCGAACAGGACTTCACCGCCTTGCCGTCGACATGCACGACGCAGGCGCCGCATTGAGAGGTGTCACAACCGACATGCGTTCCGGTGAGACCAAGATTTTCGCGCAGGAAATGAACCAGAAGCGTTCGGTCCTCGGCAGCGCCGCTGATCCGTTTTCCGTTCACGACAAACGAAACGTCCGACATGCATCCTCCCTGGGTATGACCTTGGTAGTCATGCTGCCGATGCGGCTTTGGCGCTCGGCCATGCGCTATTGGTACACTGCACAAAGCGCAAAAAACACACGGCGCTCATTGTACTTTCGGTCATGGAGAAAACGAAAATCATGGGCCTGTCCGCCCCATTGCTAAAGAGCGAATAGGGGGCAACAATGCCCTCGACGCCAGCGCGCCGAGAGACATAAAAACGGGCGCGCGC
Organism: Mesorhizobium sp. M0077; assembly: GCF_040322955.1. Classification (NCBI taxonomy): domain Bacteria; kingdom Pseudomonadati; phylum Pseudomonadota; class Alphaproteobacteria; order Hyphomicrobiales; family Phyllobacteriaceae; genus Mesorhizobium; species Mesorhizobium sp. M0077. The sequence continues at coordinate 235,993 of NZ_JAMYUL010000006.1, forward strand.
AGGAAGCGTCGGAGGATATCGGGAGGAAGCCTCTGGCCAGTTCACGGACGAGCTATGCATCCGGTCTGTCGGCGCTCACCACCGACGAGCCCGACGCCGATGCATTCGCCCTGGCGGTCGCCGTCGAGGCCGCAGCCATCGATGCCGGCTTTGCCCTGCTGTTCTTCTCCCAGAGCCTGTTTGACGCGAGCGTCCTTTCGCAAGGGCTGAAGACCCACGCGCCGACGCTGGCCTACGCCGCCTGCTCGACCGCCGGCGAGATTACCCCCCAGGGCCTGGAGGAAGGCCATGTGCTGGCGCTGCTCTTTCCCTCCGCGTCGTTTTCGGCGGTCAGCACCATGGTCGACAATCTCTCCTCGTCGGGAATGGACAGGATCACTGATGAAGTCGAGGGCTTGCGGCGGTTGCTGCGCGGACGCACCGGCAGTTGCCATGCCAAAAGCACTTTCGCGCTCTGCTTCATCGACGGGCTGTCCTTTGCAGAGGAAGCGGTGACCTCGGCCATCCATTGGGGGCTCGACGACATCCCGCTGATCGGCGGTTCGGCGGGCGACGATTTGAAATTCGAAACCACAAGGCTGATTTCAAACGGCAAGGTTGCGTCCGACAGCGCCATCATTGTGCTGGTCGCCACCGAGATACCGTTCCATGTCTTCAAGACCGACAATTTCATCCCAACCGACGAGAAGCTGGTGGTGACGGCATCCGATCCAGACCACCGCACCGTGCGCGAATTCAACGCCACCAACGCGGCTGAGGAATATGCAGCCTCGGTCGGCATCGTTGCGCAGAACCTGACGCCGATGAGCTTCGCCTCGCACCCGGTGGTGGTGAAAGTGGGCGGCGAATATTACTGCCGCTCGATCCAGAAGATGCATGCCGACGGTTCCCTGTCTTTCTTTTGCGCCATAGACGACGGCGTCGTGCTGTCCATCGCCCAGCCCAAGGACATGGTGGAATCGACGCGCGCCGCACTGCGCGACGTCGAGCAACGGCTCGGCGGCATCGACATGATCCTCGGCTTCGATTGCGTGCTGCGCCGGCTCGATGCGCGCAACCGCCAAGTCTTCCGCGACATTTCGGAGCTCTACCGGGTCAACAATGTCATCGGCTTCGGCACCTATGGCGAACAGTACCGTTCGATGCATCTGAACCAAACCTTCACCGGCATCGCTTTCGGCGAACGCCAGGCGGCGGAATAGCCCATGCCGCTCAGGGACATCAACGACGTCGACAGGCTGAAGAAGATCAACGCCGCTCTGGTCAGCCGCGTCGAGCGCTCGATGGACCAGCAGGGCAATGCCTTCTCGCTGTTCCAGACTGCAATTTCACTGGAAAACCGGGTGCGCATGCGCACCGAGGAACTGCACTCGACCTTGCGCCGGCTGGAACAGTCGAACATCGACCTCAGCGCCGCCAAGGAAAACGCCGAGCTGGCGAACCTGTCCAAGACCAGGTTCCTGGCCGCCGCCAGCCATGACGTGCTGCAGCCGCTGAACGCCGCCCACCTCTCGGTCTCGGCACTGGCCGAAGTGCAGACCAGCGACGAGGGCAAGAAACTCGTCCGTCAGGTCGAGCGCTCGCTGGAGACGATGGAAGACCTGTTGCGCACGCTGCTCGACATTTCCAAGCTCGACGCCGGCGTGGTCCAGCCCGACATTGGCGACGTCAATCTGGAGACGTTGTTTTCGTCGCTGCGCTCGGATTTCAAGCCGGTTGCCAAGCTGAAGGGGCTGACACTGAAATTCCGCCCGGTCAGCGCCGTGGTGCGTTCGGACCGCACGCTCTTGCGCCGCATCCTGCAAAACATCCTGTCCAATGCGCTGCGCTATACCCGCTCGGGCGGCGTGCTGGTCGGCACCAGGCATCGCGGCGACACCATCCGCATCGATGTCGCCGACACCGGCTGCGGCATTCCCGACGACCAGCGCGAGGCGGTGTTCGAGGAATTCCATCGCGGCTCCGCCATTCCGGCCGATACCGGAATTTCCGGCGGCGGGCTGGGGCTGGGCCTTGCCATCGTGCGGCGCATGGCCGCCGCGCTCGGTCATCCCGTGACGTTCTCCTCGAGGGTTGGGCGCGGCACCATCTTCCACATCGACGTGCCGGTCGGCATCGGCGCCAGCGCCGACGCCATCGCCAGCCTTGCCGAAATGGAGCGGCCGCGCGGCTACGGCCTGTTCGGCACCAAGGTGCTGCTGGTCGAAAACGACGCCGACGTGCTGCAGGCGATGACTTTCCTGCTCGAGCGCTGGCAGTGCCTGGTCCGCGCCGCGACCTCGACCGAGGCTGCGGTCAGCCTGCTTGGCGACACCGACTGGGTGCCCGACATCGTCATTGCCGACCAGCATCTCGACGACGGCGACCTCGGCACCGCCACCATCGCCGAAGTCCGCGATTATCTCGGCCGCGCCGTGCCGGCGCTGATCGTCACCGCCGACGGATCGGAGGCCGTCGCCAAAGCCGCCCGCGGCGCCGGCATCGAACTGATGCGCAAGCCGCTAAAGCCGGCGCAGCTAAGGGCGCTGCTGGCGCATCTGCTGGCTTGAGCCCCATACCCTCCCCTCGATGGGGAGGGTCGGCGCGCAGCGCCGGGGCGGGGTGCAGCGCCAAGCTCCCCCACCCCGCTCCGCTTCGCGGATCGACCCTCCCCACAAGGGGGAGGGTAAAGATCAAAACCCGGCCTGATCGCGAAACAGCTCCGCATTGTCCAGCTTCGACACCTCGATCACCGCTTGAGTGCGGCTGTAGACGTTTAGTTTCCGCAGGATCTCCGAGACGTGCGCCTTCACCGTGGTCTCGCCGACCTGCAGCTCGTAGGCAATCTGCTTGTTGAGCAGGCCCTGGCGCAGCATCTGCAGCACGCGCAGCTGCTGCGGCGTCAGTTTGGCCAGCCGCTGCACCATATCGGCGCGGTCGGCGCTGTCGGCGTCGGGTGGCTGTCCCTCATATGTCTCCGGCACATAGATCGCGCCCTCCATCACCGAGCGGATGGCGGCGGCGAGATCGCTCTTGCGCGCCGATTTCGGGATGAAGCCGGCAGCGCCATAGGACAGTGCCTCGGAAATGATCTTCGGCTCCTCATAACCCGAGACGACGACCACCGGCAGCCGCGGATGGCGGGTCCTGAGCTGCAGCAACCCCTCAAAGCCATGGACATCGGGCATGTTGAGATCGAGCAGCGCCAGATCGAATGGCTTTATCCCACCCAGAAGATCGAGCGCTTCGGCGATCGAGCGCGCCTCCACCGTGTCGACTTCCGGGTACGCCATCTGCACGGCGCTGTGCAGCGCCTCGCGAAACAGCGGATGGTCGTCGATGATCAGAAACCGGGCGCGATCGTTGATTGCGGTCATGGTGTTCGTTTCAGTTCTCCGTGGGCACGATACTCCCGCTGGTATGGCCAGCTTATTGGCAAATAGTCTATCGCCATCTTAACCCCCGGAGGCGAAGCCGACTTTATCCGACAATCAAGGCGCAGCCGATGCTTTTGCGGAGGCTCCTGCCTTGCCCGGCGGTTCAAATCGGTCAAATGTGCCCCAGTTGAAGCAGAGACCCCGCATGACAGACTTCGTCCTTCCCTTGCCCGCAACACCATCGGTCGCCATACAAGGCTCTGCCGAGCGCTTTGCGGTGCGCCGCATCTTCTGCGTCGGCCGCAACTACGCCGCGCACGCCCGCGAACTCGGCAATGACGAGCGCGACCCGCCCTTCTTTTTCACCAAGCCGGCCGATGCGGTGGTCGATTCCGGCACCACGATCCCCTACCCGCCGCTGACCAAGAACCTGCACCATGAGATCGAGCTGGTGGCGGCGATCGGCAAGGCCGGCTTCCGCATCCCCCGCGCCGAAGCCCTCGACCATGTCTGGGGCTACGGCGCCGGTATCGACCTCACTCGCCGCGACCTGCAGGACGAGGCCAAGAAAGCGGCGCGGCCGTGGGACTGGTCGAAGGCCTTCGACCGCTCGGCGCCCTGCGGTCCGCTGGTGCCGGCCGCCAAATCCGGCCATCCGCAAAAGGGCCGCATTTGGCTCGCCGTCGACGGCGCGGTGAAGCAGGAGGGCGACCTCGCCGAACTGATCTGGCCGATCGCAGATATCGTTTCGATCTGCAGCGGTGCGGTTGTACTACAACCGGGCGACCTGATCTTCACCGGCACGCCGGCCGGCGTCGGCGCGGTAGCGCCGGGACAGACGGTGACCGGCGGTGTCGACAGCATCGGCACCATCGAGATCACCATCGGCCAAGATCCCATCGGCCAAAATTCCACCGACAAGCCGTGATCCGATGAGCGATCTGGTCCTCCATAACTATTATCGCTCCTCCACCTCCTATCGCGCACGCATTGCGCTCGAGATGAAGGGCCTGACCTACGATTACGTGCCGCATCATCTGCGTCATGGCGACCATCTGGAGCCGGCTTACCTGGCGGTCAATCCGCAGGGGCTGGTGCCGGCGCTGATCCTGGGCGACGGCACGCTTTTGACGCAGTCGCTGGCGATCATCGAATATCTCGACGAGACCCATCCCGAACCGCCGCTGTTGCCGAAGGACGCGCTCGGCCGGGCGCGTGTGCGAATGCTGGCGCAGATGATCGCCTGCGACATCCACCCGGTGAACAATCTGCGGGTGCTGACCTCGCTGCGCACTTTGTTCGGCGCCGGCGACCAGGATGTCATCCACTGGTTTCGCCACTGGGTGAACGAAGGGTTCCAGCCGCTTGAAAAGATTCTGGCTTCATCGGATGAGACCGGCACATTTTGCCATGGCGACGCACCGGGCCTCGCCGACATCTGCCTGGTCGCCCAGATCGCCAGCAACGCCCGCTTCGGCGTCGACCTGACACCCTACCCCGAGATCTCGCGCATCCACGCCGCCTGCATGGCGCTGCCGGCCTTTCAGAAGGCAGCACCGGAGAATCAGATAGATGCGGAATAGAAGCGCACTGGCGCAGAGCATGAGGACCACCCGATGAAAGCCGTCGTCTTCGAGAAATTCGGCCAAGCGCCGACGATCCAGACCGTGCCGGATCCGAAGCCGGCCGCCGATGGCGTCGTCATCAAGGTCGAGGCGACGGGGCTGTGCCGCAGCGACTGGCATGGCTGGATGGGTCATGATAACGGCATCACGCTGCCGCATGTGCCGGGCCATGAACTGGCCGGCATCGTCGTCGCCGTCGGCAAGCAGGTGACCCGCTGGAAGGCCGGCGAACGCGTTACCGTTCCATTCTGCGTCGGCTGCGGCCGCTGCTTCGAATGCAATTCGGGCAATCATCAGGTCTGCGAGCATCAGACGCAGCCCGGTTTCACCGCCTGGGGCTCGTTTGCCGAATATGTCGCCATCGAGCATGCCGACACCAATCTCGTGCGCCTGCCCGAGGAGATGGAGTTCGCCACCGCCGCCAGCCTCGGATGCCGCTTCGTCACCTCGTTTCGCGCCATTGTCGACCAGGGCCGGGTGACGCCGGGCGAATGGGTGGCGGTGCATGGCTGCGGCGGCGTCGGCCTGTCGGCGATCATGATCGCCAGTTCCATGGGCGCCAATGTCATCGCCATCGACCTCACCGACGAGAAACTGGAATTGGCCAAAAAGATCGGCGCCGTGGCGACCATCAACGCCTCGACCACGCCGAACGTGGTCAAGGCGGTCAAGCAGATCACCAATGGCGGCGCGCATATGTCGATGGACGCGCTCGGCCACCCCACGACATCGTTCAACTCGATTGCCAATCTGCGCCGGCGCGGCCGCCACGTGCAGGTCGGCCTGATGCTGGGCGAACATGCCCGCCCGCAAGTGCCGATGGACAAGGTGATCGCCTTCGAGCTCGAAATCCTCGGCAGCCACGGCATGCAGGCCTACCGCTACCCCGCCATGATGGAGATGATCCGCACCGGCAAGCTCAAGCCCGAACTGCTGGTCGGCAAGAAGATCAGCCTTGATGAGGCGCCTGCGGCGCTGATGGCGATGGGCGGGTTCGAGGGGATTGGCATTGGGGTGGTGACGAAGTTCTAGGGCGGAGTCGCCCTCCACCACCAAACTCCTAGCGTGCAAATTTCTTCGCCCCGAACACGCAGGCCACCACGCCGAGCGTGACAACAATCATCAGCGGACTGACCTGCTCGTGCAGCAGCGACGCTGCCAGCGCCAGGCCGAAAAAGGGCTGCAGTAGCTGCAACTGCCCGACGGCAGCGATGCCGCCTTGGGCGAGGCCGCGGTACCAGAACACGAAGCCGATCAGCATGCTGAACAGCGAGACATAGGCGAGACCCATCCAGGCGCCGGAGCCGACGCCGGCGAAGGACGACGGCAGCGTCGCGAACGTCAGAACCAGCATGATCGGCAGCGAGATCGCCAGCGCCCAGCAGATCACCTGCCAGCCGCCCAGCCTGCGCGACAATGCCGCCCCCTCGGCATAGCCCAGGCCGCAGACGATGATGGCGGCCAGCATCAGGCCGTCGCCGACAGGTGAGGCCGTCACGCCTTGCATCAGGGCAAAACCGGCGACCAGCGCGCTGCCGATGCAGGAAAACAGCCAGAAGGCCGGGCGCGGACGCTCGCCACCGCGCAGCACGCCGAAGATCGCGGTGGCCAGCGGCAGCAGGCCGACGAAGATGATGGAGTTGGCAGAGGTGACGTGCTTGAGCGCCAGAGCGGTGAGCAAGGGAAAGCCGACAACCACCCCAAGGGCGACGATCACCAGCGACAGAAAATCGCTGCGCGCCGGGCGCTTCTGCTGGAACAGGACGAGCATCGCGAGACCAAGCAGCCCGGCAATCGCGGCGCGGGCCGAGGTCAGGAACGTCGGATCGAACTCCGCCACGGCGACGCGCGCCCCCGGCAGCGAGCCTGAGAAGATCAGCACGCCGACGAATCCGTTCAGCCAGCCGCTCGCGGTCTTGTCCATTCCAGGCTCCATTGCTTTCGACCTCTATCGGGCAAGTGCCTATGGTGCAGCCAGAGACAATGCAGTACAATTCCGCAAAACTGTAATGGCAGGTCGAGCAGTACGGATGAAGGAACTCGCTTTGGAAGCGGACGGCGCGCCCACCGTTCTCGCGACCACTCTGGTCGAAACTGTGATGGCGACCATCCGCCAGCGGATATCGGCGCGCAGCCTGACGCCGGGCGCGCGGCTGCCCTCGATCCGCGCCTTCGCCAAGGCCATGCAGGTGTCGAAATCCACCGTCGTCGAAGCTTATGAACGGCTTGCCGCCGAAGGCGCGATTCGCTCCCGGCCGGGTTCGGGTTTTTATGCCGCCGGATCGCTGGCGCCACTGTCGCTGGCCGAGATTGGACCCCGGCTCGATCGCGCCATCGATCCGCTGTGGGTCTCGCGCCAGTCGCTGGAAGCCGGCGACGAGATGCTGAAACCAGGCTGCGGCTGGATGCCGGCCTCGTGGATGCCGCAATCGGCCTTGCGCCGGGCGCTGCGCACCGTGGCGCGCGCCGACGATGTCGACCTAGCCGATTACGGCACGCCGCTCGGCCTGCCGCCGCTCAGGCAATTGCTCGCGCGGCGCATGGCCGGCCACGGCATCGAGGTCTCGCCCGAACAGATCATGCTGACCGAATCGGGCACGCAGGCCATCGATCTTCTGTGCCGCTTCCTGATCGAACCCGGCGATACCGTGCTGGTCGACGACCCCTGCTATTTCAATTTCCACGCACTGCTGCGCGCCCACCGCGCCAAGGTCGTCAGCGTGCCCTACACGCCATCGGGGCCGGACATCGAGATGTTCGCGCAGGCGCTCGCCGAGCACAGGCCGCGCCTCTACATCACCAATTCCGCCATCCACAACCCGACCGGCGCGATCCTGTCGCCGGTCACTGCGCACCGGCTGCTGAAACTCGCCGACCAGTCGGACCTGACCATCATCGAGGACGATATCTTCGCCGATTTCGAGCACAGCCCAGCGCCTCGGCTGGCGGCGTTCGACGGCCTCAACCGCGTCGTCCATATCGGCAGCTTCTCCAAGACGCTGTCGGCCTCGGTGCGCTGCGGCTTTATCGCCGCACCCCGCGACTGGATCGAACAGCTCACCGACCTCAAGATCGCCACCACCTTCGGCGGGGGCAGGCTGGCGGCCGAACTGGTGCTGACGCTGCTTAGGGATGGCAGCTACCGCAAGCACATGGATCTGCTGCGCGCGCGCCTTTCCCGCGCCATGGGCGACACGAGCGCGCGCCTGAAGGCGATCGGCATCGCGCCCTGGATCGACCAGCCCGCCGGACTGTTCCTGTGGTGCGGCCTGCCCGATGGCGTGGACGCAGCCGAAATCGCCCGCCGCGCGCTGGCCGACAACATCGTATTGGCGCCCGGCAACGCATTCAGCCTGTCGGGAACCGCCAGCCGCTTCCTGCGCTTCAACGTTGCCCAGTGCCAGGACGAGCGGATTTTCAGGGTGCTCAAGGGGGCAATGGCGCGCTGAGGGCTCAGCGGGAGGCCGCGCAGACCTCCCGAACGCAATCTCGCAGCCAGCGTTGCGCCGGATCGGCATCGAGCCGTGGATGCCAGAGCATCGAGATGGTGACCTCCACCGTGGCGACCGGCAGCAGAAAGCTGACCATGCCGGCGCGTGCGCCTTGCGTGTGCCGTTCGGGCACGCTGGCAATAAGGTCCGAAGCGCGCGCCATGGAGAGTGCAGCCGAAAAGCCGGAGACCATGCACGCCACGGTTCGCTGCAGGCCGAGCAGCGCCAAAGTCTGATCGATCGGCCCTCTTTCCCGACCCCGCCGTGAAACGCTGATGTGGCGGCCGGCCGCGTAGCGTTCAGGCGTTACCGCGCCTTCACTCAAAGGGTGGCCGGCTCGCACAGCACCGACGAAGCGGTCGCGAAACAGCGCCTGTATCAGCACTTCAGGTCCGGCCTCGCCGTCAACGCCGATTTCGAGGTCGATGTCCGCGTCGCGCAGCGAGGCGACATCCTTGTCGGATTTGGGCCTAAAGCGCAGCCGCGCGCCCGGCGCCTCGGCCTGGATGCGGGCGACAAGACGCGGCCCGAATTCCTCGACGAACCCTTCATTGGTGCGCAGCGTGAAGATCTGGTTCAGCTTTGCCAGATCGAGCAGCCTGGCGGGACGCAATAGCGTTTCCGCATCGTGGACGACACGGCCGGCCTGCTGCCGCAATGCCTCCGCGCGCGGCGTCGGGACCAGGCCGCGGCCGGCGCGGACCAGCAGCGGATCACCGGTCGCTTCCCGCAGCCGCGCCAGCGTGCGGCTCATCGCCGACGGGCTGAGCCGTAGCCGGCTGGCGGCGCGCGCCACGCTGCCTTCGGCGAGCAAAACGTCGAGCGCGAACAGCAGATTGAGATCGGGCGATGCCATCGGCGGATTGTAGCACATGCCATGGCGTTTGGCGCACGAATAAGATGCAAATGCTGCGCCTTCCGCCATTCCATCCTGACGACTAGATCTCCGACAGGTCCGGTTGCGGGACTGACAAGGAGGAAATCGCCATGGCAATTGCTGAGCAGAACGAGTGCGCATCGGCGCCGCACAACACCCGGTCCGCAGGCCTGGCCCACTCTCCTGTCTTGGCATTGGCCAGCCTGTCGCTCGCCACGCTGCTGTCCTCGCTTGGAACCAGCATTGCCAGCGTTGGACTGCCTTCCCTCATGCAGGCGTTCGGTGCGTCCTTCCAGTCCGTGCAATGGGTGGTTCTCGCCTATCTGCTCGCCATCACCGCCCTGATCGTCAGCGCCGGCCGGCTGGCCGATATGGTTGGCCGCCGGCCGTTGCTGCTCGGCGGCATCGCGCTGTTCACACTGGCCTCGGTGCTCTGCGGCCTGGCGCCGACGCTCTGGCTGCTGATTGCGGCGCGCGCCGTGCAAGGGCTGGGTGCCGCGCTGATGATGGCGTTGACGCTGGCCTTTGTCGCGGAGACCGTGACCAAGGAGAGAACCGGCAGCGCCATGGGCCTGCTCGGCGCCATGTCGGCGATCGGCACGACGCTCGGACCCTCGCTCGGCGGCTTGCTGATCGCCGGCTTTGGCTGGCGGGCGCTCTTCCTCGTCAATGTGCCGCTCGGCCTCCTGACCTTTGCCCTCGCCTGGCTGGCCCTGCCTGCCCGCGGCAAGGCTGCGGGCGTTCAAGGCGGGTTCGACGCGATCGGGACGGTCTTGCTAGGCCTGACGCTCGCCGCCTATGCACTGGCCATGACGCTCGGCCACGGCCATTTCGGCGCCCTCAACACCGGCCTGCTGGTTGCCGCCGGCATCGGCGTCGTTCTGTTCGGCGTCGCGCAGAAGATGGCGAAGAATCCCTTGATCCGGCTTGCCCGGTTGTACGACATCCGGCTCAGCGCCAGCCTCGCCACGAACCTCGTTGTCGCCACAGTGATGATGGCGACCCTGGTGGTCGCTCCGTTCTATTTGTCGCGAGGGCTGGGGCTCAATGCTGCGATGGTCGGCGTGGTCCTGTCGACAGGTCCGCTGGTCTCCGCGCTCTCGGCACTTATCGCCGGCCGCCTCACCGATCGCTTCGGTACCAACAGGATGATGATCGCCGGACTATTCGGCCTGGTCAACGGCACCTTGCTTTTGTCGCTCGCCGCAACAAAACTCGGCATTGCCAGCTATATCGTGCCGATCGCCGTCACCTGCTTCGGGTACGCCCTGTTCCAGACATCCAACAATGCCGCCGTCATGAGCGGTGTCGCTGCCGGCGAGCGCGGCGTGGTGTCCGGCCTGCTCAATCTGTCGCGCAATCTCGGCCTGATCACCGGCGCATCGCTTATGGGCGCCATTTTTGCGGCTGCCTCGACGGGAGAACGGCAAAGCCAGGACATGCTGACCTCAGCGGCAGCCGCGCACGGCATGCAGGTTACCTTTCAGACGGCAACGGTCCTGGCGGTGGCTGCGCTGTTGCTGGCACTGCTCTCGACCCGCGCCGGCGGCAGGCTGTCGGTGCGGCAACAGCCATCATGACCGAAGATAGGGAGCTTACGCTCCCGCCCGCTTGCGCCGCTCATAAAGCATGACCAGCGTTTCGGCGGTCAGCGCCGGCCTCTGTTCGCCCTCGATCTCGACCGTATTGGCGGCCTTCATCAGATACTGGCCCGGCCCCTTGTCCTCCACCGACAACAGCGTCGTGCGCAGCCGGATGCGTGCGCCGACCCTGACGGGCGCCAGGAACCGCACCTTGTCGAAGCCGTAATTGAAGGCGGCTTGCGTGTTTTCGGGGACGATGCCCATGCCCAGCGCCAGCGCGCCGATGATCGACAGCGTCAGATAGCCATGCGCGATCGTGGTGCGAAATGGGCTCTGCCGCTTCGCCCGCTCCGGATCGACGTGGATCCACTGATGGTCGCCTGTGCATTCGGCAAACTGGTTGATGCGGTTCTGGTCGACGGTCGTCCATTCCGACACGCCGAGCTCCTGCCCGGCCATCGCCCTTAACTGCTCGAAGGTCGGCGGCGTTTTCGGCCGTAGTTCCGTCATTCCTGCTTTCCCGGTGGCTCCCAGTGCCTCGGACCACGAACGGACGGCTCCTGTCAATTCGCCCGTTGCGATTCCGTTCCGCCATTTTCCGCCAAACAGCGTCCCTCGTCCATGCTCATGCGCCGCAACCGGCCCGCTCCTCTCATGGTTGCGTTGAGAGTCACTTCTTGTCATAGCCCGAGCGGATTTCCTCCATCGCTTCCTTGATGCGGCTGCGCAGGATTTCGATCGATTCGGTGCCGGATTTCTTGACCAGCTCGGCCACTTCGCCGGCATTTTTCAGGGCGGCTTCGAAGGATTTCCTGGCGAACTCCGCCTGTTTTGTCATCAGTTCCTGGGGATTGCCCGGCGCCTTGTAGCTCTGCGCCATGTCGCTGACTTCACGCAGCGTGTCCTGCAGCATCTCGCGCTGTCTGGACAACAATGAGGTCGCGCCGGCAGCTCCCGCCCGCGCCGATCTTTCCAGGGCCTCGAGGTTCTTGCGATGATGCGCGAGGATCGCCTCGACATTCGGCACCTTCAGGTCACGGCCGAACCGGCTGAACATGTCAAGGAACGAATCGGAGTCGGGTTGTTTGGCCATTGCTCGTGCTCCCCAGTGTCGCAAATGCTGAACCCTGTTCTGGACAATAGCACTCGCGCGCCGTGTGTCCATTCGGACGCCCAAGCAATTCAGCGGCAAATGCAGCATCAGCCAGCGAGAAACAGCCTCTCCGCCGTGTAGAGCACGATACCCGCCAATCCGCCGATAATCATGCCGTTGAAGCGGATATATTGCAGGTCCTTGCCGATGTTCATCTCGATCAGCCTCGTCAGTTGGGCAAGGTCCCAGCGCTTGACCTGGTCGGCGATGAATGTCGACACACCGCTCTTCTGGCTCTCGACGAACGACGACAGCGCCACGACAAAGCCCTGGTTCATGTCGGCCCTGATCTGCGGATCGCCTGAGAGATGGCGGCCGACCTCGACGAACATGTTGGCGAGATGCGCGCGAACAATCGAATTCTCCGCCTTGGCGTCCTGTTCGATGAACAGGCTGAGGCTCTGCCACATGTCGCCGGCGAGCGACTTCACTTCCGGCCGCGCCAGGAAATCGCGTTTCAGCTTCTCGGCCCGTTTGGCGTATTGCTTCGAGGTTCTGAGCCGCTCGATGAAGCTGTGCGCGAAACGGTCGAATTCGGCGCGCATCGGATGGTCGGGGTCGGCCCGCACCTCGTCAAGCAGCGAACCGGCGGAAGCGACTATCTTCTTCAGCAGATAGGCGTCGGCTCTGAACAGGTTGAACAGCGACGGCAATTCCTCGCGGATTTTCTCGCGCATGGTCGCCAGCGCCTCTTCATCGTTCAGGAACCGGCCGATCACCCTGGTGAATTCGTCGAAGAGTTTCTGGTGGCGGCGGTCGTCGGTCAGTGCCGACAGCAATTCGGCCGCGAGCGGCGCCAGCGGCACCTTGTCGATCTGCTCCAGCATGCGGCTGGTGACGAAGCCGCGCAGGCCGGATTGCTCGATCGCCGCAAGCGTCTGCGGGACCAGCCGTACGACGAAGCGTGACAGGCCGGCAGAGCGTTCGGCGTCAGTCAGCCAGTCGGCGACGAGTGCTGCAAAATCGACCTCGGCCAGCTTTTCCCGCACCGGCTCCGGCGCCAGAAAATTGACCTCGATGAAGCGGCCCAGATTATCGGCGATGCGGTTCTGGTTCGCTGGGATGATGGCGGTGTGCGGGATCGGCAGGCCCAGCGGCCGCTTGAACAGCGCCACCACCGCGTACCAGTCGGCCAGGCCGCCAATGGTCGCCGCCTCGGCGAAGGCCGCCACGAAGCCCAGCCACGGATACTTGGCCTCGGACGATTTGGCCACGGCAAAAACCACGACGCAAAGCACCAGCGCAGCCGTGGCGAGGAACTTTGTCCGCCGCAACGCGAAAAGCTTGGCGCCCGTCTCGGCATCAAAACCGCCAGGCGCCAGGGACGAAGCCGATTGGGACATGATACGCCGCTCCTCATCGATCTCTTGGCTATCTGGCATGGGCTATTTAGGGGGTGTTTGGGCCCGTAGCATGATCGGATGGGCCGATTTCGTCCGGGGATTGCCGGTTTCGCACGCAAAGTTGACAAGAATGTTCATCTATCATGCAATCCCAGTCTGGAATTGTTCCAAGGTATAGGCCATATTCCGATCAGGCCAGTGTGGGCGAATCCGAAACTCCGGGTGAGAAAGCCGCACCAGCACAATCTAAAATCTGGTGCAGTTCCAGCGCGCCAGCACTCGGGTGAGGAATTAAATGCGGCTGACGCGCCAGACCAACTACGCCATGCGCATCCTGATGTATTGCGCCGCCAACAACGATCGCCTGAGCCGCATCCCCGAGATTGCGGCCGCCTATTCGGTGTCGGAGCTTTTCCTGTTCAAGATCCTGCAGCCGCTGGTCGAGCATGGCCTGGTCGAGACGGTGCGCGGCAGGAATGGCGGCGTGAGGATCGGCCGCCCCGCCGAGCAGATCAGCCTGTTCGACGTCGTACGGGTGACCGAAGAGAGCTTCGCCATGGCCGAGTGCTTCGAAAACGACGCCGCCGAATGCCCGCTGGTCGACAGCTGCCAGCTGAATTCGGCGCTGCGCGAGGCGCTCAACGCCTTCTTTGCCGTACTCTCCCGCTACACCATCGCCGATATGGTGGCGGCGCGCCCGAATGTGCGTCATTTGCTCGGCATCGACATGCTGGTCCAGCGAGCACCGGCCGCCTGAGTTTTCTAGTGCATGTCGCTCAAAAGTGGCCCCGGTTTTGAGACAACGACATGCATAAAGACAAAGACCTAAAGCGCGTCGCCTGAGTTCGTTCAAACGCGACGCGCTTTAGGCGGCTGACTGCGGCAAGACAAACGGCATGTTCGCCGCCGGCAACACACCGACCCTTAGCCGACAATCGAACACCTTTTCGATCAGATCGTCGCTCAGCACCTCCTGCGGTGAACCGTCGGCGGCGAGCCGGCCGCGATGCATCACGAAAATCCGGTCGGCATACATGGCCGTCAGATTGAGGTCGTGCAGGATGGCGATCACACCGCCGCCGCGCCGGGCGAAATCGCGGGCGATGTTCATGATGATCAGCTGGTGCTTGATATCAAGGCTGGAGACCGGCTCGTCGAGATAGAGATAGCGCGGCTTGCCGTCCAGCACCGGCGCCCAGACCTGGCACAGCACGCGCGCCAGCTGCACACGCTGTTGTTCGCCGCCCGAAAGCTCCTGATAGAAGCGGCCGGCAAAGCCGTCGAGGTCGACCCGCGCCAGCGCCCGCTCGGGCAGACGATCATCTTCGCCCGGCAGAACGCCGGAACGGCCGCCGATAAGGCCGAGCCTGACCACTTCGTGCACCGTGAAGGGAAAGGACAGCGTCGCGGCCTGCGGCAGCACGGCACGCACGGTGGCGGCCTCCACCGGCCTCATCGCCGTGAGATCGCGCCCGTTGACGGCCACTGTCCCCACAAACGCCAGATCGCCCGACAACGCCTTCAAAAACGTCGTCTTGCCCGAGCCGTTGGGTCCGACGACTGCCGCAATTTCGCCCGGCCGCGCGACGAAATCGACATTGGCAACAATGCGCTTGCCGCCGATCGCTACCGAGACATCGCGTGCTTCGATCATGCCGGCCTCATAGGTTTCAAATCTCACAAGTCGATTACGCCGCGCTTGCGCAGCAGGATCCAGAGGAAGAACGGTGCGCCGGCGATCGCGGTGACGATGCCGATCGGCAGTTCGGCCGGGGCCACGACCACGCGGGCAACGGCATCGGCGATCAGCAGCATCGAGGCGCCGAGCAGCGCCGATGCCGGCAAGAGATAGCGATTGTCCGGACCGATCAGCAGCCGCAAGAGATGCGGCACGACGATGCCGACAAAACCGATGCCTCCGCTGACTGCGACAGAGGCGCCGACCGCTGCCGAGACGCCGACGATCGCGGTGTATTTCAGCCGCTGTACCGGGATGCCGAGATGTCCGGCCGTCGCCTCGCCGAGCGCCAGGGCGTTGAGGCCTTTGGCCAGGAACGGCATTACCGCAAGCGCCAGCACGATGATCGGCCCGACGGAAGCGATCTTCGGCCAGGTCGCGCCGCCAAGCGAGCCCAGCTGCCAGAAGGTCAGGTCGCGCAACTGCCGGTCGTCGGCCATGAAAATCAGGATACCGGTCAGCGCCATGGCAAGGGCTGCGAGCGCAATGCCGGCAAGCAGCATGGTGGCGACCGAGGTGCGCCCCTGCCGCGTGGCGACGCGGTAGAGCACCAGCGTGACCGCAAGGCCGCCGCAGAAAGCGGCGAGCGGCAAGGCCAGCCCGCCGAGCGCCAGAGTGAGCGGCGCCAGCCACGTCGTGCCGAGCACGATGACGGCGACCGCGCCGAGGCTCGACCCGGCGGAAACGCCGATCAGGCCGGGATCGGCGAGCGGGTTGCGAAACAGGCCTTGCATGACCGCACCCGATACGGCCAGTGCCGCCCCGATCAGCACACCGAGCAGTACGCGCGGCATGCGGATATCGTAGACGATCAACCGGTCGCGGGCACCAAGCGCGGCGTCGTCCGGCATGGCGCCGGTCAGCCAGTCACGAATGACACCAACGGCCGATGCATCGGAAGCGCCCGTCCTCAGCGACAGGAACATCGAAAGGGCAAGCGCCACACACAGGAGCACAATAACCAGGCGAGCGCGCCCGGAGCGATCGCCCTCGGCCACCTTGCCCGCCGCGCCGGCGATCGACTGATCCACCATCGGCTCAGTCCGTGACCTGGCTGCCATAGAGCGAGGCGGCCAGATCGTGGATGGCATCGGCCGTGCGCGGTCCGAAGCCGAGGAGATAGCTGCCATCCATCAGGGTCAGTTTGCGGCCTTCACCCGCCGGCGTCGAGGTGATCGACGGGATGGCGAAAAGCTCGGCCTCCGCAATCGGCGGGCCGGCATTCTTCATGGCCAGGATCACGTCCGGCCTGGCGGTTACGACGGCCTCGTCGGACATCTGCTTGTAGCCGGAAAAACCTTCGACGGCGTTGACCGCACCGGCGAGCTTGATGATGCCGTCACCGGCGGTGTCGGTGCCGGCGGCCAGGATCTTGCCGCCCTGGATCGACAGCACGAACAGGATGCGCTTGCGCTGCTTGATCGACGCCGTCTGCTTCTCGGCCGCCTTCAGCTTGGCGTCGGTCTCAGCCACCAGCGTCTCGGCCTTGGCGTCGACGCCAAGCGCCTTGCCGACGATGCGGATCTTTTCCAGGATGCCGTCATGGCTGTAGTGCTCGGGCACGTCGATGAACGGAACGCTCGACTTTTTCAGCACGTCGACCGCTTCCCTAGGGCCGCTGCCATGCAGCGCCAGGATGCCCGACGGATTGACCGAAAGCACACCTTCCGGCGACAGCTGGCGCATATAGCCGACATCGGGCAGCGCGACCGCGGCCGCGGGGTAGCGGCTGGTCGAATCGCGGGCGACGAGATGGCCTTCTTCGCCAAGCGCGTAAACGATCTCGGTGATCGAGCCGCCGATCGCCGCGATCCGCGACGTGTCGTCAAAGACGGCGAGGTTTTCGCTGGCTGGCGCGGGCGCGGCAAGAGCCAGCGACAGGCCCATGGCTGCGGCAAGCGTCGGGCGCCTGAACAGTGAAATCATCGTCGTGATCCTCAGGCTGCGGTCGGGCTTGGAATGCGCGGCAGGTTTTCGGCGAGGAACCGCCAGTCGTCACGCTCGCCCTCGCCTTCATGGCGCTTGCCAAAGAACTGGATGATCATCTTGCCGTCGTCGGCGCCATAGGCTTCGAGCGACGTCACATGACCGTCCTTGGTCGGCTTGCGCACCGCCCACACCTCCTGGATGTGATCGGTGCGCAGATGCAGGTGGAAGGTCTCGTCCATGACGTTGATCCACGGACCCATCGGCTTGATCGACTTGACGGGACCCGAATGGATCTGGATGCAGCCGCGGTTTCCGACAAAACACATGATCGGCATGCCGTCGGCGGCGGCATGATGGAACATGGCGCTGACGGCGTCATTGTCGAGCAGCCAGGCATAGTCCTGGCCGACCATGCGCACGGCCTGGCGGCGGCTGAGCTTCAGCTCTTTCAACATGCCGAAGAACTGGTGGACGTCGGTCAGCCGGCTCCAGCGGTCGCGCAGGTCATCGATGTCTGCGGCAACGCCCGACGTCTCCGCGTCGTCGTCGGCCAAGCCTGCGATAGACACGGTCGCCTCCTGGTTCGGCGATTCGAGTGCGGCCACGAGCTTCTGGTAGGCATAGAGATTGGACGCCGGCCGCAGATGCACCTTGTGCACCGCATCGCCGGCCGCGTCGAAGAATTGCAGGCTGCGGCGGATGTCGCCGCCGTCGCGCTTTTCCACGGCAAAGCCATGCGCCCAGACTTTGGGAAAAATGCGCAGGTCGATGTTTTCGCCCAGCACCATGGCGTTGTGCGTGCCTGTGACAACCTTGTCGTAGACGCCGATCTTCTCGTGCACCGCGCTTTCGTTGCGGGTCAGCGCCATCACTTCGCCGACGGCGTCGAGGCCGGTCAGAAGATCGTTGACCCTGGGCTCGACGCGCACGACGCCGTCGCCGCAATGCGCGGCCACCAGCTCGGCCTCGGAAATACCGAGCTCGGCGGCAAGATCGCGCTCGCGCGCTTTCGGATTGTCTGCCCGCGCCCGCCGGATTTCATGCGGGGCGGGTTTTGCGCGCTGGTCCATGTCCTGCTTACCTGTCTGCCGTGTTTGGTCGTTTCGTCACTTGTTGAGGATGAGCTTGCCCTGGCGGGTGATCTTCAGCCGATAGAGCGCGCCATGGTGCTCGATGCCGATCTCGTGCTCGCCCTGGAACAGCGTGTTGGAGGACAGCGTCCGCACCGCCAGCGGCACCCGGTCGAAGCGGGTCGGCGTCTCCTCGGAACGGCGGACGCGGTAACGGAAGTCGTTGGGATTGTGGGTGTTCATCTCTTTCGATCCCTTTCCTGTGCCGGGCAACTGGCTAGGCGTTGCAAAAATGCCGATTCATTTCTTGACTCGGATTATCATGTTTATTAGTCAGTGCAATACCGGACCAAATGAGTCAACATTTAAGACGCCGGACAGAATGAAAAATGCCAGCGAGCACCAAGCCAGCCAGCATCGAACCTGGAATTTTGGAGTTGGGGCATGGGCTTGGGAAATTGTGGACGACTGGGTCTGGCGAACGCCGATCCGGTGCATCGGCCTATGGCAAAGGCAATGGCAGCCTTGCTTGCGGGGGCAGCGACGATCGCGCTGCTGACATCGCCGGCCAGCGCTCAACCGGCCGCTGACCAGGCCGACCAGACCAGGAAAACCGAGGACACCAAGCCGGCGCCCGCCGGCGCGACCCTGCTGGACAAGATCCTCGTCATCAGCCGCACCGGCGAGACGGCAATCGAATCGCTGGCTTCGGCCAGCCATGTTGACCAGGATCAGCTCGACCGCCGCATGGCGACGACGCCGAACGAAATGCTGCTCGGTGTGCCTGGTGTCGCCGTGCAGGCCGATGCGCGACGCGTCAGCTCCAGCATCAACATCCGCGGCCTGCAGGATTTCGGTCGCGTCGCGGTCATCGTCGACGGTGCCAGGCAGAATTTCCAGCGCTCAGACCACGGCACGCAGTCGACCTTCTATGTCGATCCCGAGCTCATCAAATCCGTTGACGTCATTCGCGGACCGACCGCCAACACCTACGGCTCCGGCGCCATTGGCGGCGTCGTCTTCTTCGACACCAAGGATGCGGTGGATTTCCTCAGACCGGGCGAAACCTGGGCCGGCTCCGTCACCGGGCGCTATGAAAGCAACGGCAAGGGCTGGACCGCCAGTGCCAGCGGCGCCTACAAATTCAACGACGATTTGGATGTGCTGGGCAACATCGTCTACCGCGACTACGGCGACTACAAGAATGGCAGCGGCGACACCGTCGACGGCACCGGCTTCGACCTGCTGAGCGGCCTGCTCAAGACCACAATCCGCCCCAGCGAAGACAGCGAATTGAAGCTCGGCTGGGTCGGCTCGAGCGACGGCTGGACGGAAACCAGCGGCGGCGTGCCGGCCAACGACGTCGACCTGAAGTCGAACACCTTCACCGCCCGCTACAACATCACCGACGACGCCAGGAGCTGGCTCGATCTCCACATCAACGCCTCCTACAACAAGACCAATCTCGACCTCACCACGCTGGTCCCGCAGAACCGCTTCGATCCGTCGACCGGCCTTCCCGTGCTGCTGCCCGTCGGTTCGACCTCGACCTTCGACGTTGGCACGGCCGGCGTCGACATCTGGAACACGTCGCGCTTCGAAACAGCCGGTGTTGCGCACGAATTGACCTATGGCGGCGACTGGGTGGGTGACGATGTCGAGACCGGCGGCACCGCCGGCGGCGACAGCTTCTACACCCCATCGGGCAAGCGTAGTGTTTCGGGCGCCTACATCCAGGACAAGCTCACCTGGGACTGGCTCGAGGTCATTGCCGGGCTGCGTTACGACAATTACAGCCTCGAAGACAGCACCCACGAAACGTCAGGTGATCGTCTGTCGCCGCGCATCACCGTTGGTGTCACGCCTTTCGAAAGCGCCAGCCTGGCGGGCCTGCAGTTCTATGGCACCTACGCGGAAGGCTACCGCTCGCCGTCGCTGACCGAAACGCTGATCAGCGGCAACCATCCGGCAGGCGTCACCTTCCCGTTCCTGCCCAACCCAAACCTGCGGCCTGAAACCGGCAAGACCACCGAGTTCGGCGTCAACTACAAGCTGAACGACCTTATCGAGGCCGGCGACGCGTTCCGGCTCAAGGCCGCCTACTTCCACAACGATGTCGACGACTACATAGAAGGCGTCACACTGTCGGCATTCGACCCGACCAGCGGCTGCCCGTTCGGCCCCGGCATTCCGATCTGCTTCCAGTACCAGAACGTCGCCCAGGCCAAGATAAACGGCTTCGAACTGGAAAGCGTCTACGATGCCGCCTGGGGTTATGCCGGGCTCTCCGCCTCGATCACCAACGGCCACACCATCTCCGATGAAGGTGAGCGCGCCGACCTTGCCACCATGCCGTCCTCGCAGGTCACCGGGCAGCTCGGCTTCCGCTTCCTTCAGGACAAGCTGACCGTCGGCGGCGAGGTGCAGTACAACGGCAAGCCGAAGGGCAACCCCGTAGCCAAGGATTATACTCTGGTCAACGCCTTCGCCAGTTACCAGGCCACCGACAATCTGAAGGTGGACTTCCGCGCCGACAATTTGTTCGACGTCAAATACACCAACCCGCTGAACGGCGGCACCACCGCCGTCATCTATGAACCCGGCATCACGCTGAAGCTCGCCGCAACCATGCGCTTTGGAGGCTGACACCGATGACAAGTTTGACGGCATCGCTTCGCCTCCTGACCTCGACGCTGGCGATGTCGCTTGGCTTGATGCCGGCGTGGGCTCAGTCCGCGCCGGCTCCGCAACTCAGCCTCGAGCTCAATGCCGTGCAGCCCTCGGACAAGGGTTGCCGGCTGACCTTCGTGGTCAACAATGCGCTCGGCGCCGATCTTTCCAAGGCGGCATTCGAAATCGCGCTGTTCAACGAGGCCGGCATTGTCGACCGCCTGAGCGTGCTCGACTTCAAGGACCTGCCGGCCGGCAAGACCAAGGTGATCCGCTTCGACCTCGCCGGCACCGAGTGCACCAAACTCAGCCGCGTGCTGATCAACAGCGCCACCGAATGCGCCGGCGTCAAACCGGGCGCCTGCATGCGCGGCCTGAAGACGCAGACCAAGACCGGTATCGCATTCGGCGTCTGAGGTGGGCCTGCATCCCGCCTTCCTGCACGACAATGCGACACGACCCGTCGCAGCTCCGCCGTCATGGCCGGCAACCGATCTTGATTTGACAATCCCACCCCGCTCGCGGCAGGTCTCGCCGCGAACCATGCAGGACATCACCCCCCTCCCCGACGCCGGCAACGAACCGGCGATTACGATGGACGAGCTCGCACAGCCGGCAGCCGCGGACCGCAAATGGACTGTGGCGATCGTCGCGTCCTGCCTGCTCCATGCCGCTGCCGCAGCGGCGTTCTTCATCGGACCCGCAGGGACATTCGATTCCAGTAACGCGATACAATCCGAAGGCACCGAGCAATCGGGCGCCGAGGTGGTCGGCAGCGCCTTGGACAGCCAGGCTCCCGACGCGGTCGATGTTACCTTGGTAACCGATCCGCGGCCGGCCAAGCCCGAGGCCGTTCGACCCGTGCCGCCGACCGAGGCGCCTCAACCGGTAAAGGAGCCGGCGGCGCCCAAGCCTGCGCCGGAAGCCGCCGAACAGGCGACCGCCGCGCCAGATACACTGACGGCCGCCATCCCGAATGATCAAACTGTCGCCCCAAGCGCTGAGACGTCGACTCCGCCAGGGGTTCAAACGCAAAGTTCAGAGGCACCGCCCGCCGACGAGCCCGCCGTTGATTTGCCTGCTGCCAAACCACCAGTCCCGAGCCCGCGGCCGACCCCTCCAGCCGGATCTGGAGATACCCGCGGTGCGGCAGATGGCGAAGAACGCGACGCACCGGCGGTTGCCAGCAAGGGTAAAAACCAGGACGCGGCTGGCAATGCGATGGAATCTCGTTACGGCGGTGAAATTCAAAAGAAGCTTGCCCGCGCTAACCGGCGCGTTTCGAAGGAAATTCAAGCCAAGGCTCGCAACAATGCCAGGGTCTATTTCGTCGTCATGGCCGACGGCAGCGTCAGCGACTTGCAGCTTGTCGAAAGTTCAGGGTCTGCCGAACTAGACCAATTCGCTTTGAAACTGGTGCGCCAGCAAGCCCCGTTCCCGCCCATTCCACCCGAGACCGGATTATCAAGTTGGGTGTTCAGGGCGCGGATCGGTCCGTTTTAACCAGCTCGCAGACCTTCGCCAAATCGTCCATCAATTCAAGAGGAAGCCCAATGTACATCGCCATGAACCGCTTCAAGGTCCAGAACGGCTCGGAGACCGCTTTCGAGGATGTCTGGAAGAACCGCGATTCGAGCCTCTCGGAGATGAAAGGCTTCAGAGAATTCCACTTGCTGCGCGGCCCGGTCAACGAGGCCGAGGGTTACACGCTGTTTGCCTCGCACACGGTGTGGGCAAGCCATGAGGATTTCGTCGGCTGGACCAAATCCGAGAATTTTCGCGCCGCCCACCGCAACGCCGGCACGTCGAAGGTGCACTATCTCGGCCATCCGCAGTTCGAAGGCTTTTCGGTCGTCGAAGGCGCCTGATTGAGATTTCACCCGTCGACGAGATCTGACGACGGGCAGATGCCGTCAGGTTCCGGTTGAATTCCGGCCGCCCAGTCGCCGAAGCCACTGGGCAATGTGCAGGCGCAGCCGCCGCCAGGGCTGTCCGCGTGTCAGGTAGCGCGCCAACCGCGGATCACCGGCCAACTCCGGGAACTGGCGCACATGCTGCGTCAGGAATGCAGGTATGAAATTGCGCCCGTTGAGATCGCTGAGCCAGGCAGAATTCGCCAGCAAATAGTCTGCGGCATCCGCCGCCAACACGCTCCTGTAGCTCCTGTATGCAGGCGTTTGCCGCACATTGCCGCCAGCAAAGGCAGTTCCGGTGGACAGGTTGGAGCCATGCAGGCGATAGAGGCCGAGACCTTCTGACAGGATGAGGCTGCCGCCGGCCTGGTGCGCGAGTGTCGCCGTCAGATAATCCGTCCCGACCTTGGCCTTGAACGGGAAGGACAATACCGGTTCCAGCGCGCCACGCCGGTACATGATCGCCGAGCATTGCGACCACAGCCAGCCCGTCACCGCAGGTGTGAAATAGGTTACCGGATGCTCCGATGCGTAGGCGATCCCGGGCGCCATGCCGGCAAGCCGGCCACCGGGCGCGATGGCGACGCCACTGCGATCCGCTCCGGACCGCGGTTTGCGCAAGGCAAGGAAGGTACCGCCCAGCAAGGTGCCGTCGCCATCGACAAGGAACACATCGGAACTCGACAGTGCGGCCGAATGCGTCGTGTTGAGGTGGGCGGACAGATGCGCGAGGAGAAAATCCGGCAGCCACACGTCATCGGCGTCGAGAAACGCGACGAAGGGCGCGTCGGTTGCGGCAAAGCCGTCGCGGAATCCCGCGGTCTGGCCGCCATTCTCCGTGCGCGCCAACAGGCGCAGGCGCGGGTCGTCTATATCCCTTAGAAGCTGTCGGACATGGTCGGCCGAGCCGTCCGTCGAGGCATCGTCGACGATGACGCATTCCCAATTCCGGTAGGTCTGCGCAAGCACCGAGCGGATCGCCTGTTCGACGTACGGCCGATAGTTGAAGCAAGTGATGACCACCGCCACGCGCGGCAGCTCAAACGGTCGGGACGTGTCTTCCATCTGTTCGGCTGCCCCGCTCGAGTTGCTCTCTATCCCTTGCGCATACCCTTGCAACCCGACGCAGGCAAGCGAGCCGCGAAAAGCCCCCTAGGCCGCCGCGAGCAGGCTGGCATTGCCGCCGGCAGCCGTGGTGTCGACGCAGACAGCGCGTTCATGCGCATAGGCCGCCGGGTTGAGCACCTCGCTGACCAGCGGCACGATCGGCCCGCCGCGGTCGGCAATGACCTTGCGCACGATCCGCGCCGCCTCGGGCCTGCCCGAGAAGGCGACGACATCGACGCGCAGCGAACGCGCTTCGACTGGGTCTGGCCGACCGTCTATGGCCGCCAGCGGCAACCCCTTGCCGGTCAGCGCCGACAGTGCTGCCGGCGCGCCCGGCGCCACGGCCAGCACCGCATTGCCGGCGGCCAGCGCCTGGATCGTCTGGGCAAGCAGCGTTTCGGCGTCCGGACCGAGGCACAGCACCCGGCCGCGCGGCGACAGCGACAGCGTGTTGGCCTCGCCGGTCGGTCCCGGCAGGTCGACCTGGCCGAAATCGATGGCGGCTGCAGCGCCGATCGCTGCAGCGCCCTTGCCGCGCAGATGCTTTCTCAAAATGGCGATGCGGTCCGGCCGCGTCGACCAGCCGCCAAGCGTCGGATCGGGCAGATTGTCGGCCAGTTCGGTCGCCGTCACCTTGTGGCCCTCGGCAATCTCCGTGCCCGCCTCCGGCCCCTTGCGGAACCGCCGGAGATAATGCGGCCCGCCGGCCTTCGGCCCGGTGCCCGAAAGCCCCTCGCCGCCAAAGGGCTGCGAGCCGACGACGGCGCCGATCTGGTTGCGGTTGACATAGATGTTGCCGGCATGGATGCCGTCGACGAAATGCTGGACGCGGCCTTCGATGCGGGTGTGCAGGCCGAAGGTCAGGCCATAGCCTTTGCGGTTGATGGCGGCGATGACGGCGTCGATCCCGTCGGCGTCGAAGCTGGCGACATGCAGCACCGGACCGAACACTTCGCGCTCCATCTCCTCGATGCCTTTGACCCGGAACACATGCGGCGCAACGAAGCGGCCATCTTTGGGTGCTTCGAGCTTGGCGATCAGCCGGCCCTGCAGCCCCATTTTGGTGCAATACTCGCGGATCGAGTTCTGCGCCTCGTCATCGATGACCGGCCCGACATCGGTCGAAATCTGCCAGGGATCGCCGATGGTGAGCGCTTCCATGGCGCCCTTCAGCATCTCCAGCATCTTCTTCTCGACATCCTTTTGCACGTAGAGCACGCGAAGCGCCGAACAGCGCTGGCCTGCACTCTGGAAAGCCGATGCCAGTATGTCGCGCACCGCCTGTTCGGGCAGTGCTGTGGAATCGACGATCATGGCATTGAGACCGCCGGTCTCGGCGATCAGCATGGCGTCCGGCGCGGCCGTCTCGGCCAGTTGCTTCTCGATCAGCTTTGCAACCTCGGTCGAGCCGGTGAAGCAGACGCCGGCAATGCGCGGATCCGCAGTTAGCGGTCCGCCGACCGACGGACCGTCGCCCGGCAGAAGCTGGATGACATCTTCCGGCACGCCGGCCTCGCGCAGCAGCTCGACGGCGCGGAAGGCGATCAGCGGGGTCTGTTCGGCTGGCTTGGCGATGACCGAATTGCCGGTGACGAGCGCTGCCGCGATCTGGCCGGTGAAGATGGCGAGCGGGAAATTCCACGGCGAAATGCACACGATCGCGCCGCGTGCCTCGGTGCCCGCTTCGTTGTTGGCCGCTTGGGCAGCGTAGTAGCGCAGGAAGTCGACAGCTTCGCGCACTTCGGCCACGCCGTCGGCCAGCGACTTGCCGGCTTCCCTGGTAGCCAGCGCAAAGAACTCGACCGCGTTGGCCTCATAGAGGTCGGCCGCGCGGTTGATGATGGCGGCGCGCTCGGCGACGGGGCGTTTTGCCCAGGCCGGCTGCGCCTCCACCGCGAAGCGCACCGCGGTCGCTACCTGCTTGGCAGCGGCTTCGGCGACCGTGCCGACGATCTCGGCAGGCTTTGCCGGATTGACCACCGGGCGCTGCTTGCCGTAGCCGGCGGCGCGCGTGATCGGCTTGGCATGCCAGCGCTCGGGCCCGGCAAAGGCCGCCTTGGCCTTGTCGATCGCCGCCAGCGTCACCGGGTCGGTGATGTCGAATCCCTTCGAATTGCGCCGCCCAGTGCCGAAGATCGTCGCCGGACGAGCGATTGCCGGATTGGCGGCGGAGCCCTGGCTCTCGACCGTCTCGAGCGGATCGCGCGCAATATCCTCCGGCTCGACATCCTCATCGGTGAGCTGATGAACGAAGGAGGAGTTGGCGCCATTCTCCAGCAGACGTCGCACCAGATAAGCCAAGAGGTCGGAGTGCGCGCCGACCGGCGCATAGATGCGGCAGCGCGTGCCTTCGGCCTGGCGCACCGTCTCATGCAGCGCCTCGCCCATGCCGTGCAGGCGCTGGAATTCGAAAGCGTCACGGTTGTCAGCCATCGACAGGACGGCAGCGACTGTATGGGCGTTGTGCGTGGCGAATTGCGGATAGATGCGGTCGGTCATCGACAGCAACTTCCTGGCGCAGGCCATGTAGGAAACATCGGTGTTGGCCTTGCGGGTGAAGACAGGGTAGCCGGAAAGCCCGAGCGTCTGTGCCCGCTTGATCTCGGTGTCCCAATAGGCGCCCTTGACCAGCCGCACCATGATGTTGCGGTCGTACTTTTTCGCCAGCGCATAGAGCCAGTCGATGGTGAAGGCCGCGCGCGGGCCGTAGGCCTGGACGACGACGCCAAAGCCATTCCAGCCGGCAAGCTCCGGCTCGGACAACACACGCTCGATGACGTCGAGCGACAGGTCGAGCCGGTCGGCCTCCTCGGCGTCGATATTGAGGCCCATGCGCGAATGGCGTGCGGCCAGCGCCAGCGACAGCAGCCGCTCGGCCATCACCGGCAGCATCTTTTCCTTCTGTGCCTCTTCGTAGCGCGGATGCAGCGCCGACAGTTTGACCGAGATGCCGTGGTTCTGGCGGATATCGGGACCGTTGGAGCCTGAATCGAGCGAGGAGATCGCATCGGCATAGGCTTTGAGGTAGCGCAGCGCGTCGGCCTCGGTGCGGGCGGCCTCGCCCAGCATGTCGAAGGAATAGAGATAACCTTTCTGGATCATCGACTTGCCGCGCTTGACGGCTTCCGCAATGGTGCGGCCGAGCACGAACTGCTCGCCCATTTCGCGCATGGCGGCGGCGACCGCCTTGCGGATAACCGGCTCGCCCAGCCGGCGAACCATCGAGCGCAGCGTGCCTTCAATGCCGCCCTCGCCTTCGTCGAGCACACGGCCGGTCAGCATCAGCGCCCAGGTCGAGGCGTTGACGAAGATCGAGCTCGAACCGCCCGAATGCGCCGACCAGTCATGCGGTGCGATCTTGTCGGCGATCAGGTCGTCCATGGTCTCGGTGTCAGGCACGCGCAGCAGTGCCTCGGCCAGGCACATCAGCGCCACGCCTTCCTTGGTGGAGAGGCCGTAGGCCGAGAGAAAAACCTCCATCAGCCGCGGGTCGGACGAGCCGCGCACCGCGCGCACCAGATCCGCGGCACGGGCCGAGACGGCTTTGCGGTCATCGGCCGAAAGTTCTGTCGCCGCAGCCAGGCGCTTCACAGCCGCGTCTTCGTCGGGCAGGTAGTTGGCGCGGATCTGCTGGCGAATGGTGTCGAGCGGCATGGCGGTCCCTGCTGAGCAAGCATCTGGGAGCGGGCCGGCGGTCGCCGGACCGAATGGCGCAAGCTAGCACAGAGCCGCATTTTCGGCCGGTCCAAAGAAATCGACATGGCAGGCCGATCGGTCTATCATTACGGTTGAATCGTTATCAGGTGGACTATGATATCCGTGACAGAAGACCAATTGGACCGCATCGACAGAAACATCCTGTCGGCGCTGGCGCGCGACGGGCGGCTATCCATGTCTGGACTGGCCGGCAAGGTCGGCCTGTCGAAGACGCCGGTGCAGGCGCGGGTGAAGCGCCTGGAGAAGGACGGCTATATCAGGGGCTATCAGGCGATCATCGATCGCGAGCGCATGGGCGAAGGCCATGTCGCCTTCGTCCAGGTCAAACTGTCGGACACACGCTCGGCCGCGCTCGATGCTTTCAATCGCGCGGTGCAGGCCGTGCCGGAGATCGAGCAGTGCCACATGATGGCGTCGAGCTTCGATTATCTCCTGAAAGTCCGTACCACCGACATCGCCGCCTATCGCCGCGTGCTCGGCGAGCGCATCTCGGCACTGCCGCATGTTGCGCAGACCTCGACCTTCGTGGCCATGGAGACGGTGAAGGATCGCTAGCTCACTCCGACAGCGTCTTCAAAAACGCCACCAGCGCCGCGCGTTCGCGGTCCGACAGTTGCAACGGGTGCACTTCGGAGGTGCCTTCAACGGCCGCCTCCGCCTTCGCGTAGTGCGCCACCACCTCCTCCAGCGTGGAGAACTGTCCGGCATGCATATAGGGCGGCCGTGTCGCCGCGCCCCGCAGCGACGGCGTCTTGTAGGCACGCATCAGTTCGGGTGCTGCCTTGACGATGAAGCGCAGTTCTCCGCAGGCGCCGGCGTCGCCATCGCGGAAGGCGCCGAAGCAGTTGAATGGGTCGGCCTGAACCTGGGCCACCGCATCGAAACGGCCGCGATCCAATGGCAAATCCCTGACCGGCCGCACGCCGGTGTTGTGGAAAGCGTTGTCGGTGAAGCGCGGGCCGTTATGGCAGGTGACGCAATTGGCCTTGCCGATGAACAGTTTCAGCCCGAGCATCTCCTCCGGCGAAAAGGCATCGTCGGCTTTCGGCTTGGCGCCTGACGCAAGATCGATGGCAAAGCGGTCAAAGCGCGTCTGTGCCGGTTCGATCGACCGTTCGAAGGCGGCGATCGCCTTGCCGATATTGGAAAAGACGCGGTTGACGTCGTCCATTTGGGCCGCGGTCATTGCCTTCCACGCCGCCTGCTCGGCCTCGTTGCCAAGCGGGCTGGCGTTGGCCGGCACGGCGGAAAGATCCGGCAGTGGCCCGAAGATGCGCTCGTAGCGCTCGCCGAACCGCTTCTGGATGTAATGCGCGAAGGCCGCGCGGTTCCCCGCCTGCTCGAGCGGGTTTTCCAGCGGCGTCAGCGCCTGCGCCCACAGGCTGTCGCGCCGTCCATCCCAGAAGAACCACGGATTGCGGGCAATGCCGGCCAGCGGCATCGAGCGCCTGTTGGTTCGGCCGACGCCGACGGATTGCGGCAGGTCATCCTGGAACTGCCGGTCGATCTTGTGGCAGGTCGAGCAGGATACGTTACCGTCGCGGCTCATGCCCTGGTCGAAGAACAGAGTGGAGCCCAAGGCGGCGGCGGCCGGCACGTCGGCGAACCGGTTGGTGGTGTCGGGTTTGAGCGCCGGCAAGGTGTTCAGCGCCAGCGAAGCGATGGTCTTCTTCTCGGCATCGGAAAAATCCGGTTTGCCGCAGCCGGCAACGAGCACGACCGCCGCCAATGCCAGAAGGCGCAACAGGCCGTTCATCCGCTCACAGCACCACGTTGAAGACGACCGTGTCGGAACCGGCCGCCGCCGAAATGGCGAAGCGCAACTGCCACACGCCGCTCATGGTGAATTTCAGCCCCTCGATCCTGTAGCGCCCCTCGCCAAGATAATCGGTCGCCTGCGGACTGGTCGGCAAGCCGTGATTGTGCTGCGGCATGCCGCCGGACACCGAGATCGCCGCACCTTCCACGGAATCGCCGTTGACCGTCTTCAGGGTCAGCAACCAGGATTGCAGTTCGCCTTGCCGGATAACGCCGCGTTCCGGCTGAATGCTGGCGACAAACAAGCCGTTCGCCGTCTTCTTCGAGCGCGAAACATCGGGGCCCGGCGCCGACTGCGGCGCGGTCAGATAGACGATCGCCAATATGCCAGCCAGCAAGGCGGCCAGACCAACGCCCGCAAGAAGATAACGCCATATCGATGCCAAACCGGTTCCTCTTCTGGGCATAACGTCTCGGGAAGCAATTCGCGTCCCCGCTTCTGTGGGAAAACGCTTCTGGCGCAAAAAACCGCCGCCGCCAAGCATGGCGCTGCCGGCCGCAAAAAGCTACAGCAGCGAACTGATCCGGAGACAGATACATGGCAGCAGACGGCGTCGCTTCGATCGGTGAATGCATGCTCGAACTGTCCGGCCAGGCCGGGCCGAACTGGCGCATGGGCTTTGCCGGCGACACGTTCAACACGCTGTGGGCGCTGCATGCGCTGAGCGGCGAGCGGCCGGCGACCTATGTCTCGGCCTTCGGCGACGATCCCTTCTCGCAGGGCCAGATTTCGTTCTTCGCCGAAAACGGCATTGACATCGGCGCCAGCCCGGTCATCCCAGGCGCGCGGCCCGGCCTCTACGCCATCACCTTGACCGGCGCCGAACGCGCCTTCACCTACTGGCGCAGCGACGCGGCGGCCAGGCGGCTCGCCTCGGACCCGCCCGCCTTGGCAAAAAGCCTTGAAAACCAAGCTCTTGTGTATTTTTCCGGAATCACCTTGGCAATTCTGGATGCCGCCGCGCGCAAGACGTTGCTGGCGGAAGTGTCCAAGGCGCGGGCTGCCGGTTCGCTCGTCGCCTTCGACCCCAACTACCGGCCGCGCCTGTGGCAGAGCCGCGAGGAGGCGCAAGCCGCGATCCTCGACGCGCTTGCCGTCGCCGACATCGCGCTACCGACCTTTCCCGACGAGCAGATGCTGTTCGGCGACTCGGCACCGCAAGCGACCGCCGAGCGGTTCGGAAAACTGGTCGGCGAAGTCGTCGTCAAGAATGGCGAGGAACCCGCGCTGATCGCCACTGGCGGAGCCCTGCAGCCGGTTCCGGCCCAGCATGTCGCCACCCCGGTCGACACCACCGGCGCCGGCGATTCCTTCAATGGCGGCTATCTCGCCGCCCGGCTTGCCGGCCATGCCCCGGCGGATGCCGTGCAGCGCGCGCATCGCGTCGCCGCCGCTGTCGTGCAGGTGCGAGGCGCGCTGGCGCCGTTCGAGGTTCTAAGAACCGCTTTCGAGGGCTAGTCTAAGACCTTAGGGAAGCCTGAAACGATATTCCGTCACCTGATGATAGATCTGGCCCGGCCACAGCGTGGCCTGCGGGAAATAGGGCCGGTTCGGCGCGTCGGGCCAGGTCTGCGCTTCCAGGCAAAAGCCGGAAAACGCCTTGTAGCGCCGTCCGTCCAGGCCGCCCGAGGTCGGCGCGACATACTGGCCGGTGTAAAGCTGCAGGCCCGGCTCGGTGGTCCAGACTTCCATCTCGACGCCGGAATTGGCGCCTTGCGCCCACGCCACCTGGTGAAGCGGGCCCCGGGCTGACGCCAGGCAGAAATTGACGTCGTAGGGAAGCTGCTCGCCTTCCGTTTCCATCCGCAGCGGCCGCGCCTGGCGGAAGTCGAAGGGCGTGCCGTCGACAGGTTTGACGACGCCGGTCGGGATCATCTCGCCATCGACAGGCGTATAGGCGCCGGCGTTCAGCATCAGCCGGTGGTCGAGAATGTCGCCGGCGCCGCCATCGTCGAGATTGAAATAGGAATGCTGCGCCAGATTGCACAGCGTCGGCTCCTCGCAGGTGGCGGTCAGTTCCATCGAGAGCGTGCCGGGAATCTTCAGCCGGTAGGTGCAGGTGACGTCGAGCGCGCCGGGAAAGCCCATCGTGCCCTCAGGATCGTGCAGGGTCAGGGTGACAAAATCCCGGCCGTGCAGCGAAACCGTCCACGGCCGATGGAAGAAGCCCTCCGAGCCGCCATGCAGCGTGTGCTTGCCGAGGAAATTGCGCTCGGTCTGGTAGCGCTGGCCGGCAATGGTGAAGCGGCCGTCGCGGATGCGGTTGGCATAGCGGCCGACGACCGCGCCGAAGAAGGCCCGGTCAGTCTCGTAAGGCTCGAAGCGATCGTAGCCCAGCACCAGCGGCGCGTCGTGCCCGGCGAGCCGCAGATCCTGGATGATTGCGCCGAGCCCGATGATGTTGGCGCTGACGCCGCCGCCCCGGATGGTGAAACGGCGAACGGGTTCGCCTGCCTGCGTCGTGCCGAAGACTTCGCCGTCCTTCATCGCTATGTCCAAATGCTAATTCATCGATCTGTCGACTTAGAGCAATTCCAGGAAAAGTGTGAAACGGTTTTCCGTCCGGAATTGCAAAAAACAAAGAACTGGAGCGGTTCGGCGTTTCCGTGAAACGCTGAACCGCTCCAGTCCGGCTGAATGTCGTCTGGCAAGGGCAGGCGCGCGGCCTGCCCTGCCCGTGAATGATTTAGAGGCCGAGACCCCCGATGCAGACATATTTGGTGTCGAGATAATCCTCGATGCCCTGATGTCCGCCTTCCTTGCCGAGGCCCGATTCCTTGACGCCGCCGAACGGCGCTTCCGGCGTGGTGATCAGGCCTTCATTGACGCCGACCATGCCGTATTTCAGGCCTTCCATGACCCGGAAGGCGCGGCCGAGGTCGCCGGTGTAGAAATAGGCGGCCAGGCCGAACTCGGTGTCGTTGGCGAGCGCAATGGCTTCCTCCTCGGTCTCGAACTTGAACACCGGGGCGATCGGGCCAAAAATCTCTTCCTTCATGAAGCGCATGTCGGGCTTCGCATCGGCGATGACGGTCGGCTGGAAGAATGAGCCGCCAAGCGCGTGGCGCTTGCCGCCGGCAACGACCTTGCCGCCCTTCGACGTGGCGTCGGCGATGAATTCCTCGACCTTCTCGACCGCCTTCACGTCGATCAGCGGTCCCTGCTGCACGCCCTCTTCCAGGCCCGAGCCAACCTTCAGCGCATTGCTGGCAGCGGCCAGCTTCTCGACAAACTTGTCGTAGATGCCGGCCTGCACCAGGAAGCGGTTGGTGCACACGCAGGTCTGGCCTGAATTGCGGTATTTGGCGGTGATGGCGCCGGCGACGGCGCGATCGAGGTCGGCATCGTCGAAGACCAGGAACGGCGCATTGCCGCCGAGTTCCATCGAGACCTTCTTGACGGTGACGGACGACTTCTGAATCAGCAGCTTGCCGATCTCGGTCGAGCCGGTGAAGGTGATCTTCGACACCAGCGGATTGGCGCAGATCTCGTCGCCGATTTCGCCGGCAGCACCCGTCAGGATGTTGATGACGCCCTTGGGGAAGCCGACTTCCTCGGCGAGCGCGCCCCATGCAAGGCCGGAATACGGCGTCTGCGAGGCCGGCTTGACCACGGCGGTGCAGCCGGCGGCAAGCGCGGGGCCAAGCTTGCGGGCAAGCATCGAGGAGGGGAAATTCCACGGCGTGATGGCGGCAATGACGCCGACCGGCTCCTTGGTCACCAGGATGCGGCGATCGCCCCATGGCGATGGCACGACATCGCCATAGGTGCGGCGGCCTTCCTCGGCAAACCACATGATATAGGCGGCGGCCGAACCGATCTCGCCCTTGGATTCGGCGAGCGACTTGCCCTGCTCGATGGTGAGCAGTTCGGCCAGCACATCCTGATTGTCCATCATCGCGTCATGCAGCTTGCGCAACAGCTTCGAGCGCTCGAGCGCGGTCGTCTTGCGCCAGGTCTTGAAGGCTTCGCTTGCGGCTTCGATGGCGCGGCGGGTTTCCGCCTTGCCCGACTTCGGCACGGTGCCGATCTTGAGACCGGTGGCCGGGTTGTTGACGTCGACCGTCTGGCCGCTGTCGGCCTGCACCCATTCGCCGTTGATGAGATTGGCCTGGCGCATGAAATGGCTGGTTTTCTGCAGCATGGTCTAGCCTCCGTTCGGCGCACTGACGGGCCGGTTTCCTGGATCTCTTGAACGAGCGTGCACAATGGCGGCGGAGCCGACACGCTGAAGCCACTGCTCTTTACCTAGGGCAAGCCCGGCAAGCAATTGCAAGATGGCATATAGGCTTTGGGCCAGCCCAACGCCAGAGAAAATTCACATGTAAATTAGTTTGGGCCGCAGCCTTGTCAAAGACCAGCCTTGCCAAAGACCAGCCTTACAGAAGACCAAGCCTACCCAAAGACATGCACCACCACCGTCAGCCAAAAGGCGGTTGTAACAACCGCGCTTGCCGTGGCGATGGTCATCTGGTTCGACGCCAGCGCCTGGCCGGTGTTGAACTGCACGGCGATGAGATAGGAATTGATGCCGGACGGCAGCGCCGCCACCACGACCGCCACTTTGGCCGTCAAGGGCGGCAGGCCAAACAGCCAGACCAGGCCGAGCACCAGCGCCGGCATCAGGAACAGTTTCAGCGTCGACAGCGCCAGCGCCGGTCGGATGTTACCGGAAATGCCGAAACGGCGCAGGCTGAGCCCCATGGCGAACAGCGCCACCGGCCCGGCGGTGTTAGCCAGCGCATCGGCCAGTCGCATGGCAAGGTTCGGCAGCGGCGCGCCGGTGAGGCGCCATGCCAGCCCGGCCAGGATGCCGATGATCAACGGATTGGTGAACAGTCTTCTCAGAAAGCTCTGGATGATGCGCAGCGGGTGTACGGGCTCGCTGCCGCCGCGGCCAAATATCTCGAACATGATGATCGAAGCCATCATCATGGTCGGCAGATGCACGGAAACGAGCAGCGACAGCACTTCGAATCCGCTGGACCCGAATACGCCGAGAACGAAGGGAATGCCCAGCAACACCACATTCGAGAAGGATGACGACACTCCACCGACGATGCCGGTGCGCGCGTCCCGCCCGAAGATCCGTGTCGTCACCAGATGGCCGGCGGCCCATGTCATTGCAACCGCCGCGAAATAAGCACCCCACAGCGACCAGGGCGCCACGCCGTGGAAATCCGAATTCACCATCGTCCGAAACAGCAGCAGCGGCATCGCCACGTTGATGGCGAACTCGGCGATACCCTCGCCGCTCGCCGGCTTTAGATAGCCGGTGAGCCCGGCGAGATAGCCGAGCGCGACAAGGCTGAAGACGAAAAGAACGGTTTCCGTGAGCGGCGACATTTTTCAGGGATAGGCGAGCCCGGATTGCAGTGCAATCGCCCTGATCTTCAGAAATCGATCCTCGATCCGGCCGGCGCCTGAATTTGATCATGGTCGGGTGACAGCGCTATACAGGCTTGGGATCATTAGGGCGGACACAAAGAATGGTCGCGACGCCGAAACAGCGTCATTTCAGACGGGAGTGGCTGGTCAGACAGGGGTGGCTGGTCAGACAGGGGTGGCTGGCGGGTTTCGTCGTTATACTGCTTTGCCTTGGCGTATCTGAGGCCCAGGCCGCCGAGACCAAAAGTCTCAAGGGCGTGGCGCTGATCATCGGCCAGTCGAAATACGAACACATCGCAGCCCTTGCCAACCCGGCCAACGACGCCCGCGACATGGCCAAGATGCTGACCGACCTCGGCTTCGACGCCCGCAACGTCACCGATCGCGATGCCGCCAAGCTGAAGCGCGATCTCGATCGGTTTGTCGAGGACGCCGAAGGCGCCGACGTAGCCTTCATCTATTATTCCGGCCACGGCATCGAGGCCGGCGGCGAGAACTATCTGGTGCCGGTCGACGCCGACGTCTCGTCGTTGAAAAATGCTGGTGAGGCGCTGGTGCCGATTTCAGCCGTCATGGACGAGCTGAAAAAGACCATGCCGGTGACGATCGTGCTGCTTGACGCCTGCCGCACCAACCCGTTTCCGCCGGACGCGGTCGTGCGACGCGGGCCGACGGCTTCCGCCGAGCCCGTCGGCGCCGGCGGGCTGGAACCGGTGCGCGGCGCAAAAGCCCTCGCCGATGCCTCAGTGGATGATGCCAGCCTGGGAACCGTGGTCGGCTTCGCCGCCGAGCCGGGCCGACCGGCGCTCGATGGCGTCGCCGGCGAAAACAGCCCCTACGCCGCCGCCCTGCTGCGCCACCTCACCGCGATGAAAGGCACCGAGTTCGGCTCGGTCATGCGCATGGTAACCGAGGAGGTCTATCTCGACACCAAGGCAAAGCAGCGCCCCTGGGTCAGCGAGAGCCTGCGTCGCCTGCTCTATTTCGGCGTCGCGCCGCCCGAACCGACCGGCGACGACGGGCTGATCACCGGCGAGAGGCGGCAATTGCTGCTGACCATTTCCGACCTGCCCGATCCCAAACGGGCTCAGGTGGAGTTGGCTTCTCTCCAGGACGGCGTGCCCCTTGACGCGCTCTACGGCGTGCTCAAGGCGCTCGGCACGGAAAAGATCCCTGAGGATCCCAACGACCTGCAGAAGGTGCTGGACAGCCAGGCCGAGCGTCTGAAGAAGATGATGGCCGAGCGCGCCGCATTACGCACCGACGATCCCGAGATCAGTCGCCTGGTCGCATCCGCCGACAAGGCCATAGGCCAGGGCGCCATGGTGACGGCGCGCAAATTCCTCGACGACGCGGTCGGCCGGATCGAGGAAAACAGCGGTGCGGTGGATGAGGCCGAGGACCTGCTCCGGCAAAAGCGCATCGCCGACGCCGCCATCTATGCCAAACGCGCCGACGCCGCCGCGCTGGTCTTCGACTACAAATCCGCCGCCACCGACTACGCCAAGGCGTTTTCGCTGGTCGAGAAGTGGGACGAAAAGCTGCGCTGGAACTACAAGAACCAGGAGGCCGAGGCGCTGAACGCTTATGGCTACGCCACCGGCGACCTCGATGCACTACAACAGTCCATCGAGGCCTATCATGTCATCTTGAACTTCATTCCCAATGGCGAACAGAACCGCGATTGGGCAATCACTCGCAACAACATGGCGGTCGTGCTGCAAACCATCGGCGAACGCGAAACCGAGACCGCGCATCTGGAAGAGGCAGCGCAGATCTTCCGCGGTTCGCTTGCCGTTTTCGAGCGCGAGAAAGATGATCGCAACTGGGCCGCTGCGCAGAACAACCTGGCCAATGTGCTGCTGAAGATCGGGGAACGCGAAAGCGACCCCAAGCGCCTGAACGATGCGGTGGCGGCAATGCGCGCCACGCTGGAGAGGCGCCCGCGCGACAAGCTGCCTTTGGACTGGGCCTCTTCGCAGAACAATCTTGGCCTCGCCCTCTATGCGCTCTCCGAACGCGAACCCACCGGCGAGCATCTTAAGCAGGCCGAAGCCGCCTACCGGCTGGCGCTTGAGGAATACACGCGCGAAAAAGCGCCGGTAGAATGGGCGATGATCGAGAACAATCTCGGCAACACGCTGGTCACCCTTGGCATCCAGCTCAACGATAAGGCCAAGATCAATGAGGCGGCCAACGCTTTCCGCGCCGCGCTGGAAGTGCGAACCCGCGAAACCTTCCCGGTGTCCTGGGCGACCAGCCGCCTCAACCTGGGCAATGCGCTGAGCGGTATCGCCCGCTTCGATATGGGCACGGCTACGCTGGAAGAAGCTGCAGCTGCCTACAACGACGCTCTGACGGTGTTTACCCGCAAGCGCTTCCCGATGGACTGGGCGTCAGCCCAGAACAATCTTGGATCGATCTATCAGACCCTTGGTCAGCGCACCCGTGATGCGGCCAAGCTGGAACAGTCGGCGGCAGCCTTCCAGGCGGCACGGCAGGTCTATGTCAGGCGGAAGTTCCCGCAGGACTGGGCGATGAGCTACTACAATCTCGGCAACACGCTGCAGCTTCTCGGCGGCGTCACCGACAAGCCCGAGCATTACAGCGAGGCGGTCGACGCCTACGGCAATGCGTTGCGCGAGTACAAGCGCGAGACGAACCCGCGGCAATGGGCAATGGCCCAGGCCGGCCTGGGCTCGACGCTGCACTGGTTGAGCATGAGCAATGGCGATGCCAAGACGCTGCAGGATTCGATTGCGGCGCGGCGGGCAGCGCTCGAAATACTCACCATCGAGGCCGCGCCGGTCGACTGGGCCAACGCTCAAAATGGCATCGGTATGAGCCTGCTCAATCTCGGCAATCTCCAGCGGACCGACAAATATCTCAACGACGCCGAAGCGGCGTTCACGGCGGCGCTGAAGGTGTTTACGCGCGAAAGTCAGCCGCTGCAGTGGGCCTTCGAGCAGAACAATATCGGCGACGTCCACTGGAACCGCGCCAGCTATGGCGCGGGCAAGCCGGAATATCTCAAGGCGATCGAATTCTTCGAGAACGCCAAGCAGGGCTTCACCGAAGCCGGCTACACGATCCCTATCCCGCTCACCGATCAGAAGATCGAGCTGGCGAAGAAGCAAATGGCGAAAATGTGAAGCGAACCGAGGGTTCGCCTTTCGCTTGTCTTTGTGCCGGCTTTCCGATCCCTATATCAGAATGACCGGAGCGGCATCAGGCTCCCGGAAAAGGTTTCGATGATTCGATTTGTGCTGTCGCTGTTCCTGCTTGCTGTTCCCGCCGTCGCCCACGCGACCGACGCCGGCTGGGCGCTGCTGCGTGACGGCGGCCATGTCGTGCTGCTTCGCCACGCGCTGGTCACCGGCACCACCGACCCCGCCAATTTCGTCATCGACAACTGCGCCACCCAGGTCAACCTATCGGCGCGCGGCAAGCAGCAGGCGAGCAAGATCGGCGCCTTGTTCGGCGCCCGCGCCGCCCCCATCGAGCGGGTGCTGTCCAGCCGCTATTGCCGCTGCCTCGACACTGCCCGCATCGCCTTCGAGGCGGAGCCGGAGCTTTTTGCGCCGCTCGACCTCCTGAGGAGCGATCCGACCGAGAAGGCCGCGCAGCTCGACGCGGTGATGAAGGAAATCCGCGCCTACACCGGTTCCGACAATCTGGTCATGGTCACGCATCTCGAAAACATCGTCGCGCTGACCGGCGTCTCGCCGCGCGAGGGCGAAGCGGTGGTGGTCGAGCCGCAGGGCGATGGCTTGCGCGTGCTCGGCCGCGTCACGTTCTGAGAAAGCCAGTGGTCAAGCTCCGTGAAAACTGAGCTGACGTAACGTCAACTGGGAGGGCCGCCGGCTTGTCGGGCGGCCCTTCTTGTCTTTATGGGAAGGCCATCCCATCTGCGCCCGGCGCATCAGGCCTTTTCCTGCCGGGAAAAACCGATTAGACAGCGCCCAAACCAGATGCGGACAGATTCCGCCCGCAACCGAAGGAAGAGCCCTTGTCCACCACGTTCGACAAAGTCGCCAAGATCATTGCCGACACCAGCGAGATCGACATCGATACCATCACTCCCGAGAGCCACACGATCGACGATCTCGGCATCGACAGTCTCGATTTCCTCGATATCGTCTTTGCCATCGACAAGGAATTCGGCATCAAGGTGCCGCTGGAAAAGTGGACCCAGGAAGTCAATGACGGCAAGGCTTCGACCGACGATTACTTCGTCATGAAGAACCTGTGCGCCAAGATCGACGCGCTGGTCGCCGCCAAGACCGCCTGATATCGGCTGGCGCGCGGCCTTGACGGGCTGCGCCGCCTGACCCACAAAGCCGCTCATGAGCAGCCCTCGCGACGTCGTCATCACCGGTATCGGCCTTGTCTCCTCGCTGGGAGAGGGTCCGGATACCCACTGGCAGAAGCTGGCGCAGCCCGGCCTGCAGCCGGTGCTCGAATCCGCGCGCTTTGCGCCCTACACCGTGCATCCACTGCCGGAGATCGACTGGAACCTGCAGATCGCCAAGCGAGGCGACCAGCGGCAGATGGAAACATGGCAGCGGCTCGGCACCTATGCGGCCGGCATGGCGCTGGACGACGCCGGCATCAAGGGCAATGACGAGCTCTGCACGACCATGGACATGGTTGTCGCTGCCGGCGGCGGCGAGCGAGACGAGGCGGTCGATGCCGCCATCCTCGCCGCGTCCGAGAGCCGCAACGACCGCGACGTGCTGCTCAACGAGAAGCTGACCACCGAATTGCGGCCGACGCTTTTCCTGGCCCAGCTCTCCAATCTGCTCGCCGGCAACATCTCCATCGTCCACAAGGTGACGGGATCGTCGAGGACCTTCATGGGCGAGGAAGGTGCCGGCGTCGCCGCCGTCGAGACCGCCGCCGCGCGCATCCGCTCCGGACAGTCGACGCACATACTGGTCGGCGGCGCCTTCCAGACCGAACATTCCGACATGCTGCTCGGCTATGAATTGGCCGGCTATCTGCATCGCGGCCCATGGATGCCGGTCTGGCAGAGACAGGGCGCCGAGGGCGGCGGCCTGGTCTCCGGCTCCGGCGGCGCTTTCCTGGTGCTGGAGCAGCGCGAACACGCGCAAAGCCGTGGCCGCAAGATCTATGCCGAGCTCGGACCGGTCGTCTCAGGCCGCGCCCGGCGTTCGCGCGGCGAGCTTGACGCCGAGATCGCGACACTGCTCAAACAGGCAACTCTCCCGAACGGCAAGTTGCTGGCCCTGTCGGGCGCATCCGGGGCGCATACCGCAACGTCAGCCGAAAAGGCAGCGCTGGATGCCAATCCGGCGATATCGGCGCGCGGCTTCGCGACGCTGACCGGACATATGAAGGAAGCGCAGTTTCCATTCGCGGTCGCCCTCGCCGCCCTGGCCGTCGACCGCAAGGCCGCCTACCCCGTTTTCGACGCCGCGGCCGAGAAGCCGTTCGAAGGCATTCCCGAAACCGTGCTCGCAACGGCGATCGGCTATCACCAATTCGAGGGCATGGCTCTGGTCAACGCTGCTGCTTGAAGCAGCGCTGCGCGATCATGCTGCAAAGTTAAGAGGTTCCGGATGGCCAATCTCAGAGATCACATGGGCAGGCCGATCGTCGCCGTCACCGGCATCGGCGTGGTAACGTCGCTCGGCATCGGCAAGGCCGATAACTGGGCGGCACTGACCTCCGGCAAATCGGGCATCCACCCGATCACCCGCTTTCCCGTCGACCACCTCAACACCCGCATCTCCGGCATGGTCGATTTCCTCGACTCAAGCTCGAAAGGCGCCAGCCTGCTGACCTACGAACTGGCCGAAACCGCCGCGAATGAGGCGGTGGCCGAATCCGGCCTCGATTCCTCTGATTTTGGCGGGCCTCTGTTCCTCGCCTCGCCGCCGGTCGAACTCGACTGGCAGGATCGCTTCGCGCTCTACAATTCCGACGGCAAAGGCGCCGGCGCCGAAAGGCTGCTCAGGGTGGCGCGCGGGCTGAAGGAAACAGATACGTTCGCAAGCACGCAGTTCGGCGCGATCGCCGACCGGCTGGCCGACCGCTTTGGCACGCGCGGCCTGCCGATCACACTGTCGACGGCCTGCGCTTCGGGCGCCACCGCCATCCAGCTCGGCGTCGAAGCGATCCGCCGCGG
This sequence comes from Mesorhizobium sp. M0077, assembly GCF_040322955.1. Classification (NCBI taxonomy): domain Bacteria; kingdom Pseudomonadati; phylum Pseudomonadota; class Alphaproteobacteria; order Hyphomicrobiales; family Phyllobacteriaceae; genus Mesorhizobium; species Mesorhizobium sp. M0077. The sequence goes on from NZ_JAMYUL010000006.1 coordinate 276,923, forward strand.
CGAATGCGACCGGGCGCTGTCCATCGGCGCCGACGGTTCGGCAACCGCCGAGGCGCTGATCCGCTTTTCGTTGCTCTCGGCGCTGTCGACCCACAATGACATCCCTGAAAAGGCGTCAAAACCCTTCTCCAAGGACCGCGACGGCTTTGTGCTGGCCGAAGGCTCCGGCGCTCTGGTGCTGGAATCGCTTGAGGCAGCCCTTGCCCGGGGCGCCAGCGTTCTCGGCATCCTGCGCGGCTGCGGTGAAAAGGCCGACGATTTCCATCGCACCCGTTCCAAGCCCGACGGTTCCCCGGCGATCGCAGCAGTCCGCGCCGCCCTTGCGGATGCCGGCCTGAGCAAGGACGAGATCGACTACGTCAACGCTCACGGCACCTCGACGCCGGAAAACGACAAGATGGAGCATCTGTCGCTGTCGACCGTGTTCGGCGATCGCATCGGCTCGATGCCGGTCTCGTCCAACAAGTCGATGATCGGCCACACGCTGTCGGCGGCGGGTGCTGTCGAAGCGGCGTTTTCGCTGATGACCATGCGCGAAAGCGTCATTCCGCCGACCATCAACTACGACAATCCCGACCCGGCAATCGTGCTCGACGTGGTGCCCAACAAGAAGCGCAATGCCGAAGTCGGCACCGTGCTCTCGAACTCGTTCGGCTTCGGCGGCCAGAACACTTGCCTTGTCATGGCGCGGGAACCGGTCTAAGCGACCTTTTTCAGCCAGACTGAACTGACAGGCTCCATGCGCGCACTGCAACTTATCGAGGACCGCCGTCTTGAAACGGTGGACCTGCCGCCCCCGCCGCCCCCCGCATTGGGCGAAGTCACGCTGCGCATCAAGGCGGTGGCGCTGAACCATATCGACGTCTGGGGCTGGCGTGGCATGGCCTTCGCCAAGCGTAAGCTGCCGCTGGTCGTCGGCGCCGAAGCCTCCGGCGAGGTCGAAGCTGTCGGCCCCGGCGTCTCCAGCCTGCTGCCCGGACAATTGCTGTCGATCTACGGCGCGCGCACCTGCGGCCTTTGCCGCGCCTGCCGCGAAGGCCGCGACAATCTCTGCGAACATGTCTCGGGCGTCCACGGCTTCCATCTCGACGGCTTTGCCCAGGAGAAGATCAACCTGCCGGCGCGCCTGCTGGTCCCTGCTCCTCCCGGCGTGACCGATGTCGGCGCGGCTGTCGCCCCCGTCACCTTCGGCACCGTCGAGCACATGCTGTTCGACAATGCCAAGCTGCAGCCCGGCGAAACCATCCTCATCCATGCCGGCGGCTCCGGCATCGGCTCGGCGGCGATCCAGCTGGCCAAGCGCATGGGTTGCACCATCATCACCACGGTCGGTTCCAACGACAAGATCGACAAGGCCAAGGCGCTCGGCGCCGACCATGTCATCAACTACCGCGACGATCGTTTCGAAGGCGTCGTGCGCAAGCTCACCAGGAAGAAGGGCGTCGACGTCGTCTTCGAACATGTCGGCGCCGACACCTTTGCCGCCTCGATGCTGTGCCTCAAGCGCGGCGGCCGCCTGGTCACCTGCGGCTCGACCTCCGGCGTGTCGACGCAGATCAATCTGATGCAGCTGTTCCAGCAGCAGCTGAAGCTGCTTGGGTCCTTCGGCTGCCGCATGGAGAACATGGCCAACGCCATGCAGAAGATGGCGGCGGGACAGGTCGCACCTGTCATCGACACCGAAGTCGGCTTCGACGGCATCGACGCCGCGTTGAAGCGCATGGAAGGCCGCGACGTGTTCGGCAAGATCATCCTGCGCGTTTCTTAGGACTATGGTCGGCAAGGTGTTCAAGAAAGCCCGCCGGGACTTCATGTTCCGCTATGGCCGAAGACTGCGCCAGATGGAGCACTGGCTGGTGGCGCGCGTGGCGATGACGATCATCTCGCTGCTGCGCCTCTTGCCCGCGGACAGGGCGCTCAATTTCGCCGACCGGGCGGCACGGCGCATCGGTCCGTGGGTCGGGCGCCACCGTGTCGCCATCAACAATCTGCGCCTTGCCTATCCCGAAAAGAGCGATGTCGAGATCGAGGCCATCGCCTCCGACATGTGGGGCAACATGGCCCGGCTCGCCGCCGAATACATCTTTCTTGACGCCCTCTTCGACTATGATCCGAACGCAGCGACGCCCGGCCGCGTCGAAGTCGGTGGCGCCGATCATTTCCATCAGATAGCTGGCGAGGACAAACCGCATATCCTGTTCACCGGCCATCTCGGCAATTTTGAATTGCTGCCGGTGGCTGCCGCGACGTTCGGCATGAAGATCACGGCGCTGTTTCGTCCGCCGAACAATCCCTACCTCGCCGATTATATCCATTCGACGCGGCGTTCGAGCATGGGCGCCTTGCTGCCGTCTTCGACCGGCGCCTCCTTCGCGTTGGCGTCGATTCTGGAGAAAGGCGGCAATATCGGCGTTTTGGTCGACCAGAAATTCTCCAGCGGACTGGAGACGATCTTCTTTAATCGCCCATGCCAGAGCAATCCGGTTCTGGGCATGCTCGCCCGTCACTATGATTGCGACGTCTATCCGGCGCGATGTGTGCGGCTGCCAGGCAACCGCTTCCGCCTCGAGATCGAGGACAAGCTGACCTTGCCGCGCAATGAAAGCGGCAGCGTCGATGTCGCGGCCACCACCCAACTGCTCGCCGACGTGGTCGAGCGCTGGGTGCGCGAAGATCCGGGACAGTGGATGTGGTTCCACAAAAGGTGGGAAATCTCAGGCCGGCGTCGCCGCCGGCGCGGACAGGCCAACGCCACCGGCCAGGGGCAGCGTCAATCTTAAGTCGTCGAAAGCCTCAGTTCGTCACAACGATCCGCGTATTGCCGAAGCCGACTTCGCGCACCATCGCATAGAACATCGCGGCATTGGCGGTGTGCAGCCGCACGCAGCCATGCGATGCCGGACGCCCTAGCTGCCTGACCGCGCCGGTGCCGTGGATGGCGTAGCCGCCATGGAAGAACACCGAGTAAGGCATTGGCGACATGTGGTATTTCTTCGAATACCACATCCGCGCCGTGCGTTGCGGCCGATAGGTGCCGCGCGGCGTGAAATAGCCACTGCGGGCGGTCGACACGCTCCAGCGATAAAGCACCTGGCCGTATTGGCTGACGGTCATGGTCTGCGACGAGACGTCGATGCTGGCCACCAGCGAGGCAGCCCTGCTTTCGATGGACGTGCCGAACAGCATCGCCGCAAAAGCAGCTGCCATGAGAACGATTTTAGTCATGAGATCAAACCCCTTTGATGCCCCTTGCCTGCCCTGTCATCACGCGGTTTTTCATCTTTTTAACGACAGGTGAGTGATCTAACACACACTCCTTGATAAATTCGCCAATCTAAAGCAGCGAATTTGAACGATTTTCCGCCATAGTTGCCGCTGCGACACGAAGTTTCGGCGCCAGTGGCGCGATGCTTGCAAAACCACCCCCTTGCCTGCTCAAATCCGGGAATGAACAAACGACTCTTCAAAGCGATAGACGCCCGTGTTGATGACCTGGTCGCACTGACCGCCGACCTGATCCGCTTCCCGACCATCAACCCGCCTGGCGAAGCCTATCGCCCCTGCGCCGAATATATCGGTGCGCGCCTAGGCAGGCTTGGCTTCGAAACCGAATTCATCCGCGCCGAAGGCACGCCCGGCGACACCGACCGCTATCCCCGCGTCAATGTCGTCGCCCGCTTCGACGGCCGCTCGCCTGGAGCCTGTGTCCATTTCAACTCGCACATCGATGTGGTCGAAGCCGGCGAAGGCTGGAGCGTCGATCCCTTTGCCGGGGTGGTGAAGGACGGCAAGGTCTACGGCCGCGGCGCCTGCGACATGAAAGGGGGCATGGCCGCCTCGATCATCGCGGCGGAAGCCTTCATGGAGGTATTCCCCGACTTTCCCGGCGCCATCGAAATTTCGGGCACGGTCGATGAGGAGTCCGGCGGCTTCGGCGGCGTCGCCCATCTGGCGAAGCTTGGCTATTTCTCGAAACCCAAGGTCGACCACGTCATCATCCCGGAGCCGCTGAACAAGGACCGCATCTGTCTTGGCCATCGCGGCGTCTGGTGGGCGGAGATCGAGACCAAGGGCGAGATCGCGCATGGCTCGATGCCGTTCCTCGGCGACAATGCGGTGCGCCACATGGGCGCCGTGCTGCAGGCCTTCGAGGATGAACTGTTTCCGGCGCTCGACCGCAAGGTGACGCGCATGCCTGTCGTGCCCCAAGGCGCAAAGCGCTCGACCATGAACATCAACTCGATCCATGGCGGCCAGACCGAGGATTTCCGCCCCGGCCTGCCCTCACCCAACGTGCCCGACGCCTGCCGGCTGACCATCGACCGCCGCTTCCTGCTCGAGGAGGACCTTGCCACGGTCAAGAGCGAGGTGACCGATATCCTCGACCGGCTGAAGCGCGAGCGCAAAAAGTTCGACTACGAGATTCGCGACCTGATGGAGGTGCTGCCGCTGATGACCGAGCGCGACGCGCCGGTGGTCAAGGCGGTGGCGCAAGGCATCATGGCGATCTTCGACCGTGAGCCGGATTATGTCATTTCACCAGGCACTTACGACCAGAAGCACATCGCCCGCATCGGCCACATCTATGATTGCATCGCCTATGGCCCGGGCATTTTGGACCTCGCCCACCGGCCCGACGAATGGGTCGGTATCTCTGATATGGTGGAGTCGGCCAAGGTGATGGCGATCGGGCTGAATGTGCTGCTCAGGGGCACGGCCGCGGACTGAACCATCGACTTCGCTGAAAAAACATTCCTCCCCGCGCCGCTGCGGAGCACGAAACGCAATTTACTCCACCTCGAAATCACGCTTCTATCGCACCAGGGTTCGAGCATTTGGGAGTTGCACGATGAAATTGTGGAAAACCATTCTTGCCGCCGCGGTGCTGGCACTGGCCGGCAGTCAGGCATTTGCCGCACGCACCGACCTGGTGATCGGCATTACGCTCGAGCCGCCACATCTCGATCCGACCGCCGGTGCTGCCGCGGCGATCGACGAAGTGCTCTACGCCAACGTCTTCGAGGGCCTGACCCGCATCGGTCCGAATGGCGAAGTGCTGCCCGACCTTGCCGAGAGCTGGGCCATTTCCGACGATGGCAAGGTCTACACCTTCAAGCTGCACACCGGCGTCAAATTCCATGACGGCAGCGATTTCGACGCCGGCGACGTGAAGTTCTCGCTCGACCGCGCCCGCGCCGACAATTCGGTCAACGCGCAAAAAGCCCTGTTCGCCTCCATCGATACGGTCGAAGTCGTCGATCCGACGACGGTCAAGGTGACGCTGAAGAACCCGCAGGGGTCGTTCCTCTACAATCTGGGCTGGGGCGACGCGGTGATTGTGGCGCCCGAGAGCGCCGACACCAACAAGGAAAAGCCCATCGGCACCGGCCCGTTCAAATTCCAGAGCTGGGCCAAGGGCTCGTCGATCACGCTGGTGAAATCGGACACTTACTGGGGCGCCCCGGTGTTCCTCGACAAGGCCGAGTTCCGCATCGTTCCCGACGCCGCCGCCGCCGTGCCGGCGCTGCTCTCCGGCGACATCCAGGCTTTCCCTTTCTTCGATCCCGACAGCGTCGCGCAGGTCAAGGACGATCCGCGCTTCAAGGTGGTGATCGGCTCGACCGAGGGCGAGACCATTCTGGCGATCAACAACAAGAAGCCGCCTTTCGACAAGCTCGAGGTGCGGCAGGCAATTGCCTTCGCGCTCGACCGCAAGGCGATCATCGACGGCGCCTCGGCCGGCCTCGGCGTGCCGATCGGCTCGCACATGTCGCCGGCCAGCAAGGCCTATGTCGACCTCACCGGCCTCTATCCGCACAATGTCGACAAGGCCAAGGAACTGCTGAAGCAGGCCGGCCTGGAGAACGGCTTCAAGGCGATGCTGAAACTGCCGCCGCCTTCCTATGCGCGGCTTGGCGGCGAGATCATCGCTTCGCAGCTGCGCGATGTCGGCATCGACCTGGAAATCATTCCGGTCGAATGGGCGCAGTGGCTGGACCAGGTGTTCACCAAGAAGGATTACGACCTGACCATCGTCTCCCACACCGAGCCCAACGACATCGATATCTACTCGCGCAAGGACTACTACTTCAACTACGACAACCCCGCCTTCGACAAGATCATCGCCGAGCTGAACCTCACCTCCGACGACGCCAAGCGCAACACGCTGCTCGGCGAAGCACAGAAGATCCTGGCCGACGACGCCGTGGTCGGCTTCCTCTATGAACTGCCGAAGGTCGGCGTCTGGGACGCCAAGCTGCAGGGCCTGTGGGAGAATGCGCCGATCCAGGCGAATGATCTGACCAAGGTGAAGTGGACGGATTGAGGCGGCGGGCCAAAGGGCGGCGTTTGCGCTCCGTCACACCCCCCTCTGCCCTGCCGGGCATCTCCCCCGCAAGGGGGGAGATCGGGCTCTCATCTCCGCTTTCGCCTATCGCGAACGTTGAACGCTGGTCGACGACACAGAACCTGCTGATCTCCCCCCTTGCGGGGGGTGAGGAGTGGTCCGCGCAGCGGACGGAAAGCCAACTGCTTGGCTTTCCGAACAACGAACGCCCGAAGCGACAGCGAAGGGCCGGGTCCGGCAGGACAGAGGGGGGTGGGGGGGAACTCGACTTTCAAGGCGCAGCCGCACCGGGCGCCCCTCCACCATGACCGCCTACCTCCTCAAACGCCTCGCCATCGCCATCGCAACCTTGATCCTGGCCTCGATGGTCGTCTTCGCCGTGCTAGAAATCCTGCCCGGCGATCCGGCGCGGCTGATGCTTGGCCTCAACGCCAGCGCCGAGCAGGTCGAACTCCTGCGCAACCAGATGGGCCTCAACGCGCCGCTTCTCCTGCGCTACCTCCACTGGGTCGGCGGTCTGCTCAGCCTCGATTTCGGCCGCTCCTACACTTATTCAGTGCCGGTCATCGACCTTGTCCGCGAGCGCATGGCGGTTTCCCTGCCGCTGGCGCTGATCGCGCTGGCGCTGTCCACCATCATTGCCATCCCGGTCGGGCTCTATTCCGCCAGCCGGCGCGGGCGGGCCGGCGATACGATCGCCATGGGCGCCGCCCAGCTCGGCGTTGCCATCCCGAACTTCTGGTTCGCGCTGATGCTGATCTACCTCTTTGCCGTCTGGCTGCGGCTGGTGCCGGCCGGCGGCTTTCCCGGCTGGAGCGCCGGCGCCTGGCCGGCGCTGAAATCGCTGCTGCTGCCGGCCATCGCCCTCGCTCTGCCGCAGGCGGCGATCCTGGCGCGCGTTGCCCGCTCGGCGCTGATCGAGGTGCTGAACGAGGACTATATCCGCACCGCCCGCGCCAAGGGCCTGCCTTACCGCGCCGTGCTATGGCGGCACGCGCTGCGCAACGCGATGATCCCGGTTCTGACCATTCTGGGCCTGCAATTCGCCTTCCTGCTCGCCGGCACCATCATCATCGAGAACGTCTTTTATCTCCCCGGCCTCGGACGGCTGGTGTTCCAGGCGATCACTCAGCGCGACCTGATCGTGGTGGAAAGCATCGTCATGCTGCTGGTCGTCGCCGTCATTGCGGTCAACCTCGTCGTCGACGTCTCCTACGCCATCGTCGATCCGCGCCTTCGAGGCCGGCAATGACGCTGCACATCGACATCCCGCAGGAGACGTTGGGCAGCATTCTGGCCAAGGCCTTCCGCAACCGCTCCTTCCTCATCGGCTTCGCCATCACGGTGCTGGTGGCTGCAATAGCGGTCATCTCCTACGTCTGGACGCCCTACGACGTGACCAAACTGGTGATCTCGGACAAGACGCTGGCGCCCTCTGCGGCGCACTGGTTCGGCACCGATCATTTCGGCCGCGACATCCTGTCGATGATCATGGTCGGCGCCCGCAACTCGATTGCCGTGGCGCTGGTCGCGGTCGGCATCGGCATGGGCGTCGGCGTGCCGCTCGGCGCCTTCGCCGCGGCGCGCGGCGGGTTGGTCGACGAGGCGCTGATGCGGCTGACCGACCTCGTCTTCGCCTTCCCGGCGCTGCTGTCGGCGATCATGATCACCGCCATCTTCGGACCGGGCGCAATCAACGCCATCATCGCCATCGGCATCTTCAACATCCCGGTGTTTGCGCGCGTCGCCCGCGCCGGCGCGCTGGCGATCTGGCCGCGCGAATTCATCCTCGCCGCCCGCGCCGCCGGCAAGAGCAAAGCGCAGATTACAACCGAGCACGTGCTGCCCAACATCGCCACGCTGCTTCTGGTGCAAGGCACCATCCAGTTCGCGCTTGGCATTTTGGCCGAAGCCGGCCTCTCCTATGTCGGCCTCGGCGCCCAGCCGCCAATGCCGAGCTGGGGCCGCATGCTGTTCGACGCTCAGACGCGCATGGTGGCGCCGCCTTGGATGGCCATCTTCCCCGGCATGGCCATCGTCGTCACGGTGCTTGGGCTCAATCTGCTCGGCGACGGCATCGCCGACATACTCGACCCGAAATCGCGGCGGCAGCGATGAGCCTGCTGCAGATGGAGAACCTGTCGCTGGCCATCGGCGACACGCCGATCCTGAAAGGGGTCGACCTCTCCGTCGCGCCCGGCGAGGTGATGGGGCTGGTCGGCGAATCCGGCTCGGGCAAATCGATGACGGCGCTGACCATCATGCAGCTTCTGCCGCATGCTGCGCGCGCCACCGGCCGCGTGACCTTCGACGGCATCGATATTCTGGCCGCAACCGAGGACCAGATGTGCGCGCTGCGCGGCGACGACATCGGCATGGTGTTCCAGGAGCCGATGACGGCGCTCAACCCCGTCAAGACCATCGGCGAGCAGGTCGCCGAAGGCATACGCTGGCACACTAGGGCAAGCCGTGCCGACGCCGAAGACCGCGCGCGCAAAATGCTCGACCGCGTCGGCCTGCCCGAGGCCAAATTCCCGCTGTCGCGCTATCCGCACGAATTGTCGGGCGGCCAGCGCCAGCGCGTCGTCATCGCCATTGCCTGCGCATTGAAACCCAAGCTGCTCATCGCCGACGAGCCGACCACGGCGCTCGACGTGGTGCTGCAGGCGCAGATCCTCGACCTCTTGCGCGGCCTTGTCAGCGAAAACCGCATGGGCCTGCTTCTGATCTCGCACGATCTCGCCGTCGTCACCGAAATGGCCGACCGCATCACCATCCTGCGTCATGGCGAGGTGATGGAAGCCGGCGACACCGCACGCACGCTATCGGAACAGCTGCATCCCTACACGCGCCAGCTGGCGCTGGCCTCCATGCACGTGCCCGCGCGCGCCAAGGTTCACGCCACCGGCCAGGGCAAACCGCTGCTTGAGGTCGAAGGCGTGACACGGGACTATCCGGGCCGGCGCACCTCCCTGTTCAAGTCAGCGGCTCCAATCCGCGCCGTCGACGACGTGTCCTTGTCGCTGGCGCCGGGCCAATCGGTGGCGCTGGTCGGCCGCTCCGGCTGCGGCAAGTCAACGCTTGCCCGCATGATCCTGGCGCTCGACAAATCGACATCGGGAACGATCCGCTTTCGCGGCGAGACCATCACCGGCAAAAGCGAGGCGGAGCTCAAAGCCGCGCGGCGCGACATGCAGGTGGTGTTCCAGGATCCCTACGGCTCTTTCGACCCGCGCAAGAAGGTCGAGAAACTGGTCGCCGAGCCGCTGCATGTACTGGAAAAGAAGCCGACACCGGCCGAGCGGCGCGAGATGGTGGCGCATGCGCTGCACGAGGTCGGCCTCGGCGTCAGCGACATGGACAAATATCCGCATGAGTTTTCCGGCGGCCAGCGCCAGCGCCTGTCGATCGCCCGCGCCATTATCACCAGGCCGAAGCTGGTCGTCGCCGACGAGCCGGTCTCGGCGCTCGACGTCTCGATCCGCGCCCAGATCCTCGATCTGTTCGCAGAGCTCAACCAGAAGCTCGGCATCGCCTATCTCTTCATCACTCACGATTTGACCGTCGCCCGCGCCATCACCGATGAGGTGCTGGTCATGCATGACGGCAGGATCGTCGAGCGCGGCAAGACCGGCGACGTGCTCGATCATCCGCAGTCGGAGGCGGCCAGGGCGCTGGTCGCGGCTGCGCCCGATCTGCATCGGGCGATCGCTCACCGTATGCAGGAACAGGGGTGAGTGACCGGTTCGCGCAGCGAATTCATCGTGCCAGTGGCACGATGAAAGGTCACGAACGCTGGGACGCTGCGAAGCAGCGGGGACCCGGCCGGGCGGCCGTTGCCCCTGGTCTGCCTCACTCCTCCGGCTTCACCACATCGACCGGGCTGATGTCGAGCAAATCGAGCGTGCGGCGCAACAGCCGCACTTCGCTCTCTGCCAGTTTGGAATCGGCTTTGGCGATCTCCGCCATGTGGAGCGCCAGCAACTTGCGCCGTTCGACATCGAGATCGCGGAACAGCGCAATGGCTTGCGAACCGTTGGTCTCGTAGCCGAAATCATTGAGATATTCGATGACCGCGTCGATGCTGGTTTCCGGGATGCCGAAGGCGTCCTTGCAGATGCGCCGGAAGGCGACCATCTCGCTCTCCGAAACCGAGCCGTCGGCCAGGATCATGCGAAACAGCATCAAGAGTTCCGCCGACAGCACCGGGTCGTCGGCAACCTTGCGCACGCCGGGGTCACCATCGAAGATCGAGCGTATCTGGTCGAGCAATGCCATCGCCAACAGTATCCCTTTTCCGAGTCCGCCCAGTGCACATGACCCAAAATTGCCCAGCGGTATTGGGATAATGACATGCACCACAGGAAATCCAAGCGCAACGCGCTTGGATGGACGTAGCGCGGAATCGGCCTTGCGCAAACCAGATGGCCATGAGAAGGCGCGGCATCACCTTTCCCGCCGGAATGTTCAGAAATCCCGATGCTCGACCTCGCTACCCACACCGTCATCATGCTTGCCTTCGCCGCCTTTGCAGCCGGCTTTGTCGATTCGATAGCCGGCGGCGGCGGGCTGATCACCATCCCGGCCCTGCTGCTTGCCGGATTCCCGCCGGTCGCAGCACTTGGAACCAACAAGCTGCAGGGCATTTTCGGCACCGCTTCGGCGACCATCCACTATGCCAGGAATGGCCATGTCGATCTGCGTCGACAGCTGCCATCGGCGCTTCTGGCCCTTACCGGCAGTGCCGTCGGCGCCTTGCTGGCGGCATTCGTGCCAGGTGATCTCCTGCGGGCGCTGCTGCCGCTGCTTTTGATCGCCATCGCGATCTACTTCGCCGTGAAACCCAACATGAACGATGTCGACCGCGCCGAGCGCCTGTCGCCCTTCCTGTTCGGGCTGATCATCGCCCCTTTGGTCGGCTTCTATGACGGGCTGTTCGGGCCGGGAGCCGGCTCCTTCTATATGCTGGCCTTCGTCAGCCTTGCCGGCTTCGGCGTGCTCAAGGCGACGGCACACACCAAGCTGCTCAATTTCGCCTCCAACATTGGCGGCTTCATCGTCTTTGCCATCGCCGGCGTCGTCTACTGGAAGATCGGGCTGATGATGGGCGTCGCCCAGTTCCTCGGCGCCCGGCTCGGCGCCAGCCTTGCCATCCGCATCGGCGCCCGGCTGATCAAGCCGCTGCTGGTGATCATCTGCCTGGCGCTGGCGGTGAAGCTGCTGGCCGACCCGGCGAACCCATTGCGCCAGCTGATTGGTGTATAAGCCTCACGCCTGATAGGATGCCGTTGTACGAATCATGTTGGAGGGACCACACATGAATCTTAGTGCACCCACTCAGCTTGTTTTCATCATATCCCTAGTCATCGCCATCATCGGCGTGCTCGCCGCGCTTGGCGTTCTTGCGTTCATTCCTCTGGCTGCGGTGTGGATTGTCCTCATCGCATACATTGTGCTTGCCGCCGCCTGCCTGATGCGCGGCGCCTAGGCACCCGAGACTTCTGCAATTCGAAGCGCCCGGTCAAAAGCCGGGCGCTTTTGCTTTGGATGCATGGTCCGTTAGGCTCTTCCGCGCGGAAGGATGACCATGTCCGGCGAGACGGAGCGCCACGATCAACAGCACCGCCCGGTAGCCGACCGGTTCGAGATGGTGCGGCGCGCGCCGGGCCTGCGGCTGCAGAACGCGGTCACCGACATTTGTGGCTATCGCGAAACGGCGCCCGGCCATTTTCACAATGTCGAATACGCCTCGCTCACCGTCCCGCTGGTGATCAGTTTCGCAGAATCCTTCGCCATCGGCCTTGGTCCTTCAGCGCCGCGTCGAAGGTCGGCGAAAGCGCCCGAACTTCGACATCCACGGAGTGGAAACGAAGCGGAAGCGCAGACCCGAGGATGACGAAACGATGGGCGGCCCTACCTCGCTAACCCAAAAATCGCATCGCAATCGAGATGGCGCTCCAGTTCGGTTGCGATCTCGTCCAGAGCGTTTTCCACCTCCGCCCGATAGTCGACGCCGCCGCCTTTCACGCCGAGGCTTTCCAGGAATCTCGCTCGGAAAGCGTCGGCGGAAAACAGGCCGTGCAGATAGGTGCCAAAAACCTTGCCATCGGCGGAAATGGCACCGTCGTCGATGCCGTTGATCACAGCCGACGGCCGCGCCATGTCCGGCCCGGTGGTACGGCCGAGATGGATTTCGTAGCCCTCGAGCGCCAGGCCGAACGGCACTGAGCGGGCGCTGACATTGCGCACCGTCTTTTCCGGCTCCATCACCGTCTCGATGTCGAGCAGACCAAGACCTTCCGCCTCGGTGACGCTGCCCTCGATGCGATCGGGATCGCGCACCAGGCGGCCGAGCATCTGGAAGCCGCCGCAAATGCCGACGATATGGCCGCCGCGTTTGCGGTGCGCGAGGAGATCGCGATCCCAGCCATTCTCGCGGAACTTCATGAGATCGCCGATCGTCGATTTGGAACCGGGAATGACCACCAGGCCGGCATCCTCCGGCAAGCGCTGCCCCGGCGGCACAAACACCACTTCGACCTGCGGTTCGGCCTTGAGCGGGTCGAGGTCGTCGAAATTGGCGATGCGGCCAAGCATCGGCACGGCGACCTTCAACGCCCGCTTCTCGCCCGATGCCAGGCGTTCGAGCACGACCGAATCCTCCGAAGGCAATCGCGCCGCCGCCTTCAGCCACGGCACGACGCCAAAGCAGCGCCAGCCGGTGAAGCTTTCGATCGACCGGATGCCGTCGTCGAACAGCGAGACATCGCCGCGGAACTTGTTGATGAGGTAGCCGACGATCATGCGCCTGTCTCCCTCCGGCAGGATCAGATGCGTGCCGGCGACCGAAGCGATGACGCCACCGCGGTCGATGTCGCCGACCAGGATGACCGGCACGTCGGCGCGCGTGGCAAAGCCCATATTGGCGATGTCGCGGCTGCGCAGGTTGATTTCGGCCGGCGATCCGGCGCCCTCGACGACGACCAGATCGGCGCCCTCACCGACCTTCGTCCAGGACTCCAGCACGGCGTCCATCAGCCCCGCTTTCATTGTCTGGTAGTCGCGCGCTCGCGCCTCGCCGAACACCTTGCCCTGCACGATCACCTGCGAACCGATGTCGCTCTGGGGTTTGAGCAGCACCGGATTCATATGCACGGTCGGCTGAACACCACACGCCAGCGCTTGCAGCCATTGCCCACGGCCAATCTCGCCGCCGCCGGGGCGGTCGTCGCCCGGAATGTCGGCGACGGCGGCATTGTTCGACATGTTCTGCGGCTTGAACGGCCTGACTTTCAGCCCGCGATTCCTGGCCGCGCGGCAGAGCCCCGCCACCAGCACCGTCTTGCCGACATCCGAACCCGTGCCTTGCAGCATGATCGCCTTGGCCATGCTCAGCCCCTGCCCTGCGCGCCGGAAACGGTCGATTTCTGCGCCAGCGGCCCGCCGCGCCAGATGTAGAGCGCCAGCAACGCTTCGCTGCCGGTGCGCATGGCATGGCTGACATTGGAGGCGTGATGGATAATTTCGCCCGCCTGGCGGGTGTGAAAGCCGCCTTCGCCCATGCGCCACTCGGTGCCGCCGGTCAGCGGAATGTAGATCTCCTCGGCAATGTGATGATGGTCGGGATAGGTGATGCCGGGCCCCAGGATCAGCAATCCGGCCGCGACCTCTTCATTGGCGAAATGGCCGCGCGTGCCAAACACCTCCAGCCAGCCGTATTTCTGCAAGAACGCTTCACCAAAATCGCTCGCGTTGTAGGTCTGCCCCCAGCACAGATCGTCACGACGCTCCGCCAGCAGTTGCACCAGAGGCTGCGGGTCCGGCGGCGCCAGTTCGACAATGCGGTCGAGCAGACCAAGGCAAGGCAGCGGATGCGCTTCGAGCACGCGCGCCGTCATATTCCAGCCGATCCGGGTCACGGCGTCCCGCACCAGCGCGTTGTCCACGCCCCGGAGATAGGCATGGAAGCGGTCGAGCAATTCGTCGAAATATGTCGGCACGCAATGCTCCCTTGATCCATTCATGCACAGCGGCTGCGCGGCGAGCCGGGTTGCGCGGCGGCATCATTGGTCTAGATTGAGCGGCGCGCAAAGCCAAAAACAACAGGCCAGCAAGCCAACCCCAGCTGGGGAACACAGGGAGCACGCCATGGACGCCGCGGTCGATGCGAGCACCAGCCAGTTCGAGCTCAACGAGGAACAGCGCGCCATCCAGGAGATGGCACAGGCCTTCGCCGCCGATCGCGTTGCGCCCAATGCGCTCGAATGGGACCGGGCAAGACACTTTCCTGCCGATGTAATCCGCGAGACCGGCCCGCTCGGCCTCGGCGGCATCTATGTCAGGGACGATGTCGGCGGCTCGGCGCTCGGCCGGCTCGACGCCGTGCTGATCTTCGAGGCACTGTCGCACGCCGATCCGGCGTTTTCCTCCTTCATCTCGATCCACAATATGGCGGCGTCGATGATCGACCGCTTCGGCGACGACGAGCAGCGCCAACGCTTCCTGCCGAAGCTGACCTCGATGGAATGGCTGGCGAGCTACTGCCTGACCGAGCCGGGTTCAGGCTCGGATGCCGCGGCGCTGAAGACGCGCGCGGTGAAGAACGGCAACGACTATGTGCTTAACGGCGCCAAGCAGTTCATCTCCGGGGCCGGCGACAGCGACCTCTATGTCGTCATGGCGCGCACCGGCGCCGACGGGCCGAAGGGCATTTCCACCTTCGTCGTGCCGAAGGATGCGCCCGGCCTCTCCTTCGGCGCCAACGAGCACAAGATGGGCTGGCACATGCAGTCGACCCGCCAGGTGATCTTCGAGGACTGCAAGGTGCCGGCTGCAAACCTGCTGTCGGGGGAAGGCGCAGGTTTCGGCATCGCCATGGCCGGCCTTGACGGCGGCCGCCTCAATATCGCTGCCTGTTCGCTCGGCGGCGCGCAATCTGCGCTCGACAAGGCGCTGTCCTATACCGCCGAGCGCAAGGCTTTCGGCTCGAAGATCAACCAGTTCCAGGCGCTGCAGTTCAGGTTGGCCGACATGGAGACCGAATTGCAGGCAGCGCGGATCTTTCTCTACGCCGCCGCCTCGAAACTCGACCGCAAGGCGTCGGATGCCGGCAAATGGTCGGCCATGGCCAAGCGCTTCGTCACCGACATCGGCTTCAACGTCGCCAACGAGGCGCTGCAGCTGCATGGCGGTTATGGCTATCTTCATGATTACGGTATCGAAAAACTGGTGCGCGACCTGCGCGTCCACCAGATCCTCGAAGGCACCAACGAGATCATGCGCGTCATCATCGCGCGGGCGTTGATCGGACGGCAGTAGGCAGTAGGCAGCAGGCAAAGATGACCGGCAAGGTCAACTCGTACAAGGATCTTATCGTATGGCAGCAGGCGATGGATCTGGCTATCAGCACCTACTCATTGACCAAGACATGGCCCAAAGAGGAATTATATGGGCTGACCAGCCAAATCCGCCGTTCAGCAACCTCTATCCCTGCAAACATCGCGGAAGGCTATGGCCGAGACAACCGAGGCTCCTATCAGCAATTTCTCAGGATAGCCCAAGGCTCGCTTAAGGAGTTCGAGACACACCTCCAAATCGCTCAACGCATTGGCGTTGCCACGCATGGGCAAGCTGAGCACCTGCTTCTGGCGGCCGAGGCCATCGGAAAAATGCTTCGCCAACTTATTCTCAAACTCGCACCCGAATAGGTCGCCCTACTGCCTACTGCCTACTGCCTACTGCCTACTGCCTACTGCCTACTGCCTACTCATCATGGAGCACCGCTATGACCACTGTCGCCTTCATCGGCTTGGGTAATATGGGCAATCCTATGGCCGCCAATCTGGTCAAGGCGGGTCATACGGTACATGGCTTCGACCTGATGCCGGAGAACCTGACCGTCGCGCGCGAGCATGGTGTCACCGTCATGGCTAATGCTGTTGCCGCGGTGAAGGACGTCGATGTCGTGATCACCATGCTTCCCGCCGGCAAGCACGTGCTCTCGGTCTACGAGGACATCGCACCCAAGGCCAAACCAGGCGCCCTGTTCATTGATTCCTCGACCATCGATGTCGAGTCGGCCCGCAAGGCGCATGCCGTAGCAAGGAAGCACGGGCTGCATTCGATCGACGCCCCCGTCTCCGGCGGCACCGGCGGTGCTGCTGCGGGAACGCTGACCTTCATGGCCGGCGGCGCCAAGGATGCCTTCGCCAAGGCCGAACCGGTCCTGAAGCCGATGGCAGGCCGCATCGTCCATTGCGGTGACGACGGCGCCGGTCAGGCAGCCAAAATCTGCAACAACATGATGCTCGGCATTTCGATGATCGGCGTCGCAGAGGCCTTCGTGCTGGCCGAAAAGCTCGGCCTCTCGCATCAGGCCCTGTTCGACGTTGCCTCGACTTCGTCGGGCCAGTGCTGGTCGCTGACCACCTATTGCCCGGTGCCGGGTCCCGTGCCGGCCTCACCCGCCAACCGCGACTACAAACCGGGCTTTGCCGCGGCACTCATGCTGAAGGACCTGAAACTGGCGCAGGAGGCGGCCCAAAGCGCCGGCGCGGTGACGCCAATGGGGGCCGAAGCGGCCCAGCTTTATGCGCTGTTCAACGCCCAGGGAAATGGCGGATCGGATTTTTCCGGCATCATAAATTTCCTTCGCGGCAGTTCTCTATAAGTTTCGAATTTGGCAGCGCTTTTCTCGATTTTTATTGCGCGGAAAAATTGCAAATTTAGATTTGCTTAAGCTCTCGATAACCCGGCGGTAACGATGTGCCTATATAACGGATGGCGAGGCGGACATATCGCATCCGCCCGGCGCTCCGGATCAGGTCTCGCGTACCGGAGCCCGTAAGTTTCGCAAGTGTATTGTTGGCGAAATGCCATGCGTATCTGGCAAAGCCGCGTTCCGATGGAGCGCGGTTTTTGCGTTTTGCAGTCCTATACTGTTCGATCTGAATTATATTCCGATTGCAGCGTTCGGAATTGCCTGATGGTCTTCATTGACCAGCACGATCGGTGCGCTGACCCCTTCGACCCTGACGATAAGCAGGCGCACAGTCCGGGCGCCCTGATTGCAAGGCGTCCGGCTGTCGTTCCATCTACTTCTTGCGCAAATCCGCTTGCGCCAGATCCAGCGCTTTGGCGATGCGATCGCAAGCCATGTCGATCGTCGCGCGGGTCCAGATCAGCGGCGGCGACAGGATCATCGTGTCGCCGGTGGCGCGCAGCATCAGGCCTTGCGCGATGGCGTGGTCGCGGACGGTGACGGCGGCACTGCCCGCCGGCAGGAAGCGCTCCTTGGTCGCCTTGTCCTTGACGATCTCGACCGCGCCCATCAGCCCGATCGATCGCACCTCGCCGACCAGTTCGTGGCCGGCAATGCGCTCCTGCAGCGCCTGGGCGAAGTAAGGTCCAGTGTCGTTCCTGACCCTGTCGACCAGGCCTTCTCGCTCCATGATCTCGAGATTCTTCAGCGCCACCGCGCAGGCCACCGGGTGACCCGAATAGGTATAGCCGTGGTAGAATTCGCCGCCCTTTTCGACCAGCGTCGCCGCGATACGGTCGCCGACCAGCAGCGCCGACAGCGGCTGATAGCCCGAGGTCAGTGCCTTGGCCGTGGTGATGGTGTCGGGCTCGATGCCGAAGGTCTGCGCCGCAAACCATTCGCCGGTGCGGCCATAGCCGGTGATGACCTCGTCCAGCATCAAAAGCACATCGTATTTGCGGCAGATGCGCTGCACTTCCGGCCAATAGCTCATCGGCGGTATTTTCACCCCGCCCGCTCCCATCACCGGCTCGCCGATGAAGGCAGCCACCTTGTCGGCGCCGGCCTCCAGAATGGCATCCTCGACCGCCTTGGCCGCGCGCAGGCCGAAATCATGGTCGCTTTCGCCAGGCAGCGCCAACTCATAGGCATAGGGCATCATCACATGGACGATGTTGGGAACCGCCCCGCCGAGCTGCTTGTGCATCGAATCCATGCCGCCGAGCGACGTGCCGGCGACGGTCGAGCCGTGATAGGCCGACTTGCGCGAGATGATGCGGTTCTTCTCCGGTTTGCCTTCCAGCACCCAATAGTGGCGCACGAGCCGCAGCGCCGTGTCGTTGGCCTCCGAGCCGGAGGAGCCGTAAAACACCTGGGCGATGCCCTTGGGCGCCAGCTCGGCCAGCTTCTTCGACAGCAGCACGGGCGTCGGCGTCGAGCATTTGAAGAAGGAATTATAGTAGGGCAATTCCTTCATCTGCGCGTAAGCGGCGTCGGCCAGCTCGTCGCGGCCATAGCCGACATTGACGCACCACAGCCCGGCCATGCCGTCGAGTATTTCGGTGCCGTCGGCATCGTAGATGAACGGGCCGTTGGCGTGGGTGATGATGCGCGAGCCGGTCTCGCGCAATTCCTTGTGGTCGGTGAAGGGATGCAGATGATGCGCGGCGTCAATCTGCTGAAGCTGCTTCAGCGAATAATTCTGGTAAGTCATGGGTTTGCTCTTTCCTCTGGAATCAAACCGGCAAGCTGCCGGGGCGACTTCGTCAGAGGACGGCGGGCGGCGAATAGCCGATGCGGGCGCACAGCCTGAGCAGTTCGGCGCGCAGCGTGCGCGGCGACGGTGTCACCGCGACCCCGAAGGCGCCGGATGTGCTCATGTAGACCATGGCGGCAGTCTATGCCGCCCGAGGCCCGGAATTCAAGCGGTGCCGCTCAATACCCTTTGCAGGAACACGTATTTCATGGCGGTTTGCGCCGCTTGCGGCCGGCGGTCGCCGCGACCGCCATGGCCGCCTTCCGTCTCCTCGAAGAACAACGTCTTGCCGTGACCTGCTTCCTGCAGCTTCGCCGCCATCTTGCGGGCGTGGCCGGGATGGACGCGGTCGTCGGCGGTCGATGTCGTGAGCAGCACCGGGGGATAGACGGCATCGGCCGAGACATGATGGTACGGCGAATAGGCGGCGAGCCACTTGGCTTCTTCCGGTTTTGCCGGATCGCCATATTCGCCGATCCACGAGGCGCCTGGCGGCAGTTCGGTGTAGCGCAGCATGTCGAGCAGCGGCACCTCGATGATGACGGCGCCGAACAGTTCGGGATGCTGCGTCAGGGAAACGCCGGTAAGCAGGCCGCCATTCGAGCCGCCCTGGATGCCGAGGGAAGCAGCCGTGGCTATGCCGCGCCTGACGACGTCCTGCGCCACCGCGGCGAAATCGTCGAAGGCAGTCTGGCGATTGCCCTTCAGCGCCGCCTGATGCCAGGCCGGCCCAAACTCGCCGCCGCCGCGAATGCAGGCCTGCACATAGGCATTGCCCTTCTCCAGCCACAGCCTGCCGCGCACGCCGGCATAGCCGGGCAGCAGCGGTATTTCGAAGCCGCCATAACCATAGAGAAGCGTCGGTACCGGACCCTTCTGGTCGCGCCGCCTGACGACGAAATACGGGATCATGGTGCCGTCCTTCGAGCGCGCCTCGAACTGTTCCGAGACCAGCGGCGCGGCGTCGAACCGCGCCGGCTGCGATTTCACGGTGGCCAGCGTCACCCCGTCATCGTCCGACCAGATGATCGAACTCGGCGTCAGGAAATCGGTGAAGGAGAAGGAGACGCTGGAACCGAAATGCTCGGCATGCGCGATGCCGACATTGCCGTTCTCGGGCAGCGCCACCGGCTTCAGCGACCAGCGGTCGCCGCTGCGCTCGGCGACAACGACCTTGCCGCGCACATTGTCCATCAGATTGATGAACAGCCGGTCCTGAGTGCGGGCAATGCCGGCGACCGAAACACGGTGCGCTGGCGCGAGCATGGTTTCAACAGGGCCCAGGTCGCCGGTGTCCATCCAGTGTTCGAAATCGAAGGAATAGAGGCCGTCCGGCAAGCACTCAGTGCCGCCCGGCGCCGTCCATGGGCTGCGCACCCCGAACACGAACCGGCCCTTGAACAGCGCGGTGTCGGTGACATCGTCCGGCAGCGGGATGCGCCGGTTTTCGCCCGACGGCAGGCGCAGAAAACTGTGCGAGGAGAAGAAGGCGATCGTGCGGGCCAGAAACAAATACTGCCTGTCGCCATCATGCTCGACCCCCGCGCCGGCCGCGAGATCCTGCTTCTCGGCCTCGAAGATCGGCGTCGCCTCCTCCAACCGGGTGCCGCGCTTCCACAGCTTGACGACGCGCGGATAACCGGACTGGGTCTTGTCGTCTTCATCGAAGGCAGCCGAGACAATGACCGTGTCCCTGTCCAGCCAGGAAAAGCCGGATTTCGAGGCGGGAGCGCGGAAGCCGCCCTCGATGAATGATTTGGTCTCGATGTCGAATTCGCGCATCTCGCTCGCATCGCCGCCATCCGGCGACATCGCCACCAGGCAAAGGTTGAAATCGGGGTAAAGGCGGCTGGCGCCGCTGAACACCCACTTCACCCCCTCCTTGGCCGACAGCACGTCGAAGTCGATGATCGTCTCCCACACAGGCTTCTCGGTCTTGTAGGAAGCAACCGTCGTGCGGCGCCAGAGGCCGAGCACATTGGTCTTGTCCTGCCAGAAATTATAGACTTGGCCGTTGAGCGCGGCACCGACCGCAATGTTGTCCTCGGCCGTCATCAGGTCGAGCGCCGTCTCGAAGGCCGCCTGGTAGGACGGATCGCCCTGTAGTTCGGCCACGGTGATCTGGTTCTGGCGATGCACCCAGTCGAGCGATTCCTTGCTGGTCCGGTCCTCCAGCCAGAGGAACTTGTCCTCCGCGGTGGCATCCGTCTGGCGTTTTGTCGTCGATTGGGTCACGCATGGTCTCCAGGCTAGTGGCGGGCAGCCCTGCCTACATCGCGTTGCAAGCGGTTTTATTCAAGATGGTACGTCAGGTCATCGGGGGAATGCGGCCTCAAACCATCCGCCGGCGCAGGACCGTGGCCACAGCCAGTGCCAGACAAATCGCGCCCAGCGTGATCGGCAGACCGGAGGCGCCGATCACATCCATGACGCCACCCGCCAGCGGCGGCACCACGATGCCGCCGATGCCCCACATCAGGGAGAAGGCGGCATTGCCGGCGACCAGCGCCGAGCCGGTAAAGCGCTCGCCGAGCTCGATGATCGACATGGTGTAGATGCCATAGGAGACCGCGCCCCAGATAAAGACGCAAGGCCAGATCAGCGGCGTCTCGATGAGCAGCGGCAACAGGGCGCAGCCCAGCACCGTCACCACGACGCAGATGAATCGCACCAGACGCGCCGTCAGCCGTTCCGCCAGCAAGCCGAGCGGCACCTGCATGGCGATGTTGCCTGCGATCATCACCGACAGCAGCGCCGACATGCGCGCTTCCGCGATGCCATAGTGCGTGCCGTAGACCGGCAGCAGCGCCAGCACGCCCTGTTCGAAACCGGCGGCAACGACCACCGCCGACAGCAATAGCCATGTCAGTGGCATGAAGCCCATGACCGAAACCCTGCGCCCGGCTTCGTCGACCTTCGGCAGTTGCGGCAGCACCAGCGCCAGGCAGGCGCCGCAGAAGATGAAGGCGGCGATCCCCACCAGGAATGGCGGCCATCCCACGGTGCCGACAACGAGCAGGCAGAGCGGCCCGGCAGCGAAGCCGGCCGAGATGATGGTTGAATAGACACCCATGACGCGACCGCGGCGCGATGGCGGCGCCAGTGCAATGACCCAGATTTCGCTCAAGACATAGAGCGGGTTGGTCACCACCCCGATCAAGAAGCGCAGCGGAAACCACAGATAGACATTCTGGGTCCAGCCGATCAGCGCAAGCACAATAGCCGAAAGCGCCGCGCAGGTAAGCGCGGTGCGCCCTGCCCCGAACCGGCGCGCCAGTGCCGGGATCAGCGGCGACGAGACAATGAAGCCGATCGGCGTCATTGCCGCCGAGAGCCCGATGATGGCCGGCGAAACGCCTTGGCGTTGCAGGATGAAGCTCAGCAGCGGATAGGACAGGCCTTGCGCGATGGCGAACACCGAGACGGTCGCGATCACGCCGCTGATCGCCGCCCACTGCATCTTCTCGTTGTCAGCTTCCGCCAGGTTCATCATTGGCACCTAAACCAGGCTCAGGACTAGCTTTTCTGTCCGACGCGGGTAAGCCCCGCCCCGGTAAAAACCGTTTGCTCCAGACAAGGCCTGTCATGAGTTTGGGCCTGTCAGGAGTTTTTGGGCCTGTCAGGAGTTTGGCGCTTGAACGATCGGTAAAGCGCGAAGCTCACCAGCAGCGCGTCGAGGCCGGCGATCACCACCGGCAGACCGAGCGGACCGATGATCTGCATCAAGGCACCGGCGCCAGGCGGGCCGACAATGCCGCCGGCGCCCCACATCAATGCGAAGGCGGCGTTGCCGGCGACCAGCACGGTTCCCCTGAAGCGGCTGCCGAGCTCCACCAGCGCCATGGTGTAGACGCCGTAGCCGACAGCGCCCATGACGAGAAGGACGAGCCAGATCGCCGGCGTCGTGATCAGCAACGGCAGCAAGACCGCGCAGGTCGTTGTCGCCAACGCACAGAAGATGATCATCGCCCGCCCGCCGAAACGCTCGGCCAGCAGGCCGAGCGGGATTTGCAGGAAGATGTTTCCCAGCGACAGTGCCATCACCAGGGCCGCCAGCGTCCTTTCGGGCAGGCCATAGGCGGCACCGAAGACCGGCATCAAAGCGTAGGTGCCCTGCTGGACCGCCGCCGAAACCAGCACGGCAAACAACAGCGCCGGCGCCAGCCTGGCGAAACCGAAAAAGCCGCCGGGCAATTGGCCGTCATCCTCGAAGCCGGCGAGGCTTGACGAAACAGCACGAAGGATCGCGGCGCACAGGATGAAGCCGGCCATGCCGACCAGGAAAGGAACCCAGCCCGATATCCCTACCGCGGTCAGGACCAAAGGCCCCGCAGCATAGCCAGCGCCCAGCACGGTGTTGAATGCCCCCATCACCCTGCCGCGGCGCGACGGCGGCGCCAGCGACAGCGCCCATACTTCGCCCAGTATATAGAGCGGGTTCATGACGATACCGATGATGAAGCGGATGACGAACCAGCCCACCCAGTCCTGCAGGTAGCCGATGCCGAGGAAGCACAGCGCCCCAATCAATGAGCAACCCACAGCCAGGTTGCGCGCGCCGACCAGCCGAACGGCTGCCGGCACGAACGAGGCCGAAAGGATAAGACCAAGCGGCATCATCGCTGCCGACAAGCCGATCAGCGCCGGCGACATGCCTTGCTTCTGCATCAGCAGCGTAAACAGCGGCGAGCTCAGCCCTTGCGCCGCACCGAACATCGCGAGGGCGGCAGTTACGCCGGCAAGCGCCGCCCATTGCGTCCCCGCTTCGCCATCGCTCGAACCGGTCGCAGCCATGATGCCTTCCACATGAATTGCCGGCCCATCCAGCGGCAAACCACTGAGCTAGCGGTTCGATTTAGGGAAAGGAAGGGCCGCGCCTGAAATCCCCTTGCGCCAAGAGCCGCAGTGGGCGCGTCCTGTCCGCCAATCCCCGGCAAGGTTGTCAACTATCGGACTGCCGTTCGGGCATGTCGCTTCCCTCGTCCTAGTGGTCGCCGCCTCCGCAATGGTCGGACAGCCGCCGGTCCATTATGCCGCCCGCTACCAGCATCGTACGAGGACCATCATGACCGCCGCCCTGCATCCAGCCGAACCGCCTTTGGCAACCGACCGGGCCCGTCGCGGTGGCCGTGCGGGCAAGCGCGCCGGCGGCTCGGCCGCCTTCGAACAGCCGGCTTTTCGGCAACTGAGAAATCCGCTAACGCCGACCAAGCTGGTCTCTGACGACGAGCTGGAATCGATCCACCTCGCCTCGCTGCGCGTCTTGAGGGAAATAGGCGTCGACGTGCTGCATGACGAAGCGCGCCGCATCATGAAGGAAAATGGCGCCGATGTCCGCGAGGGCAGCGAGCGCGTGCGCTTCGACAGCGACATGATCCTCGATCTCATCTCCAACTGCCCGTCGGAATTCACGCTCCATGCCCGCAACCCGGCGCACAATGTGCGCTTCGGCGGCAACAATGTGATCCTGTCGATGATGGCGTCGGCACCGAACTGCTCCGACCTCGATCGCGGCCGCCGTCCGGGCAACCAGCAGGACTACCGCAACTTCCTGCGCCTGGCGCAGATGCACAACATCCTGAACTGCACCGGCGGCTATCCGGTCGAGCCGACCGACATCCATCCATCAGTGCGCCACCTCGAATGCATCCGCGACCTCGCCACGCTGACCGACAAGGTGTTCCACATCTATTCACTGGGCAAGGAGCGCAATGTCGACGGCATCGAGATCGCCAGGATCGCCCGCGGCATCAGCCATGAGCAGATGCTCGAAGAGCCGTCCGTCTTCACCATCATCAACACCAATTCGCCGCTGAAACTGGATGTGCCGATGATGGAAGGCATCATCCAGATGTCGAGCAAGGGTCAGGTCGTCGTCATCACGCCCTTCACCCTGTCCGGCGCGATGGCGCCGGTGACCATCGCCGGTGCGCTGGTGCAGCAAAACGCCGAGGCGCTGTCCGGCATCGCCTTCGCCCAGATGGTGAGAAAGGGCGCGCCGGTTGGCTATGGCGGCTTCACCTCGAATGTCGACATGAAGTCAGGCTCGCCGGCCTTCGGCACGCCTGAATATATGAAGGCGCAGCTTGTCGGCGGCCAGCTTGCCCGCCGTTACAAGATCCCCTACCGCACCTCCAATACCTGCGCCGCCAACACCGTCGACGCGCAGGCAGCCTATGAAAGCGTGTTCTCGCTGTGGGGCGCCATCCAGGGCGGCGGCAATCTGATGATGCACGGCGCCGGCTGGCTCGAAGGCGGCCTGCGCTGTTCCTACGAGAAGACCATCCTGGACATCGACCTGTTGCAGATGGTGGCCGAGTTCCTCACCCCGCTCGACCTGTCCGACGAAGCGCTCGGCTTCGACGCCATCCAGTCGGTCGGCCCCGGCGGCCATTTCTTCGGCACCCAGCACACGCAGGACCGCTACAAGACAGCCTTCTACTCGCCCATCCTCTCCGACTGGCGCAATTTCGAAACCTGGGCCGAAGCCGGATCGCCGACCGCGCTGGAAAAGGCCAACAAGGTCTGGAAGGAGCGGCTGGCATCCTACGAGGAACCCTATATGGACCCGGCGATCCGCGAAGAGCTCAACGACTTCGTCGAAAAGCGCACGTCCGAAGGCGGCGCGCCGACCGATTTTTGATCAATGTTGTTGATGAACAGTCGAGCCCCCCAACCGCCAGATTAGCACGCCACCACACCCCCCCGAGGCGCGGGGGAGGGAAGGCCCCGAGCGAATAACACTGGCGACCAAAAACTACCACCCGAGGG
>NZ_JAMYUL010000007.1:0-275000 GCF_040322955.1 Mesorhizobium sp. M0077
ATCGCAAAGCCTTGGATCCTTGCACACTTCCTCATCGCGCTTGTGACCGAACCCCTCTCGCAGGAGTTGGGTGTCTCTCCCCCTTGAGCGACGGGCGCCCGCTGCTGTGGCGCGCCACCCGCCAGATCGTCGCCTCTCTGATCGCGACCATCTTTACTCAACCTTCCTTGGCGGCCCTGCGCCACAATCTCCATGCCTTGCGATATCGCTGGCGCGAACCACCACGAAAGCGCAAGTTTCAGTCCATGCCAAAGCTATCTTAGCGCTTATGCCCAAGTGGGGGAGATGTCCGGCAGGACAGAGGGGGGGCGCTGTCCCGCCGACGTCAATCCTGTGAACCGCGCGCTACTTCAGTGATCCCTCGGCCGTCTTGCCTCGAACTCCGCTTTCTTGGCGTCCGAAGCCTCGGTCTGGTTCAGCGCCTGCCATTGCGCATAGGCATGCCGTAGACGATTTCGCGCGACTGATCCTTGCCGAGATCGACGCCCTCAGCTTCGGCCGCTTCGCGGTACCAGTTCGACAGGCAGTTGCGGCAGAAGCCGGCGAGGTTCATCAGGTCGATGTTTTGCACATCGCTGCGCTCGCGCAGATGCTCGACCAGCCGGCGGAAGGCCGCGGCCTCGAAATCGCGTTTCTGGTCATCGCTGAGTTCGGTCATTTTCTTGGGTCCTCACAGCGGCCCGGTGCGCGAGCCGAACATCTTCACCTGATGTATATCGGGACGGCGGTCGATGGCGTCAACGATCGGCGCCAGCCGTTGCGCCCAGGCCAGCGCCCCCTTGCTGTCTGATATCAGGTCCTGGCGGATCTCGATCAGCGCATGGGCAAAGCCGTTGACGATGGCGTGCTTGAACATGGTGTCGCCGCGCAACGCGCCGTCATAGGGTTCGTTGTCGCCGACGACGAGGTTTTTATCCTGCGCCAGCATGTCGATCAGCGGCCGCGCCACGCGGTCGTCGAGGTCCCACAATATGCCGACATGCCAAGGGCGGATGAAGCCCTGCATGACAGGGGTGAAGGAGTGTACGGAGAAGATGAACGGCGCTTTGCCTGAGGCGTGCGCCACCGACGCGATCATGGCGCCGACCGCGTCCTGATAAGGCCGGTAGAAGCCGTCGAGCCGCCTTTCGCGTTCGGCCGGTGCCATGGGATAGTTTCCCGGCACGACGGTGCCGTCATAGAGCTGGCGGATCAGCGTCGGGTCGTCCTCGCCGCGATTGGGATCGATCAGCAGCCGCGAAAAATTGGCGATCACCGCCGGCACGTCGAGCGCCGCCGCCAGTTCGCGCGTCACCGTCTCGACACCGATGTCGTAGGCGATATGGCGATCGAGTTCCGCCGCCGGCAAGCCGAGACTGCCATACTCCTCCGGCAGGTCGCGGCGGGCATGGTCGGCGACAAGCACGATGCCTCGCTTGCGGTCAGCTTCGACGATATCGAAAGGCGCGAAAACTGTGGATCGGGTCATTGGCTGGAAAGGTCTGTTCGCTGGCTTCCGGGGAGGGTGGTATCGTCATTCCCACGAAGAGGACTGTTGCGCAATGCCGTTGTTTGGCCACGGTTTCTGCGAAAATCCTGTGACGCGCGGCAGATCGCGTGTCGGGGGCCTTTCTAAATCGATTGGAATTGGACAGAACGGCGCGTTGACATGCGCCCGGACTTTTCCGAAAAGGGGCGTTGAGAGATGCAGATGACGTTATTGAGGGGTTTCGGGATGGGTTCCGCCGGCAGGCCGCGTGCGCGCACCGCCTTTGCCGTGCCGCTCCTGACCCTGACGCTAGGGCTCACCGCGCTGGTCGCGGCTTCGCCTGCCCGCGCCGATTTCCGCGTCTGCAACGCCACGCAGAACCTGGTCGGCGTTGGCATCGGCTACCGCGCCAAGGCAGGCTGGATCACCGAGGGGTGGTGGCACATCGAAGGATCGAGCTGCAAGACGCTGATCGAAGGTCCGCTGTCATCGAGGTTTTACTATCTTTATGCAGAAGACGCCGAGCGCGGCGGGCGCTGGGATGGCCCGATCAACATGTGCGTGGCCGAAAAAGAATTCAAGATTGCCGGCGTTACCGATTGCGTCGCCCGGGGCTTCCAGCGCGCCGGATTCCAGGAATATGACACGGGCGAGCAGGCAAGCTGGATGGTCCAGCTGACCGATGAGTCCACAACGGGAGGCGCTCCAGCCGCCCCGGGAACAAACAGTCAATGAGACGTAGCCGCAAGGTCAAGATCCTCGCCACCATCGGTCCTGCCTCCTCGTCCGAGGAGATGCTCCAGAAGCTCTTCGAAGCCGGCGCCGATGTCTTCCGCATCAATATGAGCCACACCGATCACGAACTGATGCGCACGCTGGTCGGCCGCATCCGCGCGGTCGAGGAAAAGGTCGGCCGTCCGATCGGCATCCTGGCCGATTTGCAGGGACCGAAGCTGCGCGTCGGCAAGTTCGCCAACGGCAAGGAGGTGCTGACGCCGGGCCAGACCTTCACCCTCGACAACAATCCCGAGCCCGGCACGTCGACCCGGGTCTACCTGCCGCATCCCGAAATCCTGAGTTCGGTCGAGGCCGGCCACCGTCTGTTGATCGATGACGGCAAGCTGGAGCTCAGGGCGGTGAAGAGCGACGGCAAA
Source organism: Mesorhizobium sp. M0077 (assembly GCF_040322955.1). Classification (NCBI taxonomy): domain Bacteria; kingdom Pseudomonadati; phylum Pseudomonadota; class Alphaproteobacteria; order Hyphomicrobiales; family Phyllobacteriaceae; genus Mesorhizobium; species Mesorhizobium sp. M0077. The sequence goes on from NZ_JAMYUL010000007.1 coordinate 2,623, forward strand.
TCGATCACCTGCACCGTCGTCGCCGGCACCACCATTTCCGACAAGAAGGGCGTCAGCCTGCCCGACACCGACCTGCCGGTCGGTGCGCTGACCGAAAAGGACCGCAAGGACCTCGATGCGGTGCTGGCGGAAAGCGTCGACTGGGTGGCGCTGTCCTTCGTGCAGCGGCCGGAGGATTTGGCGGAAGCCCGCAAGATCGCGCGCGGCCGGGCACTGATCATGGCCAAGATTGAAAAGCCGCAGGCCGTCGCCCGGCTGGCCGAAATCATCGAACTCTCCGACGCGCTGATGGTCGCCCGCGGCGATCTCGGTGTGGAAATGCCGCTGGAAGCGGTGCCCGGCATCCAGAAGCAGATCACGCGCGCCGCGCGCCGCGCCGGCAAGCCGGTGGTGGTCGCCACGCAGATGCTGGAATCGATGATCACCGCGCCGGTGCCGACCCGCGCCGAGGTGTCCGACGTGTCGATCGCCGTGTTCGAGGGCGCCGACGCAATCATGCTTTCAGCCGAATCCGCTGCCGGCGCCTATCCGGTCGAGGCGGTGGCGATGATGAACCGCATCGCCACCAAGGTCGAAACCGACCCGACCTATGCCGGCATCATCAACGCGCAGCGCTCGGAACCGGAAGCAACCGGCGCCGACGCCATTTCGCTCGCCGCCCGCGAGATTGCCGAGACGCTGAAACTGTCGGCGATCATCACCTATACGGCTTCGGGCACCACCGGCCTGCGCGCCGCGCGCGAGCGGCCGCAAGTGCCGATCATCGCCCTGTCGCCGATCCTCAACACGGCGCGGCGGCTGTCGCTTTTGTGGGGCACGCATTGCGTCGTCTCGCCCGACGCCAGCGACCTCGACGACATGGTCGACCGCGCCTGCCGCATCGCTTTCGAAGAGGGGTTCGGCCAGCCGGGCGACCGTGTCATCATCACGGCGGGCGTGCCGCTGAGGACGCCGGGTTCGACCAACATGCTGCGCATCGCCTATGTCGGGTCGGACGTGCAGGCCACCCGCAACATAGGTTGACAGAGGCTTCAACTCATCACAGTTCGCAGCGCTCTTGCCGCACCTTCGGCGTGATCGATGCGCCGAAGGAAGCGGTGTGCGCGAGGGATTGGGTCATAGAGATACTGATCTGGGCCGCGCATCTTTCGCCGGTTGAGGTCGGCGGTGTCGAGCAGGTCGAAATCGACCCTTTCCAGCGTGCAGTGCCAGCCTGCGCTATGCGAAGCCCATCCCCTTCCATGGTGCTGCAGAAGCCGCGCTCGGCTGGAATAGCCGTGATAGTCGAAGGCGATCACGCCGTTCGTCATATAGATATGGTTGCCGTAGAAATCCTCGCCCGGAATGATCCGTTCGCCGTAGAATCCGTCCAGGGGAGGATGGCTGAGGAAGGTGCCCGCAAGGATGTGGCAGGCGCCGTAGCCGAAGAAGATGCGATCCGGTAGCGCCCAGAACGCTTCGGGGTTTTTCTTGATTCCGTGCTTCAGGACATACATGCGGCCGTCACGTCGGGGCGAGTTGCGCGTCGGGCACCGTAATGTCGGGGCACTGTGCATCGTTGTAGGCATCGCCGGCGATCCGCGCTTCCACGGTTTTCGCGATTGCCTGCAGGTCGACGTCCTTGCCGGCGACTTTCTCGATCGCGCCGACGACGAGGTCGGAGGCGATCCAATCCGGCTTGTGGCCCAGATTGTGGACCCAGATCAGTTCGGCGCCGGGGATGTCCCTGACCAGGCCGACCGAATGGATCGAGGCATAGACCACCTTGTCGCGGTCGCCCGAGATGACAATCGTCGGCGCTGTGATGTCGCGGTAATGCGGCGCGGCCTTCAACGTATAGTCGTAGAGGCCGGCGACATCGATGGCGTTGGCGCGGAAAGCGCCGGGACGCAGCACCAGCGGAATCGAGGCATTGCCGACATAGCCTTCCGGCACCTTGTTGGGAGAAAACACGCAGGCCGTGGCGCCGTCCATCTGCAGCGTGCCTGCCGGATAGGTCAATGTCTCCGAGAACAGCCAGCCGATTATGGGGGTGGCGGTCAGCTTGTAGTACCAGGCGGTCGCGCCGCCCGGCCAGGGGTGGCTGACCGGCGACAGAAAGACCAGCCCGAGCGTCTTCTCCGGGTGTTCGCGGCCAAAGGCGGCGGTGATCACGCCGCCAAACGAATGGCCGACGATGATCGCCTTGTGGATGCCGAGACGGTCCATCAGCCTGGCGATGGTGTCGGCCTGCCCCGACGGGCTCTCATTGCCGGGGCCGCGCGCCGACCAGCCGAAGCCCGGCCGGTCGAGGAAGACCATCTCGGCGCGGCCTTCGAGCAAAGGCCTGATCGGCAGCATCTGATCCCTGAGGTTGGCGCTGGCGCCATGGATGAAGACGATCGCCGGCAGCTCGGCATTTTGAGGCGCCGGCACGTGGACATAGTGGATGCGGGTGGCGTCGATGTCGGCAAATTCGCCGGCCGGCGGGTTTCGCCACTCGATCAGCCACGCGCCGGCGCGGGTGACACCGGCCAAGGCAAAGACGAGCGCGAGGAGCAAAGCACAGGCGGCGTAAATGAGGTTCATGCGCGGAGATACGGGGTGGAGGGAGTAGGGAGTAGGGAGTAGGGAGTAGGGAGTAGGGAGTAGGGAGTAGGGAGTAGGGAGTAGGGAGGTGGCGTCTCACCAATCTTCTCTACTGACTACTGACTAATCCCTGATTCCTACTGCCTAATCAAATTCCTTCGCCGGCAAGCTCTTCCGAAATTGCCGCGACCTGGTCCTGGGCGCTGCGCATCATCGGATAGATGGTAAGCACCTTCTGCCAGGCTTCGAGCGCCGATTGCTTGTGGCCGGTGGCGGCCATGATCTGGGCCAGGCCGGAAAGCGCGCCGAAATGGCGTGGTTCCAGCTGCAGCGTCTGGTCGATGTCGGACATCGATTTCCCGAAATTCTTCATCATGTAATGGACGGTGGCGCGCCGGTTCCAGCCTTCGGCATATTTTGGCTGAAGGATGACGACCTGGTCGAGGAAGTCGAGGGCGACGTCGAACTTCTGGTCGTCCATCGCCTTTTGCGACCATTGCATCATCAGGTCGATCGAGGCGCTGCCGGACTGGAACCATTCGCCCCAGATGCGCCCGGCGATGCGCTCGGCCGCCTTTTCGTTGCGCTCGCGCTTCAGCTCGGCAAACAGTTGGTCGAGCCTGGCTTCCCTGGTCAGGGCAACCGGCGGCTTTGCCGGCGGATCGTCCGCCGACGCCGGAGCGACGCCGAAAAGAAACAGGGTGGCCAAAAATGCAAAAAGAATCCGCATCGCCGGAATCTAACCCCGGACGGCGGATCGTCAAACTGAAATTAGCGTGAAAGTGCCTGGAACCAGGCAATTACCATCATATGGACGGAGGCAACGAGCCCCCGGCCGAACACTCAGCCCTGGCGCGCCTTGTAGCGCGGAGCGGTCTTGTTGATGATGTAGACGCGGCCCTTGCGGCGAACCAACTGGTTGTCGCGGTGACGCGCCTTCAGCGCCTTGAGCGAATTCTTGATCTTCATGGTCTTGCCCGTCGGTCTGGGCCCTGTCCGGGCCGAATTATTAAGGCGCGCCTGAAAAGCGCGCCTTTGAACTTGCGGTGGCTCATAAACGAGGAGCCTTGCCCGTGTCAACCGCAAGCGTGCTGGATAGAGGCCGAGAATGGCTTTGGCTATCAAAATATCCGCCATCTCGGCTCCACGCCATTGCGCGGCCGAAGGCGGGCTGGAATGGTGCGGCACCCGCAAGCCGATTTGGAGACCTCCATGCGCCTGTTGTTTGTGTCCGCCTGCCTTGCCGTTGTGGCAGCGGCATCCACCGCGCAGGCGCAGGAATGCGACCGCAACGACGACAGCCAGCAGATGATGAACATCTGCGCCGGCGAGGACTATCAGGCGGCCGATGCCAAGCTCAACCAGGCCTACAAGGATCTCGTCGGTCGCAACGACGACAAGAGCAGGAAGCTGCTGCAGGTCGCGCAACGCGCCTGGATCGCCTTCCGCAACGCCGAATGCGCCTATACGACGACAGACAGCGAAGGCGGCTCCATCCATCCGATGGAGGTTTCACAATGCCTGACCGAACTGACGGACCAGCGAATCAAACAGCTCACCGCGGGCGCCAATTGTAGGGAAGGCGATGCGAGTTGCGCCAGCCCCGACGAGGACGGGGATCTGAACGACGAGCTGCAATAGGGCTCGAGCCACGCCCTCGCGCAAAGTGCCGGAATGGCTTAGCTACGGCGGCTGATGCGCGTGAAATGGCCCATCTTGCGGCCTGGGCGCGCTTCCGCCTTGCCGTAGAGATGCAGCATCAGATCGGGCTCGGCGAGCAAAGCGGGTACGCGCAGCACATCGTCGCCGATCAGGTTTTCCATGACGCAGTTTGAATGCCGGCCAGGGTTGCCCAGCGGCAGGCCGGCAATGGCGCGGATATGCTGCTCGAACTGCGAAACGATGCCGGCGGCTTCCGTCCAGTGGCCGGAATTGTGCACGCGCGGTGCCATTTCGTTGGCCAGCAGCGTGCCATCGGCAAGAACGAAGAACTCGACGCCGATGACGCCGACATAGTCGAGGGCCGACAGGATTTTCGCCGCCGCGGCCTGTGCCGTTGCCGCCGTCTCCAGCCTGATCTGGGCCGGCAGGGTCGAGGTATGCAGGATGCCGTCGCGGTGGACGTTCTCAGCCGGATCGTAGGCGGCGACCGCGCCGTCCAACCCGCGCGCGGCGATGACCGAGATTTCGCGCTCGAAAGCGACGAAGGATTCGAGGATCAGCGGCACGTTGCCCATGGTCTCGCATGTGCCGGCAAAGCCGCCCGTCTCCATGTTGCGGAAGACGCGCTGGCCCTTGCCGTCATACCCCATGCGGCGGGTTTTCAAGATGCCGCTGCCACCGAACTCTCTCAGCGCCGCCGTCAGCTCGTCGTCATTGTCGACGGAGCGGAAATCCGCTGTCCTGATGCCGATGCCGTTCAGGAATAGCTTCTCCGCCACCCGGTCCTGGGCGACTTCCAACGCCCTGGGCGGCGGATAGACCGGGACCTTGGCGGCGAGCGCGCCGGCAGCCGCTACCGGCACATTCTCGAATTCGTAGGTGACGACGGCGCTGACTGCCGCCAGTTCGGCAAGGGCGTCCGCATCGTCATAGGCGGCGGCGATCTGGCGGTTGGCGACCTGAGCCGCCGGGCAATCGGCCTGCGGTTCGAGGATAATTGTGCGGTAGCCGAGGCGCGCTGCGGCAACAGCCAGCATGCGGCCGAGCTGGCCGCCGCCGATGATGCCGATGCTCGATCCCGCGGGCAGGCTCATGGCGCGTCCGTCGGTTCGGTGGCGACCCTGGCGGTTTGGGCGGTGCGCCAGGCATCCAGGCGGGCGGCAAGTTCTTCGTCGTTCAGCGCCAGCACGGCGGCCGCCAGAAGGGCGGCGTTGGCCGCACCCGCCTTGCCGATGGCAAGCGTGCCGACCGGAATGCCGGCCGGCATCTGGACGATGGAGAGCAGCGAATCCTGGCCGGACAGCGCCTTCGATTCGACCGGCACGCCGAACACCGGCAGCGGCGTCATCGCCGCCGTCATGCCGGGCAGGTGGGCGGCGCCGCCGGCGCCGGCGATGATCACCTTGTAGCCGGCCGCCTTGGCGCCCTTGGCGAAATCATAGAGGCGGTCCGGGGTGCGGTGGGCGGAGACGATCAGCCGCTTGTGCGGAATGCCCAGCGCCTCCAGCGTTTCGGCGGCGTGGCGCATCGTCGCCCAGTCGGACTGGCTGCCCATGATGATGGCGACGTCGGCGCGGTGGTCGGTCAAGCGCATGCTCCCGGCGGTAAAGGCGCGCCTTAGCGGAATTCGGGCTGGCCCGCAAGGATGGCGGCCGCCGCAGCCTAGTCCGGCCAGCGCAGGGCGCCGGATGAATCCTTTCGCGGCTGTCTCATCGCATCCGCCGGCCTGTCGGCCGCGGTGAGCACGGCGCGGAGGCGTTCGGCGACGATCTCGGCCTCGCCTGGGTGCAGGTTGCAGGGGTCGAGAAAGAAATGGCCACGCTCGACCTCGTGGTTGCGCACGATGATGGGCGGCGATCCGGCCGCCAATGCCGAGGCGAGGCCGGCGGCACTGAAGCGGCTTTCGGGGGAGACGAAGATCTGCAGCCGGTCGAGCGGATTGGCGGTCGGGTCGGGAATGATGTTTGCGACGATGCCGGGTATTCCCTGCAGCGAATCCCTCCATTGATTGAGCGCCGCTTCCTCGCGCTGGCGGATGCCGGCATGGTCGCGCTTTTCCCAGGCTTCGAGCGCCGCCATCGTGCCGGCGATGCTTTCCTTGCCAACCTTCATGGCGCGGGCGACGCCGCGGTTTTGCAGATAGGCGGCGCGGACGAGATCCTTGCGGCCGGCGACGATGCCGCTGGTTGGCCCCGAAAGGAATTTGTGGCCGCTGTAGACGACGATGTCGGCTCCGCGCGCCAGGAAGCTGCGTAGATCATATTCGGAAGCCGCATCGACGATCACCGGCACGCCCATGGCGTGGCAGATATCGCAGAATTCCTCGAGGGAAAGCATGCCGTATTGCACGGTGTGGTGCGCCACGACGTAGAGCGCCGCCGCCGTGCGCTCATTGATCGCCTCGCGCACGTGATAATCCTGGGTGACGCTGACCGTACCCGCCGAAATGACCTTGGCGCCGGCAACGCGGATCGACTGGTCGATCGGCGCGCCGTAATTGACCATATGGCCAAGCTGGATGACGACTTCGGACTTCAGCCCCTCGGTATCGTCGGGCAGCCGTTCGATCGCCAGCAAATTGGTGCCGGTCATCGCCCCGGCGATCGCCATTGTGATGCCTGAGGCGCAGCAGGCGGTGATGAAGCCGGCCTCGCCGCCGGTGAGGCGGGCGGTGGTCACGCTTGCGGCGCGCTGCAGATCGTCCATCTCCACCCATTGCGAGGCGATCTCGGCCATGGCGCTGATCGCCTCGGGAACGATGATCGAGGCGCCGAGGGTCGTCATCGTGCCGGAGACGTTGATGATCGGCCTCAGTCCCAGCCGTTCACGGATCGTGGTGTTGGAGCCGGTGTCGGAATAGGTTTTCATTTGGAGCATATCCCTTGACTGTCAGGCAGCGATCTCGACGACCGCTTCGATTTCGACGGTGATGTTTCCAGGCAGCGAGCCGACCCCGATCGCCGAGCGGGCATGGCCCCCAATCTTGTCGAAGACGCTGGCGAACAGGTCCGAGCAGCCATTGACCACTTTCGGGTGGTCGCTGAAGGTCGGCGTCGCATTGACGAAGCCGAGCAATTTGACGACGCGCACGATGCGGCCGAGATCGCCGGCGGCGGCGTGCATGACGGCGAGCAGGTTGAGGCCGGTGAGGCGGGCATGCTCATAGGCCTGCTCGACGGTGACGTCCTCGCCGACCTTGCCGGTGCACAGCGTGCCGTTGGCGCGCAACGGCCCTTGACCCGAAAGAAAGATCAGCCGGCCGCTTTCCGCATGGGTGACGAAATTGGCGATCGGCGTCGGCGGCTCGGGCAGCGTCAGGCCGAGTTCGGCTAGCCGGATGTAAGGCGTCATGGAAGAATTCTCCTTGGGCCGGCCCGTTGTTTTACGCAATTCCCAAGGCAAAGCGCTTCGCGCTTTTCCCGGGAAAACCGCTTACACTTTTCCTGGAATTGCTTTGGGCCGCCCATGTCAGAAATGCGAGGCGCGGAAGCGCGCCAGGAAAGAGCGCAGGCGCTCATTGGTGGTCTCTTCGGCAAGGATCTCCTTCGGCGGGCCAACAGCGCTGACACCGCCATCGGCCATGAAGACAATGCGGCTCGAAGCGTCGCGGGCAAAGGCCATCTCGTGCGTGACCATCACCATGGTCATGCCGTCTTCGGCCAGGCTGCGCACAACGGCCAACACCTCCCCGACCAGTTCGGGATCGAGCGCGGAGGTGATCTCGTCGAGCAGCAGGATCTTCGGCTCCATGGCGACTGCCCGCGCTATGCCGACGCGCTGCTGCTGGCCGCCGGAGAGTTCCGCCGGCAGGCTGTCGGCCTTGTGGGCGAGGCCGACGCGGCTCAGCCAATGCTCGGCGATCTGGCGCGCCTCGGCCTTGCTCTTGCCGCGCACCTTGGTGAGGCCGAGCATGATGTTGCCGGCGGCGGTGAGGTGCGGAAACAGATTGAAGCTCTGGAACACCATGCCGGTTTCGGCGCGCATATTGGCAAGGTCGCGCTCGCTGCGCCGCTGGCGCGCGCCGGCCTCACGAAAACCGACCTCCTTGCCGTCGATGCGGATCGAGCCTGAGTCGTAGCTTTCGAGAAAGTTGACGCAGCGCAGCAGGGTGGTTTTGCCGCTGCCGGAAGGGCCGATGACGGTGACCACCTCGCCCCTGTCCACCTTGAGGCTGACCGAGCGAAGCACCTCGACCGAACCAAAGGCTTTCGAGACCCCGGCAATGTCGAGAAGGGCAGCATTGTCGTTCGAGCTTGTGGCCATCGTGCTAGTCCCGGATGAAGGCAAAGCGCCGTTCCAGCCGCCGGCTGGCGTAGGAAAGCGCATAGTTGACGGCGAAATAGATCAAGGCGCCGAGGATGTAGAGCGGCATCGCCTCATAGGTGCGGCCGATGACCTGGTTGATCGCCTGCATCAGGTCGGTGATGCCGAGCAGCGAGACCAGGGCGCTGCCCTTGACCGCATCGGTGACGCCGTTGATCCAGGGCGGCAGGAAGCGCCGGAAGGCCTGCGGAAAGATGACGTAGGTGAGCCGCTGGCGAAAAGTCAGCCCAATGGCCATCGCCGCTTCTGACTGGCCCTTGGGAATGGAGCCGACGGCGCCCCGGAGATACTCAATGACCTGCGCGGTCTTGAACAAGGTCAGCGCCAGCACCGCCGCCGAGAAGGATTGCAGATGCAGGCCGATGGCTGGCAGGCCGTAATAGACGAAGAACATCAGCACCAGGATCGGGATGCCGCGGATGGTGTCGGAGAAGATACGCACCGCCCAGCGCAGCGGCGCCGGGCCGTAGACCAGGCCGACGCCGAGCGCGACACCGGCAATCAGCGACAGCACCACGACCAGCAGCGACACCCACAAGGTGATGGCGAAGCCCTGGGCGAGGAACGGTACGGCGTAGAGGATCTGGCTCAGCATGTCAGCGCGCAGCCCTGAACCGGCGTTCGACCAGCCGCAGCCCGAAGAGCAGGGTGTAACCGGTCACCAGGTACATCGCCGTCGTCACCAGATAGACCTCGACGATGCGGAAGGTGTTGAAGTTGATCCACTGGGCGCCGAAGGTGAGCTCGGGCACCGAGATGACCGATGCGATGGACGTGTCCTTGAACAGCGAGATGAAGGTGTTGGACAGCGCCGGCAGCGTGATGCGCAGCATGGTCGGCAGGCGCACGTGAACCAACCGCTGCCAAGGCGTCAGCCCGATCGCCTTGCCGGCATCGAGCTGGCCGCGCGGCACGGCTTCCAGGCCGGAGCGGAACACCTCGACCAGATAGGCGCCGCTATAGACCGACAGCGTCAGCACGAACGAGGTCGGCGCGTCGTAGGCGACGTCGATCACCGTCGGCAGGCCGTAGAAGACAAGATAGACGAGCAGGATCAGCGGCACGTTGCGGATGAATTCGACGTAAGCCGCAATGATGGCGCGCACCACGCGTCCGGCCGAGACATACCAGACCGCCAGCACCAGGCCGATGACGACGCCGATGGCAATCGAAATCACGGCAAGCTCGAGGCTGAGCAGAAGGCCGCCCCACAGCTTGTCGAAATGACGCCAGATCAGGTTGAAGTTGAGCGTATAGCCCATGCGTCTCCCGCAATAACCAAGGGGATGCGAACTAGAAGGCGGAAGGGCTAACCCTTCCGCCAGCACTTGTCAGACAACCGGGAAACCGGGATGGCGGGCCGGCGGCTCTTGGCCGAAATAGTCCTTGAAGGCGGCGTCGTAGAGTGCGGTCTCATGGCCGAACATGGCGATGGTGAAGGTCTGGTTGACGAAGGTCAGCCAGTCCAGGTCGCCCTGCCTGACCGCCGCGCCGTAGAGCATCGAGTACCAGCTCTTGCCGGCATCGAAATATTTGTCGGGGTTGCGCGAGGCCAGCCAGCGCACGGTTGAAAGATCGACGGCGGCGGCATCGGCGCGTTTCGATTCCAGTGCCTGCAGCACATTGGCCTGGGTGTCGATCTGCAGCACCTGCGCCTCCGGCAGGGCGTAATGGACCGAGCTTTCGGCATCGACATTCTGCAGGATCGAGATGCGCGTCGCCGAGCCGCCGGCGAGCAGCTTGTCGAAGGTCTTGTTTTCCGCCGTCGGCAGCGTCAGCAGGGCGACGCCCTCGACATAGTATGGCCTGGAGAAGTGGATCAGCTGCGAGCGCTGCGCGGTCATGGTCATGAACTGGATGGTGATGTCGACCTTGTTGGTGGTGACATTGGGGATGCGCTGCGCCGGATCCTGCATGACGAACTCGACCTTGCTCGGATCGTCGAACAGACCCTTGGCCAGGATGCGGCCCATGGTGATGTCCATGCCGACCAGCTCGCCGGCATCGTTTTCGAAATGCCATGGCGCGTTGGTGCTGCCGGTGCCGACGATCAGCTTGCCGCGGTCAAGCGCGGTGCGCAGAACGCTGTCGGATGCGGCTTGTGCCGCCGCCTTTTCGGCGCTGACAGCGGTCATCACGCCCGCCGTTGCAAGCCCGGCCATGCCCAGTTTCAGAAAATCTCGCTTGGATGCGTCGTTCACTGCGACCTCCTGTTGTTTGAGTTCCCCTTACAGACACACGTGTCGCCGACCTGAATTGTCTCTTACAATAGACACATGTATCCTGTACAAGACAGATACTAACATCAGGAATCAGTTATGCAAGACAGCAATGGACTCACGGATCGGGCGGAGCTTGGTCCAGCCGAGAGCCCGACGCCCGACAAGACCTCCGGCTCGCGCGAGAAGGGCCTCAACCGGGTGCTGGAGATCCTGGACTTCCTGCATGTTACGCAGCGCGCCATCGGCATTGGCGATCTCGCCAAGGGGGTGAATGCGCCGCGCTCCACCACCTATACGCTGGTGCGTTCGCTGGTCGATGCGGGTCTCCTGGAGATGGAGGGCGACGGCAACCGGGTCTATTTCGGCAAGAAGCTCTACCTCTATGGGATGGACTATGTCAGGGGCAACGACCTGCTTAGGCGGGGCCGGCAGGAGGTCGACAATCTGTCGCGCGAGACCGGCGAGACCTCCGAATTGTGCATGCTGCAAAGCGGGCGCTATACCATCGTCCATTCCAGCCCCGGCACCAGGCCGTTCCGCATCAGCTCGGCCACCGGCCTGCAGATCCCGCTGCCATGGACGGCATCGGGGCGGCTGCTTCTGGCCGGATTGGAAAGGGCCGCCATCCAGGACATGGTCTCGGAAGACGACCTTTTGCTGCCCGACGGCCGCAGGCTGCAGTTCGACGACTTCATCGCCGATATCGCGACGGCCAGAACGACCGGCTATTGCATCACTTCGGGGCTGGTCGACGCCTACACCAAATGCCTGGCCGCCCCTGTCTTCGCGGCCGCCGGCAAGGTCGAGGCGACGATGTGCCTGGTGGTGCCGATCGACACTTCAGCGGAGAAGACCGACGAATTGCTGACGTTGCTGCGCCATCGCGCGGCGCGGCTGTCGATAGCGGGGTGAGCAGTTAGGCCCCGAGGCCGTCGGCTAAGCGATGATGTCCGGAATGATCTTGTCTTCCAGCGCCATCAGCCGGTCCTTGAGGAAAAGCTTCTTCTTCTTCATGCGCTGGATCTGCAAGGGGTCGCAGCCCATGGCGATCATCGCATTGATGGCCGCGTCGAAATCGGCATGCTCCTGCTTCAGGCGGGAAAATTCGAGGCGGACATCGGCCTTTTCCTGGTCGGACATTCTCTACCGTCTGCATGTCTGCGGCGCCCGGCAATGGGCATGATTGGGCGGGGGCGGCATCAATTGCCGCCGGCGCGCAGCCAATATCACATATCACATTGTCGTGGAATGCTACCACGCAGCATTCGACATCGCAGCCGGATGGTGGCAGACTGTCATGGTGCCGTCACAGATGCGACCTGCGGTGGACGTGCCTTTGACGGCTGCAATCGAGGAAACCATGAAAGGGAGAACCAATCATGTCTCTTGCATCCCATCTTGATGAGTTGCAGCGGAAACACGGTGATATCGAACGCGAGATCGACGATGCGATGAACCATCCATCGGTCGACGACCTCGAAATCGTGAATCTGAAGCGACGCAAGCTGGCACTCAAGGACGAGATTGAAAAACTGAAGGCGAAACCGACGAGACACTGACGCCCTTCCAGGATTAGACGCGCCGCCTTGGCGCGTGACTATCGCTCCGGTGGCGACATGCCGCCGGAGGCCTGTTTTTGCTACTGGTTCCGATACTGTTGGCCGGCGAAACCCGTCTGTGGGATCGCCGCGCTACTGCGATTTGGCGGCTCTGCTTGTCTGTCGCCATTGACAAGCCATCTTTGCTCCTCCACCTCATGCCCGAACCTCAGCGCTATGCGCTGATAGCTGTTTGAGCGTGCGTCGACGTGGACGTATGTCGCTCGGGTGATCAAGAGGCTGCCGGCATGACCGGGTATTTTTCCTCCCCCTTTGCGCGCCGGACATCGGTCGGCGTCGATGTCGGCGGCGTGGTCGTCGGCGGCGGCGCGCCGGTCGTCGTGCAGTCGATGACCAACACCGACACGGCCGATATCGACCAGACCGTCGCGCAGGTTGCGGCTTTGCATCGCGCCGGCTCCGAGATCGTGCGCATCACCGTCGATCGTGACGAGAGCGCTGCCGCCGTGCCGCGCATCCGCGAACGGCTCGAGCGGCTCGGCATCAATGTGCCGCTGGTCGGCGACTTCCACTATATCGGCCACAAGCTGCTGGCCGACCATCCGGACTGCGCCGAGGCGCTGGCCAAATACCGCATCAATCCCGGCAATGTCGGCTTCAAGGACAAGAGGGACCGCCAGTTCGCGGCGATCGTCGAAATGGCGATCAGGCATGACAAGCCGGTGCGCATCGGCGTCAATTGGGGGTCGCTCGATCAGGAGTTGCTCACCCGGCTGATGGACGAGAACCAGCGCCAAGGCTTCCCGCTGACGGCGCAGGAAGTAACCCGCGAGGCGATCGTGCAGTCGGCGATCCTGTCGGCCGAAATGGCTGAAGAGATAGGCCTCGCCCGCGAAAAGATCATCCTGTCGGCCAAGGTCAGCGGCGTGCAGGATTTGATCGCCGTCTACACCGAGCTTGCCACGCGTTCCAACCATGCGCTGCATCTCGGCCTCACCGAAGCCGGCATGGGCTCCAAGGGCATCGTCGCCTCGTCGGCGGCCATGGGCATCCTCTTGCAGCAAGGCATTGGCGACACCATCCGCATCTCGCTGACGCCGGAGCCGAATGGCGATCGCACTCGCGAGGTGCAGGTCTCGCAGGAACTGCTGCAGACCATGGGCTTCCGTCAGTTCGTGCCGATCGTCGCCGCTTGCCCCGGCTGCGGCCGCACGACATCCACCGTGTTCCAGGAACTCGCCCAGAACATCCAGGCCGATTTGCGCAAGAACATGCCGGTCTGGCGGGAGAAATATCCCGGCGTCGAGAACCTCAAGGTCGCGGTGATGGGCTGCATCGTCAACGGCCCCGGCGAATCCAAGCACGCCGATATCGGCATCTCGCTGCCCGGCACCGGCGAGACGCCGACCGCGCCCGTCTTCGTCGATGGCAAGAAGTCGGCGACGCTGCGCGGTCCGTCGATCGCCGCCGATTTCGAAAAAATGGTTGCCGACTATATCGAGCAGCGGTTTGGCCAGCACGGCAAGGCTGCGGCCGAATAAGCCATGCGGGGGCTGCTCAAAGCCGGTGTGATCCTGCTCTGCGGGCTGGGTGCCGGACAGGCGCTCGCCGATCCACCGCAATCGCGCTCGGCGGCGAAACGATTGATCGGCCGTGTCTGTGACCTGATCGAGACGCATGCCGAGCGGAACGGTCTGCCGAAGGATTACTTCGCCCGGCTGATCTGGAAAGAAAGCCGCTTCGACCCCAATGCGGTGAGCCCGGTCGGTGCCGAAGGCATCGCCCAGTTCATGCCGGGCACCGCCAAGATGCGCGGGCTGGCCGATCCTTTCGACATCGACCAGGCGATCCCGGCTTCGGCGAAATATCTCGCCGAAATGAAGACCGGCTTCGGCAATCTCGGCCTGGCGGCGGCTGCCTACAATGCCGGCGAGAGCCGCGTTTCGCGCTGGCTGGATTCCGGCGGTTTCCTGCCGATGGAGACCGAGAGCTACGTCTTCGACATCATGGGCGAACCGGCCGACAAGTTTTCCGACAGCGCTTACGCCGGGACGGTCGAGCCGCTCGACGGGAAAACCAGCTTTGCCGTCGCCTGCCGCAAGCTGCCGGTGATCATGTCCAGAACCGTGGCGATGGCCTCGATCACTGTGAAGCCATGGGGCGTCCAGGTGGCCGGCAATTTCCGCAGGGGAGCTGCGATCAATCAGTGGCTGCGGGTCAGGAGCCGGTTTCCGGCGCTGCTTTCCGGTCGTGACCCGGTGGTCAGCCGGGTGCGCACGCCGATCGGCCGACGCGGCATCTACGCCGTCAGGATCGGCGTCGACGACCGTGCCGCCGCCAACGTCATCTGCCAGAAACTGCAAAGCGTCGGGGGCGCCTGTATCGTCGTGCGCAACCGATAGGCGGAGGGGGCGACATAACGGCCAAAATCGTCCTGCTTAATGGCGTCGGCAGCGCCGGCAAAAGCTCGATCGCCAGGGCGCTGCAAACGATCGCCACCGAGCCCTTCCTGCATGTCCAGATGGATGCTTTCATCGACATGCTGCCGCCGGCGCTGCAGGATCATGCCGACGGGTTTTCCTTTGAGACCGTGCTGGAAGACGGCAAGCCGTCGGTGGTGATCAGGAGCGGGCCGGTCGGCGCGCGAGCCATGCGCGGCATGCGCCATGCCATCGCCGCCATGGCCGGGCAAGGCAACAATCTCATTGTCGACGACGTCTTCAATGACGAGATAGCGGAGTACCGCATGCTGCTGTCGGGTTTCGATCTGCATCTGGTCGGCGTCATGGCGCCGCTGGAGGTGCTGGAAGCGCGCGAGGCCGCGCGCCGACAGGCTGCCTGGCCTGGCGCGCTGGCAATATGGACGCGTCCACAACGGCATGGACTACGACCTCGAAGTCGACACCAGCCGGCTGACGCCGCTTGAATGCGCCCGTCGCATCCAGGAAAGATTCCGACTATAGTGGCCGGTGTTCTTTTGTTGCAATCATAGCTCTTCCAATCGCCCGAAAGCGATAGTCACCCGTCATGTGCAGGGTCGTGGCGATTAAATATTAATGAGCCCTGCTGTAGCAAAAGAGGTCGATATCTCGACGAGAGCTTTTGCGATCGTCAAAAAGGCGGGGCATGGGGGCGGTGGCAAATTTCCTTAGACGCGTTGTAAGTGAACTTGAAACGCCGCGCGCCAAACGGCCGTTCGGTTCTGGCTGGCTGTCCGGCTCGATTGGCTTGCTTGCCGGGGTCACCGCCCTGCTGATGGTCATCGTGCTGCGCTACCCGTCGCTTACATCGATGCCGGATCTGGCCCCCATCCACCAGATGCTGTTCTTCAAGCCGGTGCTCTATTTCGTCCTCATCTCCGGCTATATCCTGGCGATCCTCAGCATGACGCTGCGCAGGCAAAAGACGCTCGGCGCGGCAGCGATGTTCACTGTGCTGCTGGCGTCGCTGGTCGGCATGCTTCCGGTGCGCCATCAACTGCACATCGAAGGGGTGTTCTTCGGGCTTGATTTCTTCATCCTGAACGCCCTGTTCATGGGTGTGCTGTTCGTTCCGCTCGAACGTCTTTTCGCGCGCAACAAGGATCAGACCGTGTTCCGCGACGAATGGCGCGAGGACCTGTTCTACTATCTGGTCTCATCGCTGCTAGTGCAGATTTTGACCTACCTGACCTTGGCGCCGTCCAACTTCGTCAATGCGCAGGGCGCCCTTGGTTCGGTGCGCGCCTGGGTCCACGACTTGCCGTGGCTGGTGCAACTGCTGGCGGTAATGTTCCTGACCGACCTTGCCCAGTATTGGGTGCATCGGGCCTTTCATCGCATTCCCTGGCTGTGGAAGTTCCATGCCGTGCACCATTCCGCCAAGTCGATGGACTGGATTGCCGGTGCGCGCATGCATTTCCTGGAAATCATCGTGCTGCGCAGCCTGACGGCCACCCCGATGTTCGTGCTGGGGTTCGATGAATCGGCTATCCAGACGTATATATTGATCGTCTACGTCTATTCGTCTTTCATCCATTCCAACATCGGAACCAGTTTCGGTCCAGTCGAAAAGGTGCTGGTGTCGCCGCGTTACCACCACTGGCATCACGGCCTCGAGAAAGAAGCGATCGACGTAAACTTCGCCATCCATTTCCCGCTGCTCGACCGGCTGTTCGGTACCCACCATATGCCCGAAGGGCGCTGGCCGAACGGCTACGGCATTCACGGACATCCCGTTCCGAACGGATACTGGCAGCAATTCCTCTATCCCTTCCGGCGCGGCTAGACTGGAGTCCTTCGCGAAGCGCGCGTGTCACCGCGCCTGGCGAGGTTAGCCCAATCCATGACAAGCGACAGAGCCCCGAGATGCGTGACGGCTACATAATCTGCGGCACGCCGAGAACCGGAAGCACCTTGCTGTGCGGCCTTCTGGCCTCGACGAAAACAGCCGGCGATCCGCACTCGTTCTACCGGCGGCAGGACAAGGCGGAATGGGCCGAAGAGTGGCAATTGCCGCATCCCGAGACGATGAGCGCGCATGATTTCGACCTCGCCTATCTCGGTGCGGCAATCAGCGCGGGAAGGGGCGGAACGGGCGTCTTCGGCTTGCGCCTGATGCGGGAAAACCTGGATGAACTCTCGGCAATCCTCGACCGGATCTACCCAGACCTGCCATCGGACAAAGCACGCTTTGAAAAGGCCTTCGGGCGGGTCCTCTACATCCATCTTTCGCGCGAAAACAAGCTGGCGCAGGCGGTGTCGCTGATCAAGGCCGAGCAGACCGGGCTTTGGCACATCGCGCCCGACGGAACCGAGATCGAACGAGTCGCACCGCCGCAGGAACCCCGCTACGATTTCAAGCGGATCCAGCGCGAGCTTGCCGAACTCGAAGCCTATGACGCGGGCTGGAACGTCTGGTTCGCGGAGCAGGGGATCGTCCCGCTGCGCATCGGCTATGAGCGCCTGTCAGGCGATCCGGCAGCGGCATTGGCATCCATCTGCAAGGCCCTGGGCGTTCCGGCGCCGAATGCCGCCGACGTAAAGCCGGGCGTCGCCAAGCTCTCGGACGAGATTAGTCTGGACTGGATGCGCCGCTATCGTCTGGACGCGGCGATTTGATCAAGCCCTCTTTACCGCGACCGTTTCGCTGAGCCATGTGCCGATCTTGCTGCCGAGGCGGTCGGGCGACACCGGCTTGGGCAGATAGTCGTCCATTCCGGACTCGATACATTTGTCGCGGTCGCCCTTCAGTGCGTGCGCGGTGACGCCGATGACTGGTGTGTGATTGCCACTCGCTGCCTCCGCCGCCCGGATGGCGCGGGTCGCCTCGTAGCCGTTCATCTCCGGCATGGAGACGTCCATGAGGATCAGCTTCGGCCGCAGCGCCCGGTACATCTCAACGGCCGTGCGGCCATTGCTGGCGATGCGGTAGCTGAGGCCAAGCCCATTGAGGATTTGGCCGAACACCAGCTGGTTCACGTCATTGTCCTCGGCGATCAGAATATCGATCGGGCCGTTTGGCGTGGCGATCGATTCAGGCACTGTGGCCGCCGGAATTGCCGGGCCGCGAATGACGGTGAAGGCGGGTAGCGTCACGGGTGCCGCCTGCGGAACAACAGGCTCGCGAACGAACTGGGCCTTGCCGATCTGGGCCCGCGCTTTCTGGATGGCCGAGATGACGGTGCCGAGCAGGATGGCCGAGCGCGCCGGCTTGGTGAGATGCGCGGCGATGCCGAAATCGATGACCATCTTGCCGAAATCGACCTGGTCGACGGAGGTCAGCAGCACCACCGGGATGGCGGAGAGACGGCTGTCGGCGGAAATCGCCTTGGCGACATCGGCGCCGTTCATGCCGGGCATCTGGTAGTCGAGGATGATGCAGTCGACCGCAGCACCGAGCTGGCTGGCCCGGTCTAGAAAGGCGAGGCCGACGGCGCCGCTTTCGGCGGCCGCGCAGTCGAAGCTCCAGCTTCTGAGCTGTTCCAGCAAGATCTCGCGGTTGACCGGGTTGTCGTCGATGACCAGCACGCGGGCGCCGGTGACATCGACCGGCACGACCTCGTTGCGCGTGTCCTGCTGATGCGCCGGCAGCGGCACGGCGAACCAGAACACCGAGCCGCGGCCGATCTCGCTTTCGACGCCGATCTTGCCGCCCATCAGGTCGATGAGGCGGGCGGCGATGGCAAGGCCGAGGCCGGTGCCTTCATGGCGGCGCGTCGACGAGCCGTCGACCTGCGCGAATTTCTCGAACACGTTCTCGAGCTTCTCGGCAGGAATGCCGATGCCTGTGTCCTCGACGCGGACCTTGAGCTGGACCATGCCGTCGACCACCTCGCCGCCGACATCGATCAGCACATGGCCCTTCTCGGTGAACTTCACCGCATTGCCGAGCAGATTGGTGACGATCTGACGGAACCGTCCGGCATCGCCGACGACATGGGCAGGCAGGCGCGGGTCGACACGCACGATCAGCTCGAGGTTCTTTTCGGCGACGCGCGCCGACACCAGTGTGGCCACGTCCTCGACCGCTTCGGCAAGCCGGAAGGGTGCAGGATCGAGCGTCAGCTGACCGGCATTGATCTTGGAGAAATCGAGGATGTCGTTGATGATGGTGAGCAGCGCATTGCCGGACTTGACGATGACTTCGGTGAAGGTTTTCTGGCGCGCGTTAAGCTCGGTCTTGGCGAGCAGTTCGGCCATGCCCAGCACGCCATTCATCGGCGTGCGGATCTCATGGCTCATATTGGCCAGGAATTCCGATTTGGCGCGGTCGGCCGCTTCGGCCTTGAACAAGGATGCGGCGGATTCGGTGAAGGCGCGGCGGATCGCATTTTCCATCGGCCGGAAGATCCAGAGGGCAACGATGGCAAGAACCGCGAACAGAAGGCCGCTTGCCCACAACAGCAGCCTGTCGCTGGAGGCGTCGGCCAGATGGCGTTCGCCATCCATGGCGGTACGCACACGCACCAGCATCGGCTGGACGAACAGGTCGTTCTGGTTGAGGATTTCGCGCGAACTCCATTCGTCGGTCTGTTGCGCCGCCGACATCAGGTTGAAGTTGCGCACGATGTCGCGCGACGACCAGAACAGGTCGCCGTTGACGGCGGCCGACGAGAGTTCGTCCAGCGTTTTGGCCGACAGGCTCGGCTTGATCGCGGCCAACTCCGCGGACAGTGTTTCGATCTCGCTGGTCAGGCGTTGCGAATGGCCGCGCGCTGCGGCGGCAAGGCCGTCACGGGTTTCGGTGCGCCAGGTCGTGCTGGCGGTTTCGGCAAAGCTGGAGGCGTTGCGCAGGTCGCGGGTGAAGACGACGAGATTGCTGCTCAGCGCGTCGATGTCGTGGCGGAAGGAATTGACGCGATTGAGCGCAAACATCACCGCGGTGGAAGCCAGCGCAAAGATGAGCAATCCCGAGATGTAGCGGATCCGGATCGAGCGGATGAAGAAAGAATATTCCGGCATGCGCAACCCCAACACATACGCATCATTTTAACGGTCGGGATTACGCTTGATTTACATTAAAATTCCGTTCGCGCCTGGCGGGCCGTCAAGATCCTGGCTGCACGTGCCCGGAGTTGGCGCCATAGAGGGTGGCATCGCATTCGCGCATCATCCGCAGTGCTTCTTCCTCGGTCAGGCCGAACTTGCGCATCATGCTCCGGATTTCGGGGCCTACAGCTATCTCCACCGGTCTTGCCGCCTGGCGGGTCTTCCTGGCCTTTTTCTTGGACATCAGTACGTTTCCCGTCTTGACCGACACATGTTTCGCATCAGCCCTGACCCGGCCTCACCGTGCTGCGCCAGACCATGGGCGCATGGCAGATCAGGCGGCTGCCAGCCTCCTCCCGCGCGCCGGTCGCGAGCCGCACGGCGCGCCTGGCGATCTCCTCGATCGGCGGCGAGAACGTCGTCAGCCGGTAAGAGGCCCAGTCGGCCTGTTCAATGTCGTCAAAGCCGATGACGCAGAGATCGCGGGGTACGTTGATGCCGAACTCGTGGCGGGCCGCATCGAGAAAGCCGCACGCAATCAGGTCGGTCACGCAGAACGCCGCATCCGGCCGCTGCCGGCCGGAAAAGAGCCGCCTGGCGCCATCGGCTCCGGTGGCATAGCCGGTGCGGCCCTCGCGCCACACGGTCACCTCCAGCCCTTCCTTCTGCGCGGCGGTAAGGAAGGCGGTTTCGCGGGAGAGCAGGCTGGGCGTGCCGGCAGCCGAGGTCACCAAAGCGGGGCGGGTACAGCCGGCCCGGATGAAGGCATGCAGCGCTGCCTCTGCGGCTGCAGCGTTGTCGACACCGATATTGTGCGGGCCGTCGAAGCGGTCATCGCGATTGATCAGCACCAGCCGCTGGCCGTTCTCAAGACAGGTGCGGATCAGCAACTGCGGCGGCGAGCCGGACAGAACGATGCTCGCATCGGCGCGATAGTTCAGCGTGTTGCGCAGCGCCTGGTCGACATGGTGGCTGGGGCCGGAGGTGTTGAACACCATGGCCATTTTGCCGGCGTCCCGCAGATGTTGGGTCAGCGCCTTCTGCAGGCGGGCATGATAGGGCGTGTCGCCATCGGCAACGATGAGGCAGACAATGCCGGTCGAGGCCCGCATCAGGCCGCGAGCCAGATGGTTGACGTGATAGCCGAGTTGCTCGGCGGCCAGCATCACCCGCTCGCGGGTTTCCCCGGAAACGGAAGCGCCGGGCGTGAAGGTACGTGACACCGCCGAACGTGAAACCCCGGCGAGGTCGGCAACCTGCTGGGCGCTGGAAAAACCGGTGCGGATTCTCGGAACCGTCAAGCGAACGCTCTCGCTGCTGTTTTCGTGATTCTTTGCACGCCAGTGCAATGTAATGCAACTCTTCTGCCATTGCCACCCACCGCACTTGACAGGCATGGCCGAATGCAACAGCTTTGCACAGCCGTGCAATACAAGCCGGCTCAAGAGTGGCATCGGAGGAATACCCTGTCCATTTCGCCGAAGACGGCATTGAGGGCGCGATTGTCCGGACCGGCTGCATGAGCAGGGCGGCGGCGCATCCGAAGGCGGACCGGCTGTCCGAGGCCGAGATGGACAGGCGTGCCGAGGTCTGCCGGAAACTGCTTGTCACGGCCGGGCAACTGGCGATGGAAGGCTATGCCCGGCAGGGCGCCGTCCAGCCGGTGGCGATGAAAGGCCCGCAGGATTTTCTCACTGAAACCGACGGCAAGGTCGAGGAGCACATCCGCGCGACGCTGGCAGAGGCTTTTCCGCAGGACGGGTTTTTGGGCGAGGAAGGCGGTGGCATCGGCTCTGCCCGCATGTGGGTCGTCGACCCCATCGACGGCACCGCCAATTTCATGCGCGGTATTCCGCATTTCTGCATTTCGATAGCTTTCGTCGAGAACGGCCGCAGCGAGATCGGCGGCATTGCCAATCCGGCCATCGGCGAAACGTACTTTGCCCGTCGCGGGCAGGGCGCGACGCGCAATGGCGCGCCGATCCATGTGTCGCCGACGCAAGCGTTCGACCGCGCCTTTGTCGAGTTCGGCTGGTCGCCCAGGATTCCCAATCGCGACTATCTGGACAAGGTGAGCCTTGTCTGGGCACTCGGCGCCAATGTGCGGCGCTCCGGCTCCGGAGCGCTTGGGCTGGCCTATGTGGCCGACGGCCGCTCGGATGCCTATGCCGAGCTGCACATCAATTCGTGGGACTGCCTGGCCGGATTGCTGCTGGTGGAGGAGGCCGGCGGCCGTGTGAACCGGTTCCTCGACGGCGACGGCATGGCGAAGGGCAATCCCGTGCTAGCGGCAGCACCCGGCGTTGCGGCGACATTGTCCCAGGTGATCGGAGTGCCGCTCGACGACGGGTAGATCGTTTCCAGTGAGAAGACAGGGAGGAATATCGATGAAGACATTTGACAGTAAGCAAGGCTTGCGCGCCGCCTGGCTTGGCCTTGGCGCGGCGCTGGCCATGTTCGGATTGGCGAGTGCCGCCCAGGCGGCCGACCGCAGCCTCACAATGTATTGCGCCGTCGACGAGGCCTGGTGCCGGGCGATGGCGACCACCTACCAGAAGGAGACGGGCGTCAGCGTCGACATGACCCGCATGAGCGCCGGCGAAATCTACGCCCGCCTCCGGGCCGAGAAGGACAATCCGCAAGCCGATATCTGGTGGGGCGGCACCGGCGACCCGCATCTGCAGGCGGCGGAAGAGGGCCTCACCCAGGAATACAAGTCGCCGCAACTGGCAAACTTGCGCGACTGGGCGCTGAAGCAGGCCGACAGGTCGAAGAACCGCACGGTCGGCATTTATCTCGGTGCGCTCGGTTACGGCTATAATGAGGAAGATCTGAAGCAGCGCGGGCTGACCGCGCCGGCGTGCTGGGCCGATCTGGTCAAGCCGGAATTCCAGGGCGAGATCGAGATGGCCGACCCGAATTCATCGGGCACGGCCTGGACCATGCTTGCCACGATCGTCCAGCTGATGGGCGAGGACAAGGCATTCGACTATCTCAAGCAGCTCAACAAGAACATCGCCGAATACACCAAGGCAGGGGCCGCGCCGGCACTCGCCGTCGGCAAGGGCGAGACGCTGATCGGCATCTCCTTCCAGCACGACGTCATCAACGCGGCCAAGCAGAACCCGGCGGTGAAGGTGGTTTCGCCTTGCGAGGGCACCGGCTTCGAGATCGGCTCGATGAGCATCGTGACGGGCGCCAAGCATGTCGAAGAGGCGCAGAAATTCTACGACTGGGCGCTGAGCCCGGATGCGCAGAAGCTCGCGGCGCCGAACGGCAGCTTCCAGATCCCGTCGAACACCGCCACGCCGGTGCCGCCCGAGGCGCCGGACCTCTCGAAGATCAAGCTGATCGACTACGACTTCGCCAAATACGGCTCGTCGGCCGAACGCAAGCGGCTGTTGAAGAAGTTCACCGACGAGGTCCGCAATGGCGGCTGAGCGCGTTCTTTCGTGCTCACTCTAGCATCTGATCGCCGGCTGCCCTTCGCGGCAGCTGGCGCACCATCCTTTGGCACAGAAAGACATTGAATGGCCGCGGCCGGTTCCATGGTCAGTTCCGCTCCTGGACGCAGCGCGCTCGCCTGGGTAATGGCCGCGTGGGCGAGCTTCGTGCTCTTGCCTTGGTACAAGGTCGAAGGCGGCTTCCTGTCGTTCGACTGGCTGGCACAGCCGACGGATGCGACGCCGGCCATCATACTGGCGCTCGGTGGCCGGCCCTGGCTGTTGCCGCTTGTCCTGCCGCTTCTGCTGGCGAGCTGGCTGGTGGCGCGCAACAAACCCAAGAGCCTTGCGATTGCAGGCGCGGCGGGCCTGCTGTGGCTGGCCATCGAAGGCTTTTCCATCATCCATTCGGGCTGGGGATTTGGCTTGCTTACCCAGGTCGCCGGCACGCCGGGACCGATACAGCCGGGGCTCGGCTGGGGTGCGGCGCTCTATGCCGTGGCGATGCTGATGTTCATCGCCGAGGCGCTCGCCGCGCGCGGCTGGTGCAAGGGCGACCGTTTCGTCGTCGGCTCGCTCTCAATCGTGATTGCTTCGCTGATCCTGTTCGTCGCCTATCCGCTGCTGTCGATCCTCACCTCGGCCATCAAGGATAATGACGGCAATGTCGTGCCGGCGCTGTTCGTCGAAAAGATCTTCAGCGCCAACATATGGAGCCTGCGCTGCCTCTATGGCGAGGGCTCCTGCGGCGTGGCGTGGAACACGGTGGCGATCGCAGTCCTCGTCGGCTTTTTCTGCACGGCGCTTGGGCTGGCTCTGGCGCTGATTGCGCTTCGCACCAAGCTGCCGGCCAAATGGCTGCTGCGCGGCCTGTCCATCCTGCCGATCATCACGCCGCCCTTCGTCATCGGCCTGGCGCTGATCCTGCTGTTCGGCCGCGCCGGCATCGTCACCAACCTCATGTCGGTGCATCTCGGCATTCCGCGCAGCCGCTGGATCTATGGCATGGCCGGCATCACCATCGCGCAGGTGCTGGCCTTCACGCCGATCGCCTTCCTGGTTCTGGTCGGCGTGCTGCAAGGGGTCAGCCCGAGCATGGAGGAGGCGTCGCAGACCTTGCGCGCCAGTCGCTGGCGGACGTTTCGTACCGTCACCTGGCCGTTGATCCGGCCGGGCCTGGCCAGCGCCTTCCTGATCTCGTTCATCGAGAGCATGGCCGATTTCGCCAATCCGCTGGTGCTGGGAGGCAATTTCAACGTGCTGTCGACCGATATATTCTTCGCGGTGGTTGGCGCGGCGCACGACCAGGGCCGCGCGGCGGTGCTGGCGATCGTGCTGTTGATGTTCACGCTGGCAGCCTTCGTCATCCAGCGCCGCTGGATCGGCAGCCGCAGCTACGTCACCGTCGCAGGCAAGGGCGATGGCGGTGTACCGGCGACGCTGCCCAAGGCCTTGCGGATCGGCTGCTACGCCGCCGTCGTTCCGTGGCTGGTTCTGACCATCGTGGTCTACGGCATCATCCTGTGCGGCGGTTTCGTGCAATCGATCGGGCGCGACAACACGCCGACGCTCGAATATTTCCTCACCGCCTTTTCGATCGAGAAAGGCGTCAATGGCTGGTTTTTCAGCGGCTCGGCCTGGCCGTCGCTGCTGATGACCATCGGCCTGGCGCTGGTGGCGATGCCGTTCACCGCGGCGCTCGGCATCCTGACGGCCTATCTGCTCGACCGGCAGCGTTTCGCCGGGCGCACCATGTTCGAATTCCTGGCGATGATGAGCTTTGCCATTCCCGGCACGGTGATCGGCGTCAGCTATATCCTTGCCTTCAACGTGCCGCCGGTGCAGTTGACGGGCACCGGGCTGATCATCGTCATCTCCTTCATCTTCCGCAACATGCCGGTGGCGATCCGCGCCGGGCTCGCCAATCTCGGCCAGATTGACAAGAGCCTGGACGAGGCATCGCTGACGCTTGGGGCGCGGTCTTTTGCTACCTTGCGGCGGGTGATCCTGCCGATCCTGAAGCCGGCGATCGTGACCGCGATGATCTACAGTTTCGTGCGCGCGGTGACGGCGGTCAGCGCCGTCATCTTCCTGGCGAGCGGCCGGTTCAACCTCGCCACGGTCTACATTGTCGGGCGCGCAGATGTCGGCGAATACGGCATCGCGATTGTCTATTCGGCGGTGATGATCGTCGTCATGATGGTCATCCTCATCGGCATCCAGCTGCTGGTCGGCGAACGCCGGCTCGGCCGGCGCCGTGCCGGTCCGGAAGCCGTTGTGGCAGCAATCTGATGGGGAGAAGCGGCGTGGATCAGACGGCGAAGACTGCTGCCCCGGTTGTCACGGACAGGCCGGCCGTGCGGTTCGAGGGCGTCACCAAGAAATACGGCGCGGTGACCGCCGTCGACAACGTCAGCTTCGACATCGCGCCGGCCAGCCTGGTGACGCTGCTCGGGCCCTCGGGTTGCGGCAAGACGACGACGCTCAGGCTGATCGCCGGACTGGAACAGACCAGCACCGGGCGCATCCTGATCGACGACAAGGACGTCACCTTGCTGTCCGCCGCCGAGCGAGATGTCTCCATGGTGTTCCAGTCCTATGCGCTGTTCCCGCACATGAACGTGATGGAGAATGTCAGCTACGGCTTGCGGGCTATGGGGCTTGGCAAGGCGCAGGCAGCCGAGCGCGCCGCCGAAAAGCTGTCGCTTGTCGGCCTGTCCGGCTACGAGAAGCGCCAGCCGAGCGAATTGTCCGGCGGCCAGCAGCAGCGCGTCGCGGTGGCGCGAGCCATCGTACTGGAGCCGAAGGTGCTGCTGTTCGACGAGCCGCTGTCCAATCTCGACGCCAAGCTGCGCCGGCGGGTGCGCGACGAAATCCGCGGTCTCCAGCAAGATCTGGCGCTGACCATGGTCTATGTCACGCATGACCAGGAAGAGGCGCTCGCCGTCTCCGACCGCATCATCGTCATGAACGCCGCTCGCGTCGCCCAGGACGGCACGCCGCGCGACCTCTACAACGAGCCGACCAACCGTTTCATCGCCGACTTCATGGGCGACGCCAATCTGCTCGACGTCGAGGTGCTTTCCAGCAATGCGACCAGAGCGAGGGTCAAGGTCGGACCCTTGCTGCTCGACATGCCGGGTCGCGGTAACGCTCCGGGGCCGGCGATGCTCGCTGTGCGCCCGAATGCCGTGCGCATCTTGCCCGGCCAGCCAGCGGGCACCATGAAGGGCCGGGTGGTCAAGAGCTCGTATCTCGGCGACCACATGGAATACCGCATCGCGATCAGCGATCCGGCGGTTGAACTGTTCGCGACATCGCCTGATGTCACACCCGCCGTGGCGGAAGGGACGATGGTCGGGATCGATTTCGATCCGGCGAAGATCGTGCTGATCAAAGACGATTGAACGCGCCGGGAAAGCACCTTCGAAAAAATAAAGCCTGAATGTCACACCGGCCGGTCTTGTCTCGTCATGATGGCGTACCCAACACAAGGACTGCAATCATGACCGCCAAAATCGACCTCTTCGCCGCCGCCCCTGCGCTGATCAAGCAGTGGCAGCGCGCATCGACCGAGCTCTCCGTCGCCGCCGGGCTCGAGCACAGCCTCAACGAGCTGGTGAAGCTTCGGGCGTCGCAGATCAATGGCTGCGCCAACTGCATCAATCTGCATGCCACCGAAGCGCGCGAGAATGGCGAGACCGAGCAGCGCATCTATCTGCTGCCGGCCTGGCGCGAAGCGCCCTGCTACAGCGACCGCGAGCGTGCCGCGCTCGGCTGGACCGATGCGCTGACGCGCCTCTCGGAAGGACAGGACCGCGAAAGCGCCTATGATGATCTTAAGGCGCATTTCACCGAGGAGGAGCAGGTGAAGCTCACCGTTTTGATCAACATCATCAATGGCTGGAACCGCATCGCCGTTGGCTTCGGGCTCTACACCGACGCAGCAACGATACGCGCCAGCGCCAAGGCGGCCTGATGACGGCGACGGCACCCGACGACGCGGCAGCGGGCTTCGGCCCGCTGCGTCCGAAGCTGATGCGGGTCGCCTATCGCATGCTGGGCTCGGTGAGCGACGCCGAGGATGTCGTGCAGGATGCCTTCATCCGCTGGATGGGGACCGACCGCTCGCAGGTTCGCGAGCCAGAAGCGTTCCTGCGCCGCACGGTGACGCGGCTTTGCCTTGACCAGCTCAAATCCACGCGGCGCCAGCGCGAGACCTACATCGGCCCTTGGCTGCCCGAGCCGATCGTCGAAGAGGACGATCTTGAAGATGTCACCTTGCCGCTGATGTTGGCGCTGGAGCGGCTTTCGCCGCTCGAGCGGGCGGCCTTTCTGCTGCACGATGTGTTCGGACTGGAATTCGAGGAGGTCGCGACCGCCATCGAGCGCGATTCAGCCGCCTGCCGCCAGCTTGCCGCTCGCGCACGGGGCCATGTCCGCGAGGCGCGGCCTCGCTTCAAGGTGGAGAAGCAGCGTGGCCTGGAGATCGCCGAAGCCTTTTTCGCGGCATCGCGCAGCGGCGACATGGAGGCGCTCGGCGCGCTGCTGACGGAAGATGTCAGCGCTCATGCCGATGGCGGCGGCAAGCGTCCGGCGGCTTTGGCGCCGGTGCTGGGCTTCGACGCCGTCATGAAGGAATACGCGCAAGTCGCGGCCTGGCTGCGCGACAATCGCTCGACGCTGGTGCGCATCGGCTTCGTCAATGGACTGCCGGGGTTCGTCACCCAGGAGGCCGATGGCGAACTGCAGACGACCGCGCTTGACATCGAGGACGGGAAGATCGCGGCCGTCTATGTCATGCGCAATCCCGACAAGCTCAGGCATCTGCGTTAGACCCGATTGAATCGGAGCGAAATACCGGTTCGGCCCGCCTCCAAAAGCCGGCCCTTCCTGTGTGCGACCCGCAGGACGATGTCAGGGCCCTTTGCCGCTGCCGCCACCGGCCTCTAGGATGCCTTCTCGCCGTCACGTGGCTGGATCAGCCTGCGCGCGGCATCTGCTCCTGCCGCAAGGAAGCGATCCGACAATTCGGTCCCTGCCACCGCGCGGGCCAGTTGAAGCGCGCCGATGAGGGTCGCAAAGACGCCCATGGCAACGCCTTCCGGATCCCTGGCCTGCGGAAGCGCTGCAGACAACTGGCGCACCAAAACCAGCAAGCGTTCGGTGTAGACTTGGCGCGTTTCGAGCGGCTGACGCGCGAGTTCCGGGAGCAGCGCGGCGTTGGCGCAGCCCCTTCCCGGATTGTCCCGGTGCCCGGCTGACAGATACGCCGCTATCCCCATCTCCGGACCACCGGCGGCCAATACCTCTTGCAGTTGCTGCACCTGGCTCTCTAGGGCCGCTACCAGGCTTTCACGCACAAGCTCCGCCTTGGATTGGAAATGCGGATAGAAGGCTCCGTTCGTCAGCCCGGCGTCGCCCATGATGGCTGCCAGTCCGGACGCGGCGATGCCGTCACCGCGAAAACGCTGGGCTGCGACCTCGACGATGCGATCGCGGGAGGCGTCCTTTCGGCCCTTTTCGTAGCGCATGGCGCTCTTCCTTTCTGCTATTGCATTATAGGTGTAATGTGATATTACGATCATAATTCAATCAACGGCAAAAAGCTAGCCCTCATGTCTGTGGAGTATCAAATGAGTACCCTTTCGGGAAGAACCGCAGTCGTGACCGGAGCCTCTTCGGGCATCGGCCGCGCCAGTGCCGAGGCCTTGGCGCGGGCGGGGTATACCGTCTTCGGGACAAGCCGCAGCAAGGCCGGCAACGGCCCGGCTAAGGTGTCCATGCTGACCTGCGACGTGACCGACGGGGAGTCCGTCAGCGCCCTCGTTGCAACCGTGCTGGCCCAGACCGGTCGTATCGATCTGCTGGTGAACAATGCCGGTGTCGGCCTGCTTGGCGGCGCCGAGGAATCTTCGGTCGCACAGGTGCAGGCTCTGTTCGACGTCAATCTGTTCGGCGTCATGCGCATGACCAATGCGGTGTTGCCGTCGATGCGGCGCCGCGGCCAAGGGCGCATCGTCAACATCGGCTCGATTCTAGGATTGGTGCCCGCGCCATACTCAGCGCACTACTCGGCGGTCAAGCACGCGCTGGAGGGCTATTCGGAATCGCTCGATCATGAGGTTCGCGCCTTCAACATTCGCGTCTCGGTCATCGAGCCGGCATTCGTGCGCACCGTCTTCGACCAGAACGGCATCGAGCCGGATTCCCTGTTGAAGGACTACGATCAGGCGCGCGCCGGTCTCAAGGCGCTGCTTGCCGATGTGATGCCCAAAGCCGACCGGCCGGAAGTGGTGGCGGATGTGGTCGTCAAGGCAGCGACCGACGCCCGTCCGCGACGGCGCTATACCGCAGGGAAGGCAGCGCGCCAGGTCAGCCTGCTGCGCCGCTTCGCCCCCGCGGGGATGTTCGACAAGACCTTGCGCAAGCAGTTCCGCCTGCCGGTCTGAACAACGGTGGGACGGAGAATTTCACACACAAACGGCACACCAACGGACACTCTCAGAAAGTCACTGCCATGAAGGCATTCGTTGTCGATAAATATAGCAAGAAAGGCATTTTGCGGCTGGCCGAGATGCCGGAGCCGGAGCTGCTGGACAATGACGTCCTGGTCGAGGTCCATGCCGCCGGGGTGAACCTGCTGGATTCCAAAATCAGGACCGGCGAATTCAAACTCGTCCTTCCCTATCGCCGGCCCTTCATCCTCGGTCACGACGTTGCTGGGAGGGTTGTCAGGGTGGGCTCGAAAGTCCGCAAATTCAAACCCGGCGACGCCGTCTATGCGCGGCCGCGCGACGGCCGGATCGGGACATTCGCCGAATTCATCGCAATCGATGAAGCCGACGTGGCGCTGAAGCCGGCGAACCTCAGCATGGAAGAGGCGGCCTCGATCCCGCTGGTCGGTCTGACCGCCTGGCAGGCTCTCATCGAGAGGGCGGGTCTGAAGACAGGCCAGAAGATCTTCATCCAGGCTGGCTCCGGCGGCGTGGGGACATTCGCCATCCAGTTGGCAAAGCACCTCGGCGCGATCGTTGCGACAACAGCGGGCGCGGCAAGCGCCGATCTGGTCAGGGATCTCGGCGCCGATGTTGTCGTCGACTACAGGAAGGACGACTTCGAGAAAATCCTGTCGGGCTACGACGTCGTCCTGAACAGCCAGGACGCCAAGACGCTTGAGAAATCCCTGACTGTGCTGAAACCGGGTGGGAAGCTCATCTCGATTTCCGGTCCTCCGGATCCCGAATTTGCCTGGAAACAGGGACTGAACGTGGTGCTAAGGCTGCTGCTGCGGCTGCTGAGCCGTGGTATCAGGACCAAAGCCAAGCGCCGGGGCGTGGGATTTTCGTTCCTGTTCATGTCGGCGCAAGGTGAGCAGCTGAGCAAAATCACGTCCCTCATCGAAGATGGGGCGATTCGCCCGGTCGTCGACAGGGTCTTTCCTTTTGAAGCGACCAATGAGGCGCTGGCTTACGTCGAAACAGGACGCGCCAAGGGCAAGGTCGTCGTCAAGGTCAGATAGCGCGCCCAGTTGCTTTGGGGCATTTGAGAGACACCAAGCAAGGCAGCGCAAGGCCGACAAATTCCGAAAACGGTTCGGCATCCGATTGCCCAAACCTCAGTTGTTGCGGACTGCCACGAAGCTTGCCGCTGCCTTCAGCAAGGCTGCCTGTTCACCGTAAGGCTCAAGCAATTCATGGGCCTGCTTGACCAGCCCATGGAGCTGGCTGCGCGCCCAGTTCGCGCCATGCAGCGCCACCAGCGTCGCCTTGCCGGCGGCTGCGTCCTTGCCGGTCGCCTTGCCCATCTGGCTGGCATCGGCGGTCAGGTCGAGCAGGTCGTCGGCAAGCTGGAAGGCAAGCCCGACCGCCGAGCCGAATTCGGCCAGCCGGTCGCGGTCCTGCGGTGCAGCGCCGGCAATGATCGCGCCGGCTTCGCAGGCGTAGCGGATCAGCGCGCCGGTTTTCATCGCCTGCAGCCGGACGATGCCGGCCTCGTCCGGCCTGTTGCGCTCGGCTTCGAGATCGAGCGTCTGCCCGCCGACCATGCCCCCCGTGCCGGCGGCGCGCGCCAGCGCCAGCACCAGCGCCGCCCTGCGCTCCGCCGGCAGCGCCGTCGCCTCATCGGCGAGGACATCGAAGGCAAGCGTCAGAAGCGCGTCGCCGGCAAGGATGGCGGTGGCTTCATCGAAGGCCTTGTGCACGGTCGGCTGGCCGCGGCGCAGATCGTCGTCGTCCATAGCAGGCAGATCGTCATGGATCAGCGAATAGCAATGCACGCATTCGAGCGCTGTCGCCACGCGAAGCGACGCCTCGCCATCGGCGCCAAAAAGGGCGGCACTTTCCATGACCAGGAAGGGGCGCAGTCGCTTGCCGCCGTTCAGCACGCCATGGCGCATGGCAGCCATCAAGCGCTCCGGCCGGGCGATCTCGCCGGCAAGCGTGCGGCCTTCGAGCAGCAGCCTGAGTTCGGTCTCGATCGCCGCCGCCCGCCTCGGAAGTGCGGCCTCAAAGGCCAATTGCTCGTCTTTCGTCATGGCCGGGAGCGGTAGCCGACACTCAGACGTTGCGCAAGAAGCCTCGCGCCATTATGCCGGAGGCGGGAGAGTGGCGCGGGTGGGGGCGGCTTGACGGAACCGATCGTCGATCATGAAACCGAAGGGTTTGAGATGGCGCGACCAAGGCGCGTGAACCGCGCCGGTCTGAAGCGCCTGGCACGGCGCGGCCTGGTCGTCGCCGTCGTGCTGGCGGCGATACCCGTTGTGCTGACCTTCCTTTATTTGCCGTCCTTCGTGCATCCGATATCGACCTTGATGGTCAAAGACCTCGCGACCTTTTCCGGCTACGACCGGCGCTGGGTGTCGATCGACGATGTGTCGCCGGTGCTGGCCAATTCGGTGATCATGTCGGAGGACGGTCAGTTCTGCTTCCATCGCGGCATCGATCTCGGCGAATTGCGCGGCGTCGTCGACGATGCGCTGGCCGGCGAGGCGACGCGCGGCGCCTCGACCATCACCATGCAGACGGTGAAGAACCTTTTCCTGTGGTCGCGGCCGCTGGGCTCGGTGCGCAAGGTGGTCGAACTGCCGCTGGCCGTCTATTTCGACGCGGTGATGTCGAAACGGCGGATCATGGAGATCTACCTCAACATCGCCGAATGGGGGCCGGGCGTTTACGGCATCGAGGCGGCGGCCCAGCATCATTTCGGCGTTTCGGCCAAACAGCTGTCGCGGCGGCAGGCGGCATTGCTGGCCGTCTCGCTGCCCAATCCGATCGCCCGCAATCCGGCCAAGCCCGGTCCGGGTCTGCGGCGGCTGGCGTCGCTGATCGAACGCCGCGCCGGCCGTTCGGGCGCGTATGTCGGTTGTCTTGATTAGGTAGAACCGCTGCCAGTTCAAAAAAAATCGCCACGGTGCTGGCCAAAACGGCGCAGGGCGTGTATAGGCACCCGACTTTCTCAGATTATGGCCCTGACGCGGCCCTTTCACGAGGGCTATCGGGGCATTTTGACCATGTAGTGGAGCATATCCATGGCCGTTCCGAAACGAAAAACCTCTCCGTCCAAGCGCGGCATGCGCCGCTCGGCCGACGCTCTCAAGGCCCCGACCTATGTCGAGGACAAGAATTCCGGCGAAATGCGCCGCCCGCACCATATCGACCTGAAGACCGGCATGTATCGCGGTCGCCAGGTGCTGACGCCCAAGGAAAGCTGAGACCAGCTTTCGAAGGGTTTGAATGCCAAAAGAACCGGCCATTGGCCGGTTTTTTTGCGTTTGGTGCGCGTCGCGCCGCCAACTATGCCAAAGACCGGGCGTCCGTGGCGATACAAGCTGCGGCGGCGGTGCTGTATTGAGTGATGCCTTGTCGCGGCGCTTCCGCGCGATGATCGGCCGGCTTCAGAGGGACCGCATGACCAAGCTCACCACAGCACCGCGCGATATCTTCCAGACCTTCATGAACTTCCCGCTGGTCGAGGACCTCGATGCGCTGAAGGCGGATGTCGCCATCATCGGCATGCCTTACGGCAGTCCCTACACGATCGACGAGTTGGTCAACGACCAGACCAACGCGCCGACGGCGGTGCGGCGCGCCTCGCAACGCATCAGCCTCGGGCTCGACCGCTATGATTTCGACATTGGCGGAACCCTGTTCGACGGGCAGGACGTCAAGGTGGTCGATGTCGGCGATGTCCCCGGCGATGCCGCCGGCGGCCACTACAGGTTGGCCGAAGCGGCGATCCGAAAGATCCGCGTCGCCGGCGCCTTGCCGATCACCATTGGCGGCGATCACGGCGTTCCGATCCCGATCCTGCGGGCGCTTGACGGCGAAGGGCCGATCACCCTGGTTCAGATCGATGCCCATCTCGACTGGCGCGACAATGTCAACGGGGTCAGGGAAGGCTATTCCAGCCCCATCCGCCGCGCTTCGGAGATGGCGCATATAGCCGGGATTTTCCAGCTCGGCATCCGCGGCCAGGGCAGCGCCCGGCTCGAGGAGGTCGAGGCGGCCCGCGCCTACGGCTCCAACATCGTCACCGCCAATGAATGGCAGGATATCGGTACGGCGGCGCTGCTCAAGGGCATCCCGGACCGTGGCCGCTATTACCTGACCATCGATGCCGACGGTCTCGATCCCGCTGTCATGCCGGCGGTCGAAGGGCCGGCGCCTGGCGGCATCAGCTACCGGCAGACGATCGAACTGATCAAGGGGCTGTTCGCCAAGGGACGTGTCGTCGGCATCGACATCGTCGAGATCGCGCCGGCGCGCGACGTCAACGAGATCACCTCGATGACCGCCGGCCTTTTCATCCTCAACGCTATCGGCGCCGCCGTGCGGACAGGCCAGTTCAAGCGCTGAATCCGGCGTGTCGGTGGTCAGCCGGGGCAACTGTGGCTGACAGGGTTGTTTCGCGCGGTCTTTTTCCGTGTTTGCGGGCGCTAGCGAAAAATCTTGACGGCGTGCCTGCGGGGCATTCTACAGAAGGTGCCCCCATTGTTTAGGCAATTCCTTGGGAAACCGCTTTCCTGGAATTGCTAGAGGAGACGCCTGATGTTCGGTGCCATCCCGCTGCTGATCGTGCCCTTCGTGGCCTACAATCTCGGACTCCTCGGAATATTCGGCAGCGGCGACGATCCGTGGGCGACCGAGATCTTCTCGTTCAGCATGATGTCGGGCGGGGTGTTCTCGATGACGCTCGGCGACCTGATGGTGGTGATCGGGCTGATCTTCCTGTTCCTCGAAATGGTGAAGTCGGTGCGCACCACGAACGCCTCGATCATGGACCATCTGTTGTCGACGCTGGTCTTCGTGGCGTTCCTGGTCGAGTTCCTGCTGGTGAAGGGCGCGGCGCACTCCGTCTTCTTCACGCTGATGGTGATCGCCTTGTTCGATGTGCTGGCCGGGTTTTCGGTGTCGATGCGGTCGGCGAGTAGAGACATAAATTTGAACTAGCCGCCTTCGTTGGATGGTCGCATCCGTTCGCGATTGGCGTGGCTGCTCTTTCTGGTCGTCATCCCGGGGTCTGCGCCGCGTAGCTTCGCTCCTGCTTCGCCCTGGGATGACGAAGCTCCCCCTCAGCCCGGATCGGCGGTGAAGCCGGCGGCTTCGATGCCGGCGATGGCGGCGGCTTCGTCATTGTCCGACGTATCTCCCGAAATTCCGACGGCGCCGATGACGGCGCCTGCCTTGTCGCGGATCAGCACGCCGCCGACGACCGGCAATACGCGTCCACCCGAGACGTCGGAAATGCCGGCGACGAGATGCGGCCGCTCCTTGGCGAAAGCCTCGACACGGCGCGAGCCCATGCCGATGGCCAGCGCCCCATAGGCCTTGCCGGCCGACATTTGCGGGCGCAGGAACGAGGCGCCGTCCTGACGCTGGAAGGCGACGAGATGCGCGCCGGCATCCAGCACGGAAACGCCGAGCGGTTTGAGCTTCATCTCGGCGCCCTTGGCGAAGGCGGCGTCGATGATGTGCTTGGCTTTTTCGAGGGTCAGTGCGGTCATGGCTGTCTCCTGATCAAAACGCGTCAATCATCGACCTGACATGCGGGATGCGAAATCCCGGTTGCGGTTGAAATTGCTTCGCGCGGGAAAGCGGAAATGGCGAGCATTGCTGATCGTGGCACATGGCGGATACGATCCGCCGGCATCCAGATCGGGCGTCGATGAAGAGGGCCGCGCTATTTTTTCTTGGCTCGGGGCGCTTTCTTGACCGGAACGGCAGGGGCGTTGGCGAGGTCTTCCGCTTCCTTGGCAAGGCGCAATGCCCGGAGCTTGTTGGTCTTGGCCTGGCGGGCGTCGGCCTCGGCGACATACTCCGCCATCGCCTTTTGCCGCACCGTGGCTGCCTCTTCCTGCTTCTTGAAACGCATATCTGCCCTGGCGCGGGCAGTATCCTTAGAGTTCTCGACCAAGAGCGTTATCCAATCCCGTAAATTATGTTTTTCAGCCCCTTGATAGCAGAGCCGGCCTGATAATGGGGAAATAAGTTGGTCAAGCGGCCGGGGCCTCGATGCCGCTCGACGCCTTGCGGGCTACCACCGCCTCATATCCGGCCTGCAATGTAGCGCGGACGGAAGGCTGCGCGGGTGGGGCGACAGGCATGCCCAGATGGTCGTGGCGCAACTCGTCCATGAACTGCTCCCACATTGGCGGTCCGCCTTTCTCCAGCAGCTCGGCGCGGATCGAAAGCTCCTCGCTCACCGGCAGCCAGACGCGGCCCCAAGCGCCGAGATGCGCCATGATCGGCACCAGCGTGATAGCCATCTCGGTCAGGCTGTAGATCGCCTTCTGCTTGTGCGAGGGGTCGTCGGCCTTGGTCAGCATGCCGAGTTCCATCAGCCGCTTCAGCCGGTCGGCCAGGATGTTGGAAGCGATGCCCTCGATCGAGCCGTTGAGCAGTTCGCGAAAGTGGCGTTTGCCGCCAAAAATCATGTCGCGCAGGATGATCAGACTCCAGCGATCGCCGAATACTTCCAGCGACAGATTGATAGGGCATCCCGAGCGGTGTTCGGTTTTCATCCGACTCTCCTCAAAAACCAGTTGCATTATCGTATCAGTTTTATTATCGTGCAACCGATTGCAAAACGCAATCAGTTTGGTTGGCCTTTGATTGGCCGATGCGAGGAGAGTCCCATGACAAGGGCCGCAGCACCCGAAATCGTCTCCCAGACGTTTGGCGATCCCGGAGATCCAGCCATTCTGCTGATCATGGGCGCCATGGCCTCGATGCTCTGGTGGCCGGAGGCGCTCTGCAAAAAGCTCGCCGGCGAACGCTTCGTGATCCGCTACGACAATCGTGACACCGGCCTGTCGACCAAATATACGCCGGGCGAGCCGCCGTATACGTTCGACGACATGGCGGACGATGCGGTGCGCGTCCTCGACAGTTGCGGCATCGGCAAGGCGCATGTGATCGGGATGTCGATAGGCGGCATGATCGCGCAACGATTGGTGTTGAAACATCCCTTGCGTATCATCTCGCTGACCGTAATCAGCAGTTCGCCGGTGGGGATCGATACATCGCACCTGCCGGGGACGACCGAGGCCTATATGGAGCACTCGGCCGATGGCGCCAAGGTCGATTGGTCGGACCGCGACCAGGTGATCGGCTTCGTCGTCAAGGATGCGCGTGCGATCGCCAGCACCGCGCATCCCTTCGACGAGAAGGCGATGCGCGCGTTCGTCCAACAGGACTACGACCGATCCGGCGGCTTCCTGAGCGCGACTAACCATTTCATGCTGAAGAGCTGCGAGGATCTGAAAGGACGCCTGCGCGAGATCAAGGTTCCGCTGCTCGTCATTCACGGGACATCGGATCCGATCTTTCCGGTCGAGCATGGCGCAGCCCTTGCCGACGCTGTTGCCGGCGGGCGGCTTGTCCGCGTCGAAGGCGGTGGCCACGAACTGCATCCCGACGACTGGGGCACGATCGTTGCCGCCATCGTCACGCATACCAAGCCCTGAAGGCAGTCTCGAACCTTGACACATTCGCCTCACGGAAATAGTTAAGTAAATGCTTCAGTGTTGGCGCTGGCTGGCACCGCTCCAGTATCGACGAACCGCAAACAGACGAGCAAAAAATGTCCCTGACCTTCCATTTCCATCCGCTGGCATCGTTCTGCTGGAAACCGCTGATTGCGTTTTACGAGAACGATACGCCCTTCACGCCGGTTATCGTCGACCTCGGCGACGAGCAGTCGCGGGCAGCGTTCCTGAAGGTGTCGCCGACCGGCAAGATGCCGGCGCTGCGTGACGATGCACGCAATCGCACGGTGCTGGAATCGACCATCGTCATCGAATATCTGGCCGCGCATTATCCCGGGCCGGTCGAGCTCATCCCGGCCGAGGCCGACCTTGCTCTCCAGGTCCGCCAGGCCGACCGTTTCTACGATTTCTACGTGCAGGCGCCGATGCAGAAGATCGTCGGCGACAGGTTGCGCCCGCAGGACAAGACCGATCCGTTCGGGGTCGATGAGGCGCGCGCGCAACTGCGCAACGCCTATGCGATCATCGAGGAGGAGATGCGCTCGAAACTCTGGGCGGCCGGGCCTACCTTCACCATGGCCGACTGCGCGGCCTCGCCGGCGCTGTTCTACGCCAACAAGGTCGAGCCATTCGGCGACAGCTATCCGGCCCTGAAACACTACCACGACCGCCTGCTCAAGCGGCCGTCCTTCGCCCGGGTGGTCGAGGAGGCGCAGCCCTACTTCAAGTTCTTTCCCTACAATAACGGCTGATCGCGATGCTGCACGATCCCGCCCAGCTCGACCTGATGTTCCAGGCGCTCGCAGACCCGGCCAGGCGCAGCATGGTCGAACGGCTGTCGCGTGGGCCGGCCTCGGTCAGCCAGTTGGCCGAACCGCTGGCGATGTCGCTGTCGGCCGTCGTCCAGCATCTCAACGTGCTCGAAGCAAGCGGGCTGGTGCGCTCGGAAAAGCTCGGCCGCGTGCGCACCTGCCAGATCGCGCCGCAGGCGCTGCGCAGCGCAGAACACTGGATCAACGAACGGCGGCTGACATGGGAGCGTCGGCTCGACCGGCTCGGCGATTTTCTCGCCGGGACCGAATGACCTGAAGCAGAGGAGAAATGACCATGCCCGGCAAAAGCAGAGCGGAGTTGATCCGCGGCTATTTTTCCGCCTACCAGGCGAATAACAAGGCTGCCGTCGCGGCGGTGCTCGCCGACGATTTCACCTTCACCAGCCCCTATGACGACGCCATCAACCGTGCGACCTATTTCGAGCGCTGCTGGCCGGACAGCCCGGCCTTCAGCTCGATCGTCATCGAGCGGATATGCGAGGACGAGGACGCCGCCTTTGTCCTCTATCGCTGCGAGACGGCGGACGGAAAGACCTTCCGCAACACCGAACTGCATCTGTTCCATGACGACAGGTTGCGCGCCGTCGAAGTCTATTTCGGCGCGTCCTATCGCGACGGCGTCTTCGTCGCGCAGAAACCATCAAGCTGACCAAGAGGACCTGACCATGGCCGAACGATCCGTCGTCCACTCCACCTTCGTCCTCGAGCGCCTCTATACAGTTGCACCGGCGAAAGTCTATTTCGCGCTCAGCGATCCGGCCGCCAAGCGGCGCTGGTTCGCCGACCCCGACAACCCGATGACCCACAGGCACGAAATGGATTTTCGCGTCGGCGGCCAGGAGGTCAATGCCGGCGGGCCGAAGGACGGGCCGATCCACACCTATACCGCCACCTATCAGGACATCGTGCCCAACCAGCGCATCGTCTACAGCTACGACATGCTGTTCGGTGATGTCAGAATCTCGGTTTCGCTGGCGACAATTGAGCTTCGCCCGGAAGGCACGGGCACGCGTCTGGTGCTCACCGAGCAGGGCGCGTTTCTCGATGGGCACGACACACCGTCATCGCGCGAGCATGGTACCGGATTCCTGCTCGATGCGCTGGGCAAGGCGCTGGCAACGGACACTTGAAAGCCAGGGAGGCGAGCTGGAATCTCGGCCTATGCTTCCCAGAACTGATCAAGCCAAATATTGAGCTTGAGGAAGCCGGCACTGCTGACTGTATAGACCCGCCTCGTGCCCTCGGCCCTGGCCTGAACCAGACCGGCGTCCAGCAGCACTTTCAAATGCTGGGACACGGCCGGGCGGGAGACTGGAAGGCCCGAAGCCAGCTCGTTGACGGTTTTCGGGCCACGCCGGAGCTCTTCCAGAAGATAGCGCCGGTTGGGGTCGGCAATCGCCATGAAGGCGTCAGAAAAGATCATGCCTATACTTGTGGGGCAAAGCTTTTCAAATCTCAACCGTCGGCTTCCGCTTTTCTGAGCCGCAGTGCTTCAGGGGTGACCGAGCGATCGGCCGGCTGGGTCTTGAAGGCATCGCGGTCTTCGATCGGCACCGGCGCGCGGCGGCTGATGCGCAGCAGCGTGTAGGCGGCGAGGCTGAGATGCGCCAGCGCGGTGGCCAGGAACAGGCCTTCGGGGCGGAGCCAGCCCATCAGGGCGGCAGCCAGCAAGGGCCCGATCATGGTTCCGAAGCCATACAGAAGCAGCAGGCCGCCCGAGACCTTGACGAAATCCTCCGATCGGGCGTGGTCGTTGGCATGCGCCACGGCGATCGAATAGAGCGTGTAGGCAAAGGCGCCGTAGGCGGCGGCGAAGACAATGACGAGGACGGCGGAACGCGGTTCGAACAGGAAGATCAGGATGGCGAACAGTGCGGCGCCGAAAGCCGCGCCCGCCAGCACGAAACGGCGGTCGGTCTTGTCGGAGAGGCGTCCGGCCGGAAGCTGCATGGCCGCGCCGGCAATAACGACAAGGCTCATCATCAGTGCGATCTGGGCGGTGGAGATGCCGATACGGGCGCCGTAGACGGCGCCAAGCGTGCCCCAGGCGCCATTGGCGATGCCGACCAACAGGCAGGCGATCGCCGACACCGGCGAGTTGGCGTAGAGACCTTTGACATCGAGCTTGACGTCCTGCAAAGGCTTGGGAGACGAAGCCGACGACACCGCGGTCGGGATCAGCGACAGGCAGAACAATATGCCGGTGATCATGAACAGCGACGCCGATCTGACGTCGCCGCCCGCAACGATCATCTGGCCGCCCATGATCGAGGCATAGGTGACCATCATGTAGAGGCCGAAGACGGTGCCGCGGTTCTCGTTGGTGGCCTTCTCGTTCAGCCAGCTTTCGATGACCATGAAGGCTCCGGCCATGGTGAAGCCGGTGAAGGCGCGCAGCAGGATCCAGACATATTCGTCGATGATCAGGCCGGTAAGCAACGCCACGATGGCGCCCGAAGCGGCAAAGGCGCCGAACGCCCGGACGTGGCCGGCGCGGCGCACCAGGCGCGGTGCGAAGAAGCAGCCGGTGACGAAGCCACCGGCCCAGGCCGTGCCCATCAGACCGAGCGATGCGGTCGAAAACCCTTCGATCTGGCCGCGCAACGGCAACAACAGGCCGTGCAATCCCGAAGCCGCAAGCAGGAAAGCGGTGCCGCGAAGCAGCGAGAGGATCGGCCTGTAGCTTGCAAACATTGTTTGATCCGTCTGGAGATTCGGTGGCGGGGTCTGAAGACAGGCGCATTCGGGCTTTTCGGCGGCGGATGCTCAACGCCGAAACTAACGCGAAAACTAGCCGCGGCGAAACAGGGCTTCGGCCGCCGATTTGGTGCTGCCCTTGGTCTGGAGCTCGGCTTCGAGCCGGGCAATCTCCTCGCGCAGGATGCTGATCCATTCGGTAAGGTCACCGACCGAAAGCAGCGACAGATCCTGTCCGATCTCATGCGGGCGGGCTTTCTTTTTGGGTTCGTCGTCGAAGATCGCCATCGTCGCTCCTCCCTATTCAGTATTGGGCTGATTTGGCCATTTGCCTGATCCGGCAATCAGCATACATAGGGCAGGGGCGCAGATGCAAACAGCCGGCAAGAAGCTGGCAGCCGGCGACAGACCGGCGGACCGAGACGGGAAATTTCATGGCGAGCGGACATAAAATTCCAGCCACGATGACGGCCATCGCAATCTCGCAACCGGGCGGGCCGCGGGTGCTGAAACCGGAAACGCGCGACGTGCCGGTGCCTGGTCCCGGCGAAATCCTGATCCGGGTGCGTGCGGCCGGCGTCAACCGCCCCGACGTGCAGCAGCGCAAGGGCGCCTATCCGGCGCCGCCCGGCGCTTCCGACCTGCCCGGTCTCGAGGCATCGGGCGAAGTGGCCGCCCTTGGCGACGACATATCGCGCTGGCGCATCGGCGACCGGGTCTGCGCGCTGACGCCGGGGGGCGGTTATGCCGAATATGTCAAGGTTCATGCCGGCAGCGTGCTGCCGCTGCCCGCCGGCTTCACCCACACGGAGGCGGCCGCGGTTCCGGAAAACTATTTCACCGTCTGGCACAATGTGTTCGAGCGCGGCGGCCTGAAAAAGGGTGAGACGCTGCTGGTCCATGGCGGCTCATCGGGCATCGGCACCACGGCGATCCAGCTGGCGTCGGCCTTCGGCGCCTATGTCGTCACCACCGCCGGCTCGAAGGAGAAATGCGACGCCTGCCTGAAGCTCGGCGCCGACCGGGCGATCAACTACCGCGAGGAGGATTTCGTCGCGGCGGTCAAGGATGCGACCGGCGGCAACGGGGCCGACGTCATTCTCGACATGGTCGGCGGCGACTATATCGCGCGCAACTACGAGGCCGCCGCGGTCGAGGGCAGGATCGTCCAGATCGCCGTCCAGGCCGGCGCGGTGGCGAGCGCCGATTTCTCGAAAATCATGGTCAAGCGGCTGACCCACACCGGCTCGACGCTGCGGCCTCGCACGGTCGAGTTCAAGGCGGCGCTCGCCGCCGCACTGGAAGCACAGGTGTGGCCGCTGCTCGGCACCCGGAAGGTAGCGCCGGTGATGGACATGATCTTCCCGCTGACCGACGCCTGGCGGGCGCATGAGCGCATGGAAGAGGGCGAGCATATAGGCAAGATCGTTCTCGACGTCGGCTAGATGGGGCGAGATTTAGGTGAGGCCGGCCTGCGAATGGCGGCTCCCTGCGCTTCGGGCCTTCGCCGGCCGAAGCCCTCATGCGGCGTTGCGGCAGTTAAGGCTACGGCCGGCGTAGGCCGGTGCTTCGTACTGAAGTACGCTCCGCTCCGGTTCTCGGGAGCCGCCATTCTCTGCTCGGCCTGACCTGAACCTCGCGCCATGCTCCGCGCTCAGCCTGTCGGCAAGATGAACACAAGCTTAATGCTGCAATGCAGCATTTGCATTGCGGCTATGCAAAGACGTCTGTTCAATTCGTGGGCAGCACTGCCTATCTAAGCGTCATCGAAACGATTTGATCCAACAACTGGAGGACACCATGAACCCGATCCGCGCTTTCCGTAACTGGCGTATGTACAACGAAACCGTGCGCGAGCTGAACAAGCTCAACGCCCGTCAGCTCAGCGACCTCGGCATCAGCCGCGGCGACATCGAGAGGATTGCCCGCAAGGCCATCTAATTCGAAGCCTGGTCGGCCGATGAGGCCTGACCACGCGGCAGAAGCAAGAGCCGCCGCAGACGGTATCCCGTCGCCGGTTCCGAGCCCGCTGGACCCTGTCCGGCGGGTTTTGTCGTCTTGGACCCCCTGTACAACTCGGCATCAATGATCGCCGGAGCCGAGGTCCTCCTGGCCTCCCCCGCTGTCCGGTGTCCGACGGCTGCGCCCTGCGCCAAAAACATTGCGAAACGGCAGCGGAGCGGTTATACAGGCCGCGAATTTCCCATTTTGGTGGCTCTAAACCACCGCCCGCGCGGGAACGCGGGCGAACGAGAAGGATTTTTGAAATGGCCAATACGCTGCTGATGCCCAAGGCGACCGCCGTCTGGCTGGTCGACAACACCGCGCTTTCCTTCGAGCAGATCGCGCAGTTCTGCGGGTTGCATCCGCTCGAGGTCAAGGCGATCGCCGACGGCGAATCGGCGCAGGGCATCAAGGGCATGGATCCGATCATGACCGGACAGCTGACCCGCGACGAGATCGCGCGCGCCGAGAAGGATCCGAACCAGCGCCTGAAACTGTCCGACCCCAAGGTGCGGGTGCCGGAATCCAAGCGCAAGGGTCCCCGCTACACGCCGTTGTCGAAGCGCCAGGACCGGCCCAACGCCATTCTGTGGCTGGTCCGCAACCATCCGGAATTGAAGGACGCGCAGATTTCGCGCCTGGTCGGCACGACCAAGTCGACGATCGAACAGATCCGCGAGCGCAAGCACTGGAATTCGGCCAATCTGCAGCCGATGGACCCGGTGACGCTGGGTCTCGCTTCGCAGATCGACCTCGACATGGAAGTCAACCGCGCCTCGCGCGGCCGCGAGCAGGCGCAGCCTGTCGGCGACACGCTGCTGCCGGCTGCCGTGACCGAGCGCCTGGTGCCGGCGCCGGAGAAGCCGAAGGACGAGGATGCCGAGCTCGACGCAAACGCCGTGTTCGCCAAGCTCTCGGCGCTCAAGTCCAAGAAGGAAGATGCGGACGACGAGTAAGGTTTGCGACAGTTCATCAAAAAAGCCCGCTTCGAGCGGGCTTTTTCATTGATTATCGAAGTCTCAGCTGCGCGCCGCCCGGTCCGGCGTCATGCCATAGTCCTCCGAGCGTTCGACGGCGCGGTAGAAGTCGGCAAGCTGCTTGCCGCG
Organism: Mesorhizobium sp. M0077; assembly: GCF_040322955.1. NCBI lineage: Bacteria > Pseudomonadati > Pseudomonadota > Alphaproteobacteria > Hyphomicrobiales > Phyllobacteriaceae > Mesorhizobium > Mesorhizobium sp. M0077. The sequence goes on from NZ_JAMYUL010000007.1 coordinate 46,496, forward strand.
CTCAGGCTTGAAGATGCGGCCGGCGATGACCACCGAGGCGATGCGGTCGATGCGGAAGGCGCGGAAATCGTCGCGCATCTCGCACCAGGCAACCAGCGTCCATACCTTGCCCCAGAACCACAGACCGAGCGGACGGATGTCACGCCCGGTGCCGCGGCCGGCCTCGTCGCGGTAGTCGATGGTCAGCACCTGTCGCTTCTCGACAGCGCGCTCGATCACGTCGATCGCCTCACGCGCGGCGTCGCTCACCACCCACATCGGCGTGTGGATCTCGGTGCGGGCGATGCGGTCCTTCTCGGCGTCCGGCAGCACGGCGCCGATCTTGACCAGCGCCTCGTCGGCCGCACGCGCCATGGCCGCACCGCCAAAGGCCCGCACCATGCGGGCGCCGGCGACCAGCGCGACGATTTCGTCACGCGTGAACATCAGCGGCGGAAGGTCGAAACCCTCCCTCATCATGTAGCCGACGCCGGCCTCGCCGTCGATCGGCACTCCGGTCGACTGCAAATCGGCGATGTCGCGGTAGATGGTCCGCTCGGAAACCTCGAGCCATGTGCCGAGCTTCTGGGCGGTGACCAGCCGGCCGCCACGCAGGTGCTGCACGATCTGAAAGAGCCTGTCGGCACGTCGCATCGTATGGTCCCTCGGCTGCTTTTCTATGAATGTCACGGTCCCGAAACCGGTTCCGGGTGACATCCATCTCCTGTTTTATGCTTGTCGTTCTCCCAAAAACCGCTGCGCACTTTTGGGCGACACGCATTATGGTTTAAGTCCTTCGCGCTTGCGCTGCACGGCGACGAATTCCGCGCCGAAGGACAATTTCTTCGTTGTCGGCGTGTTCACGTCGAGCACACGCCAGTACGGCGTGGTATCGTTCAGCGTCATGCCGCGTTCGAGATCCTCATTGGCGGCTTCGGCGACGGTGCGCAGATGATAGCCGATGGTGACCGGACATGTCACTTGCGCCCCATGCTCGATGGCGAGCGCGGTGCGCAAGGCGCGTACATCCATCTCGACGCCGTTGGGGATCGTGCGGATGAAATCATCGACCTGACGGGGCGTCGGCACCAGCATCGGCTGGCCCTCGACGACGTCGCCCATTGTGCGTGGCGTCGGCTTCACGCCGTTGACGCCCGGCGTGTTCAGCCTGTCGTTCCAGCTTTTCACCATTCATGTCTCCTGACACGTTTATGGCATGGTGCTCCTGACAGCATTCTGTCAGGAGCCTTCAGCATTGTCCGTAGCAGGCGCCAAAGTTTTTGCGCCAGCCCGAGGGGTCGCCGCCCGGGGGGGCCATGTCAATGATCCGGGCGTTGCGGGGTTCGCATCCAAGCATTGTCATGTAAAACGCCTCAGATCTCGCGAATGCGGCTGTGACCCTCATACATATCCGGCCAGCCAATGTCCTTGCGGATGTCCGCCGGCAAGGAGTTCAGGAAGCGCTGGGTACGGACTTCATTGCGCATCGTGCGGATCTTGCCGACATAGTGCTGTACGCTGTTCAAAATACCAAAGCTGTTCATGACCATCTCCTCTTCTCTGATGGAGACACTATCGCATACCCCTCCTGACAGCAGTCTGTCAGGAGCATGTCAGCTCGTTGAAGAAAGCTGCGAGGTGCTTCGCGGTCGGTTCGGAAACGAGCCTTTTGTCAGGAATGGCCAAGTCGACCGAGACCATGCAAGAACCGCTTTGACAGCCTGTCGCGATGCTGCTCAAAGGCGGGCATGTCGAAACTCCTCGCGCTCGTCATCATCGGCATCATGGCCATTCAGCTGATCAAGCCGCTCGGCTGGCCGGGCCTGAAGCGGCGCGGCGATTTCTGGAAGCTGGCCCTGCTCGCCATGGCGGCCATCGCGCTGGCGGGTGCGCTGGGGCACTGGACATAGCCTTGAGGGTCAGGTCGGGTCCACCGTTCCCACGGCAATCATCCGGATGGCGTTGAGGCTGGGCACGAAGAAATAATCGCCACCGCGCGTCGTCACGAATTTCGGCAGGTTCGCCGCAATAGAGGGCGTGGCGTTGGCCGGACCGGCCGGAATGACATGCTTGCTCGATTCGGCGCGGTTGCCGGTCAGCGTGCAGGTGTCGTTGCCGGTTTCGGAATCCAGGCCGTAGCTCATCCATTGCTGCTGGATGATATTCTGGCTCAGATCCATTGGAAGCAGACTGCAATCAACAGTATTTGGAAATACTCGTGTCAGTTCTCTGAAGCCCACCAGTCCGAGCTTGTGCCCCCTCAGGTCAATCGGCGAGCACCCATCCGACCAGATGTTCGGCCCAGGCGCGGTAACCGGCTTCCGAGGCATGAAAGCCATCGGAGGCAAAGCCGGCCTCAGGGTTGGTGATCGGCAGCCGTGGCGCCGGCACGGCGCCGCGCTCGAAACAGAGGCGCTCGCCCATGCGGTTCATTGCGGTAGCGCGGATTTCGAGTATCTTGCCGAGCAGCGGCGGCATGGCCGGCGCGCGGGTGAATTCCAGCACCGGCGACCAGACGACGCGGGCCTCCGGCCATTTGGCACGCAGCGCGTAAAGCAGGCCGCCGAACTCTTTCTTGAAGCGCGGCACCGAGTGGAAATTCTTGGTGTCGTTGGTGCCGATGGCCAGCACTATATGCGTCCACCGATCGGCCGACAGATTGGGCAGCACATGGTCCCGGATCTGGCCCGACGTTGCCGAGTTGAATCCGGCGGCGCGCCAGCGCACGGCAAGGCCGGTTCGTTTTGCGACCAGCATTGCAAGCTGCGCGGCAAGCCCGTTCTCGGAATTGCCGATGCCGACGGAAGCGGCCGAGGAATCGCCCAGCACCAGCAGCGAGATGGCCGGCGCCTTGCCCGATATTTCGTGCATGACCGGCCCTTGTGCCGGCAGCATGCGGGTGGTGCGGCGGCGCACGCCGAGGCCCTGCCAGACATAAACGGGGTAGGCGAGCCAGGTAAGAAGGGCCGGGAAGCGCATGGCGATACCGTTTAGAGATCAGCGGCAGCCTTAGCGCAAGTTTCGCCTGAGGTGAACGAGCTTCTAGTCGCAGCAGTTCGGCTTGTCCGCCTGCTTGTCCTGATATTCGTCATGCAGCCGCACCCAGTCCATCAGGCTATGATAAGGGCCATTTTCGCCGCGGCCCTTCGGTGTCATGTCGAGATAGTCGTAAGTGCCGATCTGGGCCTCGCCGCCGCGGGCGCGCGACATAAAGGTAAGGAATATGTCGCCGTTCTCGTCCTTGTAGAAAACACTGGTGCCGGGAAGGTCCTTTGACGTGCGCGGACGCGTCTCGAAATTGTAGGTGGTGTCGCCGGCCGCGATCTGCTTGTCGGTGAAGGAGACCTGCATGTCGAAGTTGAAATCGGAGGCATAGGACGACACCCAGTCGAATTTCCAGCCCATACGCTGCTTGTAAGGCAGCAGTTCCGCCAGCGGCGCGCGCGCAACCACCACCAGCGACACGTCGTGGTGCCTGAGATGCTGATCGGCGCCGTCTATATGGTCGGCAAGGAAGGAGCAGCCTTCGCAGCGGTGGTTCGATCCTGGCGTCATCATGAAGTGGTAGACGATCAGTTGGCTGTTGGCGCCGAACAGTCCGGCCAGGTTCTTCGGACCCTGCTCGGTCTCGAAGACATAGTCCTTGCGGATTTTCATCCAGGGCAGTTCACGCCGCTCGGCGGCGATGCGCTCACGCAACCGTGTCAATTCCTTCTCGCGCGCCAGATGCGCCTTGTGCGCCTCAAACCAGTTTTCACGCGAAACCACCTTGCTGCGAGTCATGAAGTTCTCCCTGTCTGTTCACCCAAGGACGTTTGGGGTGGGCAGAAACCGACATCGCCGTCAGCTTTTGCCGAAAAGGAGATAAGGATGGACGAACTCCGTCCAAGCCGGGCTTTGCATAAACAAACCCGGGCGCATCGGCCCGGGTTGTATGACAACGGGAGGACTGCGCTCAGGCGGCCTGTTCGAGGCTCGCCGTCCATTGTCCCAGCGCCGCCAGATGGTTCATGTGGGCACGATGGGTGAAGGCGGCCTGGCCGGCGGCGACGTTCGATGCCTTGCCGCTCCAGGCCTTTTGCGGGGCGGCCTGCAAGGCGCGGCCATAGGAGAAGGTCAGCTTCCACGGATGCGGGCCGATGGCGTTGATGGCGTTGAGGTTGGCGGTAGCCTCCTCGTCCGACTGCCCGCCCGAAAGGAAGGCGATGCCCGGCACCGCTGCCGGTACGGTTTCGCGGAAAAGTTTTATGGTCTTTTCCGCGACCTCTTCGGGGCTGCTCACCTTGCCCGACTTCCTGCCGGCCAGCACCATGTTCGGCTTCAGGATGGTGCCTCCCAGCAAAACGCGCGCCGCATGCAGCTCGTCATAGAGCTTGATCAGCGTTGCCTTCGAGATGTCGTAGCAGGTGTCGATGTCGTGCGCGCCGTCCATCAGCACTTCCGGCTCGACGATCGGCACGATGCCGGCCTCCTGGCACAGTGCGGCATAGCGGGCCAGCGCATGGGCGTTGGAGGCAATCGAATTGACCGAGGGCACGCCCTTGCCGGTGTCGATGTCGATCACCGCGCGCCATTTGGCGAAGCGGGCGCCGAGCTTGTAATAATCTGCGAGCCGCTCGCGCAAGCCGTCGAGGCCTTCGGTAACGGTATCGCCGGGAAAGCCGGCGAGCGGCTTGGCGCCGGCATCGACCTTGATGCCGGGGATGGCGCCCGCCGCCTTGATGATGTCGACGAGAGGCGTGCCGTCGGCAGCCTTCTGACGGATGGTCTCGTCGTAGAGAATGACGCCGGAGATGTACTTCGTCATCGCGTCCTTGGCGCGGAACATCATCTCGCGGTAGTCGCGGCGGCTGTCGGCGGTCGATTCGACGCCGATGACGTCGAAGCGCTTCTTGATGGTGCCGGAGCTCTCATCGGCGGCCAGCAGGCCCTTGCCGCCGGCCACCATCGCGGCGGCAATGTCTTCGAGACGTTCGCTCATTTTTCTTCTCCTAAGGGGGTACGTTCCGCGCGTAACGGAAGTCTACCGCCAAAGGAATGGCATCGGAAAGCTCGAATCGATTGAAAGTTCCTGGCGTCCGTTTTTGCGCCCCCGATCCGGTCAGGCTTGTTTCTTCAGCACGTCGACGCCGGGCAGCGGCTTGCCTTCCATCCATTCGAGGAAAGCGCCGCCGGCGGTCGAGACATAGGTGAAGTCGTCGGCGACGCCGGCATGGTTGAGGGCGGCCACCGTATCGCCGCCACCGGCGACCGAGACCAGCTTGCCGGCCCTGGTGCGGGCCGCCGCGTGCCTGGCCGCCGCCACCGTGGCGTGGTCGAAAGGCTCGATCTCGAAGGCGCCGAGCGGGCCGTTCCAGACCAGGGTCGCGGCGCGGTCGATCCATTCGCGGATCGTCTTCACGGTCTTTTCGCCGACATCGAGGATCATGCCGTCAGCCGGGACATCCGTAATGGCAACGGTCTCGCTGGCCGCACCCGCCTTGAATTCCTTGGCGACGACACCGTCGACAGGCAGGATGATGGCGCAGCCGGCTTCGGCGGCCTCGATCATGATCTGCTTGGCGGTCGCGGCAAGGTCATGCTCGCACAGCGACTTGCCGACAGCGGTGCCACGCGCGGCGAGAAAAGTGTTGGCCATGCCGCCGCCGATCACCAGCGCGTCGACCTTCTTCACCAGGTTCATCAACAGGTCGATCTTGGTCGACACCTTGGCGCCGCCGACAATGGCGACGACAGGGCGGACCGGATTGCCGAGCCCCTTCTCCAGCGCCTCGAGCTCGGCCTGCATGGTGCGGCCGGCATAGGACGGCAACAGCCGCGCCAGGCCTTCGGTCGAGGAGTGCGCCCGGTGGGCGGCGGAAAAGGCGTCGTTGACGAAGATATCGCCATTGGCGGCGAGCCGCTCTGTAAAGGCCGGGTCGTTCTTCTCCTCGGTCTTGTGGAAGCGGGTGTTTTCCAGCAGCAGCACATCGCCCTTGTTCATGGCGGCGACCGCACTGCCCGCCGTGTCGCCGACGCAGTCGCCGGCAAAGCCGACGGGGCGGCCAAGCACCTCCGCGGCAGCCTTGGCGATCGGCTCCAGCGAGAATTCGGGCGAGGGACCATCCTTCGGGCGGCCGAAATGCGCGAGCAGGATGACCTTGGCGCCCTTGCCGGACAGTTCGGCGATGGTCGGCGCAATGCGTTCGATGCGGGTGGCGTCGGTGACCTTGCCGTCGGCGACGGGCACGTTGAGGTCGACGCGCACCAGCACGCGCTTGCCACTGATATTGCCGATATCGTCGAGTGTCTTGAAGGCGGCCATGCGGGTTCCTTTCCGTGGAAAATCGCCGGGACCATACCTCGCATCGATGACGATGCAAGGCTTGAGCCGGGGTGCGAGCTAAATTTTGAGATCAAGGCGAAGGCTGTCGTGATGATGCGGGACGTCAGCGTGAACCGATCGCTTGTCAGCCTTCGGTCGTTATCTTTTCCGCCGTCGGCTCAAGGGCCTTCTCATTGGCTGTCGCCTCTGCAGTCTGCGTCTCGGTCGGCTTGCGCCAGTTGCGGATGAAGGCGGAGACCCGATCGCCGATCTCGCCGGCGCTCAGGAACACCGGAACCCGCGCCACCGGCGCGGTCGGCTCGAAGGAGAGGCCGAGACCGGTGATCTTGCCCTTGTCGTCGACGTCGCGGACGATCAATTCGATCGGGCCGATCAGCACCCGGTCGGCATATTCGGCATGGCCGCCGAGCCGCGCCGTCACCAGCGCGCCGACGGTGAGCTTCTGCTCGGCTTCGCTCAATCCCGGAGTGTATGCGGCCTCGAGCTCTGCGGCCGAGCGGGCGGGATCGACGGCAAAGGCGCCGAAGAAGTCGGCATCCTCGGGGTCGACTACGGCGCGGCTGGCAAACAGCTTGTCAAGCAGGCGCGGATAGCGGTCGGGCACGAAGATGTAGACCTGGTCGCCGGCCGCGAGCCGGCCCATGTCCTGGAAACGCATCGAGCGGCCGTCGCGCAGCACCAGCGAGGGCCGTGCCCAGCGCGGGATGCGCTCGCCGCGCGCCACCGGGCTGCCGGGCGCGACGCGGTAGGCGAGCAGTTCGTGGTGGGCGGAGCCCGGCAGTTCGAGTTCGACCTTGTCGAGCGGCCCGAGTCTCGCCGGCACGATCAGGCCGAGCCGGCGCGCCAGCGGACCGACCGACCAGCCCTGCACCACCAGCGATACCAGAACGATGATGAAGGCGACGTTGAAGATGGTGCGGCCGTTCTCCAGTCCGCCGAGCAGCGGGGTGATGGCAAGCAGGATGGACACGGCGCCGCGCAGGCCGACCCAGGAGACGAAGGCGATCTCGGGACGTGGCAGGCGGAACGGGATAAGGCAGAGCCAGACGGCGACCGGGCGCGCGACAAACATCAGGAACAGGCCGAGCAGCACCGCCGGCACCATGATCGCCGGAAACTGCGAGGGCGTCGCGAACAGGCCGAGGATCAGGAACATGATGATCTGTGCCAGCCACGACATGCCGTCCTGGAAGCGCTTCAGGATGGTGACGGCGCGGATGTCGGAGTTGCCGGCAATCAGCCCGGCGAGATAGACCGCCAGGAAGCCCGAGCCGCCAATGGCGCCGGCGGCGGCGAACACCATCAGCGACAGGGTCAGCACGAAGATCGGCAGCAAGCCATGGTCGAGGTTGAGCCGGTCGACGAGGCGCACGATGCCGAGCCCGCCAAGCACGCCGACGACGGCGCCGAGCCCCATATTGAGCAGGAAGCCGAGGATCAGGTCGGTGACCAGCACATGGGTCTCGGGATTGGCGTGGGCAGCGATGATCTCGACCAGCGTGATGGTCAGGAAGATGGCGATCGGGTCGTTGGTGCCGGATTCGACTTCCAGTGTCGCGCGCACGCGCTCGCGCAGATTGATCTCGCCGGCGCGCAGCAGGAAGAACACCGCAGCCGCGTCGGTCGAGGCGACGGCAGCTCCAAGCAGGAAGGATTCCAGCCAGCTGAGGTCGAGCAGGTAATAGGCGGCGGCGCCGAACAGGCCAGTGGTCAGGATTACGCCGAAGGTCGCCAGCGACAGCGCCGGTCCGGCCGCCTGGCGCAGCGCGTTGAGCGGCGTGCCGAAACCGGAATCGAACAGGATGACCGCCAGCGCCAGTGAGCCGGCAAAATATGCCACGCGCGCATTGTCGAATTCGATGCCGAGACCATCGACGCCGCTGGCGAGGCCGATGCAGAGGAAGAGCAGCAGCAACGGGGCGCCGAAGCGGAAGGCGATCAGGCTCGAGAACGCTGCGGCGACGACTAGCGCTGTGCCGACCAGCGTGACGAGATAGATCGCATGCTCCATCCGTGATTTGCCCCTCGAATTCCTCTTTCTCCCGATTCACGGGAGAGTGGGGCGAAGGAATGGCCGGTGCAAGGCGCAAGGATGGCTTTTTGCCTTATGCCGCTGATTTTCCGGCGTTTGGCGGCTCGGCGCGCCTTGCCCGGCGCGCTGACGAAAAACGCCCGGGCACAGCCGGGCGTTCGAAGCTGCGAGACGATGCCTTCAGATCAGGCGATGGTCTTGCCAAAGGCGACCGAGGTGTCGGCCATGCGGTTGGAGAAGCCCCACTCATTGTCGTACCAGGACAGCACCGAAACGAAGTTGCCGTCCATGACCTTGGTCTGGTCGAGCGCCAGGATCGACGAGCGCGGATCGTGGTTGAAGTCGATCGACACATTCGGGTGATGGGTGACGCCGAGAATGCCCTTCAACTTGCCGTTGGAGGCGGCGATCACCGCTTCGTTGATCTCCTGCACGGTGGTGGCGCGCTTGGCGATGAACTTGAAGTCGACAACCGAGACGTTGGGGGTCGGCACGCGGATCGAGATGCCGTCGAGCTTGCCCTTGAGGTCGGGCAGCACCAGGCCGATCGCCTTGGCCGCACCGGTCGAGGTCGGGATCTGCGACAGGGCAGCCGCGCGGCCGCGGTAGAGATCCTTGTGCATGGTGTCCAGCGTCGGCTGGTCGCCGGTGTAGGAGTGGATCGTCGTCATCATGCCCTTTTCGATGCCGACGGTCTCGTGCAGCACTGCGGCCAGCGGCGCCAGGCAGTTGGTGGTGCAGGACGCATTCGAAATGACGATGTGGTCCTTGGTCAGCTTGTCGTGGTTGATGCCGTAGACGACGGTGAGGTCAGCACCTTCGGCAGGCGCGGAGACGACGACGCGCTTGGCGCCGGCGGTCAAATGCGCGGCAGCCTTGTCTCGGGCGGTGAAGATGCCGGTGCATTCGAGCGCGATGTCGATGCCGAGCTCCTTCCACGGCAGCTGCGCCGGGTCCTTGATCGCGGTGACCTTGAAGGTCTCCTTGCCGACGGTGATCTGGTCGCCCGAGACCGACACTTCGTGCGGGAAGCGGCCGTGCACGCTGTCATAGCGCAGCAGATGCGCGTTGGTCTCGACCGGGCCGAGGTCGTTGACGGCGACGACGTCGATGTCCTTGCGGCCGGATTCATGGATGGCGCGCAGGATGTTGCGGCCGATGCGGCCAAATCCGTTGATGGCAACTCTGACGGTCATTTTACTCTCCCTGGGAGCTGGAGGCGGCAGATGGGTCCGCAGCTTCATAGCGGCGGATGGCACAAGAATCCAGCCGCAGAAGGCCGAATTTAAATCGATTAGGTTGGTCCAGCCCCGCGAATCCGCCTTGGAGGTGCGCGGGACTGACCCTGATCTTACTTGCCGTGCAGGCGGGCTTCCGCCGCCTTGGCCGCGGCTTCGGCGGTGATGCCGAAATGCGGGTAGAGCTGCTCGATGGTGCCGGAAGCGCCGAAGCCGGTCATGCCGATGAAGATGCCGTCGGAGCCGATCAGGTGATCCCAGCCCTGGCGGATGCCGGCCTCGATCGCCATCTTGATCGGCGCGTTGCCGATCGTCTCCTTGCGGTAGGCGTCGCTCTGCTGGTCGAACAGTTCGAAGCAAGGCACCGAGACGACGCGGGTCGGGTGCCCATGCTTTTCAAGCAAATCACGGGCGCCGAGCGCGATCTCGACCTCGGAGCCGGTGGCGAAGATCGTCACCGCCGCTTCGCCGCTCGCCGCGGCCAGTTCATAGGCGCCCTGGCTGCTGAGGTTCCTGGCCGAGTGCTCGGTGCGCACCGTCGGCAGGTTCTGGCGAGTCAGCGCCAGGGTGGACGGGGTCTTTTCCGATTCAATGGCAATCTGCCAGCATTCGGCGGTTTCCACCGCGTCGGCCGGGCGGAAGACATTGTGGTTGGGGATGGCGCGGAGCGCCGCCAGGTGCTCGACCGGCTGGTGGGTCGGGCCGTCTTCGCCCAGACCGATCGAATCATGGGTCATGACGAAGATCGAGCGGATCCCCATCAGCGACGCCAGCCGCATCGACGGACGGGCATAGTCGGAGAAGCACATGAAGGTGCCACCATAGGCGATGAGGCCGCCATGCAGCGTCAGGCCGTTGAGGGCGGCCGCCATGCCATGCTCGCGGATGCCGTAGTGGACATAGCGCTGGCCGTAATCGTCCGGCGTGATGTTCTTGGTCTGGCTGGTCTTGGTGTTGTTGGAGCCCGTCAGGTCGGCAGAGCCGCCGATGGTTTCCGGCACCGCGCCATTGATGACTTCCAGCGCCATTTCCGACGATTTGCGGGTGGCGACCTTCGGCTTGTCGGCCGACAGCTTCTTCTTGTAGTCGGCAATGACGGCATCGAAATTCGACGGCAGCTTGCCGGCGAGGCGGCGCTCGAACTCGGCCTTCAACTCAGGCTTGGCCTTGGCCAGGCGGCCTTCCCAGTCGGTGCGCGGCTTGACGCCGGCCTCGCCGGCGGTGCGCCAGGCGTCGAGAATGTCGGCCGGAATTTCGAAGGGCGGCGAGTCCCAGTTGAAGAATTTCCGCGCGCCTGCGATCTCGTCGGCGCCGAGCGGCGAACCGTGCGCCTTGTTGGTGCCGGCCTTGGTCGGGGCGCCGAAGCCGATGGTCGTCTTGCAGGCGATCATCGTCGGCTTGTCGGAATGGCGGGCGGCTTCGATGGCGTAGGCGATCGCCTCGGGGTCGGTGCCGTCAATGTGGCTGGCGTTCCAGCCCGAGGCCTGGAAGCGGGCGACCTGGTCGGTGTTGTCTGCAAGCGAAACCGGACCGTCGATCGAGATGTTGTTGTTGTCCCAGAAGACGATCAGCTTGTTGAGCTTGAGGTGGCCGGCCAGCGCGATGGCTTCCTGGGAAACACCTTCCATCAGGCAGCCGTCGCCGGCCAGCACATAGGTGTAGTGGTCGACGAGGTCGTTGCCGAAGGCGGCGTTCATGATGCGCTCGCCGAGCGCGAAGCCGACCGAATTGGCGAGACCCTGGCCGAGCGGGCCGGTCGTCGTCTCGATGCCGGTGGCATGGCCGTATTCGGGATGGCCGGCAGTCTTGGAACCCAGCTGGCGGAAATGCTTGATCTGGTCGAGGGTCATGTCCTCGTAACCGGTCAGATGCAGCAGCGAGTAGAGCAGCATAGAACCATGGCCGGCCGACAGGATGAAGCGGTCTCGGTCCGGCCAATGGGGGTTCTTCGGATCATATTTCAGAAAGCGGGTGAACAGCACTGTGGCGATGTCGGCGCAGCCCATGGGCAGGCCGGGATGGCCGGACTGGGACTTCTCGACGGCGTCCATGGAGAGAAAACGGATCGCATTGGCCATCCGGTCATGTTGTTCACGCGACGTCATGGTACCTCCGGGGTGGGGATTTGTGGGCTTGGCAGAGCCCAGGAAAGAGTGCGCGACACATAGCAGCCACGGGCTTTTAGTCAACAAATCGGCTGCACATTTGCCGGTCTTGTGAAGGCTTTGAGACCTTATGGGGCGACCTACATTAGCGTTAGCGGGGGACAGTCGCGAGAGCTTTGTTGACCTTGCCTTCACCCGGTGCCTAATGTTTCCTTGTTAACGCGTTCTGAACGCGAAGCGATTCGGTGATGGGCAGGGCACAGGACGAAGGCCATGACCGGCGAAACCACACTCAAGGAAGTCATCCACAGGCTGGGCAAGGCCATCGAGGGGCTGGAAAACGCCGTCGCGGCCAAGCTCGAGCACGAGCGCGACTATTCCGAAGCCGAGGCTGAGGTGCAGCGCATGAACGCCGACCGTTCACGGCTGGCGCAGGAACTCGACAATTCCGAAGCCCGCGCCGAACGGCTGGAAGATGCCAACAAGGAAGTGTCGCGCCGCTTGGTGACCGCCATGGAAACCATCCGCGCGGTGCTGGACAGGTAGGAGCTGCAGGCCATGGCACAGGTCACGGTTTCCATCGACGGCAAGCAGTATCGCATGGCTTGCGACGAGGGTCAGGAAGAGCACCTGATCGACCTCGCCGAGCGGTTCGACCGTTATGTCTCGCATCTGAAGGATTCGTTCGGCGAGATCGGCGACCAGCGGCTGACGGTGATGGCTGGCATCATGGTGATGGACGAGCTTTCGGAGCTGCAGAAGCGGGTCAAGGGCATGGAGACCGAAGTGCAGACGCTGCGCAAGACGCGCGACGAAGCGCTGACCAAGGCCGACAAGAACGACACCGTGCTGACCAGCGCGCTCGGCGCGCTCGCCCAGCGCATGGAAGACCTGGCCACGTCGCTGGCGGTCAACAAGGCCTGAGCCTTCCCCGCACAAACGAAAGATTGTCGGCCCAACGTCGGTCCGTAGAACGAAAGTGCTCGTTCCGTCGCCAATAATAGTTTCCTATTGTCCTGCAGCCGCGATTTTTGCGCTAAGATGCGGGAATGCCGGAGCGTTGACGCCGTCCACGGCCGCTCCTGACGAAATCTGTTGCTGGGGAAATAATGCCATGAGCCTTCGTATCAACGACATCGCGCCTGACTTCACCGCCGAGACCACGCAAGGGCCGATCAAGTTTCATGACTGGATCGGCGACGGCTGGGCGATCCTGTTCAGCCATCCGAAGAATTTCACCCCGGTCTGCACCACCGAGCTGGGCACGATGGCGGGGCTCGAAGGCGAGTTCAAGAAGCGCAACGTCAAGGTCATCGGCATTTCCGTCGATCCCGTTGCGAGCCACGACAAGTGGCAGGCCGACATCAAGACGGCGACCGGCCAGACGGTGAATTACCCGCTGATCGGCGACAAGGACCTCAAGGTGGCCAAGCTTTATGACATGCTGCCGGCGGGCGCCGGCGAGACGTCGGAAGGCCGCACGCCGGCCGACAACGCCACGGTGCGCTCGGTCTATGTCATCGGGCCGGACAAGAAGATCAAGCTGGTGCTGACCTACCCGATGACGACGGGCCGCAACTTCGACGAGATCCTGCGCGCGGTCGATTCCATGCAGCTGACCGCCAAGCACCAGGTGGCGACGCCGGCCAACTGGAAGCAGGGCGAGGATGTGATCATCACCGCCGCGGTTTCGAACGAAGATGCGGTCAAGCGTTTTGGCGCTTTCGAGACGATCCTGCCCTATCTCAGGAAGACCAAGCAGCCGTCAGCCTAGGTTTTCTCCGTCGGAGCTATTTCGGGCTTCAGTCCTATTTCTGGCAAGGCGTGCTTGACCGGCGCGCTTTGCCAGATGACCATGCTGTTGTTCAACCCGACGGAGAAAACGGTTCCTGTCGGGCAAGGGGCAGGGGGGCCGGACATTGGACATCGCTTCGGCCAAACCTGAGGTCGCCGGCTTCTACGACAAGCCGACCGGCGCCATCCAGTATGTCGTCACCGACCCGGTGACGAGACGCTGCGCCGTCATCGACCCGATCCTCGACTTCGACGAAAAATCCGGCGCGACGGCGACGAAGAATGCCGACGCCTTGCTGGATTTTATCCGCGAAAACGGGCTGGAGCTCGAGTGGATCCTGGACACCCATCCGCATGCCGATCATTTCTCGGCGGCGCACTATCTCCGGGAAAAGACCGGCGCGCCGACGGCGATCGGCGACAGGATCGTCGAAGTCCAGGCGCTGTGGAAGGCGATCTACAACTGGCCGGATTTCCCCGCAGACGGTTCGCAGTGGGACCGGCTGTTTGGGGAAGGCGAAACGTTCATGATCGGCAACCTGCCGGTCAAGGTGCTGTTCTCGCCCGGCCACACGCTCGCCTCGATCACCTATGTCATTGGCGACGCAGCCTTCGTCCACGACACGCTGTTCATGCCCGACAGCGGCTCGGCAAGGACGGATTTTCCCGGCGGCAGTGCCGCGCGGCTGTGGCATTCGATTGAGGGCGTTCTGGCGCTGCCGGACGAAACGCGGGTGTTTGTCGGCCACGACTATCAGGCCGGCGGGCGCGAGCCGTGCTGGGAGAGCACGGTCGCCGAGCAGAGGGCAAAGAATATCCACCTCGTTGCGGCGCGCAGCGAAGCCGAGTTCGTCGCCTTGCGCGAAGCGCGCGACAAGATACTGCCGATGCCGCGGTTGATCCTGCATGCGCTGCAGGTCAACATGAATGGTGGACGGCTGCCGGAACCGGAGGCCAACGGCCGAAGGTATCTCAAGTTTCCGCTGGATGGGCTTTGAGAGGGCAGTTGGCGAAGCTGCCGATCTCCCCCTTGCGGGGGAGATGCCCGGCAGGGCAGAGGGGGGTGCTGTCCCGCTGACCTGTCAGTCGGGTAGCTGTGCCGTCAATTCCGATAGGGTAGCCAAAACCGAAGTTGGCGATCCTTCACACCCCCTCTGTCCTGCCGGACATCTCCCCCGCAAGGGGGAGATTGGATGTCAAGAATGCTTTCGCCAATCGCCAGCGTAAGCGTAAGACATAAAAAAAGGCGGCGCCGGTTTCCCGACGCCGCCTTCTGTTCCTTAGCCGAACCCAGCTTTACGCCGCCGGCTGCGCCTCGATCGTGCGCAGCGCCTGCATCTGGCGCTTGGCGGCGGCCTTGACCGCGTCCTGCACCTTCTCGAAGGCGCGCACCTCGATCTGGCGCACGCGCTCGCGGCTGATGTCGAACTCGGACGACAGCTCTTCCAGCGTCAGCGGCTCCTCGGCGAGGCGGCGGGCCTCGAAGATGCGCCGCTCACGATCGTTGAGCACGGCCAGAGCGCCCGACAGCATGCCGCGGCGGTTTTCCAGCTCGTCCTGCTCGATCAGCATGTCTTCCTGGCTTTCGTGGTCATCGACCAGCCAGTCCTGCCATTCGCCGGATTCACCCTCGCTGGCGCGGATCGGCGCGTTCAGCGACGCGTCGCCCGATAGGCGGCGGTTCATCGACACGACTTCGGCTTCCGACACGTTCAGCCTGGTGGCGATCTCGGTGATCTGGTCGGGCTTGAGGTCGCCATCGTCCAGCGCCTGGATCTTGCCCTTCACCTTGCGCAGGTTGAAGAACAGGCGCTTCTGATTGGCGGTCGTGCCCATCTTGACCAGGCTCCACGAGCGCAGGATGTACTCCTGGATCGAGGCCTTGATCCACCACATGGCGTAGGTCGCGAGGCGGAAGCCACGCTCGGGTTCGAATTTCTTGACGGCCTGCATCAGGCCGACATTGCCTTCCGAGATCACTTCGCCGATCGGCAGGCCGTAGCCGCGATAGCCCATGGCGATCTTGGCAACGAGCCGAAGGTGGCTGGTGACGAGCTTGTGCGCAGCGCTGGTGTCTTCATGCTCGGCGTAGCGCTTGGCGAGCATGTACTCTTCCTGCGGCTGAAGCATGGGAAAGCGGCGGATTTCTTCCAGGTAGCGGCTGAGGCCGCCTTCGCCGGAAACAATACTGGGTAGTGACTGGGCCATGATTGCGCCCCCTCTCTATTGGAGTGATGCCCCCGAAACGCGGCGGGCATGTGACGCGAGCACCAAAAGGCTCGCCCGCGACAACTGAGTTATATAGGAACAAAACCAGAAAAGACAGGCATTTGTTCAACACGAAACAGTGTGTCACGCTGAAGTGAACAATGCCGCTCAGGTTTTAGCTGGCTGGCTCAGAGCCGCGGAAGCCGCCGACGAGTTCCTCCATGTCCCCCGGTATCGGCGCCTCGAACCTCATCGGTAAATGGGTAGCCGGGTGCCGAAATGCAAGGAGCCAGGCATGCAAAGCTTGCCTGGAAAATGCCTTGACCTGACCCTTCAGCGGCTCGGGCAGCCGGTTGGCCTTGGTGCGGAAGGCCTGGCCGTAATCGGGGTCGCCGATGACGGGATGGCCGATATGGGCCATGTGGACGCGGATCTGGTGGGTGCGGCCGGTTTCCAGCCGGCATTCGACCAGGCTGGCGGTGGCGAACGCCTGCTGGCCCTCGCCGAAACGCTCCTTGACGGTGAAATGGGTCACGGCGTGGCGGGCATCGTCACGGCCTTCCGGCACGACGGCGCGGCGCACGCGGTCGGCGGCACGGCCAAGCGGCGCATCGACCGTTCCGGCCGGCCGCGACGGGATTCCCCAGACCAGCGCCAGATAGGCACGTTCGAGGTCGCCGGTGCGGCCGTGGTCGGCAAAGGCCTCCGACAGCGCCTTGTGGGCGCGGTCGGTCTTGGCCACCACCATGACGCCGCTGGTTTCCTTGTCGAGGCGATGGACGATGCCCGGCCGCCTGACGCCGCCAATGCCCGAAAGACTGTCGCCGCAATGGTGGATCAGGGCGTTGACCAGCGTGCCGGTCCAGTTGCCGGCGCCGGGATGGACGACGAGGCCAGCCGGCTTGTTGATGACGATCAACTCGTCGTCCTCATAAAGCACGTCGAGCGCGATGGCCTCGCCCTGCGGTTCGGCCGGTTCCGGCTCGGGCATGACGACCGATACGCGCTCGCCAGCACTCATCTTGCGCTTGGTCTCGTCGACCGGCTTGCCGTCGATGGACACCGCGCCCTGCTTGATCAGCATCTGCACGCGGCTGCGCGACATGTCAGGCCCGAGGGCGCCCGCCAGCCACTGGTCGAGGCGCTGGCCGGCAGCATCGGTGCCGGCCTCTATGAATTGTCGGGTCTCTTCGTTATGAGCGCTCATCGAAAAAGTTCCGGAAGTTCTGCCATGGCCCGGCCCGCTGCCGATGAAGAAGAAAAGCCGCTCGATCCCGAGATCGAAAAGGTGCGCGGCAGGCTCATCCGTTTCATGGCCATCAATCTCGGCCTGCTTTTGCTGGCCCTTATGGTGGTGATCGCGGCCATTGTCTACAAATCGCGCAAAGCGCCGCCCGCGAACCCGCCGCTCGCCAACGACATTCCAGTTCCGCCCGGCGAGCCGCTCGCGGCCGACATAGTGCTCCCGGTCGGAGCCAAGGTGATCAGCCAGGCTCTGTCGGGCAATCGCATTTCGATCGACGCCGAGCTCAGCGACGGCAGCCGCACCATCTTCGTCTACGACATCGCCGAGCGCCGTATCATCGGCCGCTTCGCCATCCGCAACAAATAGCCGGGCCGAAACAATGACCGGGTTTGCCGACCATCGCCGCATCGCAACCATCACGCTCGTCGTCGCCGACTATGACGAGGCGATCGCCTGGTATGTCGGCAAGCTTGGCTTTGTCCTCTGCGACGACATCGAGCTCGGCGACGGCAAGCGCTGGGTGACGGTAACGCCGGCGGTGGGGCAAGGGCCCCGGCTGCTTCTGGCGGAAGCGTTGGACGATGTGCAGAAGAGCCGCGTCGGCGACCAGACCGGAGGCCGCGTGGTTTTGTTTCTCGAAACCGATGATTTTGACAGTGACCATGCGACCATGCTGGAAAACGGCGTCGACTTCCACGAAACGCCACGCCATGAGCCCTACGGTACCGTGGCGGTTTTCGCCGATCTCTACGGCAATCTGTGGGATCTGATCGAGCCGAAACGATAGGTCCGCAAACCGAGATTGCACAGAAGCGGTCCGGCCGTTCGAAGCCCAGTTGCTTTTTCCAAACCGTCAGCCTATATCGCCGGTTCTTGAACGCGCCCATCGTCTAGCGGTCAGGACACCGCCCTCTCACGGCGGGAACAGGGGTTCGATTCCCCTTGGGCGTACCAAGCAACGACTTTCCTTCCGCATCATCGAAAATTTCGGGCAGCAGCCGCGCGGATCGCGTGCGACAGCGAGGGCCGGCGGCATCAGTGAAAACCCGGCAAATCCGCGTCACAGATACACCCAATTTAAGTCAGGCCGCGACGCTTGAAAGCGTAGCAATCTCTGTTACTTGCGGTGCGGGGATAGCATCTGCGGCAACGCGGATTTGGTTGGGCATAGCAAGTATGAGTTCGGCAAAAATGATATGCCCGCGCTGTCTCGGCAGCGGGCAGGTTTTCGATTGCTTGAAATGGCGTGAGTCGAAAGGGCATTGCTGCCCGCAAGGTACGCATCGGGCCGGCTGTCCCGGGCAGACGATGGCATGTGCCGAATGCGCGGGCCTGGGCACGCTGGCGGAAGCCGAGCTCAGAGCCGTTGCATAGCCTCAGGTCATGCAACTCAAGCCCCGTTCACCATCCAGCGCCGGCAGTTTCCGCGAGCTTCTGGCGCGGCGCGGCCAATTGCACTAGCATCATGTACGAAGCCTCGCCAAAGGGCGTTGCGGCGCGCAAGACGCCGGGGAACATAGGCGAGGGCCGGCGAGGAGGAGACCGATGCAGAAACTGCAGTCGCAGGGCGTCCATCACATCACGCTCGTCGGCGCCGGCCGCCGGACCTCGATCGATTTCTGGGAGGGCGTGCTCGGCATGCCGTTCATTTTCGAGCAGCCCAACCTCGACAAGCCAAGCGAAAGCCATCTTTATTTCGATCCCGGCGACGGCAGGCTGATCACCGTCTTCACCGACGAGAGCCGCACGCCGGTCAAGCGGCGCACGCCCACCGAACCGGGCTGCGTCCATCATATTGCGTTCTCGGTGTCGCGCGTGACCTTCCTGCAGGCGGTCGCCCGGCTCGACGAGCGCGCCATCAAGCACAGCGGTGTCAAGGATCGCGGCTTCATGGATTCGATCTATTTCGAGGATCCGCTCGGCCTGTTGATCGAGCTAGCGTCGTATCGCTTCGATCCGCCGGCCGGCTTCACCCACGCCGACGTGCTGATGCAGGCGCACAAGCTGCGCGTTGCGCGCGGCGACTACAACATCGCCGAAGTGCACCTTGCCGACGCGATCCAGACGCTGGTCGAGTGGTCGCGCGCGACCTTGTCGGACGACCGGACGCCGAAGAATCCATACTGACGGCCAGCAAAAGGGGAGGACCATAATGGCAAAGACAGTTAAGAGCGCTGGCAAACCAGCGGCCAAGCCAGCAGCAAAAGCGGCAGCGAAGCCGGCGGCAAAGGCGGCCGTAAAGGCCGCGCCGAAGGCAGCCGCGAAGCCGGCCGCGAAAGCCGCGACAAAGCCGGCTACTAAGATGTCGGGGCCGAAGGCCAAGGCGGCGAAAAAACCTGCGCTGAAGCTCTCGATGCTGAAGCCGAGCGTCAACAACATGACCGTCCGGGTGTTTGCCCGTGCGGCCGGGTTCGACGCCGCCGAGACCGACGCCTGGGGCCACACGCGGTCGCCGGAATATATGGCGCGCAATCCGGCGCATCTGACGCCGATGATCGAGGACAAGGGGCTGCCGCGCGGCGTGCTGTGGGAGAGCTGTGCCATCATGCAGTATCTCGCCAACAAGCACGGGCTGGAGAAATTCTATCCCAAGGCGCCGGCCAAGCGGGCGATGGTCGACAGCGCCATGTTCTACCTGATCGGCACGCTCTACCCGTATGTGGCGCGCGCCACCTATCCGGCGCTGGGTTTCCCGCACTATGCCGGCGAGGTCGGCCATAGCGACGTCCATCCGGAGAAGAAGTCCGAGGCGCAGAAGGCCGCCATGGCGGCAATTGCCGAGCCGCTGGAGGTGTTTCACTCCTTCTTCAGGGACGGCAAGCCGTTCATCGGCGGCAAGCACCCGTCGATCGCCGACATACGCCTGGCATCGACGCTGGAGTTCCTGGCCGTCATCGACTATGCGCTGCCCAAATGGGCCAAGGAGTATGTCGCGGCGATGGAGAAGAAACTCGGCCAGGCCTATGCCGAGCCGGCCGGCGACGTGCGCGGCTACATCGCCTATGTGAAGTCGCAGGCCAGCGCGCAAAACTAAGGATTCGTTAACCAAAACGCTGTCTATTGAAGGCACCACGTGACCACGGATGTACTGGCGCAAGGGTGAAGGGAAAGGTCGGCGCAATGCCGGCCTTTTGCTTTTCGCCGATGCGCCATCAGGCCCGTCTCATGCCGTAAAGTCTGACATCAGGCATATTGCCATCGTCTGCTTCGACCCTACCATCATGGTCGGCGGACGACACACGAGGAGCTTTGCGATGAAGGGCGTAGCGAGAGTGTTTGCGATTGCCGGTGTTGTGTTGGTCGGAGGCTACCCGTGCAATGCCGCGCCGCTCGACACGATGGCGGAGGTCGGCGATGCCATCCAGGCGTGCTGGACGCCGCCGGCGGGTGTTGGAAATGCCAGCGTCACCTTGAACTTCAGCTTCAAGCGCGACGGCACGCTGATCGGTCCGCCGCGGCCGACGGCGATCAAGGTCGATGGCGATGCGGATACCAGGAAGTCGTTCGTCGACGCCGCAACCACTGCCCTGCAAAGGTGCTTGCCGTTGAGCTTTTCGCCGACGCTGGCGCAAGGCGTCGCGGGCAATGTCTTCACCGTGCAATTCGCTTCGCCCAAGCAGTAGGCGAGCGGGCGAGCGTTTCACCGTTTCACAGAAACTGCGACCCGCTCTCTCGTTGTCTTGACGCAATTCCCAAGGGAAAGCGCTACGCGCTTTTCCCGGAAAAACGGCTCACACTTTTCCTGAAGTTGCTCTGATCAGTTGTGCGGGCGTCTGATATCGACATGCCGCTGCAGTTCCGGCGTCTCGAAGACGTAGTCGGCCCAGGCGGATTCCGGAATCTGTCCGGCCAGATAGCATTCCAGCAACAGGCTCTGTTCGGGATCGAGCGCTCTCGGCGCCCGCTCATGGTCCAGCCCCAGCGAGTGGAACAGGTTCCTGGTCAGGCCAGAGACAGTGAAGTGAATAGACATCTTCGGTCTCCTTTGCCCGACACAACGCGAGACACCGGAGAAAGGTTTCATCCGCAAGGGCCGATAACGCGGGATCGATGATTGCGGCGGCCCGGGCTCGCCCGAGCCTGGCCTCGTCTCAATCTTGAAACAAAAGTGTAATAGCGAATTTACAGGAACCGGCATAATACACTCGGCATAAAATACCTGGCGGTTGCTGGCGTCTCTTGAATTAGACTTACCTCCCGCATTGAGGCTCAATCGGCTGGAGCGGCGATCGGCTCCACAGGGGTACAAGGAACCAGGTGTCGCCGATGATGCGTTTGTGGCTTGTCGTGACCTTTGCACTGGTGTCGGTAGCGGCAAGCGTCCTCGGCATTTCGGCTTCCCTTGCCGATCCATGCGCCGCGCTCAGGAGCCAGCTGGCACCGTCCGGCCGCAGCGGCGGGATCAGCTCCGAGCTTGCGCAGCTACGTCGCCAGCTTGCGGCGATCCAGGGGCTGGAGAGGCAACGCCGGTGCACGGCGCAAAGTGCGGTGGGGGGCTTCTTCAATGCTTGCGCCGACCTCGCCAAAAGCCGCACACAGGTGCAACGCCAGATCGCCGGCGCCGCGATTTCGCGCCGGGATGCGTCCGGACTGCAGGCCAGGCTCGTCGCGCTCGGCTGCAGGCCCGCCGCCGGGCAACAAAGACAGCGTCCGGCTGGCGCCATGATCGGCAGCAATTCGATGCTGTTTTGCGTTCGTCTCTCCGACGGCTATTTCTTCCCGGCGCCGAAATCGCAGTTCGTGCAAGGCGGCGATGTCAAGGAGATGGTCGATCAGTGCCGCTACGTCTGCGACGATGCCGGCGTCGACCTGTACATGCTCAGTGACCCAAGCCTTGAAACCGAAGAGATGGTCGCGCTCGATACGCGCACATCCTACAAGGACCTGCCGACGGCCTTCAAATATTGCGATGATGCGAACTTCAGGGCCTGCGACCTCAAGCGCTATCACCGGCGCGTTGCCGAGCTGAGAGCGCGCACGGTGACGCCAGCCAATATGGCCAACGCGATCATTCCTTTGCCGTCAGCGAAGCCGGATCTTGGCACCGTGGCGCAACTTCCCCAGCCTGGCGCAGACGCTGCAGAGGCCAGGGGCGCCGCCCAGCGACAATCGGTCGAGCCATTGGCCGGCTCGCGGCCGGTCAGGGTGGTCGGGCCGGCTTTCTTCCCGGCGGAGTAACCTGCGCCTAGAGCGTTTCACCGAAACGGCGAACCGCTCTATGTCTTTGTTTTACGCAATTCCGGACGGAAAACCGTTTCACACTTTTCCTGGAATTGCTCTAGTACCAGCTATTCGCAAACCATCCTGTAGCGTTTGCCGGGTTCGCTGACATTCTTGCAGGTGAGCGGATTGGCCGGTTCGGAAGCCATGCTGGGCGGGCTGGACCTGACGTGCCGCCTTGGCGCAGCTATTTGTGTTGTGTGCCTGCGTGCCGCGGGCCGGTAGGGCTCCTGCGGCGGCGGCGTCGGAAACACACCGGCTGCCGCCTGCTTCCGGCTGGCCTCAGTCTGCGACGGATCGCGATCCCAGACCCGCCTGATATCGAGCGGCTTCGGGATCACCACCGTGCCGTCATAGCTGCGTGCGCAGCCGCTGCCCGCAAGCAGCGCCAGGCACAGGAAACAAGGCACGATCCAACCGGTCATCAGCAACACCCCCGCCGACTTATAGCCCGGCCGGGGTTCCGCCGACAACCGGCGGAATACCGCAGGGCAATGTGGCTCTGGCCGCAGTCTGGATTGGTTATGGTTAGCGGATCATTAATGCTTCTCGGGCACATTCCGCCGGCGAACCGCTGAGGGGGTTCGGCCTTGGCTTTCGGGGTGGGAACGGGATGGCTGACGGGACTGTTGGAACACGCGGCGGACGCGGTTCCCGAAAAGGGGTGGTGAACGGCGAGGATACGTCCGTCGGGGGTTCGCCCGAAGCGCTGCGCGAACTGGTCGGGGCCGGCGCCGACTGGGTCTGGGAGACCGACGCCGAACTGCGCTTTTCCTGGCTTTCGGAGAACTACCAGGCCGCCACCGGCATCGATCCCGCCAGCATTCTTGGCCGTTTCCGCTTCGATTTCCTCAAGCAGATGGTGCACGGCAATCGACACGCCGCCGCGCATCTGGAGGATCTGCAGGCGCATCGGCCGTTTCGCGACTTTGTTTATGAGTTGAAGGGCGGCCGTCCCGGCTGCCGCTGGGTTTCGATCACCGGTTCCCCGCGGTTCGACGGCGAAGGCGAATTCATCGGCTATCGCGGCATCGGCCGCAACGTCACGGCACTGGCCGGTGCGCTGGACGAACTGCGGCAGGACGAGAGCGATCCGCCGGCCGGCGAGGCTACGCAGCACCTCGCCGATCTCGAGCGGACAATGGATGCCATGCATATGGGCGTCGTGGTGCTTGACGCGAAGTTCGACACGCTCATCGTCAACAAGGCCTATCGCGAGCTCTCCAGGATTCCCGACGGCGCCGTCACGGTCGGCGCGCCGTTCAGCCTGTTGATGGAACTCAACCGCCGCAACGGCATCTACGGCGATCTCGATGAACAGCAGTGGCAGCACTACCTAGCCACCCGCATCGAGGAGATCAGCGCCGGCTCGGTTGCGCCACGCGAATTTCTCCATGCCAATGGCAGGACGATGATGTTCTCCGTGACGGCGTTGTCCGGCGGCAAGCGGCTGTTGACCTACTACGACGTCTCCGAGCTCAAGCGTCGCGACGCCGAGATCGAGAGTGCCAACGCCAAAATTACGGAGACCTTCGCCAATCTTCGCACGATGGTCGACCAGATGCCGATCGGCGTGCTCGTCCTCGATGCGGAGATGCGCGCGGAGGTGATCAACCGCGCCTTCTATGATTTCTGGGAAATCGATCCCCGACGCGCCGGCATCGGCTGCGGCTTCCGCGAACTGATGCAGGCCAGCCGCGATATGGACCCTTACGGTGCTGACGATGCCGAATGGCAGGGCCACATCGCCGAGCGCGAAGCAGAAATCTCGGCCGGCCTGGTTGGCTCCAGGCAACTGCCACGCAATGACGGCCGTACGCTGATTGCCTCGCTGGCGCCGCTCGCCGGCGGCAAAAGGCTGATCTCCTATGTCGACGTCACCAACATGAAGGATCGCGAGGCTGAACTCGCCCAAGCGCTGGAGAAATCGCGGCTGGCCGAGGCGGTGATCAACGGCGTCAAGGACCCGATCTTCGTCAAGGACGACAATCTGCGTTTCGTCTTCGTCAATGAGGCGTTTTCGGCACTGTTCGGACAGAGCCCGCAAGCGATGCTGGGCAGGCCCGGCGGCGACTTCCTCAAGCAAAAGGACGCCGCGCAATTCGAAGACAGCGAACGCGCCGTGCTGGCGACCGGCACGCCCTACGAGGTCGAGGAGACTTTCGACGCCGAGGGCGCCAGCCGCTCGCGCATCGTGCGCAAGAACCGCGTCGGCATGCCCAGCGGCCGCAACTATGTCGCCGGTTTCCTGTTCGACATCTCCGACATGAAGCGCCGCGAGACCGAAGCCGAGGACGCCCGCAAGAACCTCACCACGGTGCTGGAGTCGCTGCCGGCGGCCGTCATCATCTATGACCGCGACGACAAGTTCGTCTTTGCAAACCGCAAGCTGCAGGACACGCTGCCGGAGCTGAAACCGGCATGGCAGCCCGGCCGCAGCTTCCGCGAGGCCCTGGAACTCGGACATTCGGTCGGCTATTTCCGATCGAGCGGCGATCGAGAAATCGATAGGCTCTATGAAGGCGACCCCGATGTCTGGCTCAATGCCATCCTCGCCCGCTATCGCCTGCCCAACTCGTCCTATGAGCGCCTCAATGCGGACGGCCGCTGGTATCAGGTCTACGATATGCGCACCGAGGACGGCACCTTCATCGGCGTGCGCGTCGACATCTCGGAGATCAAGAGCCGCGAAAAGGCGCTGCAGGAAAGCATGCGCCAGATCGACCTGTTCCGCCACGTCATGGACGAACTGCCGGTCGCCGCCTTCATCAAGGCGCAGGATCTGAGCATGGAATTCGTCAACAAGGCCTGGTGCGCGCTGACCGGCATCCCCAAGGAGGAAGTCATCGGCCGGACCGATCTCCAGCTTTTCGGCATCGACGACGCCGAAACCTACACCCATGACGACACCGAGGTCGTCGTCACCGGCCGCGGCCGCGAGATCGAGGAGCCCGTTACCCATCGCGACGGCACGGTGCGGCAATTGATGACGCGCAAGAGCCGGCTGGTGGCGCTCGATGGGTCGGTGCACCTTGTCGGCTCCAGCACCGACATCACCGACGTCAAGGCGCGCGAGCAGGCGCTGGAAGAGAGCATGCGCGAGAACGAGGTGTTCCGCAATCTCATCGACAACGTGCCGGTGTCGATCTACGCCAAGCGCTCCGACCTCAGGCAGTTCTACGTCAACAAGGGCTGGTGCGACCTCACCGGCCTCCGCAGGGAAGACGCGATCGGCAAGACGGACATCGAGATTTTCGGCGAAGACGGCGAAGCCTTCGTCAACAGCGATCTCGCCGTGCTGCGCACAGGCGATACACAGGAGATCGAGGAAACGGTGACGCTTGCCGACGGCAGCGTGCGCCACCAGTTCGCCCGCAAGGGCGCGATGATCGCGTCCGACGGTTCGCTCTATCTGATTGGGTCGACCACCGACATCACCGAACTGAAGCTGCGCGAGGCCGAACTGCGCGAGGCGCGCCAGCGCGCCGTGCTGGCCGACCGCGCCAAGTCGGAATTCCTGGCCAATATGAGCCACGAGATCCGCACGCCGATGAACGGCGTACTCGGCATGGCCGAGTTGCTGGCCAAATCCGACCTCGATCCCAAGCAGAAGACGTTCACCGATATCATCGTCAAGTCGGGTAACGCGCTCTTGACCATCATCAACGACATACTGGACTTCTCCAAGATCGATGCCGGACAGCTGGTGCTCGACCCTGCGCCCTTCAACCTGCCCGAAGCGATCGAGGATGTGGCGACGCTGATATCGACGCGCGCCAAGGAGAAGGACCTCGAGCTCATCGTGCGCGTCGAGCCGGGCCTGGAAAGCCTGTTCGTCGGCGATGTCGGTCGCGTCAGGCAGATCGTCACCAATCTGGTCGGCAACGCGGTGAAGTTTACCGACGAAGGCCACGTGCTGGTCGACGTGACCGGACAAAGGGGGCCGACGGGGACAAAGCTTACCGTTTCGGTCACCGACACCGGCATCGGCATTCCGCAGCAGAAACTGAAGCTCGTCTTCGAAAAATTCAGTCAGGCCGACACCTCGTCGACCAGACGCCACGAAGGCACAGGGCTCGGGCTCGCCATCACCTCGCGGCTGGTCGAGTTGATGGGCGGCGAGATCGGTGTCGAGAGCGCCGAAGGCAAGGGCTCGACCTTCTGGTTCACCGTGACATTGCCCAGGGCCGAGGAACAGACCGGACGGCGGATCATGCCGGTCGACGTGACCGGCTCACGGGTGCTGATCGTCGACGACAATGCCGTCAACCGATCGATCCTGAGCGAGCAGATGGCGTCATGGACCTTCGATTCCTGCGCCGCCGAAAGCGGACCCGAAGGGCTCAAGGTGCTGGTTGCCGCGGCTGCCTATGGCGTGCCGGTCGATTGCGTCGTGCTCGATTATCAGATGCCGGGGATGAGCGGCGCCGAAATGGCGCGGGTCGTGCGCAGCACCGCAGGGCTGGCCGACACGCCGATCATCATGCTGACTTCGGTCGACCAGTCGCTCGGCAACACCAGCTATCGCGATCTCGGCATCGACGCCCAGCTGATCAAGCCGGCGCGCTCCTCGGTGCTTCTGGAAACGCTGGTCGCCACCATCCAGCGCCACCATCACAATATCACGGGCGGCCGTGTGCTGCCGGCGGCAAGCAGCGGTTCCGGCGGCGGCAGGAACGAACCGTCGCCGGCAAAGCCGCCGCTCGCTGCCTCGGAACGGGCCCTACTGCAACCGCCGCCGGTTCGTGCCCGCGCCCGGGCCGCCGGGGATGAACGCCGGCTCGACATCCTCGTTGCGGAGGACAATGAAGTAAACCAGATGGTGTTCACCCAGATAATCGGCGAAACCGGCTACAGTTTCGAAATCGTCGGCAACGGGCGCAAGGCGCTCGATGCCTTCGGCCGGCTTAATCCGCGCATGATCCTGATGGACGTCTCGATGCCGGAGATGAACGGGCTCGAGGCCACCGCCGCAATTCGCCGGCTTGAAGAACATACGGGTATGCATATCCCGATCGTCGGCGTCACCGCGCATGCCTTGAAGGGCGACCGCGAGCGCTGCCTGGAAGCCGGCATGGATGACTATTTGCCCAAGCCGATCAGCCCCAGGGCGCTGCTCGAAAAGGTCGAGCGCTGGGTCGGCATATCAGGCGAAGCCCAACGAGACGCTGGATAGCAACCTGCGGCGCCGCCGGGATTCGGCCGCGCCGCAACAGCCAAGGCTATGGTGCGATCGCACCATATCAAAGCTGGCGCCCAGTCAGGACAATGGTCGCAACGAAACCGCTCATTCAGTTACGGGCGGGAGCAAGCGACCGCCGACAAGAAACAGCGTCGAATCTACCCCAACGGACCTGTTTTTGGCGATGGCTCGGCCAAGATTCGCTCTGGCCACGGGCAACGCGCTCCCGTCCGGTTTTTCTTTCTCGGCATCGCGGCCTGCGATGTGCCGGGACTTGATGCCAGCACGAATCGCGCAAGCGTCTGATTCCAGCGGCAACTTCCATTCCCACAAACCGGCTTAAAGGGTGCGGCCCACAAGACGTCTGTGCGACGTTGCCGGGCTGACACGAAACTGTCATGCGACTGTAATAATCGAAGGCTATTGGCCTCAGCGGGCGCCGGTTCTGATGAGGGCGCCGAGAGACCATCTTCCGAACAGGAGCAGGCCACATGAAGAAATTCCTCGTTACGGCATCGGCCGTGGCGGTAGCGTTCGCCGCATCGTCCGGTGTCGCCGCTGCGCGTGACCAGATCCAGGTCGCCGGTTCGTCGACCGTGCTGCCTTACGCCAAGATCGTCGCCGAGCAGTTCGGCGAAACCTTCACCAGCTTCAAGACCCCGGTGGTCGAGTCCGGCGGCAGTGGCGCCGGTATCAAGGAGTTCTGCAAGGGCGTCGGCGAAGACACGATCGACATCGCCAACTCCTCGCGCCCGATCAAGAAGGACGAGCTGAAGTCCTGCGCCGACGCCGGCGTCAAGGACGTCCAGGAAGTCCGCATCGGCTATGACGGCATCGTCTTTGCCACCGACATCAAGGGTCCGGACTGGGCGCTGGTTCCCGCCGACATCTACAAGGCGCTCGCCGCCAAGCTGGTCGTCGACGGCAAGCTGGTCGACAACCCGAACACCAAGTGGAACCAGGTCAATCCGAAGCTGCCCGACTGGGATATCGCCGCCTATATCCCGGGTGAGAAGCACGGCACCCGTGAAGTGTTCGAGACCAAGCTGCTCGACGCCGGCTGCGACAAGGCCGCTTTGAAGGCTGCCGGCATCGCCGACGACAAGGAAATCGGCAAGACCTGCATCGCCATCCGCAAAGACGGCAAGGCTGTCGACATTGACGGCGACTACACCGAGACGCTGGCCCGCATCGACTCCAACAAGACCGGCGTTGGCGTGTTCGGCCTCGCCTTCTACGAGAACAATGCCGACAAGCTGAAGGTCGCTACCGTGGAAGGCATCGTGCCTTCGACGCAGACCATCGCCGATGGCACGTACCCCGTGTCGCGGCCGTTGTTCTTCTACGTCAAGAAGGCGCATCTGGGCGTCGTTCCCGGCCTCAAGGAATATGTCGAGTTCTTCCTTGATGACCAGATGATCGGCCCGGAAAGCCCGCTCGCCCAGTACGGCCTGGTTTCCGCTCCCGACGCCGAACGTCAGGGCCAGCGCGACGCCTTCGCCGCCGGAAAGACAATGTAATCAACGGACGGATCAGGGCGCGGATGAACTCCGCGCCCTGACTTCGCCGCTTGCCGCAACGGCTGCGGCGATCTGAATTTTCCCTGGGGTGGGTTATGTCGTCCTTGCTCGTACTCGCCATAGTCATCGCCATAGGCGTGGTCGCTTTTGTGGTCGGCCGCCAGCGCGCCGCGGCGCAGGATACCGGCAAGGTCAAGCCGCATTCGCGCGCGCATTATCATGGCTGGTGGGCCTTTCTGCTCGCGGTCCTGCCTGCCGTCCTTTTGCTCGCCGTCTGGGATATCGGCTCTTCCTTCTATCTCGACCGGCATATCCATGCCGCTTTGCCCGAGCGCACCGCCGACACAAAGGTGGCCAGCGAAGCGCTCGACGCCAGCCTGGTGAAGAGCCTGGCCAAGGGCCTGCGCCGGCTCGATGGCGATACCGCACTTCCCGCTACTTTCGCCGAATTGCAGCCGCTGCTCGCCGCCAAGGGCGTGGCACTGGCCAGCGACACCCAGGACTATATGATCCCGATCGCGGTCGAGGCGAACCAGGTCCAGGACCGGCTCGGCCTGTTCAGCGCCGTGCTGACCTTCGCGCTGTCGGTCGCCGGCGCCTTCTATGCGCTGAGGCAGATCGCGCCGCGCGCCAGGGCGCGCAACAACGTCGAGAAGCTGATGCTGTGGGGGCTGCTTGCGGCCTCGACCATCGCCATCCTGACCACGGTCGGCATCGTGCTGTCGATGCTGTTCCAGACCATCACCTTCTTCGAGAGCGTGTCGCCGATGAGCTTCTTCTTCGGCACGGTGTGGGATCCGCGTTTCGCCGCCGCCGGTTCCGGCGGCAGCCAGGGTCAGTTCGGCCTGATCCCGCTTCTTGCCGGCACGCTCTACATCGCCGCCGTCGCCCTTCTGGTGGCAGTGCCGGTCGGGCTGATGTCGGCGGTCTACATGTCCGAATATGCCTCGCGCGGTGTGCGCTCGGTGGTCAAGCCGGCGTTGGAACTGCTGGCCGGCATTCCGACCATCGTCTACGGCATCTTCGCCGTTGTCACGCTCGGACCGTTCTTGCGCGACCTGTCGGCGGCACTCACCGGCGGCTCGCCCTTCATCCAGGGCCAGAGCATCTTCACCGCCGGTCTGGTGATGGGCGTCATGCTGATCCCGGTCGTGTCCTCTTTGTCCGACGACATCATCACCGCGGTGCCGCGCGCAATGCGTGACGGCTCGCTCGGCCTCGGCGCCACGCGCTCCGAGACGATCAAGCGGGTGATCCTGCCGGCGGCACTGCCCGGCATCGTCGGCGCCATCCTGTTGACGGCGTCGCGCGCCATCGGCGAGACGATGATCGTCGTGCTGGCGGCGGGCGTCGCCGCCAATCTGACGGCCAATCCGTTCGAGGCGATGACGACCATCACCGTCAAGATTGTCAACCAGCTGACCGGCGATCTCGAGTTCAACTCGCCGCAGACGCTGGTCGCCTTCGCGCTCGGCCTGACGCTGTTCGCGCTGACGCTGGTGATGAACATCGTCGCCCTCTACATCGTGCGCAAGTACCGGGAGCAGTACGAATGACCGACATCCCCCTGGACACGATGGCGGGTGCCGTCGCGCGTCCGCGCCGCGACATCGGGCTGAAGGCGCGCTATGCCGCCGAACGCCGGTTCCGCATCTATGGCGTGATTGCGATCTCGGTGGGCCTGGCGTTCCTGGCCATCATGTTGATCACCATCGTCTCGAAAGGCTACACCGCCTTCTGGCAGACGACGGTGACGCTGCCGGTCACCTTCGACGAGAAGGTGATCGATCCCTCCGGCAAGCGCGCCACCGACCCTACCGTGCTGATCAAGGCGAACTATCCCAAGCTCGCCGAAAACGCGCTGGTGGCCAAGCTCGGCATCGATCCGGCCAACAAGCCGATGATGCTGAAGCTCAAGGGCTTCCTGTCGGAAGGCGCCCGCGTCCAGCTGCGCGACATCGTCTCCGCCGATCCGTCGGTGATCGGCAGGACGCGTGACGTCGACATCCTGGCTGCCGCGAACCTCGACTCGGCCTTCAAGGGCCAGATCGACCTCGGCGTCGATGAAGCGCGCCGCAAGGTGTCCAACCAGCAGATCGACTGGATGAACAAGCTTAAAGCCGACGGTGTGATGGCCGAGCATTTCAACACCGGCCTGTTCACCTATGGCGCCTCCAGCCGGCCCGAAACGTCGGGCATGGGCGTAGCGATCATCGGCTCGTTCTACATGATGGTGATCGTGCTGTTGCTGGCGCTGCCGATCGGCGTCGCCGCCTCCATCTATCTGGAGGAGTTCGCCAAGAAGAACCGCTTTACGGACCTGATCGAAGTCAACATCAACAATCTCGCGGCGGTGCCGTCGATCGTCTTCGGTCTGCTTGGCCTTGCCGTGTTCATCAACTTCCTCGGCATGCCGCGCTCGGCTTCCTTCGTCGGCGGCCTGGTGCTGACCTTGATGACATTGCCGACCATAATCATCGCCACGCGCGCCGCCCTCGCCGCAGTGCCGCCGTCGATCCGCTCGGCGGCCCTAGGTCTCGGCGCCTCCAAGATGCAGATGGTGTTCCATCACATCCTGCCGCTTGCCGCCCCAGGAATCCTTACCGGCACCATCATCGGCCTGGCGCGTGCGCTCGGCGAGACAGCACCGCTGCTCTTGATCGGCATGGTCGCTTTCGTCGCCGATTATCCGACGACGCCTTTCGATCCGGCGACCGCGCTGCCGGTTCAGATCTATATGTGGGCAAACGAGGCTGAGCGCGCTTTTGTCGAGCGCATGTCCGGCGCCATCATCATCCTGCTCGTCTTCCTCATGGCCATGAACATCACCGCGATCGTGCTCCGGCGCCGCTTTGAGCGGCGCTGGTAGAAAAAAGGCAATTTGGTATGAACATCATGACCGAACAGTCCCTTGAGAATGCAGTGGGCGACAAAATGAACGCCAAGTCGAACGAAGTCATCAAGATGCGCGGCGACAAGGTCGGCGTCTTCTACGGCGAGAAGCAGGCGTTGTTCGACGTCAATCTCGACGTCCGCCAGAACCAGGTGACGGCGCTGATCGGCCCGTCCGGCTGCGGCAAGTCGACCTTCCTGCGCTGCCTCAACCGCATGAACGACACCATCGATTCGGCGCGGGTGACCGGCAAGATCACGCTCGATGAAGACGACATCTACGACAAGAACATCGATGTCGTCGAACTGCGCGCACGCGTCGGCATGGTGTTCCAGAAACCCAATCCGTTCCCGAAGTCGATCTACGAGAACGTCGCCTACGGCCCGCGCATCCATGGGCTGGCCAAGCGCAAGTCCGACATGGACCAGATCGTCGAGCAGAGCCTGAAGAAGGCGGCGATCTGGAACGAGGTCAAGGACCGCCTGCAGGAGCCCGGCACCGGCCTGTCCGGCGGCCAGCAGCAGCGCCTGTGCATCGCGCGCGCCATCGCCGTGTCGCCGGAAGTGATCCTGATGGATGAGCCCTGCTCGGCGCTTGATCCGATCGCCACCGCCCGTGTCGAGGAGCTGATCGACGAACTGCGCCAGAACTACACGATCGTCATCGTCACCCATTCGATGCAGCAGGCGGCGCGCGTGTCGCAGCGCACGGCGATGTTCCATCTCGGCTATCTCGTCGAGGAGGGCGCAACCGACAAGATGTTCACCAACCCCGACGACAAGCGCACCCAAGATTACATTACCGGCCGCTTCGGCTGAACCTTCCGGCGGGTGAATTTCAGGCACGAGGACCAAGATCATGGGTGAGCATACCGTCGCCTCCTTCGATGAAGAGCTCGGGCAGATCAGCAAGCTGATCCGCGACATGGGCGATCTGGCAGGCTCGATGGTCAGCGGCTCGACCAGGGCGCTGCTCAATTCGGACAATGCGCTGGCACAGCGTGTCGTTTCCGACGACGCCATCATGGATGCGCGCCAGCGCGAACTGGACGACCGCGCCATCACGCTGATCGCCAAGCGCCAGCCGATGGCCAACGATCTGCGCGCCGTGGTCGGCTCGATCCGCATGGCCGGCGACCTCGAGCGCATCGGCGATCTCGCCAAGAACATCGCCAAACGCGTCGGCACCGTGGGCTTGAGCGTCACGCCGCGCGACCTCTCGCACTCCATCGATGCCATGGCGCAACTGGTGCTGATCCAGGTGCAAGGCGTCGTCGAGGAATATGCCGCCACCGATGCGGCAGCTCTTGCAAAACTCAGGAATGACGACGAGCGCATCGACGTCAAATACACGTCCGTGTTTCGTGAGCTCTTGACCTACATGATGGAAGACCCTCGCAACATCACCGCCTGCACGCATCTCTTGTTCTGCGCCAAGAATCTTGAGCGCATCGGCGATCATGTCACCAACATCGCCGAAAATGCGTATTATGTGCTGACCGGCCAGCAATTGCCCGCCAATCGTCCGAAGCAGGACGAGACGGCGATGGCCACGCCGGCCTGATGAGGGTGAACTGCCTATGATCGCGCCACGCATCATGGTCGTGGAGGACGAGGAGCCACTAGGCGTGCTCCTCCGCTACAACCTCGAATCCGAAGGCTATCAGGTCGAGGTGGTGACACGCGGCGACGAGGCCGAGATCCGCCTGCAGGAAAACGTGCCCGATCTCCTGGTGCTCGACTGGATGGTGCCGGCTGTTTCCGGCATCGAGCTCTGCCGGCGGCTTAGAGTGCGGCCCGAAACCGAGCGGCTGCCGATCATCATGCTGACCGCGCGCGGTGAGGAAAGCGACCGCGTGCGCGGCCTGTCCACCGGTGCCGACGACTATCTGGTCAAGCCATTCTCGACGCCGGAGTTCATGGCGCGCGTGAAAGCGCTGCTGCGCCGCGCCAAGCCGGAAGTGCTGTCGAGCGTGCTCAAGGTCGGCGACATCGTGCTCGATCGAGAATCGCACCGGGTCTACCGCAAGAAGAGCGAGATCAGGCTCGGACCGACCGAGTTCCGGCTGCTCGAATTCATGATGCGCCATCCCGGCCGCGTGTTCTCGCGCAGCCAACTGCTCGACAATGTCTGGGGCGAGACGATCTATATAGACGAGCGAACCGTCGACGTGCATGTCGGGCGGCTGCGCAAGGCCGTCAACAACGGCCGCATGCCGGATGTCATCCGTACCATTCGCGGCGCCGGCTACGCTATTAGGGAAGACTAGGATGCTGCGCGTCGCGCCGTTGCCGGCCATTCAGGCGACATGCTTGCCGGATTTCGCCTGAATGCCCGGCGCGAAAATCTCCTGGTCGACGAAGCCGAGCGCGCGCATGGCGCAGCCTTCGCGGATCAGCGGCAGCTCGTTGGGCTCGGTGTCGAAGGAGATCGATTTCGAGTGCTGGCCGCCGGCGGTCTGGGCGATCGCTTCGCGCAATGCCGGTTCGATCAGGTCGAAGGCGGCGGCGCTGACGCCGACCATGGCGACGGGTGCCGGATCGATCAGAGCAAACAGGCTGCCGAGGCCGAAGCCGAGCGCCTCACCGGCCCTGCGATAGGCTTCGCGCTCCGGGCCATCGGTTTCGCGGGCGCGCGCGGCGAGTGCGCGCATATCAGCGTCGCCGATATCGACCGGCTCGGCATCCTCGCCCATCATTTTGGCGCTGCGCCAGATGGCGTAGTTTCCGGCATAGGCCTCGACGCAGCCGCGCCGCCCGCAGCGGCAGAGCGCGCCGCCCGGACGGTGGATCATGTGGCCGAACTCGCCGCCCGAGGAATGGGTGCCGGTGAACAGTTCGCCTTTCAGCACCAGTCCCATGCCGATGCCGTGCGACAAGAGGATGGCGATAAAGTTGTCGCGGTAGCGCTCGGGCTGGCGCCATTGCAGCGCCACCGCCATCATATTGCAGTCGTTCTCCATGGTGGCCGGAATGCCGAATTCCACTTCCAACATGTCGGCGAAGGCAATGTCGGTCAGTGGCGTGATTGGCGACCACAGCATGGCGCGCGCCTGCGAATCGGTGATGCCCTGGATGCCCATGGCAATGCGGGCGATGCTCTGGACATCGAGGTCGGGATCCTCAAGCCGCCGCCGGACGATTGCTACGCATTCGCCAATCAGCTCGTCGCGCGGCTTGGTCAGCGTGTCCAGCCGGCGCTGTTCCTCGGCGACGACGTGGCCGGCATAGTCGATGACGGTGACGGACAGGAAATTGAGCGACAGCACGACGGTCATCACCGCCGCCGCTTCCGGGTTGAGGCCAAGGCCGACCTGCGGCCGGCCGCGTTTCAGTGCGCCTGTCTCGCCAGGTTTGCCTTCAATCAGGACGCCTTCTTGAATCAGATCAGACGAGATTGCCGATATGGTCGAGTGGCTGAGGCCGGTGGTCGCCGCAATCTCGGTCCGCGACGGCTGGCCGGCCCGGCGCACGGCCGAAATCACCATGGCACGGTTGCGACGGCGCAGATCGTCGTGGCGGATTCCAACCGACATTTGTTTCCTCCCGGCCTCCTCGCGCCTCATGATAGTGAAGGCGTTCGACGGCACCAGCCAAATATTGGCAGACGCCGGCAGCCCTGTCATTGTTTATTGCGGACCTCGAAAAAATTCGGCAAGGCCATCAGAATCCATCAGAATCGATGTTGACAGCGCCTTATCATTGAACCAGTATTTTTTCGAGGCTCGAAAAAATAGGGCCTCTGTGTGCCGGCCCTCGGGCCAGTTTTGTCGCGCCGCACGCGGCGCAGGGAGGATTATGATGAACAGATTTGCAGCCGCCATGCTGGCGGGTGTCGCCATGTCGCTGGCGCTGATGTCGGTCGCGCAGGCGAAGGACAAGGTCATCGGCGTGTCGTGGTCGAACTTCCAGGAAGAGCGCTGGAAGACCGACGAGGCGGCGATGAAAACGGCGATCGAGGCTGCCGGCGACAAGTACATTTCGGCCGACGCGCAGTCCAATCCCGGCAAGCAGCTGACCGACGTCGAAAGCCTGATCTCGCAGGGCGCCAACTCGCTGATCATCTTGGCGCAGGACGCCTCGGCCATCGGCCCGGCGGTGCAGAAGGCGCTGGACGAAGGCATTCCGGTCGTCGGCTATGATCGCCTGATCGAGAACAAGGACGTCTTCTACCTGACCTTCGACAACAAGGAAGTCGGCCGCATGCAGGCCCGCGAAGTGTTCAAGGCGAAGCCCGAAGGCAACTATGTCTTCATCAAGGGCTCGGGCTCGGATCCGAATGCCGATTTCCTGTTCTCGGGCTCGATGGAAGTGCTCAAGGAAGCCATCGACTCGGGCAAGATCAAGAATGTCGGCGAGGCCTATACCGATGGCTGGCTGCCGGCCAACGCCCAGAAGAACATGGAACAGTTCCTGACCGCCAATGACAACAAGGTCGATGCCGTGGTTGCGGCCAATGACGGCACCGCCGGCGGCGTTGTCGCCGCGCTGACGGCGCAGGGCCTTGCCGGAACGGTTCCGGTCTCGGGCCAGGACGGCGACCATGCCGCCCTGAACCGCATCGCGCTCGGCACGCAGACGGTGTCGGTGTGGAAAGACGCGCGCGAACTCGGCAAGAACGCCGCCGAGATCGCCTCGCAGCTTGCCGATGGCAAGAAGACGGGCGACATTGCCGGCGCCAAGGACTTCACCACGCCTGGCGGCAACACCGTCAAGTCGCTGTTCCTGACCCCCGTCGCGATCACCAAGGACAACCTCAACGTCGTCATCGACGCCGGCTGGATCAAGAAGGACGAAGTCTGCACAGGCGTCGCCGCCGGCAGCGTCGCGGCTTGCAACTGATCTCGACGACTTGAATAAATGAGGCGCCGCGGCTGTCAAGCCGCGGCGTTTTCTCTACGAGAATTGTGTGTTTCCGCCATCGGCGGCAAACTTCTAGGCTGTGGTCCGGCATCCGCGCCAGACGGCAAGCCGCTGGAGGACATCATGACCGACACGACCTCAAATCCGCAGGCCGATACGGCACGAGCGTCTGAACTCGGCGCGGTCGCC
This sequence comes from Mesorhizobium sp. M0077, assembly GCF_040322955.1. Lineage (NCBI taxonomy): Bacteria > Pseudomonadati > Pseudomonadota > Alphaproteobacteria > Hyphomicrobiales > Phyllobacteriaceae > Mesorhizobium > Mesorhizobium sp. M0077. The sequence continues at coordinate 83,289 of NZ_JAMYUL010000007.1, forward strand.
CGGTTCCTGAAAGCGACCGAGCTCGACACGCGCATGCTCGGCATGGTCGGCGCGCTGCTGGTCATCTGGGTCGGCATACATATCCTGTCGGGTGGGCTTTTCCTGACGCCGCGCAATCTTTGGAACCTGTCGGTGCAGACGTCCTCGGTCGCGATCATGGCGACCGGCATGGTACTGGTCATCGTCATGCGCAACATCGACCTTTCGGTGGGCTCCGTCGAAGGCGTGATCGGCATGATCATGGGCGTGGCACAGGCCGAATTCCTGATTCGCGTCATCGGCTTCCAGCTTGGAAACCCCTGGCTCTGGGTCGTCGCGCTTGCCGCCGGCGTGGTGCTTGGTCTGCTGATCGGCGCGTTCCAGGGCTTCATCATCGCCTATATGCAGGTTCCGGCCTTCATCGTGACGCTTGGTGGCCTGCTGGTCTGGCGTGGCATGGCATGGCTCATCACCAGCGGGCGCACGGTCGCGCCACTCGACGCCACCTTCCAGCTGATGGGCGGCGGACCACGCGGCTCGATTGGCGCCGCTGCCAGCTGGATCGTCGGCATCGTCGCCTGCGCGGCGGTCGCCTTCGCGCTGCTCAACGGTCGCTCACAGCGCAAGCGCTTCAGCTTTCCACTGCGCCCCGTCTGGGCCGAGACCTTGCTTGGCGTGGTCACTTGCGCGGCCATCCTCGGCGCCGTGTGGATCGCCAATTCCTATCCATGGCCGATCGGCATCGTGCGCCAGTACGCACAGCAGAACGGCATCACCGTTCCCGAAGGCGGGCTGTTCATCGCGCATGGCATCGCCATACCGGTGCTAATGGCGGTGATTGTCGGCATCATCATGACGTTCATCACCAAGCGCACGCGTTTCGGCCGCTATGTCTTCGCCATCGGGGGCAATCCGGAGGCAGCGGAACTCGCCGGCATCAACACGCGCTGGGTGACCATGAAGGTGTTCATGATCATGGGTGTGCTGGCTGCAATCAGCGCGGCGATCTCGTCGGCCCGTCTCAATGCGTCAACCAATGCGCTGGGCACACTGGACGAGCTTTTGGTGATCGCGGCCGCTGTCATCGGCGGCACGTCGCTCGCGGGCGGCGCCGGAACGGTGATGGGCGCCATGCTCGGCGCGCTACTGATGCAGTCGCTGCAATCCGGCATGGTGCTGCTCGGCATCGACTCGCCGCTGCAGAGCATTGTCGTTGGCGCTGTCCTGGTCATCGCCGTCTGGCTCGACACCGTCTACCGCAAGCGCGTCTAGGGAGGAACGATTATGGAAAAAACTGCTCCCACCGGTACGCCACTGATCGACATGCGCAACATCTCGATCGCGTTCGGTGGCATTCGCGCCGTCGACGATGCGTCCATCGATCTTTTCCCGGGCGAAGTGGTGGCGCTGCTTGGCCACAACGGCGCCGGTAAGTCGACGCTGATCAAGATCCTGTCGGGCGCCTACAAGCGCGATGCCGGCCAGATCTTGGTCAACGGCCAGGAGGCCTCGATCTCCAATCCGCGCGACGCCAAGAAATACGGCATCGAAACGATCTACCAGACGCTTGCGCTGGCCGACAATGTCGACGCTGCCGCCAACCTCTTCCTCGGCCGCGAACTGATGACCGCGTGGGGGACACTCGACGATGTCGCCATGGAGGCCGAGGCGCGCAAGGTGATGGGCCGGCTCAATCCGCGCTTCCAGCGCTTCAAGGAGCCCGTGATCAAGCTATCGGGCGGCCAGCGCCAGTCGGTGGCGATCGCACGCGCCATCCTGTTCAACGCCCGCATCCTGATCATGGACGAACCGACGGCCGCGCTTGGGCCGCAGGAGACGGCGCAGGTCGGCGAACTGGTAAAGCAGCTCAAGGCCGACGGCATCGGCATTTTCCTGATCAGCCACGACATTCACGACGTGTTCGAGCTTGCCGACCGGGTCTGCGTAATGAAGAACGGCCAGGTCGTCGGCACCGCGCTCACCACCGATGTGACGCAGGACGAAGTGCTCGGCATGATCATCCTGGGAAAGTGCCCGCCCGGCGCCATTCCCGGTCCGGGTGCGCTGAAGATCGCGGCCTGAGACCACGCTATCGTCAGCTGTCATGTTCACTGATGCTCGAGATCGATAAGCCGGCTAAATATGCATGATATGCCAGCTGTCATTATGGCTTGGCCGCGCCATTGTCTTGCCGCGGCGACTTGCCCATAAAGGTCCCGAACCGTCCATGGGCCTGCGTTGAAGAAGTTTTTCCCGATCCTTGCCTTCATTGCCGTTGCACTGATCAGCCTGACGATGGCGGGCTTCGCCTATTTCGCGACCCAGGAAGCGGCGCGCATCAAGTTCGAGGCGACGGCCGACGACGCGCTCAACCGCATCGAAAGCCGTATCGATCTGCATCTGTCACTGCTGCGCTCGACGCAGGCGCTGTTCGACGCCCGCAATGGCGAGATTTCAGGTAGCGAATTCAAGGCCTTCTTCAGCGCCCTCGATGTCGATAACAATTTCGCCGGCCTGCGCGGCATCGGCTATCTCAGGCTGGCCAAGACCGGTGACGAAGCGGCGGTCGAGCGCGACATGTTGCGCGACCGCGGCGCCGCCCACACGGTCTATCCGGACACGACACAGCCATGGCGCACGCCCGTCGTGCTGTTCGAGCCGCTCGACCCTGCCAACGAATCCACCATCGGCTACGACATGTTCACCGAGCCGGTGCGGCGCGAGGCGATCGAAAAAGCGATGGCCGATGACGCACAGCACGCAAGCGGTCTGGTCCAGCTCGGCCAGGACACTGGCGCGGCGCAGACCTTTACCGGTTTCCTGGTCTTCGTCAGGCTCAATGTCGAAACCGCGCCGGATGGTATCAATGCGTCCAGATCATCGACATCAGGCCTTCTCTACGCGGCCTTCCGCGCCCGCGACCTGTTCCAGACCGCGCTCAGCCGCACGCCTTTGCTGCCGGTCAACACCGCGGTCTATGACGGCACGGCCGACGCCGACAATCTTCTGTTCCAGTCGGAAACGCCGCCGGTTGCGAGCTTTGGCGACAGGCTGTTGGTGACGCGCAAGATCATCGTCGCCGGTCGGCCGTGGACGGTGCTGTTTCGGCCGACAAGTGCATTTTCGCAACCGTCCTCGCGCGCCATTCCGGTCATGCTCGGGCTGTTCGGCCTGCTTCTGGCCGGCGCCATCGCGTTGGTGGCCCGCTACCAGGAGCGCGCCTACGACGCCAAGTCGCTGCTGCATGAAACGACGGAAAAAAGCCTGCTCGAAAAGGATTTGATGCTGCAGGAGATGAAGCATCGGATCAAGAATTCGATCACGCGGGTGCTGGCGATTGCGCGCCAGACGGCAGCGCAAGCAACCGACGTGAAGGAGTTCTCAACTTCCTTCTCAGCCCGCCTGCAGGCAATGGCGGCTTCCCAGGATATGCTGACGCGTTCGCGCTGGCAGAAGGCCGATCTTGGCGACCTGCTGCGCATCGAGCTCGGCCAGGTGTTCGGCAAGGAGCTTCCGGAAGGGATATTGTCAGGGCCTCAGGTGCTGCTCGACGAGAGGACGACGCAGGCGCTTGGCCTGACCTTTCACGAACTGGCGACGAATGCGCTGAAGTATGGCGAGGCCGGCAATTCCGTGGGTGCGCTGAAGGTCGACTGGTCGTTCGAGGGGCGCGGGTCCGAGCGGATGCTGGTTCTGAACTGGCGCGAGGCCGGGCAGAAGGAACTCGAAGCGCCGGCGAAGACCGGCTTCGGCACCAAGCTGATCGACCTCAATGTCACGCGCGAATTGCGCGGCACGATTGCCCGAGATTTTCGCGCCGATGGGCTTACGGTGGAAATCAGGATCCCGCAGCCTGATGCAGTCAAACAAACGGAGACCGGCTGACCGGTCTCCGTCGCGATTGTCTGACGCTTTTGAAGCGGATCAGCAGCGAGCGGTGTAGAGCCGGCCGCGATTGTCGCGATACTGGCAATAGCCGTTGCGCAGGTTGCGCACCAGCAGGCCGGAACCGGCGCCAACGGCTGCGCCGATCAGCGCACCCTTGCCGCCGCCGATCAGTCCGCCGGCCAAAGCACCGACACCGGCGCCGACACCGACATCCTGCTCGGTCGTGCTGCAGCCGCTGACGGCGACCACCGCAACCATGGCAATAATCAATTTCCGCATAGAATCTCTCCTCACTTTTGTCCTCACTTTAGTAAGCTCCAGCCGCTATTTAGCACGAAACAGCAGCCTTTGCCCGCTCGATCTTATTGTTGGCTAAGAGAGTCTTTTTCGCGGCGCGTGTCGTTCGACGCGACCACGACACTGGAAATCTGCAAAGACGCGTCGAGGGTGCCGTCCGGGCGCACGTTCCAGACGATCTGGTCGTAATCATCTTCCAGCGCGGGGTCGACCGTAAGACATTTGGCAACGACGTGCTCGGCCTGACCCTGCACGTCTCCGGCAGCGAATGGACGTTCTGCCGTGCATGCTTCGGCGGTTTCGAAAACACTGACCGGCACCGGCAGTTCACGGCATTCGGTCATGTTGTTCGAACAGCCAATTACCAAAAGCAAAGCGGCGATGTGTTCCACGGCGACACGTCCTCTCGCCATAAGAACGGTCCACAGCCGTCAAAGTTCCTGTGCCGAAAGGGGCGTTAATAATTGGTCGGCTACGAGCTGGACAGTTTCTGAGCCAGGCTGCTTGGGAGCAGCGTGAACCTGAGCATCTGGCTCAGACCAATTGCGACGCCACGATCAGCACAACAGCGGCGACGAGCGCGACAGCGGCGACGCGAAGCAAGGGACGCCAGGCGTGCTGCAAAGGCGAGGCTGAAGCGTCAGGATCCTGAAAGCCGCTCATCGACACCCGGGCGGCCTGCTCCAGCCTGTTTATATCGGCAACCGTCATGATCATTCCTCCCATACTCGCGTTGCAGGCTGCGGCCGAAACATCGGTTGAATCGGTCAAGATCCAGCAATCTCTGGGAACCACAGCATCGGATTTTATGGTGAACAGCCGGTTAAGGAATCCCGCCGCTCATTCGGTTTCGAAATTGCCGTGCGGAACGACGAGGCGATATTCGAGGCGGTCACTGGTGATCTCCAGCGTCGCCGTGCCGTTCAGCGATGCCGGCACGACACGTTCGAGGGCAACGCTGCCGAAGCGTTTCTCGGTGCGCCTGTTATCATTGGCGACAATGGCCTCGACCCAGGTCAGCGACAAAGCAGGCTTGTCTGCGGCCTCTGCGACGTTCGACAGATCGGCGGTTACCTCGACAAAGCCGTCCGGCCGCGCCAGGGCGCCGTAGCTGAATGAATTGACGGCGAGTTCGTGCATTGCCAGTCCAATATGAATGGCCGCGTTGGGATTGAGGTAGGGGTTGACGCCATTGAAGCGCAGGCTCTGCGCGGGATCGGCGCCGTAGCGAACGACCTGGCCGCGGATAAGCTCGCGAAGTGCTGCACCCCGCCAGTTCGACGACGTTACCAGATCCTGGGAGGAAGCCAGTGACTGCAGGCGGCCGCGAAAGCGCTTCAGGAAATCGTCGGGTGTCTCGGAATAGCGGCCGGTCTGGGTGGCAATACTCTGGATGATGGCCAACAGGTTCTTGGAGCGGTGGCTGACTTCGCGCAACAGCGTCTTCAGCGTCTGTTCGCGGCGTTTCTGCTCGGTGGTTTCCACCATCGTGGTGACGACGCCCTGCACGTCGCCGCGATGGCCCCGATCGGCATCGACCCATACCTGGAACCAGCGCATGCCATCACCGGTGGGAACACTCAGTTCAAGGCGTTCCGGATTGCCGGAAGCGATCACATTGCTTTTGGCGGCGGCGATTTGCTCAGCTTGCGCCGGTGGCAACGCGCCGTTGCTGTCGGCTGTGTCGGAAACCCACGGCGCACGCATGTTGCGGGCCCATACAGTCTTCAATTCACGATCCTGATAGAGGACGGAAATGCCGGCATTGTGCAGAGCGTGAAGCAAGGCCCGGCCAAGCTGCATTCCGCTTTCAGCCGGGTGCAGTGCGATCACCTCGTCGCCCTGTCCGCTCTCGCCTCCGCCAATGGAACGCATCAATCACCTGTCCACCTGATCAGGACCGAACGATTCACTTGGACTCAGTTCCTGAGTAGGTCCCCAGAAAAGGTCCGCCGGACGATGTCCCGTTGGAGGACATTGCCCGGCGGTGGCTGGAAACCGTTTGAGGGGTGCGGCTTCCAGTGTTCTTCGCCCGCTCCTACGATGCCCGTCTGAACAGGCCGGCCAGAAGCGAGATGACGAGGAAGGCGAGAAAGATGAAGAACAATATTTGCGCGATACCGGCCGAGGTACCGGCGATGCCGCCGAAACCAAGCGCGCCGGCGATGATCGCCACGACGAGAAATACGAGCGCCCAGTAGAGCATGATCTGTCTCCTTCCAATACTGGATCAAGAACGTGAGTGATTGCTGTTTGTTCCACCATTTGCCGAAAAAGAAGGTCTTTGGAAGAGGCCCGGACGCGAATTGATTCGCGCGCGGGAGCGCCATACGGCGCGACGGGCAGCCGCCGATCGCCGGGTTAGGCGATCGCCAGTGCCGCCAACGCTGCGAGGCGGCGAAAAGTTGGAGATTGAAGGCCCTACTTCACGCGGCGGCCTTGGCCTGCCGGTCGAAGAACAGCGCTTGGCTGATCAGCGCCTTGACCATGTCGGGATTGAACGGCTTGGTGACGAGGAAGGCCGGTTCAGGCCGCTCGCCGGTCAGCAGACGTTCGGGGAAGGCGGTGATGAAGATTACCGGCACCGAAGTCGACGACAGGATTTCGTTGACCGCATCGATACCCGAGCTGCCATCGGCAAGCTGAATGTCGGCCAGCACCATCTTCGGCCTTGTCTTGCCGAACATCGCCACCGCCTCGGTATGGGTGCGCGCGGTTCCGACCACGTGGTGGCCGAGGCTCTCGACCATTTCCTCGATGTCCATGGCGATCAGCGGCTCGTCCTCGATGATCAGCACATCGGTCGCCACCTGGCGAGAGATCTCGTTGCTCGCCTGGGCAAGCAGTTCGGAGAATTCCTTGGCGTCGACATCGAGAATTTCAGCTGCCTCGTCTTCACCGAAGCCTTCGACCGCGACCAGCAGGAAAGCCTGGCGTGGCCGTGGCGCAATGGCGTTCAGATTGGCGGCGGCGCGCTGCTCCCATGCCGATTGCGCCTGCTCCTGCGGAACGCGGATGGCAATGGAGGTGAACAGTTTGGCGAATACCTTGTAGAGCGCGATGCGGTCGCTTGACGCTTGGGGGAAGATGTCGACGTCGGCGATGATGGCTTCGAGCATCGCGGCGACCAGCGCATCGCCACTCTCCTGCGATCCGGATACGGCGCGTGAAAAGCGGCGCAGGAACGGCAGGTGCGGAGCGATGGTTGCGGAAAGGCTCATGGTAGACGTCTCCCTCAGATGACGTGATTGCATAGATTGCAGGTCAAGCTGATTGCAAGCCCCAACACCCAAACGCGGGTTTTGCGAAAAAGTTCCGAGACTTGTGGAACGAAACTGCACGGGCGACGTTTGTGGTGCGATGGGCAACCAGACGAGGGGGCCGCTTCGCGTTGTGTAATGGGGCGGCTCGGGGCGCTGGATTTAAGGGCGAAATGAAGGACATGAATAAAGAAACGCTGGCTGGCGCCGCTGACAGGCGCCGGGCCAATTCCGGCGACCCGCTCGGGGCGAATTCGGAAATCGGCCGCAAACTCAAACAATATTATGACGAGCTGGTCTCGGACAATGTGCCGGATCGCTTTGCCCAGTTGCTCAGCCAACTGGAAAAGGCCGAACCTGCACAGAAGAAGGACTGAGGCATGGCAGCTGTCTCACAAGGGTTCAAGACCGACCTGCTCGGCTCGATCCCGAGCCTGCGGGCCTTTGCCGTGTCGCTGACGCAGAATGCCGACAAGGCCGACGATCTGGTGCAGGAGACGCTGGTCAAGGCTTGGGACAAGCATGAGAGCTTTCAGCCCGGCACCAATCTCAAGGCATGGCTGTTCACCATCCTGCGCAACGAGTTCTATTCCCAGATGCGCAAGCGCGGCCGCGAGGTGCAGGACAGCGACGGCATCATGACGGCCAGGCTTGCCGTTCATCCGGCTCAGCACGGCCAGCTTGACCTCAAGGATTTCCGCGGCGCGCTCGAGCAACTCCCCGAGGACCAGCGCGAAGCCATCATCCTCATCGGCGCTTCAGGCTTTTCCTATGAAGAGGCCGCCGAAATCTGCGGCTGTGCGGTCGGAACGATCAAAAGCCGGGTCAGCCGGGCCCGCACGCGGTTGCAGGAGATCCTGAAAATCTCCGGTGAAGACGAATACGGGCCGGACGCAATCTCGTCCCAGGTGACGGGTTCAAACGCTGCCTGACAGCGGAGGCCCGTCTCGGGCCCGGGCTCTCTACACATACGCATCGAAGATATCTCAGACTGGCGCGCGTCCGCAGGCCGCCGCCAGAGCCTCGACGAGATCGGTCCCCGAATAAGGCTTGGTGACCAGGCGGATGCCGGGAAAAGACACTTTGATCTCATCCGGGTCCGAATAGCCGGAGGCAAAGACAAACGGCAGGCCCAATTGGCGCAGCCGCGCGGCGAAATCGAGTGTGGACGTTCCGCCCAGCATGAGGTCCACGATAGCGGCGTCGAACTCGCCAACGACCTTCTGCTCATCGATCTCGGCCAGAGCGCGGGCAATCACTACGTCGTTCGCGCCATGGTCGCGGCAAAGCTGCTCGACATCCATGGCGATCAGGAATTCATCCTCCAAGACAAGAATTCGCAATCCCTCAAGCAATGGCGGCACTTGGCAATCTCTCCTCAATTCTTGCAGCATCGGGTACAGTGACTCCAGTCAACCGCATCGCGGACCTTGGGGGATCGGTCAGGCCTTAATCCGAAAAGTTCGCCCACCGGCTCTACTCCACAAGCGAGCTTCGAATTCGCCTCAGTGGAGTGTAGCGAGTCATGATCGCTATTTGCCATCCTGTCATTTAAAAAAGACATGCCATCGGCAGCGGAACCGCGGCCTTGCAAAGGCGTAGCACTCAGTCTCTGGCAAGAGACTTTCGAAAGAGGGATCGAAATGTCTGGCCAGAATGGTCGTTCGTTTTCCAGCCGTCAGTACCCATGCGAGATCTGCCCGCTTCGGCCATTGCCGGTGTTCCGGGAATTCGAGAAGCAGGAGCTTGCCTATGTCAGCATGTTCAAGAAGGGCGAACTGGCCGTCGACAAGGGCGCCACAGTGCTGGTCGAAGGCAGCCAAAGTGCTCATCTCTACACCGTGCTTTCGGGCTGGGCCTTCCGCTACAAACTATTGTCGGACGGCAGGCGCCAGATCCTGAACTACTCCATGCCCGGCGATCTTATCGGGCTGCAGGGCAGCCTGATGGGCGAAATGCAGCACTCGGTCGAGGCGCTGTCGCCCATGCTGTTGTGCGTCTTCGAGCGTGAAAACCTGCACGAGCTCTACCGCAACCATCCGGGCCTTGCTTACGACATTACCTGGCTGGCGTCGCGCGAGGAGCGCATGCTGGACGAGAACCTGCTCAGCGTCGGTCGGCGCACGGCGGTCGAGCGCACCGCCTATCTCATTGCCTTCATCGCCAGCCGCGCGGCGATAGTCGGGCTCAACGGCAAAGCGCCGGTGCAAATCCCGATTACCCAGCAGCATGTCGCCGATACGCTCGGCCTGTCGCTGGTCCACACCAACAAGACGATCCGCAAGCTCATCGATCGCAAGCTGATCGCCTGGCGCGACGGCGGTTGCGAAGTGATAGACAGGGAGGGGCTGAAGGATCTCGCGCGTTGGGAGGGCCTAAGTGAAGGCCGTCGGCCGCTGATCTGACAGGCAGGCCTCCAACTGGGGCTGGACTCGCACTTGCAAACACCCTTTCATGGATACGGTCTCCGATTTCGGAACCATGACGTGTGTCGGGCGTTTGAAGCCAAGCAAACGCAAGGAGTTTAGAATGGCAACTGCCGCAGGAAAAACCGCCAACGAAAGTCAGACGAACGCCGACCTCGAAGCCGACATTCGGCAGTTGAAGGCGGATATCGAAAAGTTGACCAAGCAATTGGCCAAGACCGGCGAACATGGTTACGGCACGGCGCGGCGCGCTGCTGCCGAAGGCGTCGACCAGTTGCGCGCGCAGGGTGAAGCCGTCTTCGACACCCTGCGTGGCAACGCCAAGGATCTTGAGGCCCAGATCACGGCCAATGTGCGCGAGAAGCCGGTCACTTCACTGGCGATCGCGGCCGGCGTCGGCTTCCTGTTTGCGCTTCTTGCCCGGCGCTAGTTTCGACAGAGATGGGCATGCTGGCACCGCTTATCTCGGCGTTGGCCTCGGGTGAAGCCATTGCCGCCATGCGCCGCGCGCGCACGGCGGCAATCGTCTACGGGCTCGCCGCCGTGGCTGCCCTGTGCGGCCTCGGGTTTCTCCTGGGGGCGGCCTACATCTGGGCGGCTGACCGTTATGGCTCGATGGCCGCCTGTCTTGGCTTCGCCGCTGGTTTCCTGGTACTGGCCGGGCTTATCGTGCTCATTCATCAACTTGCGGCTGGAACGCGTGCACGCCGACGTGCGCGAAGGCGCAATGCCGACCTGAAGGCGCTCGGTATCACCGCGGCGCTTGCCGTGCTGCCGGCCTTGCTCAAGGGGAAAGGCGGGAAGGGCGTCATTCTCGGCCCGATGATCGCGCTCGCGGCCTATGCCATCTACCGCGAGAACGTCAAACCGGATCCGGGCGATCCAGACAGCGAAGCCGACTAAAGCGCGTCGCGCTGATACGCTGTTCCCGGGAAAACCGCTTCGCACTTCTGAAATTGCTTTAAGCCGACAGATCTTCAAGCGGCATCGATATTTCGGCGAACACGCCTTCGCTGCGGAATTCGTGGGTCACTTCGCTCGACAAAACCTTGGCGAGGCTGCGGCGGATCAGGATAGAGCCGAAGCCCTGGCGTTCCGGCGGGTCGACTTTCGGCCCACCGCTTTCGCTCCAGGTCAGCACAAGGCGGCGCGCGCCTTTCTTGCCCGCCGCCTTCCAGTCGACATCGACCTTCCCCGAGCCAACCGACAGCGATCCGTATTGCAGCGCGTTGCTGGCCAGTTCGTGCATGATCAAACCGAGCCCCACCGCCTGGTCGGGCGAAAGCAGCAGATCCGGACCGGAGATCACGATGCGCGGCCGTTCTGCCGAATCGAACGGCTTGACCTCGATCTGCATCAGTTCGCGAATACCGATGCCGCGCCATTCGCGATCCGACAGCAGGTTATGAGCAGCGCCCAGCGCCTGCAGCCTGGCGCCGAAGGCTTCCAGGAATTCGCTTGGGCGGCGAGCGTGGCGAACGGTCTGCGTCGCCAGCGCCTGCACCGTCGCCAGCGTGTTCTTGACCCGATGGTTGAGCTCGCGCAGCAGCAGCCTTTGCCGGTCCTCGCCGAGCTTGCGTTCCGAGATGTCGTAGTTGACGCCAAAGATCAGCGTCGGCTTGCCTTCGCCGTCGCGCTCGATGACGCGGCCGCGGGTGACTATCCAGCGCGGCGGATCGAAGCCTTTGACCCGGTATTCGCCGAAATAGTCGTCGCTGCCGGTCAGGGCATCGCGAAAGCGCGTCTCGGTCTGGTAGACGTCGCGCGGGTCGATGGCGGCCAGAATGTCGCGCGCCCGCAGCCGGTTCGAACGCGGCAGGTTGAACAGCTCCGACAAACGCACGTCGCATTCGATCATGTCGGTGCGGATATCCCAGGCCCAACTGGCGAGCGAGGCGGCATCGAGCGCTATGGCTCGGCGCTTTTCCTCCTGCGCCAAAGCAGCCGTGGCAATGGCGCCGCTGCGGGTGGCGTCCTTGAGGGTAAACAGGCTGGCGGCGAGGCTGGCCAGCGATTTCAAATGATCGAGCGCGGCAGCGGACGGAAATTCATGCGGCTCCCGGTCGAGTACGCACAGCGTGCCGACGCGCGCGCCGGCGACCACCATCGGCGCGCCGACATAAAAGCGGACATGGTGTTCGCCGGTGACCAGCGGGTTGCGGGAGAAGCGAGGGTCGATGCTGGCATCCGGCACCACCATCGGCTCGTCGCCGGCGGCAATGGTATGGGCGCAGAACGATATGTCGGTCGCGGTTTCGGTCTCGTTGAAGCCGACACAGGATTTGAACCACTGTCGTTCGGTGTCGAGCAGCGTGACGAGCGCGATCGGCGCCCGCATCACGGCGGCGGCAAGGCCGGTGATGCGATCGAAGTCGGCATCGGAGTCGGTGTCGATCGCGTCAAGCCCGTGCAGTACGGCAAGCCGCTCCGGCGCCGCCACGGCGCGGCGGACCTCAACCGGCAAACCAGCCTGCTTCGTCACCTTGCTATCCACCAAGCCCCCTCGCTTGCAGGCCCCACCCTCGGTGGCGCGCACCTTGCGCGGCCGTCGCGCGCCGGAACTTTTGTAGCAAGCAATCGTTACCCCACCATGTTTCGCCAGCGATGGTTTTATCCACCATGCCGGTTGCACGATAGGAACGCCGCCGATGACCAAGATCGCCCCTGAAAACAAAGCCCGTCAGGGGCGCTGGGGTTGGCACGGCTTGCGCATACTGGTCGCCGCGTTGCTCCTGGCTTTCATTGCTTGGGGAGCGGCCGAGATTTATGGCCAAAAGATCGATCCAGATACCCCTGAAAGCCAGGGGCAGCCCACCGGCCAGACCGCGCCGGCCGACCAGAGTGCGCCAGCCGGCGAGGGGCAGTCGGGCGGCTAGGGTTTTCCTCGTCATTCGTAATCGCATCAGGCGGCCTTTGCCTGGGCGGCTTGCGCCGGAACCAGGACGTTCAGCGCGCCAGGGTGGGTCTGGATTGTCGTTTCACGCTCCAGCTTGACCAGTTCGCCGTCGATGACGGCGCCGAATTTCTTGCTCCCTGTATGGATTTTCACGATTGCCTTGTCGGCCTGATGAGTTTCGACATGGTCGCTGTCGCGCCACCTGCCTCGAGCCATGTCGAAGAGCGCCCTGACCAGCTCGCCACGCTGCCGCGCCACGGTTACATAGATGCCGAGCACGCCGCCGGCAGGATTGTCGGCATAAGGCAGATGGCCTTCGCCAAACAGATTGTTGGAAATGCCGATGCCGCTGATGCGGGTCACGATTTCGGCTTCGCCGACCGTCAATGTCACCTTCATGGCTGGAGGATTGTTGATCGTCGTCCAAGCGGCCTTGGCCGAGGCGCGAATCTTTCCCAGGCGCGAGGCGAATTCCATATTGTCGCGCAGCTTCACCATCCTGGCGTGCAGGCCGATCGAGAACTGATGCACGAACGGCCGGCCATTCGCGCTCGCGATATCGACCGCCATGATCTCGCCGTCGGCAAAGGACTTCAGCGCGCCATCGATGGTCTGCGGAATTCCAAGGCCGCGGGCGAACAGGTTCATGGTTCCTGCAGGCAGGACGGCCAGCGCCTTCTTGCCATTCATCAGCCGCCCCGCGGCGGCCGAAATGGTGCCGTCGCCGCCACCGGCCAGCACGACGTCGATGTCGCGTCGCGCGGCGACCTTGTCGAGCGCCGCGACAATCTCCTTGCCGGCGACGATGTCGATATCGATGGAGTGACCAGCCGTCTCAAGCGTCTGGCGCATGCGGTCGGTTAGCGCGGAAAGATCGGTGGTCCGCAAGGTGCCGCCGTCCCGGTTCAGCACCGCTGCAAATCGCATGCCCCGCTCCGTGTTCTTTTTTAGTGGCCGGAATGCCAGCCGCAGGCTGAAACGGGCAAGCTTGGGAAAGGTTCCATCGGCCGGGTGGAAAGTCCGGCGATTCCACGGACTTGCCCGGGGTGTTTCGATGCTCCCGTTTTTTCGGAACAAGCGCCTTGTCACAACGTTGTGATGCCATTGGAGGCGCCGCCTTCGGTCTCCCGGCAAGTGGTTTGCCGATTGCGGCGCGCACGAGATCACGCAAGAGGAGAATTAATCATGATCCGCACACTGTTCGCGACGACCGCACTCGCAACGCTGATCGCTACCGGTGCGTTTGCGCAGTCAACGACGGCCCCGGCGACGACCCCAGCGCCGGCTGAAGCCCCTGCTACCATCGCGCCGGCGCCGCAACAGGCCGACGGCGCGCTGATGACCAATATCATCGGCGAGTCCGTCTACAATGGCACTGGCGACGATGCGCAGAAGATCGGTGACGTCAGCGACGTCGTCCTCGATGAAAACGGCCAGGCGAAATCCGCCATTATCGGCGTTGGCGGCTTCCTCGGCATAGGCAGCAAGAACGTCGCCTTCGACTACGGCAAGTTGCAATGGGTCGAGAGGAATGGTGACCGCTGGCTCGTCGCCGAGACGACGAAAGAAGCGTTGACGGCGCTGCCCGACTTCGACCGTAAGCCCTACGATCCGGCCTCGGCGCCTGCTTCCACGGCGCAGAACGACCCGCAGAAGCCGGTTGATCTCAACGCCGCGCCGTCAGAACCCGCGGTGAAACGCGCTGACGGCAATCTCGCAACCAACATCATCGGCGAGAATGTCTACAATGGCACTGGCGACGATGCCCAGAATATCGGCGACGTCAACGACATCGTGCTGACCAAGGATGGCAAGGCGCAGTCGCTGGTGATCGGCGTCGGCGGCTTCCTCGGCATGGGTGAAAAGAACGTCACCTATGATTTCGCCAAGGCGCGGTGGGCCGAAAAGAACGGCGATCGCTGGCTGGTGGCGCAGACGACCAAGGAGGAACTGCAGGCGCAGCCTGATTTCGACCGCAAGCCCTATGATCCGGCGCCCGTGACGACAACCTCCGACGCGACGCAGCCGACTGCTCCGGCCGCCCCGACGGCCGTTGCACCGGCTGACAATGCTCAGCCAGCGGACAAGACCGCGGAAGCTCCGGCCGCGACAAAGGCTACCGATCCGACGCAAACGGCAGCGATCGACAAGTCGACATTGACCGAAATGCCGGTCGGTAACATCAGAGGCGACGACCTGAAGGGCACCACCGTCTATGGCGCCAACGACGCCAAGGTCGGCGAGATCGGCGACGTCGTGCTCACGCCCGACAGCAAGCCGGATGCCGTCATCATCGATGTCGGCGGCTTTCTAGGCATCGGCGCCAAGGAGGTCGCGGTCGGCATGGACAAGCTCAAGTTCATGACCGACAAGGACGGCAACAAATATCTCTACACCAACTTCACCAAGGAGCAGCTGCAGGCGCAGGCCGCCTATGACAAGGGCAGCTATGCCGAGAAGCGCGACCAGCAGCGGATGATGGTACAGTAAGGGAATAGGCGGTAGGGATTAGGCAGTAGGCGAAAACTAGGCGATCAAGCACCAGGCCGCCAGGAACATTCTACTGCCTACTGCCTACTGCCTACCGCCTACTGCCTACCGCCTACTGCCCTACCCACCACCCCCTCGTCCGTCAGCTCTGCAAGCGCCAGCGACTGGTCGAGATGCTCGGCGCGCCAGGCAAGCAGCCGCTTGGCAAATTCAAGCCGCACGCTGAGATAGGCCGGGTCGGCGGCAACGTTGGCCAGTTCGCCCGGATCCTTCTCCATGTCGAAGAGCAGCGGCGGCAGGCCGCCGCCGAAATGCACGTATTTGAATTTTTCCGTACGGATGACGGCGAGGTTGCACTGGCGCGAGCCGATGCCGAAATGCCGTTCGGCCTCACCGCTGGCAATCGAGCGGAAGTCGAACTCCCAATGCGCCGCGTCGCGCCAATCCTTAGGCGGTTCATCTTGCAGGAACGGTTTTAGCGAGCGGCCGTCGAGATGCAGCTGGGCGTCGGCGTCAAGCAGATCGAGCAAAGTCGGAAAGATGTCGACTGCCTCGGTGAAGTGGTTGACGATCGAGCCGGCTGCATTGCCGCGTCGTGGGTCGCGCACGATCAATGGGATGTGATAGCTGCCGTCGAAGAAGCCGCCTTTGCCCAGCATGAAATGGTCGCCCATCATCTCGGCGTGGTCCGAAGTCAGCACGATGATGGTGTCATCCCATGCATTCGCCGTCTTGATCGCTTGCCAGATGCGGCCAAGCTGCGCGTCGACCTCCGAGATCATGCCGTAATAGATCGCGCGGATGGCCCGGATGTTGTCGCCGCCCCAGTCGCGGACGTGGCCGTCGGTGCCGGGGCGGAAGCTTCTCCGCTTCTGGCGACCAAGGTCGTAAGCCAGATAGGGATGCCTTTGCGCCTCGGCCTGCCAAGTCTCGACATGGCGGAAGGGCGGTCCGTCCGCCGGATCATACAGAGTGTTGTAGGGCTGCGGTACGACAAAGGGCGGATGCGGGCTGATGAAGGAGACATGCGCGAACCATGGCGAATCCTGTTCGTCCAGCCAGCGAATGAATTCGCCGGCAAGAAAAGCGGTCGGCGTCTCGTCCCTGGAATAGACAGGCGGCGCGTTGGTCACGGCGTCGCCCGCTTCCCCGCCCACGGGACGGTGAATGCCGGGAGAGCCCGCGCTGGTGTCGACGCCACGTGCCTTCAGCCATGACAGCCATGGTTTCTGATGCTCAGGCAGGAACTGGCGCACGCTGAAGCCGGGCAGCACGCCCTCATAGCTTTTCAGCCGGGGATCGCCCGGCGCCATCGTGCGCGGATCGGGCGAGACGTCGGTGTAGCCGAACAAAGTCGGATCATAGCCGAGGGCGCGGGCCGAAAGCGCCATGTTGCCGTAGCGGGCGTCGAGCGGCGTGCCGTTGCGGCAGACGCGATTGTTCATCTGGTAAAGGCCGGTGTAGAGGCACGCGCGGGCCGGCGAGCAGGGCGCCGCGCCGCCGTAATGCCGCTTGAAAAGGACGCCTTCGGCGGCGAGCGCATCGGCATTCGGCGTCTTCACCACGGGATGGCCGGCAGCCGACAGGCAATCGCCCCGCCATTGGTCGCAGGAGATCAATAGGATGTTTGGGCGTCTGCTTTTCGCGGCCAATGCTCTATCCTGTCACGTCGGGAAGACGTTCAATGAACCGGAATTTGGCGGCAGCGCAAGCCTGTCAGCCCTGCCTAAATGGTGAACGAAAATTTCCTGCTGTTCACTATTGGGATACAGTCCATTCTGAGTTTGCCGCCTTTGCCATTGCCGGGCGGCCCCTCATATAGGCGTGGACAGCGGCAACGGCCGCAAACCCAAGGGAAGGAGCAAGACAATGCTCGACCAGATCAAGGGCCTGCATCACGTCACGTCGATGGCCGGCGATGCGCGGCAGAACAATGATTTCTTCACGCACAAGCTCGGCCTGCGCCGGGTCAAGAAGACGGTCAACTTCGACGCGCCAGATGTCTATCACCTCTATTATGGTGACGAGCACGGTACGCCCGGCTCGGTGATGACCTATTTTCCGTTCCCGGACATTGCCAGGGGCCGCCACGGCGTCGGCGAGGTCGGTACCACGGCCTATTCGGTGCCGGCCGGCACGCTCGGCTATTGGGAAAAGCGCTTCGCCGATGAAGGCGTTGCGGGTGTCTCCCGCGAAGAGACGTTCGGCGAGAAGCGGCTGGCCTTCGCCGGTCCCGACGGCGACGGTTTCGCGCTGGTCGAAGACAAAGCGGACAGCCGCGCGCCGTGGTTGAAAGGCGGCATTCCCGCTGATGAGGCGATACGCGGCTTCCACTCGGTCTCGCTCAGATTGAAGGATGGTGGCGCCACGGAAGAGCTGTTGAAGTTCATGGGCTATGAGCAAGTGGACAAGTCCGGCAATGTCAGCCGGCTGGCGGTCAAGAACGGCAACGGCGCTGATGTCGTCGACATCGAATCGCTGCCTACCGCGGGCTTTGCCAATCTCGGCGCCGGCTCGGTCCACCATGTCGCCTTCGCGGTGGAGAACCGCGCCCAGCAGCTCGAAGTGCGCAAGGCGCTGATCGATACGGGTTATGGCGTGACGCCGGTGATCGACCGCGACTATTTCTGGGCGATCTACTTCCGCACGCCGGGCGGCGTGCTGTTCGAAGTTGCGACCAATGAGCCGGGTTTCGACCGCGACGAGGACACTGCCCATCTCGGCGAGGCGCTGAAGCTGCCGACGCAGCACCAGCATCTGCGGCCCTATCTTGAAGAGCATCTGCAGAAGCTGGAGGGCTGAGACGATGAGCAAGGAAGCTTACATCCATAAGGCGCTGCCGGGTTCGCTCGGCGGCCCCCTGCTCTTCGTCTTTCACGGCACCGGCGCGGACGAGAGCCAGCTGCTGTCGCTCGGGCGCGACCTCGCGCCACAGGCGACGATCGTATCGCCGCGCGGCGATGTTTCCGAGCATGGTGCGGCGCGTTTCTTCCGCCGCACCGGCGAGGGCGTCTACGACATGGACGACCTCGCGCGGGCGACCGGCAAGATGGCCGGTTTCATCAAGGCGCAGGTGGCAGCGGCAAGGCCATCTTCGGTCTTGGGTCTCGGCTATTCCAACGGCGCCAACATCCTGGCGTCCGTAATGTTCGCCGCGCCCGAGCTGTTCGATGCGGCGGTGCTGATGCACCCGCTGATCCCGTTCGAACCGCAGGTGCAGGGCAGCCTTGCCGGACGCCGCATCCTGGTCACCGCCGGCAAGCGCGACCCGATCTGCCCGCCCAACCTGACGTCGCGGCTGGAAGCCTATTTGCGTGCCGATGGCGCCGATGTCACAGTGGAGTGGCACGATGGCGGCCACGAAATTCGGCCAAACGAGATCGAAGCGGCGAGGCGGCTTTTTGCCGATGCGCCGGTTGAAGGAGCAAGCGATGCCTGACGAATTGCCTGAGATCGAACTCGAGGACCGCGGCTCGAAGGGACGTTATGTCCTGCGCGGGCCCGGCGACGCCGAGGCGGAGATGACCTTCACCAAGGTCGGCGAGCACCAGATCATCATCGATCACACCGAAGTGCCGGACGTGTTTCGCGGCCAGGGCGCCGGCCTTCGGCTCGTCACACGCGCCGTCGAGGACGCGCGGGCAGTGGGCAAGAAGATCATCCCGCTCTGCCCCTTCGCCAACGCCCAGTTCCGCCGCCATCCGGAATGGGCGGATGTGCTGAAGCAATAGACCTTTTTCCCTTCTCCCCTTGTGGGGTGAGTTGCCGGTCGCCGAAGGCGAATTCATCGTGCCGGTGGCACGATGAAAGGCCGGCGAACGCCGGGACGCTGCGAAGCAGCGGGGACCCGGCAGGTGGTCGGAGTCGCTCAGCCACAAGAGCGAACGCCTCTCTGGCATTTGCGCAGTTCGGCCTTCTTGCCTAAGTACACAGTTCGCCGCGGTTCGTCCGCTCCTGCCAATTGACCGAATGGCTTCCTGATGACCGAACCCGATCTCGTCCCCGTCTTCGACGGCCACAACGACACGCTGCTGCGACTGTACCAGTCGAAAGACACAGACGTCGAAAAGCTGTTCATCGAGGGGACGCAGGGCGGTCATATAGATCTGCCGCGCGCCAAGAAGGGCGGCTTTGCCGGCGGCATGTTCGCGATCTTTCCACCGCCGGTCGAGAAGAGCAAACGCTCTGCGGTGCCGCCGGCGCCGAGCGACAATGAGCCGTTGCCGCCGGAACTGCCGCGCGCTGATGCGCTCAATTCCACCATCGGCATGGCCTCGATCCTGTTTCGGCTGGAGCGAGCGGGGGCTCTGACCGTCTGCCGCAGTGCCGGTGACATTCGCGAGGCGATGGCGAAAGGTTCCATCGCGGCGGTGTTTCACATCGAAGGCGTCGAGGCGATCGATCCCGAACTTACCTTGCTCGACGTGCTCTACGAAGCCGGCCTGCGCTCGCTCGGCATTGTCTGGAGCCGACCCAACGCCTTCGGCCACGGCGTCCCGTTCCGCTTTCCGTCGTCGCCCGATACCGGACCGGGGCTGACCGATGCCGGCAAGGCGCTGATCAAGGCCTGCAATCAGCTCAAGATCATGGTCGACCTGTCGCATCTCAACGAAAAGGGCTTTCGCGATGTCGCCGCACTCAGCGATGCGCCGCTGGTCGCCACCCATTCGAACGTGCATGCGCTGTGCACCCATTCGCGCAACCTGACGGACTGGCAGCTCGGCGCTATCCGCGAGACCGGCGGCATGGTCGGGCTCAACTTCGCAACCGGCTTCCTGCGTGAAGACGGACGGATGAACTCGGACACCAGCCTCGACATCATGGTGCGCCATGTCGACTCGCTGCTGCAGGCGCTGGGCGAGGACGGCGTCGGTCTCGGCTCCGATTTCGACGGCGCCATGATCCCGGCGGTCATCGGCGACGTTGCCGGTCTGCCAAAGCTGGTAGATGCGCTGGCCGCGCGCGGCTTCGGACGCGCGCTGATCGAGAAGATCGCCTATCTCAACTGGCTGAACGTTCTCGAAAGAACCATAGGCTGAGGCTTAAGCGCCCATGCGCTTCAGCCAATCCTGGCCGCCGCGATCCCTGATCATCGGCAGCGGGTTCTCCCAGTCCAGCCGCGCGCAGATGCGGTAGACTTCGAGCGTCTCGGCGCTCATTTCACCGCGCTTGTAGAAGTACATGGCGGCGGCATAGCGGGTACGACCCGACCATTTTTCGCCGAGCGGCGTGTTGACCAGCTGCCACTGTTCGGCGGCTTCCGTCTCATCATCCGGTTCGTCGGCCATGATCAGAAATCCGCTGGCGGATTGGCGGTGCGGCGGTCGAGCTTGATGAAAGGACGGGCCACCACCTTGGCCCGCTTCATCAGCTTCTGGTACTGCAACTCGCGCATTGCGTAGATCTCGACCCAGAGGTCTTCGACCATCCTATCACCATAGGGACGCGTCAGCGAGGCGATGGCGATATTGCGCTTGGCCATCGGCGACCACATGGCGGCGCTGACCAGCCCGACCTCCTGATGCTTCTTGTGGTAGACGATGGCGTGTTCGGCCGGGATGTTGCCTTCGATCTCCAGCCCGACCAGCACATGGCGCAGCTTGCGTTTGGCGCGCGCTTCGAGCATGGCGCGGCGGCCATTGAAATGGCCTTTTCCCAAATCGACCATAAAGCCGAGACCGATCTAGTCCGGCATGCGCAGACGGTCGGCGCGAATGGCATGCTCGGCGGTGGTGAAGTCGGCATTGGCGACGATGAGGCCGGCTTCCAGCCGGGCGCGGTTGAGGGCGGCGTAGCCGATGGCGCGGATGCCGCGCAGTTCGCCTGCCGTCATCAGGCGGTCCCAGAGGCTGAGCGCTTTTTCGGCCGGCACGAACAGTTCGTAGCCGAGATCGCCGGTGAAGCCGGTGCGCGAGATGGTGATAGTGCCGCCATCGTGCGGGAACTCGGCGAGATCGAACACTTTGAGTTTTTCAACGCCGGCAAAGCCGGCCTCGCGCAGCACGGCGAAGGAGGTTGGGCCTTGCAGAGCGAGACCAGCGACGCTTTCAGTCTCTTCTTCGACGGTCACTTCGAAACCGATGGCGCTGTCGAGCAGCCAGGGCAGGTGCCGCTCCTGCGAACACAGGCGGAAGCGGGTCGGCGACAGCCGGAACAGCGTGCCGTCATCGAGGACAAAACCTTCGTCGTCGCACCATGCGGTGTAGTGGACGCGGCCCGGTTTCAGCTTGGTGACATCGCGCAGCGTGACGCGATCGAGGAAGGCTTCGGCATCCGGCCCCTCGATGCGGTATTTGGTCATCGGCGAGATGTCGAACAAAGCCGCCTGGCTGCGGATGGCGAAATATTCGAGTTCCTCGTCCCACAGCGAACGCGGCGCGCGATAGCCGGCCCAATTGTACCAGTCCTGAGTTTTGGCCAGCGCATCGATGCGCGGCTGGAACGGCGTGCCGAGACGCAGTGTGCGGAAATGCGACTGCGCTGTGGTGCGGGCGGCGTTGTTGATCGGACTCGTCATGACGGCATTCCTTCGCCGTAAAGTGCGGCGTTGACTGGCTGAAACATCCGATCATCCCTTCATCGCGATGATGCGCCGCGCCGCATTCAAACCGGGAGCACCCGAAACGCCGCCGCCCGGATGCGAACCGGCGCCGGCCAGGAACAGCCCCTCGATCGGCGTGTCGTAGCCCGACCAGCCGGAGACGGGCCGCGACATCAACATCTGGTCGGCCTGCAATTCGCCGTGGTGCCAATGGCCGCCCGGCATGCGGCAATTGGCTTCGATATCGGCTGGCGTCAAAAGCTCGGCATGCAGCACGGACTTGCCGATACCGGGGGCGTACGCTTCGAGCTGCGCCATAACAGCCTTGAGGAATTTCGGCTTGCCGGCATCCCAACCCTCTTTCAGCGCATAAGGCGCGTATTGCACGATCGCCGACAGCACGCAGGCGCCGCTTGGCGCGAGCGACGGGTCGGAGAGCGACGGCAGTGTGATCTCCATCACCGGTTCGGCTGAGAACTCGCCATATTTTGACGGGTTGAAGGCGCGCTCGACATGGTCGGCCGAGGGCGCGATGACCAGACGGCCCTTGTGATTATCGGCGCCGACGCCGGAAAATTGCGGTTGCCGTTCGAGCGCCAGATGGAGCTTCGCCGCGTCGCCCCTCATGCGGATGTTCTTTACCTTGCGCACGAAACCCGTGTCGATCTCGCGCGGGCCGACGAGATCGAGCATGGTCGTCGCCGGGTTGATGGCGGAGACGATCGTTCTGGCGTGCAGCACCTCGCCGCCGTCGAGGGTCACGCCGAGGGCGCGCCCTTTCTCGACGACTATTCTGGCCACGGGCGCTGCCGTGCGGATGGTGACGCCGGCTTTCTCCGCCGCCGCGCGAATGGCGGCAACGACCGCACCCATACCACCTTTCGGCAGCATCTGTGCCCCGGCCGCACCGTCAGTCTCGCCGGCCAGCCGGTAATAGAGGCCAAGCAGCGAGGTCGGCGAACGCGGGCCGAGGTGGCTGCCAAGCGTGGCGTCGAAGGCAAGCAGGCCCTTCAGCCTGAGATCGGCAAGCTGTTCGTCGAGCAGGTCGGCGACGTTCAACAGGAGCACCCGCAGGAAATCGCGCATGTCTTCCTTGCCGAGCTTTTTCAGCGCCACGGCCGTCTGGCCGAGCGCTGCGGTTTCAAGCAGCGACATGCCACCGAGATCGGGCGGGCGCCGCGACAGGAACGGTTTCAGGATGCCGGCATAGCGCATGAGTTGCGCGCGCAATTCCTTCCAGGCGGACTGCTCGGACGGAGTGGAGCCGGTCAGCACTTCGCCATAGGCGCCATGCAGGACAAGCGGCGGGCCGTCCCTCGCCAAGGCGACCGACGGAATGAAGTCTGCGCGGGTGACCTGCAGCCCGTGTTTCTCCAGCTCCAATGTCTTCACCACGTCGGGGTGCAGGCGGTTCAGCACATGCGCGATCGAGGAGACCCGAAAACCTGGCGCAAACTCTTCGGTGCGCGCCGCGCCGCCGACATCGCCGGCCGCTTCCAGCACCAGCACCTTGCGGCCGGCTTTCGCCAGAGTGGCGGCAGCGACAAGGCCGTTATGGCCGCCGCCTATGATGATGGCATCAAATGACGTCATGGGCCGGGCTCATATGGGAGGTCGATTTGGCGAGGTCGCGCAGGATCTCGGCTGCCGCATTGCGGCCGGGTGCGCCCATGACGCCGCCGCCGGGATGTGTCGAGGAGCCGCACATATAGAGCCCGCCGACCGGCGAGCGGTATTGTGCGTAGCCCGGCACCGGCCGGTTGAACAGCAACTGGTCGAAGGTCAGCTCGCCCTGGAAAATGTTGCCTTCGGTGAGGCCGACCTCGGCTTCGATCTCGCGCGGCGTGCGCACCTCCATATGGACGATGCGGTCGCGGAAGCCTGGCGAGTATTCGGCGATCTGCGCAACTACGCTTTCGGCGAAACCGTCGCGGTCGGCATCGGTCCAGTCGCGGCCGTTCACCTTGGGCGGTGCGTACTGCACGAAGCAGCTCATGAAATGCTTGCCCGGCGGCGCCATGGTCGGGTCGAGCGTCGTTGGGATGACCATGTCGAGGAATGGGTCGGCCGACCAGCGACCGGCCTTCCAGTCGTCATAGGCGCGCTCCATGCGCTCCATGGAATCGGTGAAATGCATGTCGCCGCGATAAACGGGTGAATCCTTCGGCAGTGCCGGGAATTCCGGCAGAGAATCCAGCGCGATGTTGACCTTGCCGGAGGAGCCGCGGATCTTGAAGTTCCTGACCCGCCGCAGGAAAATGTCGGGCAGTTCCTTCTCCTCGACCAGTTTCAGGAATGTGCGTTTGACGTCGGCGTTGGAGACGACGAGCTTGCCGTAGACCTCCTCGCCGCCGGCCAGCACCACGCCCTTGGCCTTGCCTCGGCTCACCAGCACATGGTCGACCTCGGCGCCGGTGCGGATAGCGCCGCCGGACGCCTTGAATGAAGCGGCGAGCGCCTTGGTGACGGCGCCCATGCCGCCGCGCGCATAGCCCCAGGCGCCGACCGAGCCGTCGACCTCACCCATATAATGGTGCAGCAGCACGTAGGCTGTGCCGGGCGACATCGGCCCGAGCGCGGTACCGATAATGCCGGACAAAGCGAAGTTCGCCTTGATGACATCGGTCTCAAAATATTCGTCGAGGAATTCCGAGATCGACATGGTCCAGAAGCGCAGCGTCAGCGCCATTTCTTCTGATGACAGGCCGACGAACTTCTTGCCGAGATAGAGAAGCTCTCCGAGGTCGCGCGGCTTGAGACTGGCCGGGTCCGGTGCGGTGCGCATCAGCAGCGGCTGGATGAAACGGCACTGCCGCGTCACGTCGCGCGAATAGCGGTCATAGGCCTCCGCGTCGCGCCTGGAGAAGCGGGCGAATTCGCGCCGGTGCGCATCGTGGTCACGGTAGTTGGCGAGGTAGTCGCCGTCGCGGGTGAACACGGCGCCGCCTTCATAGGAAATAACCTGCAAGCCGAAACGCGGCAGTTCGAGGTCGCGCATGATCTCGGGGCGAAACAGCGAGCAGACATAGGAGCAGTTGGAGTAGAGGAAGCCCGGCGTCAGCTCGCGGCTGGTGGCGGCGCCGCCGACCCAGTCGTTCTTTTCCACCACCAGCACGTCGAGCCCGGCGCGTTGCAAATAGCAGGCGTTGACCAGGCCGTTGTGTCCGCCGCCGATGACGATCGCATCCCAAGCTTTCATTCGCGCCCAGCCTTCATGGTGCTCGACCCTTCATTTTCGCGTGATTTGTCGCCGAATGCGCGGAATTTGGCACGGCAGCGGCTATTCTGTCCAGCCATTCTGAATGAATGTTCAACAAATGATATTGCGTTTTCCTGTTAATACGCTACGCTTTGCCGGCATTCGAACCTCGCAATTCGGCTGACGGGACTTAAGGTCTGATGATCGAAACGGCAGATGGCGAGCCGGAATATGACGACGCCGCGATCCGCTTCCTCGAGGCGCTGTGGGGCGAGGGTTATCTGTCGCCCGGCGGACCAGACGAGGTCGACCGGGTGGTCGAAGGGCTGTCGCTCAGGGGCAAGACGATCCTCGACATCGGCTGCGGCTCCGGCGGCATCGCGCTGCATCTGGTGGAGCGCCACGGTGCCGCTCATGCCACCGGCTTCGATATCGAGCGGCCGGTGATCGAGGCGGCCAGAAAGCGTGCCGCTGTACGAGGGCTTTCAGACCGCGCCAGCTTCGTCCAGGCGCCGCCGGGGCCGCTGCCTTTTGCCGACGCTTCGTTCGATGTCGTCTTCTCCAAGGATGCGCTGGTGCACGTGCCCGACAAGGACGCGCTGTTTGCCGAAATCTTCCGTGTGCTGAAGCCGGACGGCGTCTTTGCCGCCTCCGACTGGCTGATCGGCCATGACGGCGAGCCGTCATCTGAGATGAAGGCCTATGTCGCGGCCGAAGGCCTGTCCTTCGCCATGGCCTCGCCGGCACGCTATGCGCAAGCGATGCGCAGCGCCGGCTTTGCCGATGTCGCCGTCAGAGACCGCAATTCTTGGTATCGCAAGGTCGCGCGCGGCGAACTGGAAAGGCTGAAAGGCCCGCTCTACGAGACGGCGGCAGTCGCGGTCGGAGCGGCCTATGTCGACAAGAACATCAAGACCTGGGAAGCCATGCAGAAGGTGCTTGACAGTGGCGAGCACCGTCCCACTCATCTTCGCGGGTGGAAGCCGGCTGTGGTGGGATAGCCGGCAATGTGGAGCATGACGGCACCGATGAAAGCTGCAGCGCGCGAAGAGCGATCCTCCGACACGTCTGGAAAAACCGAACCGGAAAAACGCGGCCGCAAGGCGTCGAAGGAGGTCAGGCAACAGCAGCTGATCGAAGCGACCATCGATTCGCTGGCCAAGCGCGGTTATTCGGAAACGACGATGGCCGATGTCGCTGACGGCGCCGGCCTGTCGCGCGGCATCGTCAACTTCCATTTCGAGAGCAAGGAGAAGCTGCTCGTCGCCACGCTTGCCTATATGGCCGACGAATATGCGGCGCATTGGCGCGTCGCGCTGACCAAGGCCGGCGAGGATCCAGCCCGGCAGCTGCGGGCGCTGGTCGCCGCCGATTTCGACCGTTCGATCTGCAACAAGCGCAAGCTCGCGGCGTGGTGCGCGTTCTGGGGCGAGGCCAAGTCGCGGCCGACCTACCAGGCGCTGTGCGGCGCGCGCGACGCGGCCTACCAGAAGATCTTCATCGACCTCTGTGCCACGCTCAAGCAGGGCGGTGGTTATGCCTATGAGCCGCAGGTCATGGCGCTGGCGCTCAGCGCCATGCTGGAGGGCTTGTGGCTGCGGCTGATGATGGGGACCGAGGACGTCACCCGTGAGAGCGCGCTGCAGGCGGCAAACGAATTCCTGTCGGCCGCCTTTCCGAAGCACTACCCGCCAGACAGCGGACGTTGACAACAACCGGCGGATCCAAGCCGGAGCGAACAATCAAAAACAAAGAGGATGGAACAGCATGAAAAGAATAACCCGACGCCTGACACTGACATTGGCGCTGACGGCGACGCTGGCGGCTTCGGCCGCTGCGCTTGCGGTCGCCGCCGACAAGGACCTGATCGTGTTCGACTGGTCGGGCTATGAGGACCCGAGCTTCCACCCCAGATATGTCGAGAAGAACGGCGACTCGCCGACCTTCGCCTTCTTCGGCGACGAGGACGAAGCCTTCGAGAAAGTGCGCTCCGGCTTCAAGGCCGATCTTGGTCATCCCTGCTCGCAGAGCGTGACAAAGTGGCGCGAGGCGGGGCTGCTGCAGCCGCTCGACACCTCGAAGATCACCGGCTGGAAGGATCTCAATCCCGGCATCATGGCGATGAAGGATCTGGCCACCACTTCGGACGGCAAGGCCTGGTTCATGCCGTGGGACTGGGGCAACACCCAGCTCACCTACAACTCCGACAAGATCGACGCGAAGGATGTGCAGTCGCTGAAGGCCTTCGCCGATCCCAAGTTCAAGGGGCGGGTCTCGATCGGCGACAATGTCGACGACGCCTATGCGCTGGCCAGCCTTGCCATCGGGCTCAAGGACTGGACCAAGATGACGGACGACCAGTTCAAGCAGGCGTCCGATTTCCTGCGCCAAGTGCACAAGAATGTCCGCTCCTACTGGACCGACACCACGGACGTCGTCCAGTTGCTGAGCGGCGGCGAGGTCGATCTCGCCTGGGCATGGAACGATGCCACGGTACAATCCGTCGCTGCCGGTGTGCCGATCAAGTCCAAGAAGGATACGGACGAAGGCATCTCGACCTGGGTCTGCGGCTACGTGCTGTTCAAGGACGCACCCGGCAATGTCGACAAGGCCTATGACTACCTCAATGCGATCAACGATCCCGAGACCGCCAAGGTGCTGGTCAAGGACTGGGGTTATGGCCAGGCCAACGCCAAGGGCATGGCCGGCGTCGACCCGGCGATCCTGAAAGAAAAGGGCTATGACGACGTGCAGAAATTCGTCGACAAGACCCTGTTCCAATCGCCCGTGCCGTCGTCGCTCAAGCTCAAGATGATCGCCGAATTCGAGAAGATCAAGGCAGGCTACTAAAGCTCTGTCCGGCCTCCTCCGTCTGCCTGTCAGTGCGCCGGGCAGACGGTCTCGCCAAGGCCGCTGAAATTCCGTAACGTCGCCCGGCCGCTTTTCGCGATGAGGAGTTTCGCGCCATGAATTCCATGCTTCGCCGCCTCGCCCTTGCCGCTGCTCTTACAGTCGGCGCCGGCGCCGTGCTTGCTTATGCCGAAGGCGGCGGCGACCTCGTCGTGTTCGACTGGTCAGGCTATGAAGATCCGTTGCTGCACCCCGACTACACCGCCAAATACGGCGCCGAGCCGACCTTTGCTTTCTTCGGCGACGAGGAGGAAGCGTTCCAGAAGATGCGCGCCGGCTTCAAGGCCGACATCGCCCACCCCTGCTCGCAAAGCGTGACCAAGTGGCGCGCGGCCGGCATTCTGCAACCGCTCGACACCTCCCGGATCGCCGGCTGGAAGGATCTCAATCCCGGCATCATGGCGATGAAGGATCTCGCCGTCACCGCCGACGGCAAGGCCTGGTTCATGCCGTTCGACTGGGGCAACACTTCGCTGCTCTACCGCACCGACAAGGTCACGGCGGAGGAAGCGCAGTCGCTGAAGATTTTCGCCGATTCCAAATTCAAGGGCCGCGTCACCATCGGCGACAATGTCGATGACGCCTATGCGCTGGCCAGCCTGGTCATCGGCCTCAAGGACTGGACCAAGATGACCGACGCGCAGTTCCAGGAGGCGTCCGCCTTCCTGCGTGACGTCCACAAGAACATCCGCTTTTCGGACCGACGACACCGACCTCAACCAGGCCTTTACCGGCAATGAGGTCGACCTCGTCTGGGGCTGGAATGAGACCTTCGTGACGCTCAAGGGCCAAGGCATGCCGATCGCCATGAACCGCGACACCAGGGAAGGCATATCCACCTGGGTGTGCGGCTATGTGCTGATGAAGGATGCGCCGGGCAAGCTCGATCAGGCCTATGATTTCCTCAGTGCGGTCAACGCGCATGCCGTGTCCGATTACTTGGTCAAGACCTTCGGCTACGGCCACGGCAACAGCGCCGGGATGGCCGCGATCGACCATCAGGTGCTGAGCGACCGTGGCTTCGACAATCTCGACAAGTTCTTGGACAAGACGCTGTTCCAGCAGCCGGTGCCGCCTGAGCTCAAGCAGCGCATGGTCACGGAATTCGAGAAGATCAAGGCCGGCTATTGAGCGACAGGACTGAAAGAACCGATGTCGTTATCGTCGGCGCCGGTTTCACCGGCCTGTCGGCTGCGCTTGAGCTGAGAAAGGCCGGCATCAATGTCGTGCTGCTCGAAGCACGCGACCGCGTCGGCGGCAGGGTCGAGGCTATTCGCAACGGGCTTGGCGAGCGCATCGACAGCGGCGGCCAGTTTTTCTGCGAAGACATGCCGGAGGTGACGGCGCTGGCCGCGTCCCGTGGCAAGGCCTTCGTCGAAACTTATGTGAATGGCGATTTCATCACCCATCCATCGCTGTCGGTCGAAGAGGCCGAACGGACCTATCATGGCGCGATGGCAATCCGCGAGCGGATGAATGCGATCGAGCCGGACGATCCCTCGATCGCCGGCATGAGCGCTGCCGCCTGGCTCGAACGCCAGCATGATCCCACTGACGCCAAGACGGCTTTCCGCTCGATGATCGAAGGCCTGTGGTGCCTGGCGATGGACAAGGTGCCGCTGTGGTACCTCATCGACAATGACCGGCGCATCACCAACGAGGTGCCTGAGCTGCAATATTCGCTGCTCGAAACCATGCAGTCGCTGGCCGAGGATATGGCCGGAGATCTCGGCGACAGGGTTTGGCTGAACGAGCCGGTTACGCGCATCGAGCACGGCCCGCAAGGGGTTCGTGCCGTCTCGGCAGGCAGCTCCATCGAAGCGCGAAAAGTGCTGGTCGCGCTGCCGCCGGCGACGGCCGCGAAGCTGGATTTCGCGCCCGCTCTGCCGCCGGCTCTCGCAAAGGCGCTCGGCGTCTGGGAAAGCGGTGTGATGATCAAGATCCTGGTGCGCTATCCCACGCCGTTCTGGCGCGAGCGCGACCTGTGCGGCATGGTGATGTGGCGCGACCTGCCGGGCCTGTTCGCCTGTGACGCCAGCAAGGATGCGCAACATGCCGCGCTGGTCGTCTTCGTCGGCGGACCACTGGCGTTGCGTTGGCGTCCGCTCGCGGACGCGGCGCTGCGTGCGGAGGTCACGGCAAGGCTCGTTGATGCCCTTGGCCCGGAGGCGGCCGATATTATCGATTTCAGCCAGCGCGACTGGATCGATGACCGCTGGAGCGGCGGCGCCTACAGCGACCTTATTGTCGATGTGACGGCACGGGATGCCGAGCGCACGATCCGTGCCGGCGCTGCCCCGGTTCATTTCGCCTCGTCGGAACTGTCGCCGTCATTCCCGGGCTATGTCGAAGGCGCCATCGTGATGGGGCGGATCGCAGCCAAACAGATCGCGACGGAACTTAAAATTCTTAGTTAGTGGAGCATGATCTTATTCCGAAAACCGGTTCCCACTTTTCGGGATCATGCTCAGTCCGCCATCGCCACCAGGGCCTCGGGATCGTAGCCGAGGCGGATCGAAGTGCCGACGGGGAT
Source organism: Mesorhizobium sp. M0077 (assembly GCF_040322955.1). Classification (NCBI taxonomy): domain Bacteria; kingdom Pseudomonadati; phylum Pseudomonadota; class Alphaproteobacteria; order Hyphomicrobiales; family Phyllobacteriaceae; genus Mesorhizobium; species Mesorhizobium sp. M0077. The sequence continues at coordinate 113,708 of NZ_JAMYUL010000007.1, forward strand.
ATCGTCGGCGCCGAAGTCGTTGGTCTCGGTGACCGACAGTGGCTTTTCCAATCCGGGTATCTCGACGATCAGGTGGGTGATCTCGCCAAAATAGTGGCGTTCGACCACCTTGCCGGCCACTTCGAATTTCGCCGTCGCATTGTCCCACAGCACGCGCAATCGCTCCGGCCTGATGCCCAGAGTGGCGCCGCCGCCATTGCGCACGAAGGCCTTCGGCTTGTCGGTCCTGACCCGGCCGAAGCCCAGCGTGTCGACGACCAGCGAGGCGCTGCTCTCCTCGACGATCTGCGCTTTTACGAAATTCATGCCGCCGAGGAAATCGGCGACTTGGCGGTTGACCGGCCGCTGGTAGATTTCCTTGGGCGAGGCGACCTGGGCGATCTTGCCGCCGAACATTACGGCGATGCGGTCGGACATAGCGAGCGCCTCATACTGGTCATGGGTGACCAGCACGAAGGTGATGCCGACCGCCTGCTGCAGGCGGCGCAGTTCGACCTGCATCTGCTCGCGCAATTTCTTGTCGAGAGCCGACAGCGGCTCGTCGAGCAGCAGCACCTTGGGCCGCATCACCAAGGCGCGGGCGAGCGCCACGCGCTGGCGCTGGCCGCCGGAAAGCTCGGTGGCGAGGCGTTTGCCGAGGCCGGTGAGCGACACCTGCGCCAGCGCTTCCTCGACGCGGCGCTTTTCTTCCGGTCCGCCCAGCCTGAGCCGCTTCAGCCCATAGGCGACATTCTGCTCGACATTGAGATGCGGGAAGATGGCGTAGCTCTGGAATACCATGTTGGTCGGCCGGCGGTTTGCGGGGATGCCTTCCATCGACTGGCCGCCGACCGAGATCGAGCCGCTGGTCGGGTTGTCGAAACCGGCAATCATGCGCAGCAGCGTGGTCTTGCCGCAGCCGGAAGGGCCGAGCAGCGAAAAGAACTCGCCCTCCTTGATGGTCAGCGAGGCGTCGTCGAGCGCCTTGAACGCCCCATAGCTGCGGGTAACGCTGCGGATTTCGATCATTGCTCGGTCGGTTTGGGGTCGATCAGATTGGGCCCGCTCGGACTTATCTTGCTTGGATGGCTCATCCTGAGGCCGTTCGGCCCGGGACTGCTCAGGCATAGAGGCCTCCCTCGCTCTGGGTGCGTCTGGCCGCATGGCGGCGCAGGATCTCGGCAACGGTCATCAAAACGAAAGAGGCAACCAGCAGCAGCGTGCCCAGCGCCAACACACCCGGCAGCTTGGCGGCAAAGCGCAACTGGCCCCAGATATAGATCGGCAGCGTCGTCTCGGTGCCGGTGAGGAAGAAAGCGATGACGAACTCGTCGAGCGAGATGGTGAAGCAGACCAGGAGGCTGGAAATGATCGCCGGCGCCACCATCGGCAGCGTCACCCGCCGGAAGGTGCCGAAGGCACTCTCGCCGAGATCGGCGGAGGCTTCTTCGAGGCTGCGGTCGAAGCCCTCGAAACCGGCGGTCAGCACCGTCATCGAATAGGGAATGCAGATCAGGACATGGCCGAGCACGACGGTGAACAGCGACAGGCTCAGGCCTAACTGCAGCATGACCAGCAGCATGGAGATGGCGAGGATGATTTCCGGCAGCACCAGCGGCGCCATGATCAGGCCATTGATTGTGCGGCGGCCGGGATAGCGGTAGCGGGTGATCGAGCGGGCGGCGAGGATGCCGAGCAGCGTCGACAGCACCGATGCCGAGATACCGACGATCAGGCTGTTCCAGGCGGCGTCAAGCAGCGCTGGCGTCTTCGGCAGGTCTTGGTACCATTTCAGCGTATAGCCGGTGAGAGGAAATTTTGGCGTCGGCGCGGTGTTGATCGAGAAGATCGGCAGGAAGATCACCGGCAGATAGAGAAAGGCGACGTAGAGGAAGGCGTAGGCGGACAGCCAGCCGCCGGGAAAAAGGCGCCGCCTCGCTGTCATCGCGCCAGCCTCTGCAGCGCGCGGATGATGAGCACGGTGGCGCCCGCCATCAGCGTCACGACCAGCATGGTGGTCACGGACAGTGCCGCGCCGAGTGGCCAGTTGGAGGCCTTATGGAACTGCGACTCGATGGCATTGGCGATCATCACGCCATCCTTGCCGCCGACCAGCCTTGGGGTGACGTAGTCGCCGACGGTGGGGATCATGACGATGAGAGCGGCCGAGATGACGCCCGGCGCCGACAGCGGCAGCGTCACGCGCAGGAAGGAGCGCAGCGGGCCGTCGCCGAGATCGGTGGCAGCCTCGACCAAGGTGCGGTCGACCTTCTCGAGCGAAACGAAGATCGGCAGGATGGCGAAGGCCGCCCAGGCGTGTGTGAGCGTGATGATGACGGCGCTGGAATTGTAGAGTAGCGCGGTCGATGGTTCGTCGATGATGCCGAGGCCCATCAGGCCGGAATTCAGCACGCCATTATAGCCGAGGATGACTTTCCATGACATCACGCGCAGGAGATAGCTGGTCCAGAACGGGATGGTAATCAGGAACAGCCACAGGCTCTTGTGGCGACCGCCATGGAACGAGATGAAATAGGCGATCGGATAGGCGAGGATGACGGTGAAAAAGCTCACCGTCAGGGAAATGTAGAGCGAGCGCCACAGAAGATCGCGGTAGATCGGCTCGGTCAGCGCGATGCGATAATTCTCCAGCGTGAATGTATGGTCGATGGTGAGGTAGTTCTGCGTCCAGAAGGAGTGGGCGAAGACCACCAGGATCGGCACCAGCAGCAGGATCAAAGCGTAGACCAAGGTCGGGCTGATCAGGGCAAGGCCCTGGACGGATTCGGACTGCAGAAGGGCGTTTCGCCTTGCTCGCGTCATGCGTCGCGTGGGCACCCCTTCGGCAGCTACCGTCATTGCAGCGACCCGGGCGTGATCTCGGTTGCTGGCTCGAACTGTTCCGCCATGATGCTCCCATTCACCGGGCCGGCTGCCTGTTCCCAATTTTTGCGGAGCGCGCTTTGCTGGTTGCGCGCTCCAAGCTTGCCGGCTTTCTTTCATCATGAGCGCATCCGTGCATTGAAATCAAGCGCTATTTCTGTAATATTGATTGAACGGACATTCAAAATGAAGTGAAGAATGCCGGCTTTCCTGCCCTTGGCGCTTCGCTTTCTGTCCGGTGAAATTACGCTCAGACGATGCGAGGCAATGATGGCGGCTGCAAGAGACCTAAGAGCGATGGAAATAGCTGACGGTGGCGATGCGGTCGAGCTGGCCAAGCGCCATCTCATCCAGCCCTGGCCTTATGCCGGCTCGGTCGGCAATGAAGCGCGTGCGCTGATTGGCGAGGGCGATGGCATCTACATCACCGATGTAACAGGCAAGCGACTGATCGACGGGCCGGCCGGCATGTGGTGCATCAATGTCGGCCACCGCCGCGAGGAGCTGGCCAGGGTGATGTACGACCAGGCGATGATGCTGTCCTACAACACGCCCTGGTATACGATGAATGCGCCGTCGGCCGAGCTCGCCAAGCGCCTCGCCGATCATGCGCCGGGCGATCTCAGCCATACCTTCTTCACCACCGGCGGATCGTCGGCTGTCGAGACGGCACTGCGCTTCATGCAGTTCTACAACAATGTGCGCGGGCGGCCGGAAAAGAAGCTGATCCTCAGCCGCGGCGGCGCCTATCACGGCTCGACCTATCTGTCGGCCTCGCTCAACGGCCGGCCGCGCGACCGCGACTGGATGGACGGCGCCGACGATCTGGTCGTCAAACTGTCCTCGCCAGACCCGTTCCGGCGGCCGAAAGGCATTGACATCGCCGCCTTCTGCGATTTCCTGGTCGATCAGTTTCGCGATGCGGTCGCCCGCGTCGGCGCAGAGAAGATCGGTGCTTTCGTCGGCGAACCGGTGCAGGCATCCGGCGGCGTCGTCGTGCCGCCGGATGGCTATCTCAAGCGCATTCGCGAAATCTGCAGGGACAACGATATCCTCTATATCTCCGATGAGGTGGTGACCGGCTTCGGGCGGCTCGGCCATGTCTTTGCCTCCGGCTATGGCTTCGGCATCGACCCCGACATGATCACCTTCGCCAAGGGCGTTACATCAGGCTATTTCCCGCTTGGCGGCGTCATCATCTCGGAGCGGCTGCTTCAGGAAATGCGCCGTTCCAACCATCCCGATGCGATGTTCGGCCATGGCCTGACCTATACCAGTCATCCCATCGGCTGCGCGGTGGCGCTGAAGAACCTCGATATCCTGGAAGACAGCGTGCTGGCCCACACGCGCGATGTCGCGCCCTATTTCCAGGCGCAGTTGAAGACGCTGGAGGAACTGCCGCTGGTTGGCGAAGTCCGCGGCATGGGCCTGATGGGCTGCGTCGAGTGCGTAGCCGACCGCGAAAGCAAGGATCCGCTGCAGCTCGACAAGGATGTCGGCAAGCGCATCGACGCGCATTGCCACGAACTCGGCCTCCTGGTCCGGCCGCTGATCAACATGTGCGTGATGTCGCCGCCGCTGATCATCACGCGAGAGCAGATCGACGACATGGTGGCGATCCTGCGCGAAGGCATTTCGCGGACCATGGACGATCTGCGCAAAGAGGGCGTGTGGCAGGGGTGACTGGCAGTTCCGCCCCTACACCTGCGAGCGCATAGCCTCATTGAGGTTCCACATGTCCTTCTCCTCCGGCGCCGTCTCCAGGCCCAGCACCGGGATCTGCTTGCGCAGATGGTCGTGGTGGGTGCGCACACCGTATTCGAGGTCGGAGAGATAAAAACCCTCGAAGGCCTCCGAGATCATGGACTCGTTTGACCAGACGGAAAGCTGCACGTCCTCGTTCATGGTATCGCGGTCGATGCGGTAGGCGAGATAGCGGGCGGCCGCCTGTTCCCGGGTCTCGTCGGGGTAGCGGTAGATGGCGCCGCGCAGCAGCGTCTCGCCGGTCGACAGCGGGAACTCCTGATAGAACTGCACCGATTCCGGCATGATCGACAGCGCGTTGTTGGGGAAGATGCCGTAATAGATCCAGGCCCTGCGCAGATGCTCCGGCAGGTGTGAGGCATCGGGCGTGAGCTTGATGTATTCGCGCACGCTCCAGCGCCGGCCGGCATGCGGATTGTAGGTGGCAAACGAGCGCGACACGCCGTTGATGAACGGCTCATCGAAATAGGTCGAGCCGTAGAGATCCTGCAGCGCCGGATGCGCCATGGCGACGTGGTAGCCTTCATTGTCGACGTCGCGCACCGACTTCCAGTTGACCGGCGTTTTCTGTGTCCAGATGCCCCAGGACGGCACCATCTCGGCCGCATTGTAGTGGGCCATCTCGGCCTCGATCGGCTTCAACAGTTCGGCCACCGAAGGCTGCGGGCCCCCCTTGCGAAAGCGGACAAAGATGAAGCCCATCCATATCTCAAGGTCGAGCGGCATCAGGCCGAATTCGGTCTTGTCGAGCTCGGGGAAGGAGCGCGGCCGGGCGGCGCCGCGCAGCGTGCCGTCGAGATTGTAGACCCAGCCATGGAACGGGCAGACTAGCGCGTTCTTGCAGGTGCCCTGGCTGTCGGCGACGACGCGGCTGCCGCGATGCCGGCACATGTTGTTGAAGGCGCGCAAGACGCCGTCCTTGCCGCGCACGATGAGCGCCCGCTCGCCGACCACGTCCATAGTCAGATAGTCGCCGGCATTCGGCACGTCGCAGACATGGCCGGCGATCTGCCAATGGTTGCGGAAGACGTATTCCTTCTCAAGTTCGAGAAGCGCGTCGGAGTGATAACTCCAGCCCGGCAGACCCCGCCGGTCCCAATCATTGGGGATCGCCACGTCACGGAGATGCGGGTTCATAAAAAAGCTCTTCTTTTATTGAATACTCATTCAATAAAACCATATTTTGCGTTGAAATGCAATGGCTTGTAGAAATCTCAACTTTTCAAGTCGGCACAACAGGGCCGGCTGAAAGCCAGAAAATCCCGGAATATCCGGGCGTTAACCGGGGTCGTGAAATAGCTGTCCGGCATGCGGATTTGGCCGTGCCGAGCTTGCAAACACGGCCCGCTCCGAGACGAAAAATACCTGGCGTCCGCAAATTCGATCCGCAGTGTGAGCTTGTTCATAGTGCGGCCGACAGGAAGCGGGCTTGGTGCGTTCGCGGCCCGCCTGTCGTCAACATTTGATTGCGCGCATGAAACAGCTTCGCAAATGCATCTTGCCGTCGGCACATGACCGGATCTGTCCGGATATGCCCGAATTTCTTGTTTCAAACCTGTTACGCGGGCAAGCCAAGCGCATCATTCGCCCGTTACCAGGCGCGCTTAGGTTCGTTTCATAAGAAAACGAAGGGGAGCAGCAATGCATACGAAAATCGAGATCACCAGCAACGAACGGCGCGCCAAACCGGCACTGCGTCAGCGCGCCAGCGACCATCCGGTTGCGATGTTCTCCATGCTGGGCGCCTGCGCTCTGGCCGTCATGTTCCTGACACCGGCTTCCGGTCCGGCCTTCGCTTCGCTCAACCCGCCGGCCAATGTCGTCCAGGGCGCGCTGACCACCATCAAGACCGCCCGGCTGCCGGAGCCGGAAATCGATTTTGCCTGCCAGGGCCAGGCCTGGGGCGCCGAGAGCGCGGAGTGCCTGCGCGTCATCGCCGCCCAGTCCGGCGTGCACAAGGCGCGTGCCGTCCGCATGATCGCCAACGCAGCGCCGCTGACCACGACACCCAACGTTTTCTGAACCTCCCGAGCGCTTCCTCCCGCGCTCGTTCTTGGCTCCCGCCGCTTCCCTCGGTCGGGAGCCTCTTTTTTAGGGTCTATCGAGATTCGGGTGAGGCCGGCCTGCGCATGGAGGTTCCCTGCGCTTCCGGTGCTCGCGTACTTCAAGTACGCTCCGCTCCGGTTCTCGGGAACCACCATTCTCGACTCGGCCTGACCCGAATCTCGATAGACCCTACGTGGGTGCTTCGAAAACTTAGCCGGCGGCGGCGACCTGGTCGGCTATTGCCGAGAGTACGCCGCGGACGTCCAGCGTCGAGAACGGCTTTTCCAGGATTTGCGGGCGCTGCGGCGCCGGCAAGGCTTCGATCTCGGCCTTGGCGCCGATCAGGTCGCCGGTGACCAGCACGAAGCGTTTGGCCAGCGCCAGGTTGTCGGCGAGCAATTCGCGGTAGATGGCAATGCCGCTGGTGCCGGGCATGCGCAAGTCGGAAAAGACGATGTCTGGCGGCATGTGGCCGGTCAAGGTCGCCGCCGCCGACGTCCAGGCCGGCACAACCCGCGACTTGATACCCATCAGTTCCAGGATGTCGGAGAGGGAGCCGGCGACGTCGGGTTCGTCGTCGATGATCAGCGCATAGCGCAAGCCGCTGGAACGAGCCGGGCTGTCGCCGGCTGCTGCCGCGCCGCCGGTGATTACCGGCAGCTGGACGACGAAGCGCGCGCCGCGCGGCAGCACCTCCTCGAACCAGATATTGCCGTTGTGGCGCTCGACGATCGATTTCGAGATCGACAGGCCGATGCCGGTGCCGACGCCGACCGGCTTGGTGGTGAAATAGGATTCGAAGATGCGGCTGCGGATCGCCTCGGGAATGCCCGGTCCGTTGTCCTCGACCGAAAACCCGGGGTTGCCGCGATCGCTGCGGAATGTCCGCACCTTGATCAGGCGGTCGCCGCCGATACCGGCCAGAGCGTGTTGGCTGTTGATCAGGAAATTGGCGGCCACCTGCGTGACGTGGTCGGCATCGGCCATCGCCAGCAGCGGGCCGGGCGCGAAATCGGTGTCGATGATGATGCCGCTCGAGCGTGCGCCATAGGCGGTCACTTCGAGTGCCGCGCGGATCACCTGGTTGAGATCGGTCTCGGCCTGCGCCGCCGGATGCAGGCGCACCATCGACAGGAAGCTTTTGACGATGCGGCCGCAGCGCTCGGCAGCGGCGCGCACTTTCTCGGCGCGAACCTTGGTCTGCGGGTCGGTGGCGAATTCATGCAGCAGCGTCGACTGAGCAACGACCACGGCGAGCGGATTGTTGAGCTCGTGCGAAACACCGGCCAGCAGCGAACCCATCGCCGCCATCTTCTCGTTCTGGTGCAGTTTTTCGCGCTGGCGGTTGATCTCTTCTTCGGCGCGCAGCTTATCGCGCAGATCGCGGATCGAACCGAAGATGAGCTGACGGTCGGCCACCCGCATCTCGGTCGCCGTCAATTCGATGGGAAACACCTCGCCGGCCGCATTCTGTGTCACGGTCTCAAGCCGCTGGCCAACCATCGGCGCGCCGCGGCCAGACATGTATTCGGCGCCCGAGACATAGCCCTTGCGGTAATATTCCGGCACCACGGTATCGAGCAGGTCCTTGCCGAGGATGTCGCTGCGCTGATAGCCGAACATCTTTTCGGCGGCCGGATTGAATTCGATGATCGAGCCGGTCTCGTCGATGACGATGATGGCGTCGAGCGACGCCTGCAGCATGGTGCGGCGGATGACTTCGCTGGCATGGGCGTCGGACGGCGAGTGCTCGATGGCGTCGCCGATGGCGAGCGCGATGATGTGCATCGTCGCCTCTTCCTCTTCGGTCCATTCGCGCTCGTTTAGGCAGTCGTTGACCGCGAACGTGCCCCACAGATGACCGTGCGCGAACACCGATACCGACAGGAACGACTTGATGTGCTGCTTTTCGAAATCGGCCCTGAGGAACCCGTCGAGATCGCGCGTATGGCCGGCGAAGATCTTGCCTTGCCGCTCGTCCTCTCCAATCCGCTCCAGCAGCGGATCGGTATCGACGATCGACTGCATGATCACCGTCGGCGAAGCCAGTTCGCCGCCGAAGCGAGGATCGATCCAGTAGGCGGCGACCGATTGGGCGAAGCCCTGGCCGGGTAATTCGCGCAGCCTGAACAGGATGCCGCGCTGGCAATTCATGGCGCTGCAGAGCGTTTCGAGGATGGTTTCCATCTCGCGCTGCCAGTCGCCGGCATCGCGCAACCGGCGGACGACTCGCACAGCCGTCATCGCGGCGCTCTGGCGAGCGCCTTGCGGGTCCATGCGTGGTGCTGGTTCAGCGGTCATGTCAGCCATCAGTAAAGGGCCGTCGGATTAGGCAGCTATGGAGCATTTCACGAAAAAGGTGAAACGCTCCATGTTTCAATGCAATCCCGAACGGAAAATCGCTACGTACTGTTCCTGGAATTGCTAGAGCGTTTCACCGTTTCACGGAAACGGAGAAGCGCTCTATCTCTTTGTTTTTACGCCATTCCGGGCGGAAAAACCGCGTACACTTTTCCTGTAATTGCTCTAGTGCCCGTCACCGGTCGGCAGCGAGAAGATATAGCCTTCGCCGCGCACTGTGCGCAAAAATTTCGGATTGGCCGGATCGGTTTCGATCTTCTTGCGCAGCCGCATGATGCGAATGTCGACGGCGCGCGACGATTCAGGATCCTCGACAAAACCAATCGCCTCGGAGATCGCCGATCGCGTCAACAGCCGGTTGGCGCGGGTCAGGAAAACCTCCAGCACATCGAACTCGCTCTTGGCCATGTCGATGACGGCGCCGTTGGCGCCGGTGACAAGCCTGCCGTCGAGGTCGGCCTGGAACGGGCCGAAGGTCAGGCGGCGGCCGCCATCGGCTTGTGTCTTCGCCGCCTGGGGCGGGCTCGGCTGCGGAACGCGGCGCAGCACGCTGCGCACACGAGCCAGCACCTCACGCAACTCGTAGGGCTTGACGATGTAGTCGTCGGCGCCAAGCTCCAGCCCGACAATGCGGTCGAGTGCGGTGCCGGCAGCCGTGGCATAGATGATGCCGACCGGTATTTTCGAGCGCAGCCAGCGGCCGAGCGACAGTCCGTCCTCGCCCGGCATGGCGATGTCGAGAATGGCCAAATGAAACGATTCCGTCTCCAGCAAGGCGCGCGCCTCGGCCGCGCTTCCGGCCTGGGTCACATCGTAGCCGTTGGCGCCGAGATACTCGGCGACCGCGTCCCGGAGATCGGGCTCGTCCTCGACGATGACAATCCGTGCCCGCACTATGGCCTCGCTCCCGCTTTCAGCGGAAAGTAGATTGGGTATAAACATGATGTCCAGCACTCATATCCGGTTGCGGGGGAACGGGAAGAAAAACATGGCTGCACGATCCGTCATCGCGCTGGTTTCCGTCGCCGATGTGGTGGCCGGCGATCTTGCCGATCATCTCGACCGGCGCGGCCATGACGTGCGCGAGGCGCGGCAGCCCTGGGAAGCTGAATCCCTGCTTTCGGCCGGAGGCATCGATATCGTCATCGTCGGCGACAGCCTCAGCCAGGCGGAAGGGCGGGACCTGCTCAGGCGTTATGGCGGCGGCCAGAGCGCGGACGGGAAGGCGGGGCCGGATTTCATCCTGATCTGCCGGCCGGCCGATCTGGTCGACAAGGTGCTGGCGCTCGAGCTTGGCGCCGCAGATGTCGTCGAAAGTCCGCTCAATGTCAGGGAGCTTGCCGCGCGCATCGGCGGCCTGCTGACGCGGCGCGGCAGGTCCGCCCAGGAACTGATCGTGCTGGAAAATGCCACCGTCGATTTGCGGTCGGCCATCGTCATGCACCGTTCGGGTACGGAAGAACAGCTGTCGCCGGGCCAGGTGGCGCTGCTCAGGCTGTTTCTGGCCAGCCCGCGCAAGGTGCTGACGCGCGACGACATCATTGCGGCGGCGCCCGCCGAAAATGCCGATGCCTTCGACCGCTCGATCGATTCGCGCATCGTGCGGCTGCGCCGCAAGCTCGACACCGAAACCATCACAACTATACGCGGCGCAGGCTACCGGTTCGACCCGCCGACGCAGCGCGCCGACTGAGGGTCGGGAGGCTGGATTGTTCCTCGGCTCGCCCAAAAAAGCTGCGCAATCTCGGGCGCCATGCATAGGCGTCAGCGCACCACCAGAAGCGATGGTCCCGACGGCAATTCGCTGGCGACTACGATTTCGCTGGCGGCATGCGCGCGGTCCTTCAGGAGAACCGTGGCGAGACCGGCAAAGCCGAGCAGGCCTTGTGCATAGAGCAGTACCGAAAGCACGGAGGCTGCAGATTTCGTCTTCATCGGTGTCCCCAAAAATCAGAACCGCGGGTGCTTCAGGATAAACCCGAAGTGCCCGCGTCGCCCACGGAGCCCCCCGTTGCGACGCGGGCCTTCGGTCCTCTCGGCAGCAAGTTGCCGGAGGGGCCGCGCATCCACTTCAACCCGAGGCCGACCCGCCAGAGGGCCCTGAGACGGTTGATGCGCAGACTGGAGACAATCCAGACCAAGGCTATGAACAGCGCGGCATGCAGCGTCGAAATCTCACCCGAATTCATCACCGCCAGTTTCGTCATCGGGGTGCCGGCTACTGTGCCGATGCCGCCGACGACAAATGCGGCGATGCTTATCCTGAAGAGCCAGGACAGGGTTGTCGATTTGATGCTCATTTTTCGTTGGCGCCGGCTGTTCTCGTTGGGATGACTGTGCCGCGAGCCTGTAACCAGATCATGCCGCCCAGGCCGCGCTTTGTTGCAAGTCGGTTTCGAGCGAAGCCAATCTTCTTTCATATGAGGACATCAGCACTTTCGTTTGGGGGGCGGTGGGTGATCGGGAGTGCGCAGCGAAGACGGGAGCACGCTCCTTGTCCACCTTGCTTGTTAACCAGAGGAAACAGATTCGAAACACAAACGAGCCTCAGCGAAGTCAGTCTGAAACATGGCGCAGGGATAAGGCGGCCACCGAATTGACGCCGGCAGGACCGGCAAAGGGAGCCATCATGTACAAAGCCATTTCCGCCAAACTCATCAACGTCGCCGCCGCCGCTGCCGGCGCCGCGCTTCTGCTTGGCGCTGCCAATAGCACCGCCCATGCCGCGGCAAACCAGATCGTCGCGCGTGTTTCGCTGTCGCAGCAGACCATGGAAGTGCTGGTCGATGGCCGGCCGACTTTCGCCTGGAAGGTCTCGACCGGCGACAGTGCGCATGTCACGCCGACCGGCTCGTTCAAGCCGACCCGCATGCACGAGATGTGGCATTCGAAGAAATACGACAACGCGCCGATGCCGCACTCGGTCTTCTTCAGCGGCGGCTACGCCGTGCATGCGACCAACGCCATCAAGCGGCTGGGACGGCCGGCGTCGCATGGCTGCGTGCGGCTGCATCCCGACAATGCCGCCGACTTCTACCAGTTGGTCGAAACCTTCGGCCCGACCAACACCAGCATCGTCATCGTCAAGTAGCAGACTGCGTTTGGAGCGATGGTGCAGCGCAGCCGGCCAGGTCATGCCGCACCGCAAGTTCCCGCCTGAAGCTCCATCAGAGCTTCGCGGTAAATCAATCCAGTCAAAAAAGAGGCCGGAAATTTCCGGCCTCTTTTCGTTTGTTCGCTAACGCCGTTCGCAGCTCAGTCCGCGTGCACCGGCATCAGCTTCGGGTCTGGCTTTTCGGCGTGGTGCGGCAGGTCCTTGCTGGCGATGAAGGTGTAGAACATCGGCACCACGAACAGGGTGAACATGGTTCCGACCAGGATGCCGGTGAAGATCACGAGGCCCATCGAATAGCGCGCCGCCGCACCAGCACCACTGGACACGATCAGCGGCACGACGCCGAGCGCCATCGCCGCTGTCGTCATCAGGATCGGCCGCAAGCGCACCTTGGCCGAGGCGACGATCGCATCGCGCCGCCTCATGCCATGCAGCTCGCGCTGCTGGTTGGCGAACTCGACCAGAAGAATGCCATGCTTGGTGATCAGACCTATCAGTGTGATCAGGCCGACCTGCGTGTAGATATTGAGCGTTCCAAGCCCCAGATTGAGCGGCACGATGGCGCCAAAGATCGACAGTGGCACCGCCATCATGATGATCAGCGGGTCGCGGAAGCTTTCGAACTGCGCCGCCAGCACCAGATAGATGACGATTACGGCGGCTGCGAACGCGATAAGGATCGTGTTGCCCTGCTCCTTCTCCTGCCGGGACTGGCCGGAATAATCGATGAAGAAGGTATCGGGCAGGCTCTCCTTGGCAAGGTTCTCCAGGGTCTGCAGCCCGTCGCCCGTGGTGACGCCGGGAAGCGGCAGCGCTGATATCGTCGCCGAGTTCAGCTGGTTGAACTGCTCGATCGCGGCCGGCGCGGCGTTGGTCGAAATCTTCACCACCGCTGAAAGCGGCACCATTTCGCCGGTCACGCTACGCACGAAATATTCGCCGAGCTTCTCGGGATTGTCGCGGAATTCCTTCGGCACCTGCGGGATGATGTCGTAGCTGTTGGAGTCGCGGTCGAACTGAGCCACTTCGGCGCCGCCGACCAGCAGCGTCAGCGTCTGGCCGATGTCGGCGATCGGCAGGTTGAGAGCCGCCGCGCGGTCGCGGTCGATGGTCACCGTCACCTGCGGAGCGTCAAAGGACATCGAGTTTTGCACGACGATGAAGCGGCCGGAGGCCTGCGCCTTGTTCTTAATCTGCTCGGCCGCCTCGTAGACCTCGGCGGAACCACCGGTCGAGCGCACCACCATGGAGATCGGCAGGCCGCCGCCGGAGCCCGGCAGCGTCGGCGGCGCGAAGACGAAGGCCTCGACGCCGGCCACCTTGCCGAGGCGTCCCTGGATATCGGCTTGAAGCTCCTTTGAGTTGCGCTGGCGCTCGGCCCAATCCTTGAAGGCGAAGCCGACAAAGGCGCCGTTGGTGGCGCCGCCAAAGGCAACGGCGGAGAATTGCGCCCTGGTTTCGGGAATGTCCTTCACCAGGCCGAGGATCTGGTTGACGTAGGTCTCGGTGTAGTCCGAGGTCGCGTAGCGCGGTGCCGTCACGATCGACAACAGGAAGCCCTGGTCCTCTTCCGGCGCCAGTTCGCTCGAGGTCTTGGTGAACATGAAGCCGGTGAGCGCAACCAGCGCCACGACCATCAGCAGCGTCACCGGTCGATTTCTCAAGGAGGCGGTTACCGCCCGCTCATAGACATGCTCGACACGGCTGAAGGTTCCGTCGACGACGCGCTGGAAGCGACTGTGCGATCCCGCCTTGAGCAGACGCGCCGCCATCATCGGCGTGATGGTGACGGCTATGAGGCCGGACAGCACCACCGAACCGGCGAGCGTCACCGCGAACTCGCGGAACAGCGCGCCGGTCAGGCCGCCGGTGAAGGCCAGCGGCGCGAACACGGCGGCGAGCGTGATGGTCATGGCCACGATGGCGGAGAAAATCTCGCGCATGCCGTTGAAGGCCGCCTGCATCGGCGACATGTGGTCCTCCTCCATGTGGCGATGAATGTTCTCCACCACCACGATAGCGTCGTCGACGACAAGGCCGATGGCCAGCACCATGGCCAGCAGCGACAGAAGGTTGATCGAATAGCCGACCGCAAACAAAAGGAAGCAGACGCCGACCAGCGACAGCGGGATGGTCACGATCGGCATCATCACCGAGCGGAATGAGCCGAGGAACAACAGGATGACCACGACGACGATGGCGACGGCTTCGGCGATGGTCTTGAACACTTCATCGATCGAGGCGCTGATCTGTTCGGTGGAATCGTAAACGATTTCGATGGTCATGCCTTTCGGCAGCGTCTCTTGAATCAAAGGCACGATCTTGTGGATCGCCTCCGCCGTTGTCAGCGGGTTGGCGGCCGGCGTCGGGAAGATGGCGAGGAAGGTGCCGGGCTTGCCATTGAAGCTCACCCTCGTGTCGGTGCTCTCGGCGGCAAGCTCGACTCGCGCCACGTCGCGCAAGCGCACCACCTGGCCGTCCGTCGAGCGCAGCGGAAGCTCGGCAAAGGCCTCAGGCGTCTGCAGCGTCGAGCGAACCGTGATCGAGGAGACGACATATTCGTTCTCGGTGTTGCCGGGCGCCGACAGGAAGTTGGAGTTGTTGATCGCCGCCAGCACTTCGGCGGCGGTGACGCCACGCGCAGCAAGCTTGACCGGGTCGATCCAGACCCGCATCGAATATTCCTCGGCGCCGAAGATCTGCACGTCGGCGACACCTTCGACCGTCGACATGCGGGGCCGCACGACACGCTCGATATATTCGGTGAGCTGCTCCTTGCTCATGTTCGGATTCTGCATCGAGATGTACATCATCGCGAACTCTTGGCCGGTGCCCTTGACGATGACCGGGTCCTTGGATGCATCCGGCAAGGTGCCGCGTACGCCCTGCACTTTCGACAGGACCTCGGTCAGCGCGACATCCGGATTGGAGCCGAGCTTCATCTGGACGACCACAGTGCTCGAAGACGGCCGGCTGGACGAGGTGACGTAGTCGATGTTCTCGGTCGAGGCGACGGCCCGCGCGATCGGGGCGGAGATGAAGCCCTGGATCAGGTCGGCGCTGGCGCCGGGATAGGCGGTGGTGATGGTGATCGCCGTCTCGTCAACCTTGGGATACTGCCGGATCGACAGGTTGAAGATGCCCTGGAACCCGAGGAGCAGGATCATGCAGGCGAGGACGGTGGAGAGGACCGGCCGGCGAATGAAGATGTCGGAAAAGTTCATTGCTGAGCCTGCTGGTTAGCCGACTTGCTGGGATCAATGGTGTTGTCGACAGCGACGGACATGCCGTTGAAGAGACGGTTCTGACCGGCGGTGACGACCTCGTCCCCGGCCTTGATGCCCTCGATGATCTCGACCATGCCGTCGTTGCGGCGGCCGGGCTTCACGAACACCTGCGACAGCACGAGCGCCGGCTTTTCCGGTTCTGCCGCGGGCTTCGCGGGGTCGACAGCCGGCTTGTCCGCGGGCTTCGCCGCGGCGTCTTCGGCAGCCGGTTTCGCGCCGGCCGGCTTTGCATCTGCCGCCGGCTTTGCCGCGTCGGCCCCTGCAGCAGGCTTTTCCTCGGGTTTCGCGGCTGGGGCGCCTTCCGCCGGCTTCGCCGGAACGACGACGAAGACGAAGTCGCCATAGAGGCTCGACGTCAATGCCGTCTGCGGCAAGGACAGAATGTTTTTCTCCTGCGGCAGCTCGACGCGAACCTGGACGAACTGGCCGGGCGTCAGCTTGCCGTCGGGGTTGGCGACCTCGCCGCGCACGGACACCAGGCGGCTTGAAGCGTCGATCTTGGGATCGATGCCGCGAATGGAGCCGGCAAACGGCATGTCGGCGCCGCCGCCGGTGCCGCCGAGGCCGAGCCGCACGGCCTGGCCTATCTTGAGCAGCGGCAGCTGCTGTTCGGGTACCGAGAAATCGACCCGCATGGTGTCCAGATCCTGCAAGGTCACCACTGCGTTGCCGGGCGAGAGATATTGGCCGAGGTCGATCTTGGGGATGCCCACGGTGCCGGCGAAAGGCGCCGTCAGCTGCTTCTGATCAAGCACGGCCTGCAGCTTGTTGACCTGCGCGGCGGAGGCCGATGCAGCGGCTTGAGCGGTGTCGAGCGTGGCATCCGTTCCGACGCCGCGCCGCTGCAGTTCCAGCGCGCGTTCGAGCGCCGTCTTGTCGGACACGGACTGCGCCTTGGCCGCGACGAGATCCGCGCGTTCGACGGCATCGTCGAGCTGCAGCAGGACCGAATCGACAGGCACCTTCTGGTTGGCGTGGAAAAGGATGTCCTTGACGATGCCGCTGGTCTCGACGGTAAGGTCGACACCGCGCACGGCGCGTACCGTGCCGATCGCCTCGACGCCCGGCGTCCAGTCGGAAGGCTTGACGACAACCGTCGATACGGTCGTCGCCGGCGGCTTCATGGTGGCGAAATACTGTTTGATAGCGTTGTCGCGGAACAGGTTGAAGCCGACAACGCCGACGCACACCAGAGCGAGCAGAAGCAGAATTGCGGTGATAGAGATGAAGCGCTTCACGAACTGTCCCCTCGGCCGGTTTCCGGCAAAATAGCCGAATAGCGGGACACTTATCGACGCCAGGTCCCGATTACAAATGACGGCGAACTTACTGTACCGTCTGGACGGTCTTGTCAATTCCGCCTAGGCTGGTGCGGGGGAAGGGATCGATGAAGACCCAAAGGGCAAATTCGCGCGACAAGATACTCGCCGCCGCCGCCGATGTCGCACGTGAGGCCGGTCCCGGCAGCCTGTCGCTTGACGCCGTCGCCAGCCGCGCCGGCGTGTCAAAAGGCGGCCTGTTATATAACTTTCCGACCAAGGCCAAACTGATGCAGGGCCTGGTGGAGAATTACCTGCGCGCGTTCGAGCTGGCGCTGGAATCGGGCCGTGTCGCCGGCGCCAGCGGTGAGAACCTGCTCGCCACCTATATCCGGCTCTCGGCGGATGATTGCGAGGAGCCGAAGCCGACGGC
Source organism: Mesorhizobium sp. M0077 (assembly GCF_040322955.1). NCBI lineage: Bacteria > Pseudomonadati > Pseudomonadota > Alphaproteobacteria > Hyphomicrobiales > Phyllobacteriaceae > Mesorhizobium > Mesorhizobium sp. M0077. The sequence continues at coordinate 130,835 of NZ_JAMYUL010000007.1, forward strand.
TTCGTGGATATTCTCGGCGATCGCCGAGGATCCGGATTTCCTGACGCCGATAAAAGCCTTCAAGTCGCAGCTGCTGCAGCGGCTGAAGAGCGAGACGCCGGACCTGAAGACGCTGCTGGTCTGCTTTCTGGCCATCGAAGGGCTGCGCAGCATGAACCTCTTCGATTCCGACGTGCTTTCCGCCGACGAACGCCGCTTGCTGGTATCGGCCCTGCTGGAGATTGCGGGATAGCTCAAGGCGTCGGGTCGAAGAAGCGATACGGGCCGGGCGGAAAGGACGGTTGGTGAGCGGCATGGCATAGGCACGCATCACGACATCGGCGATTTCAAGCTACAGCCCCCTGATTCGTTGGATTGATGGTTCAGGAATGACTGCGCGAATGCGCGGCCGACTATGTTGCGCCGCACCATAACACTGCCGTGTCAGCCTTGAGACGGCGCTCGGCGAGGCCGGCAAAGCGCGTTTTAGGGCTGTGATGGCGCCGACATATGGTTATGGCATTGTCATGTTGCGGCGCACAAACTATGTGCCTTTGTAGTCCTCACAACAGTCGCGAGATCTCCATGGGTTCCCTGTCTTCGAAGAATGCGCTCGTCACCGGATCGACCAGCGGCATTGGTGTGGCCATTGCGCGCGCCCTTGCCGCCGAGGGCGCCAACGTCACGATCAACGGCCTTGGCGAAGCCGCGGCGATCGAACAGGAGCGCGCCGGCATCGAGAAGGATTTCGGCGTCCGGTGCCGCTACTCCGGCGCCAACATGATGGACGGCGCAGCGGTGACCGCCATGGTGCACGAAGCAGAGCAGGCCTTGGGCAGCCTCGACATTCTGGTCAACAATGCCGGGATACAGCATGTCGCGCCAATCGAGGAGTTTCCCGATGACAAGTGGGAAGCCATCATCCGCATCAATCTGCTGGCCGCCTTTTACGCGATCAAGGCGGTGGTGCCCGGCATGAAGGCGCGCAAATGGGGCCGCATCATCAATACCGCGTCGGCGCACGCACTGGTCGCCTCGCCGTTCAAGTCGGCTTACGTCTCGGCCAAGCACGGCATAGCGGGTCTGACCAAGACGGTAGCGCTGGAAGTCGCGCAGGACGGCATCACCGTCAACGCCATCGCGCCCGGCTATGTCTGGACGTCACTGGTCGAAAAGCAGATCCCCGACACGATGAAGGCGCGCGGCATGACCGAGGAACAGGTCAAGCGCGACGTGCTCCTGGCGGCACAGCCGACGAAGCAATTCGTAACCGTCGAGGAGCTCGCCGCGCTGACGCTGTTTCTGTGCTCGGACTCGGCCAGGCAGATTACCGGCACGACTTTGCCGATGGATGGCGGCTGGACGGCGCAGTAGGCGCGGTCCCCCGGCGCCGCTCTTTCCTTGACAAAGACGAAGGATCAATCCAGCATTGTGGCAAGGGGTTCCTTCGCGACGACCCCGTGAGGCGTCAGCCCAATGATCGCGTCCAAACTCTCACTCTGGAGGTGGACGCCATGCCGTCAACAACCGCAATCACCGTAGCGCAGCTTTCCCGCCTTGTCGGTCTGTCCGACGCGCCTGTTCTTGTCGATGTCCGCATCGACGAAGACTACGACGCCGATCCGCGGCTGCTTCCGGCCTCGTGCCGGCGCGACTTCAAGTCTGTTTCGAGCTGGGCGGCCGAGTTCACGGGGGCTCATGCTGTCGTCATCTGCCAGAAGGGGCTGAAGCTCTCGCAAGGCGTTGCCGCATGGCTGCGCCATGAGGGCATTGCTGCCGAATCCCTTGAAGGCGGCTTCGAGGCGTGGCAGGCGGCCAAGGGACTTCTGGTCAAGGCCGACAAGATACCGCCCCGCGACGACAAGGGCCGCACGGTCTGGGTGACGCGTGCCCGCCCCAAGGTCGACCGCATTGCCTGTCCCTGGCTGATCCGCCGCTTCGTCGATCCCTCGGCGGTGTTCCTGTTTGTCGAGCCGTCTGAAGTGCTGGCGGCCGCCGATCGGTTTGGGGCGGTTGCCTTCGACATCGACGACGTGTTCTGGAGCCATCGCGGCGAGCGCTGCACCTTCGACACGATGATCGAAGAGTTCGGGTTGCGGTCCGAAGCGCTCGATCGCCTTGCGCTGATCGTGCGTGCAGCCGATACGGCGCGCCTCGATCTCGTACCGCAGGCGGCCGGGTTCCTCGCTGCATCGCTCGGGCTGTCGCGCATGTTCCGCGACGATCTCGAACAGCTTGATGCCGGCATGCTGCTCTACGATGCGTTCTTCAGATGGTGCCGCGATGCCACTGACGAAACCCACAATTGGCCCAGCGCGGGCAAAGCGCCATGAGCGCCCTCGCCGCGGACGACGATGCACAGGCTACCGAGGCTCCGATGGTCCCGACCTACCGCCAAGCCGCGAAACTGTGGGCAAGGATCGGCCTGCTCTCCTTCGGCGGGCCGGCCGGACAGATCGCGCTGATGCACAAGGAATTGGTCGAGGATCGCCGCTGGATCGGCGAGCAGCGGTTCCTGCATGCGCTCAACTACTGCATGCTTCTGCCAGGCCCCGAGGCACAGCAGCTCGCCATCTATATCGGCTGGCTGCTGCACCGGACCGCCGGCGGCCTCGTTGCCGGCATCCTGTTCGTGCTGCCCGGTGCGTTTGTCATGCTGGGCCTCAGCATCTTCTACGTGCTTTACAATGATGCGCCCGTCATCGAGGCGCTGTTTTTCGGCATCAAGGCGGCGGTGCTGGCCGTCGTCGTCGAGGCGGTCCTCCGCATCGGCAAACGGGCGCTCAAGAACCGGGTGGTGATGGCGATCGCGGTGGCCGCGTTCCTTGCCATTTATGTCATAAGGCTGCCGTTTCCGCTGATCATCCTGGTTGCAGGGCTGACCGGCTGGATCGGCAACCGCTTGGCACCGGCGCGTTTTTCCGGAGCCGCACGTGGCAAGGACAATTTGCCCGATGTCAGGGGCGCCGTCGACGTCATGTTCGAACGCGGCGAACTCGCTCACACCAAGCCGACGAAATGGCACGCGCCGCGCACCATCGCGATCTGGCTGCCGATCTGGCTCGGGCCGGTCGTACTGATCCTGGCGCTGACCGGCCCTGCCAGTGTTTGGGCACAGCTTGGCGGCTTCTTCAGCCTGATGGCGGTGGTCACATTCGGCGGCGCCTACGCCGCACTCTCCTATGTCGCGCAGGCAGCGGTGACCTCGTTCGGCTGGCTGGCGCCGGGTGAAATGGTCGATGGGCTTGGCCTGGCCGAGACGACGCCGGGACCATTGATCCTGGTGCTGCAATTCGTCGGCTTCGTCGCCGCCTATCGTCACGCCGGTGCGATGGGACCGCTTGTGGCCGGATCGCTCGGCGCATTGCTGACGCTCTGGGTGACGTTCGTGCCGTGCTTCTTCTGGATCTTTCTCGGTGCCCCCTACATCGAGGCGCTGCGCGGCAACAAGGCACTGTCGGCGGCGCTGAGTGCGATCACGGCGGCTGTCGTCGGCGTGGTGATGAACCTTGCGCTGTGGTTCGCACTGCATGTCGTCTTCGGCGCGGTGCACCGCGTTGGCCTGGGCATGGAGGTGCCGGTGCTGTCGTCGCTGGATTGGCGTGCCGCGCTGCTGGCGGCAGCCGCTATGGTCGCGATGCTGAAACTGAGGATCGGCATGCTGCCGACATTGGCCGGCTCGGCGCTGGCCGGACTGGCGCTGCTGGCCTTGCCTGCGTAGCGTCCGAAGGCGCGACCAGCCATTATCACAGCCGGATTTTTGAGGTATGCCGGGCCGGCGCACAACGGTCGCGGGCGCTGGTAGGATCAGCGCTGGCCCCGGAGATACCCTTTACGTCGAACCCGATACCGCCAAGCTGAACCTGCTCGACGCGGAGAGCGGCGCGCTGGCGAACTGATTTGACGAGGTTGGCCGAGCTGTTCAAAGTCGATCCTGGATCGCACAACGGGATATGACATGGTGGATTCCGATCGGATCGACAAGCTGATCGCAGGGGTGCCCCCCGCCTTGGCGCTTCGTGCCGGGCTGGACCTTGGCATCTTCACCTGGCTCGGCGGCGATGCTGCGACTGCCGACAGCCTTGGGGCAGCGCTCAAAGTCGAGCCCGCTCGTCTGTCGCGGCTCCTCTACGCGCTCGCCAGCATCGGTCTCCTCGAGGTCGAGGATGGTCAGTTTCGCAACGGAGCCGAAGCGTCGGAGTTTCTTGACGCGTCCAAGCCGACCTATCGCGGCGGCGATCATGTGCTGCTGCGCGAACTCTGGGGAGCCGACCTTTTGACCGCAGAGTCGCTGCGGCAGAACCGGCCGGCCGCGCTGCACGACTTTTCCGAAGCGGGGCCAGAATCCGCAGCGGCCTTCAGCCGCATGCTCGCACCGGGAGGGGTGATTTTCGGCCGAAATCTCGCCCGTGAACTGGACTTCTCGGCGGTCAGTTCGGTGATCGACATCGGCGGCGGCGCCGGGACCATTCTGGTCGGTCTTCGCGAGCGATGGCCGCATATTGCGGCGACTTTGATGGAACTCCCGACGGTCGCGGCGGTCGCACCAGCGATCCTGTCGGAATACGGTGCCGGCGATGTGGTTGTCGAAGAAGGCGACATAACGGTCGCGCCATCGACCGGCCGGCATGACTTGGCAATCCTGAAGGCCGTCGTCCAGGTCCTGCCGCCGGACCAGGCGCGGAGTTCGATCCTGAACGCGGCGCGTTGCCTCACCCAAGGAGGCGAGATCGCAATTGCGGGGTGGGGTGTCGTCGATGACGACCGCCTCGGCCCGCCTGAGGGTGTCTTTCTCAATCTCACCTTCCTGAACCTCTATCGCGCAGGCGAATCGTACACAGAAGGTCAGTATCGCGCGTGGATGACCGAGGCTGGATTCCGGGATATCTCCAGGTCGCAGCTGACCGACGGCACCACGTTGTTTCGTGGGCGCCTCACGGACTGAACGTGGCTGGAGTGGTTGGTTTCGGGCGTGTGGCCCTCAAAGCCAGCCCCGGAAGGATTGCACAAAGTTCCTGAGGCGGCGTGAGCCGATCTTTCCCCTTTACCGGGCAGCGCGGTGTATCGGCGGTCTTCCTTACTATGAGTTGTTTGGTGCGCGATATCTCTTGAAACTCCTGGCTGTAGGCAACCAGGTAGCCATCGACGGCGGACGTGGGACGCTCCCAATTTGCCTTGTCGTCCTTGTAGTCGGTGTAGTCGTCCCAAATGAGCATGCCGCCAAACTCGAGCATCCCCATGCCAGGACGCTGTCCATCAAGACGCTTTCGCGCTGGTGGCAACCATCGATATAAACCAAGTCGAATTCCGCTCCTACCTGGCGCAGCCTGATCAGCGCGGGCAGCGAGAAGTCCCGAACCTTCGTGACCCGATCGGCGAAGCGCTTCAGATTGTTGTCGAACCTTTTCTCCCGTTTGTGGAAAGGATCGACGCAGGTGATGACGGCTTTCGCAAATAGCTGGCAAAGAAAAGCGCAGAGCGACCTTCCATGGAGCCAATTTCCAGAACCGAAAGGGGCGTGTCCCGCAGCGGTTCAAGAATGGGCATCCACGTCGAAAGCTTGTTCGTCACGTAGTCGCGCTCGGCAAACGAACCTGAAGCGTTGATGCTTTGCCAATCAAAATCCATTCCGATCAGACGCCCCTTCAGTGTACCCGTGATTGTCGTTTCGGCCGAGCTACGGTCAAAGCCTAGAAATTGCGAAGGCGCTTATGGAGGTCGGGGTCCAGATCTTCGATCTGGAAGCGTGCGATGGTTCGATGTTCCTCGTCGTCGCATGGCGTAAAGCCTGGCGGCCACCAGCTCACTAGCTCGCACAAAAGTCTAAATTGAACCGGTGCATCTGCATTCACCTGCCGAACCGAGAGTCTTACGGAGTTCTGAGTCGCAGCGGCGAGCTTCTTCAGATCACCAACGAGATAGCGGGGACAGTAGCCAATCATGGCGGCCGGGTCGCTCGATCTGAGTGCGATAGCATTAGGATCGAACGGATTTTGCATGTCGAGCATTGGGAACAAATGTTCGCCAGGGCGAAGCGCGAGCGTGCGAGCTTGAGCTTGCTCAAGCACGTGCCGCATACCATGACAAAAAAAGACAGTTTCGTAGTGTCCTTTGGGACTCAACTCCGGGACGGGATGAACCTCAAGCGTGTCTGTGGCTCGTTCTCCTCCCATCCGTGCCATGAGCAACAGTGGGTCAGCACTCTGATCAACATGAATTCCGGACCAACGCGCGTATTGGCCAAATTCGGGCCTTCGCTCGTTCATCACACGGTTCGCAAAAATCGGGAAAAGCTCACTCGAGATATAGACCGCGTTTCGGTCGGTCAGCCCCGCGAACGGCGAAAAGTTAGGGGAGTGCAACGCTCCGAATGTGTAGGCAAAAATGTACTGCCCGTAAGCTCGTTGAAGCTTAGCCACCGGATACCATCGCCGAGTGACCGGGTCCTGCCAATTGATGAAGAAAACGTCACTCACCGGCACGCTCCCGCAGTTCGAGCAGTCTACGCTTGTTAGCTGACAATAGGCGAAGGCCGAACACTTTTTGAGCATCACTTATGACAAGCGATGGCACCATGTCGAGAATCTCGGTGACGGAGGCTTCAGAAATGGATTCGAGCTTTTTAAGCCAATAGTTGCGACTGCTCCGATTTGCTCTAGCAGTCAGCGCGAACGCATCAATCGTGCTCAACGGTCGTCGATCCGTCACCTCAGCGAATAAGGCGGAGCGAGCTCGGTTTGCGAAAGCTTCGACCGTGTATCGGGTGTCGTTGGTCGCAAGACGCCTTCCTCTCTCTTTGTCCGATAACTCCCTGCCCAGGCTGGAGGCATGATCGAATGTCGGTGCGAGACGAACTGTTCCATCGCTAGATCGAATAACACCCCAATTTTCGTGATGGCGATCAGTGTTGCCTGTCCAAGCATCAAGAAGCAGATAGCCAATGAAATTGTGCCATGCGGTGCGAAAAAAGGGCCGGAGACTAACGGCGAGCGCAGCAAGCACGCGCCCGACAGTGTGCTCGCGCTGCAGGTATTCTCGGGTTCCATCTCCGCTTTTTGTGGATTGGTTGATCAGTTCGTTCCCTAGGATTAGACGACCGCCTTCCTCTACGAGGGATGGTGTGATGACGCATCGTCTGCCTTCAAATGTCGCCAAATCGTAGTGCGCATGGGATAGTCCCAAGAGCGTTGCGAGTTCGCAAACCACCTTTTCCGCCCAATCCTCGCCGGTATCCGGGCGTCCAAATTTCACAAGGCACAGTTTCTCGCCGTGGGCTACCCAGAATTTCTCTTTCGTGCCTAGGCTCTCCGGGATCTCAGCCTCGGCTTCAATATCGATGATAGGATAGGTTGAGATCACTGAAAAACGACGCTCTCTGCTGCGGCCAGTTCGGCGGCGCTGACATACTACTCTTCTGATGTCGCACCACATGTCGCGTGGAATGGCCGAGTTTCGCAGGAAACCCTTGGAAATCAACGGTAGCCGCTTGCAACATGGAAGCGACATGATCACCAGAACTGATTGGTTTCGTTGAGTGGTGATCCCGACAGGAATCGAACCTGTGACCTACAGATTAGGAATCTGCCGCTCTATCCTACTGAGCTACGGGACCACGCGGCCCGACACATAGCCGCTTCCGATCGTTTCGCCAAGAGGCTCGCCGAAGGCAATGAAGAGGCCGGCCGAAGGCTAATCGGCCGGCCTTTCGTCGGGGCAGGTCAGGCTGCCAGCGCCGTTTCGGCCAGTTTCACCCAGTAGCTCATGCCGTGCGGTATGACTTCGTCGTTGAAGTCGTAGGCCGGATGATGGAGGCCGGCGGTCTCGCCATTGCCGATGAAGATGAAGGCGCCAGGTCGGGCTTCCAGCATGTAGGAGAAGTCTTCGCCGCCCATCACCGGCTGGATGGCGCGGTGGACCTGGGTGTCGCCGGCGACATTTGCCGCGACATCGCCGGCAAAGACCGTTTCTTCCGGATGATTGAAGGTCACGGGATAGTTGGCGTCATAGTCGACAGTGATCGTCGCGCCGAAGGCGGTGGCTATTCCTTCGCAGATGGTGCGGATGCGCTCTTCCGATTTCTTGGCGATCTCTTTCTTCAGTGTGCGCACCGTGCCGGCAATCTCGGCGGTCTCGGGAATGACGTTGTAGGCGTCGCCGGCGTGGAATTTCGTCACCGAAACCACCACGGCCTCGACCGGATCGGTGCTGCGCGAAGCGACCGTCTGCAGGGCGCCGACCAGCTGGCTGGTGATGACGATCGGGTCGATCGTGCCGTGCGGCATCGCCGCATGGCCGCCGCGGCCCTTGACCGTGATGGTGAACTCGGCGGTCGCCGCCATGATGGGACCCGGCCGGATGGCGAACTGGCCCACCGGCAGGCCCGGCATGTTGTGCATGCCAAAGACGCGCGAAATGTCGAAACGCTCCATCATGCCGTCCTTGACCATCTCGTTGCCGCCGCCGCCGCCCTCTTCGGCCGGCTGGAAGATAACCGCGACCGAACCGGCGAAATTGCGCGTTTCGGTCAGATATTTGGCGGCGCCCAAAAGCATCGCCGTATGGCCGTCATGGCCACAGGCGTGCATTTTGCCGGGAACGGTCGAGGCATAGGGCTTGCCGGTGATCTCGTTGATCGGCAGCGCGTCCATGTCGGCGCGCAAGCCGATGGTCGCGCCTTGCCCCTTGCGGCCATGGATGATGCCGACCACGCCGGTCTTGCCGAGGCCCGTCACCACGTCGTCGCAGCCGAATTCCTTCAGCTTCTCGGTGACGAAGGCGGCGGTCTTGAAGACATCGAAATTCAGTTCTGGCGTCTGGTGCAGATGGCGTCGCCAGCCGGCAACTTCATCCTGCATCTCGGCGGCGCGGTTGAGAATCGGCATAATGGTTCCATCTCGCTGTTGGAGCAGACGATCTGGCCTGCTTGATTGCAATTGTGATTGCCATGCTTGTTGCCATCTTGGCACTTTGCCATCTTGGCGTCACATAGGGTAAATAGCACCCCAGACAATGTGATCCGGAAATTGAGGGCCGGATCAGGTCATGCTGGCCATCGCGTAACGAAATCTTACGGAGCCAGGGGCGACTACGGCAAGAGGCGATTTCGGATTCCATGATGCGGCACAGCCATATCCTCAAATTACTGCTAACGGGCGGCTTGGCGCTACCTATGCTGGCTGGGCCAGCTTTGGCCAATCCGGTGATCCTGTTCGACCTCAACAGCGGCAAGGTTCTGCAGCACCAGGACGCCTTCAAGCGCTGGTATCCCGCTTCGCTGAGCAAGCTGATGACCGCCTATGTCACCTTCCGGGCGATTGCCGCCGGCGAGGTCCAGCTCGATTCACCGATCAAGGTGACCAAGCATTCGGCGGGCGAACCGCCGAGCAAGATGGGCTTCAAGCCGGGCTCGGTGATGCGGCTCGACAATGCGTTGAAGATGATGCTGGTCAAATCGGCCAACGATATCGCCATGGCCATCGGCGAAAACATAGGCGGCTCGCAGGCCGGATTCGCCGTTCGCATGAATGCGGAGGCGGCGCGGCTTGGCATGACCGGAACGCATTTCGTCAATCCGAACGGCCTGTTTTCGCCGGAGCAGTACACGACGGCGCGCGATCTTGCCCTGCTGGTGATGGCGATCCGCAAGGAATTCCCGCAATACGCCCCCTGGTTCTCGATCGAAGGCCTTGCCGTCGGCAAGAAGGCGATCTCCAACTACAATCTCTTGATCGGGCGCTATCCAGGCGCCGACGGCATGAAAACCGGGTTCGTCTGTCCCTCGGGCTTCAACATGATCGGCTCGGCGACACGCAATGGCCGCACGCTGGTCGCGGTCGTGCTCGGCGAAAAATCGGCGATCAGCCGTGCCGAGACCGCCGCCAGGCTGCTTGACCAGGGCTTTGCCATGCCCGACCCGAACTGGCTCACGGTCGCGGCCATGCCTTCCTATGGCGATACAATGTCACCCAACGACATGCATGATGAGATCTGCAGGAAGAAGGCGCCGCACGAGCAGTCCGAGGCGGCTCCGCCGGTGGCCGCGAAGGGCGCCGACGTGCCGAAATCGCCCTATCAGGAAAAGCTCGACCACGTGCCGACGCTGGTTGCAGTCGGCCTCGGCGGCGCCACCGGGCCGGCGCCGAAGGCGATGCGCGACCAGGGCGGCCAGGAATACGCCGATGTGCCGCTGCCGAGCTGGCGGCCAGACATTCCGGCGCCAAAGGGCGCCGAACCGGCCGTGGTGGGTCAGGCAACCGCGGTGCAGGGCGACCAGCTGGTCAAAGCCGCGAACTAGGCGATGGTTGGCTTTCCGATACCCGTCACGGTGGTCACCGGCTTCCTCGGCGCCGGCAAGACGACATTGCTCAACCGGCTGCTCAAAGATCCGGCACTGGTCGACACGGCCGTCATCATCAACGAATTCGGTGAGGTGGCGATCGACCACCTGCTGGTCGAGCAGGCCTCGGACGGCATCATCCAGTTGTCCGACGGCTGTCTGTGCTGCACGGTGCGCGGCGAACTGGTCGATACGCTGGCTGACCTCGTCGACCGGCTGCAGACCGGCCGTATCGCCCGCCTTGCCCGCGTCGTTGTCGAAACCACCGGGCTCGCCGATCCGGCGCCGGTGCTGCAGTCGATCATGGCGCATCCCGCCCTTGTGCAGGCCTTCCGACTTGATGGCGTCATCACGCTGGTCGACGCGGTCAACGGCAATGCGACGCTCGACGGCCATGTCGAGGCGGTCAAGCAGGTGGCGGTCGCCGATCGCATCGTGCTGACCAAGGTCGATCTGGCCAGCGATCCCGGCGACGTCGATGCTTTGCGAACGCGACTCCATCAGCTCAATCCAGGCGCCGTGGTGCTGGACGCCGGCGACGGCCGAACCGGCGTCACGGCGCTGTTCGATTGCGGCCTCTACAATCCGGCGACCAAATCCGCCGATGTCCGGCGCTGGCTCGGCGAAGAAGCCGCCCATGAGCACCACCATCATCATGATCATGACCACGGCGAGCATGAGCACCACCACCGCCACGATTCCCGCGTGCGCTCCTACTCGCTGGTCCATGACGGCCCGGTGCCGTTTTCGGCGATCGAGATGTTCCTCGACCTGCTGCGTTCTGCGCATGGCGACAAGCTTTTGCGGATGAAGGGCGTCATCGAGCTTGCGGAGGACCCGTCGCGGCCGCTTGTCGTCCACGGGGTGCAGAAGATCCTGCATCCGCCGGCGCGGCTGCTGGCCTGGCCGGACGGCCAACGCGGCACCAGGCTGGTGCTGATCACGCTCGATATGCCGGAAGATTATGTGCGCCGGCTGTTTTCCGCCTTCACCAACCGGCCGTCGATCGACACGCCGGATCGCGCGGCGTTGGAGAGCAATCCGCTGGCGATAGCCGGGGGCTGATTGTCAGGCTCGCTATGCGCCGCGTTCGACCAGGAAGCGGTGGCCGCCGCTGACGGCTGATGTTTCAACAAGCTGGTGGCCAGCGTCGGCGCAAAAGGCGGGGATGTCGATGACCGCCAGCGGGTCGGTGGTCTCCAGCCAAAGCCGGCTGCCCGGCTGCATTGCCGCCAAGCGTTTTTTCGCCTTGAGAACGGGCAGGGGGCAGTTCAGGCCCTTGAGGTCATAGATCGCGGTGTGATTTGTTTGTTTGTCTTCATGCATGTCTTTGTCCCAAAACCGCTGCGCACTTTTGGGCGACATGCATCGGCAAGGCGAAAAACCTCAGCCGCCGAACATGCCTAGCAGCTTGTTCTTGATCTTCGACATCCGGCTTTCGTCCGCCGGCGGTTCTGCAGGCACCGCCTCGACGCTCGCAGTGGCGACCGGCTGCTGGGGGGCCTGCTTGGCTGCTTCCTTTTCGGCCAGCGCTTGGGCCTTTGCGGCTTGCTTTTCAGCCAGTGCCTGGGCCTTGGCGGCTTTCGCAGCCTCGATGGCAGCAACCCGCTGTTCCTCGGCCTTGCGCTTGGCTTCCTTCTCTGCGTCCAGCGCCGCCATCTTGCGGCCGGCGGGCGAATCGATGCGGCCCATGCGCGCCGTCTCGGTCAGCGTGCCGTCGGAATTCAGCGACGGCGGTTCGATCGGCACGCGCTCGCCCCGGGCGCGGCGCTTCGACCATTCGGAAACGATGGCGGCTTCCTTGATGCCGGCAATGGTCGGCTTGGGCGCCGGCACGCTGGCTTTGACCGCGCCGGTGAAGGCCGCGTCATAGCTGCTTTGATAGGCGTTGAGTGCGCTCTTCAGCGAATCCGGCTGCGTGGTCGCCGGGCAGGCGCCGGTCGGATCGAATGTCGTGCCCTCGGGGGCCACCTGGTTGAAGACATAGCGCTTGTCGCAGACATCGACCTTCGGTGGCACCTTGGTGATCTCGAAATTGTCGTAACCGACCTTCAGCATCTTCCAGAACTCATAGTTCGGGTCGTTGCGGTAGCGCGCCATGTTGGCGGCGGTCATGCGGAACGGGAAGGCCTGGATCTGGAACTCGGTCTGGCCGCCCTGGAAGGCATCGCGACCAAAAGCGTAGATCTGCTCGATCTGCGGATCGGTCATCGAATAACAGCCCGACGACGAGCAGGCGCCGTGCACCATCAGATTGGCGCCGGTGCGGCCATTGGCACGGTCATAGGCGTTGGGATAGCCGATGTTGAAGGACAGATGATAGTTCGAGCGCGGATTCATCTGCGACGGGCGGACCGTATAGAAACCTTCCGGCGCCTGGCGGTCGCCCTCGGTGTATTTTGGGCCGAGCTTGCCCGACCATTTGCAGATGTCGTAGCTGGCGACCATCTCGTAGCGGCCGGTGGTCTTGGCCTTCCAGATTTCGAGCTTGCCTTCTTCCTTGAAGATGCGGGCCATCACCGACGAGGTGCGGATCATGCCCTTGGCCTTCATGTCGGCCAGGATCTTGTCCGGCAGCGGCTTGCTGGCTTCCGGCGCAAAATTCTTCATCGAGGAATCGTTGCAGCCGGCAACGCCAAGCGCGGCGATCAGAAGTCCAGTGCGGGCAAGCTTGGTAAACATGGATACGGCTATGTCTTTTTCTCGCGTCACGGCCGGATAGCGCCCGGGCCTGCATGCTGAACACCGACGGACCCTAAGCCCGTTAACCTTGAAAATTCCTTACCGCAAGCATCGGAAGGCGCCCCCCACGGCAATTCGCTCGGTGTCACGGATTTTTTATTGAGCCGAATGCGGCGGCATTTTTGTGGCGAAATTGCTCCTTGACGCCACATTGCGGTGCGCTGCCGGCAAAAATCAGAGGCTGCGGCCCATCGCCAGATATTTTTCGCGGCGCTGTTCGCGAAAATCGGTGTTGGCGCCGGCAAAATCCTTCATCGTCTTGGCGATGAGGTCGCCGGTGGCGGCGATCACCGTTTCGGGCGCGCGCTGGGCGCCGCCGAGCGGCTCGGCAATGATGGCGTCGATGATCTTCATTTCCAGAAGGTCCTGGGCGGTGATCTTCATGTTGGTCGCCGCATCTTTCGAGCGCGTGGTGTCGCGCCACAGGATCGAGGCAGCGCCTTCCGGCGAGATCACCGAATAGATGGCGTGTTCCAGCATGTAGACGCGGTTGGCGGTGGCGATCGCAATGGCGCCGCCCGAACCGCCTTCGCCGATTACAACCGAAATCGATGGCACTTTGAGGCCGAGGCAGGCCGAGGTTGAGCGGGCGATGGCTTCAGCCTGGCCGCGTTCCTCGGCGCCAACGCCGGGGTAGGCGCCGGCGGTGTCAACCAGCGTCAGAAGTGGGATCTGGAAACGGTCGGCAAGTTCCATCAGCCGCACGGCCTTGCGGTAGCCTTCAGGGCGCACCGAGCCGAAATTGTGCTTGAGCCGGCTCGCCGTGTCGGAGCCCTTTTCCTGACCGATGACGGCCACCGGTTCGCCGCGGAAGCGGGCGAAGCCGCCGATGATCGCCTGGTCCTCGCCGAAATTGCGGTCGCCGGCGAGCGGCGTGAAATCGCTGAACAGACCCTTGATGTAGTCGAGGCAATGCGGCCTGTCGGTGTGGCGCGCGACCTGCACCTTCTGCCACGGCGTCAGCGCCTTGTAGATGTCGCGCAGCGCGTCGCGCACGCGCTTCTCGAGCCGGCTGATTTCGTCGCCGACGTCGACCGCCTCGCCATTCTCGGCAAGCTTCTTCAGCTCGAGGATCTTGAGTTCAAGGTCCTGCACCGGCTTTTCGAAATCGAGGTAATTGTACATTCTTGAGCGGACCGATGCGTCGGAAGGCAAACATCGCGCAGATGTAGGCTCCGCGCGGGCACGTTGCCCTCACATAGCGATATGAGGCCTAGTCGGCAAGCGGATGATGATCGTTGACCAGCCGCACCAACCGCTCTTCCAGCACGTGCGTGTAAATCTGCGTGGTCGAGATATCGGCGTGGCCGAGCAGCTGCTGCACTGCCCTGAGATCGGCGCCGTTCTGCAGGAGATGGCTGGCAAAAGCATGGCGCAGCACATGCGGCGAAATTTTGGCCGCCGATATGCCGGCCCGCGCGGCAAGGCCTTTGAGGTCGCGGGCAAAGACCTGCCGGGAGAGAAAGCCGCTGTCGCCGGCGGCCGGGAACAGAAACGGGCTGTCGGCGAAAGCCGGCACCGACGCCCGGGCCGTGAGCCATGCCCGCATCGCCATGCGGGCCTTGGCCGACAGCGGCACCATGCGCTCCTTGTCGCCCTTGCCGCGCACCATGAAGAAGCGGTCGTCGCGCTGGGCGACGGTCACCGGCAGGCCAACAAGTTCGGAGACGCGCAGGCCGGTGGCATAGAGCACCTCGACCAAAGCGTGCAGGCGCAGTGCCGCCACCCGGTCGCCATTGACGCCATCGCCTGTCTCAAGCGCCGCACGGTCGAGCAGCCGACCGGTATCGGCCTCGCTCATCGTCTTGGGCAGCGGCCGGCCCTTTTTCGGACTGTCCAGCGTGCCGGTCGGGTCGTCGCCGCGCAAGCCCTCGGCGTAGAGAAACTTGAAGAACTGGCGGATCGCCGACAGTTTGCGCGCCTGCGACGTCGACGCAAAGCCGCGCGCCGCGATATCGTCGAGATAGGCGCGGATGTCGGCTGCGGCGGCAGCGGCAAGCCCGCCGGCAATCTGCTGCGAAGCGTCTTCGAGATCACGGCGGTAGGAAGACAGCGTGTTTGCAGCGGCACCGCGTTCGGCGCTCATCATCTCGAGAAAGGCTTCGATGCGAGCCGCGCTGTTCATGTTCCAGGGGTCAGTTTGGGTCAGTTTTTCTTGGGGTTCAGCTTTTCCGGTGGGATGCGCACGGTGATTTCGGCTTTTTTCGGCTCGACGAACATCGCCAGCGCCACCATCGTACCATAGGCAATGCCGGCAAGAATCATCATCGTCACGACAAAGCGGAACAGTGTCGGCATCAATCTTCGCCCGTCTTCTTGCTCTGCGATTCCAAGCCCGTGTCCTTATGGGACGCTAATTCCGTCAATTCAAGGACGAAGGGCTCTGCGTGCGAAAGGCGCTATGCTTGACGCAAACGGGCTTTTGATGTCGATACGCCGGCAAAGACGGCTTAGAAACAGCATGGTCTCATGAACGCGTTACCAGCAAATCCTCCCGGCGATAGCCATGCCGCGCTGCTCGACAGGCTGGGCAGCCGCTCGATCGTCTTTGTCGGCCTGATGGGCGCCGGCAAGACGGCGATCGGCCGCAAGGTGGCGACGATGCTGTCGCTGCCCTTCGTCGACAGCGACCAGGAGATCGAAACCGTGTCGCGCATGACGGTGCCGGAACTGTTCGAACGTTATGGCGAGACCGAATTCCGGGCATTGGAGCAGCGCGTCATCCTGCGCGTGCTGGAGAGTGGGCCGCAGGTGCTGTCGACCGGCGGCGGCGCGTTCATGAATGCGCAGACGCGGGAAGCGATCGCCGGGCATGGCGTGTCGGTGTGGCTGAAGGCCGAGATCGACCTGTTGATGGAACGCGTGTCCAAGAAGCAGAACCGGCCGTTGCTCAAAAGCGCCGATCCGCGCGCCGTGCTCGAGCGGCTGATGGGCGAGCGCTACCCGGTCTATGCCACGTCCAACATCACGGTGCCGACACGCGACGACCGCAAGGAGGTCATTGCGACCGAGGTTGTCGACGCGCTGTGCGGGCATTTCGGCATTCCGGCTCCGACTGCGCCGGGCGAGGTGCGGCTGTGAGCGAACCGGTCACTGTCGAGGTCGGCCTTGGCGAGCGTGCCTATGACATCCTGATCGGCCCCGGCCTTTTGGCGCGCGCCGGCGCCGAGATTTCGCGCCGCCTGCCCGGCACGAGAGCGGCGGTGGTCACCGACGACAATGTCGCGGCGGCACATCTCGACGCGCTGAAGGCCGGTCTGGAAACAGGCGGCATCCAGCCTGCCGTCATCACTTTGCCGGCCGGCGAAAAGACCAAGAGCTTTGCCCATCTCGAAGAGGTGGTCGACGGCGTGCTCGCCGCCAAGCTGGAGCGCGGCGATGTCGTCATTGCGCTCGGCGGTGGCGTCATCGGCGACCTCACCGGCTTTGCCGCCGGCATCGTGCGCCGCGGCATGAATTTCGTCCAGATTCCAACCTCGCTGCTGGCGCAGGTCGATTCCTCGGTCGGCGGGAAAACCGGCATCAACAGTCCGCGCGGCAAGAATCTGGTCGGTGTCTTCCACCAGCCGAAACTGGTGCTGGCCGACACCGAAGTGCTCGACACGCTGCCGATCCGCGAATTTCGCGCCGGCTATGCCGAGCTTGCCAAATACGGGTTGATCGACCGACCGGCGTTTTTCGCCTGGCTGGAAGCGAACTGGGAAAAGGTGTTCGCTGGCGGACCGGAGCGGACCGAGGCCATTGCCGAGGCGTGCCGCGCCAAGGCCGATGTCGTCGCCCGCGACGAGTTCGAAACCGGCGACCGCGCACTGCTCAATCTTGGCCACACATTCGGCCATGCGCTGGAAGGCGCCACACAGTATGACGGCGCCCGCCTCGTCCATGGCGAAGGCGTCGCCATCGGCATGGCGCTGGCGCACCGCTTTTCCGCAAGGCTCAATCTGGCCAGCCCGGACGACGCGGCGCGGGTCGAGGCGCATCTTCGCGCCGTCGGTCTACCCTGGCGGATGGCCGACATCCCTGGTGAGTTGCCCGATGCCGAGGCGCTTCTTGGCTTCATCACCCAGGACAAGAAAGTGTCGCGCGGCGCGCTGACCTTCATCCTGACGCGCGGCGTTGGCCAGGCTTTTATTGCCAAGGATGTACCGGCGTCGGAAGTGCTTTCGTTCCTCAGCGAAAACCACCCGGGCCAGGAAAGCCGGCCGCGATGATCAACGAGCCCGGCTGGACCGTCGTCGCCGTCCTTGCCATCCTCATCCTGCTTGTCCTGGCCGTGCGCACGCGCCTGCTTGCCATGTTCGGCTATGAGTTGTCGCGCATCGAGCCGCAGCGCTCGACCCAGGACGAGTTGCGCGGCGCGGTCGACGATTTCCGCCGCGACGGCCAGATGGTGCGTGAGGACCGCGACCGTGTCGGCGGGCTGTTCGATCTCGCCGAGCTCGAAGTCTCCGACATCATGGTCCACCGCACCAATATGCGCTCGGTCAATGCCGACAATGGGCCGGAAGCCGTGGTGCGCGAGATCCTGCAGAGCCCGCACACCCGCATGCCGTTGTGGAAAGGCTCTCTCGACAACATTGTCGGCGTGCTGCACGCCAAGGACCTGCTGCGAGCGCTGAACGAGGTCGGCAACGACTTTTCCCGGATCGACGTGATGAAGATCGCGTCGAAGCCTTGGTTCGTGCCCGACACCACCACGCTGCAGGAACAGCTCAACGCCTTCCTGCGTGCCAAGGCGCATTTCGCTATCGTCGTCGACGAATATGGCGAGGTCGAAGGGCTGGTGACGCTGGAGGACATTATCGAGGAGATCGTTGGCGAGATCGCCGACGAGCACGATGCCGACATTCAGGGCGTCAAGCAGGAGGCGGACGGTTCCGTGGTCGTCGACGGCACCGTGCCGATCCGCGATCTCAACCGGGCGCTCGACTGGAACCTGCCTGACGAGGAAGCGACCACCATTGCCGGCCTGGTCATCCACGAGACGCAGTCGATCCCCGAGGAAAAGCAGGCTTTCACCTTCCACGGCAAGCGCTTCGTGGTGATGAAGCGCGACAAAAACCGGATCGCCAGAATCAGGATCAGGCCGGCGGGCGAATCTTAAAGGTACCGAGCAGGCCCGCCACATGACGCTCTTTGCCGAGCTTATGCCGCGATCTGGCTCGTAGACCGTTCGTGGATGGTCGCACCGGTTTGAGCGTCAACTGCGACCAGGCTGACCTCGTAGCCCCAGAGGCTGCGGACATGGCGCAGCGTCGCGTCACGGCTGGCCCCTTCGAGCACAACACCATCCTTTACCCTGTGTTGCAGCCGCAACTGCCGGTCGCCGAGCAGGTCGACATCAATCACCTGGATGTCCGGCCGATTCGCTCCAAGGTCGTAACTGTGGGCTAGCTGGGCGCGTATCTTGTGATAGCCACGTTCGTTGTGGATCGACGCGACTTCGAAATGCGGTTTGTCGGCTCCATCGCCAAGCACGAAGAACCGCCATTTTCGGATCAAGCTCGGGCTGAGGTACTGGCGGATAAAGGATTCGTCGCGGTGGTTGGCCCAGGCCTCAAGCAGGACCTCGCGCCAGTTGCCATGTCCTGCAATGTCCGGGAACCAGTCGCGGTCCTCCGCCGTCGGCTCGGTCGAAATGCGCTGTATGTCCTGCATCATGTCGAGGCCGAGGGCATAGGGATTGATGCCTGAAAACCGGGGATCGTCAAAGGCCGGCTGGAAGATCACGTTCGAATGGTTGCGCAGGATTTCGAGCATGGCACCTTCGCCGATCCGGCCACGATCGAATAGCATGTTCATGAGCGTATAATGCACGAAGGTGGCGCACCCTTCATTCATCACTTGAGTCTGTCGCTGCGGGTAGAAATATTGCGCGATGACGCGGACGATCCTGATGATCTCGCGCTGCCAGGGTTCCAGGATCAGGCTGTTCTTCTCGAGGAAATACAGGAGGTTTTCCTCGGGCAGGTTGAGCGATCTCTTGCGCTCCGCCATCCCTTGATCCTCATTGCCGGACTTGTTTTTGTTCTGCGACGGCGGCAGCGTGCGCCACAGATCGTTGTAGGAGCGCTCTTCGTATTCGAGGCGCTCGCGAAGCCCTTCGCGCTGTCGCTCCGACGAGAGCTTTGGCGGCCGGTGGTAGCGGAACACCCCTTGTTCCATCAGCGCATGGGCGGAATCGAGAATGGCCTCCACTGCTGCAAGGCCGTGCCGCTCCTCGCACCGGGCGATGTAGCCCTTGGCGAAGTCCAGATAACCCAGGATTGCCCCGGCGTCGGTCCATTGCTGAAACAGATGATTGTTCTTGAAGAAATGATTGTGGCCAAGCGCCGCGTGGGCCGTCACAAGGGCCTGCAACGCCATGGTGTTTTCCTCCATGAGGTAGACGATGCAGGGATTGGAGTTGATGACCAGTTCATAGGCCAGCCCCCGACCACCCTTACGGTAAAGAAGCTCCTGGTGAAGGAAATGTTTGCCGAACGACCAATGCCGATACATCAGTGGCATGCCGATAGATGAGTAGGCGTCGAGCATCTGCTGGGAGGAGATTATCTCCATCTGGACCGGGTAAGTATCGAGATGCAACTCGTCGACCGCGATCGCCTCGATCTCTTCAAAAGCCCGCGATAATTTCTCGAAATTCCAGTCAGAACCGGAAAACAACAAATTCGTTTCGTTGGCTCGCCTGACCATCTCTCTCTCAAGCGCTCTTGATGGCCGCCGGCTGCCTGGCGAAGAGCCGGTGGAAGACCGGGTAAATATCCGCGGGAGCAGCGATGCGGCTCATCTGGAAGTTGGGCCATTTCAGCTCGATCGTACTGTAGGCGCGCCAAAGCGACGTCCCGTTTTCGGTAGCACCGAATATGTGGCTCTCGCGTTCGTCGATGATCTCGACATAGGCGAAATACTGGCACAGGCGCATGAGCTTGCCGTTCATGAGCTCTATGCATCGCTCGGAATCGGTGGTGAAATTGTCCCCGTCAGAGGCCTGCGCGGCGTAAATGTTCCACTCGCTGGCAGGATAGCGCTGGTCGATAATGCGGTGCATTTCGTCGAGCGCGGTGGAGACGATCGTACCGCCGCTCTGCGTGTTGTAGAAGAACGTGTCCTCATCCACTTCGTGCGCCTCATGGGTATGGCGGATGAAGACGATCTCCGTGCGTTCGTAGCGCCGTTTCAAGAACAGGTGCAGCAGCACGAAGAAGCGTTTGGCCAAGTCCTTTTCGCGTTGGCCCATCGATCCGGACACGTCCATAAGGCAGAACATGACGGCATTGGCATTCGGCACCGGCCGGGCGTCGAAGCGGTTGAATCGGATATCGACCGGATCGACAAAGGCAATTCGCCTGCGCCGTCGCTCCAGCCGGTCAAGCTCGTCGCGTAATTCCGCGATGCGCTGGCGCACCGCCGCGCCGGCCGGGGCCGACTCAAGCGTGACGATTTCCCGGAGGATCGCCTCCAGTTCCTGCTGCGTGGGGCGCCTCAGCGCAATGCGCCGGCCTAGGCTGTTGCGCATGGTGCGGCCGGCATTGATGTTGGTCGGGGAACCGGTTGCCGCGAAGCCGGCCCGGCGCGGCTTGAAGGCAAGGATTTCCTTGAGATTGAGCTTAACCAGGTCGGGCAGTTCGAGATCCTCAAAAAAGAGTTCGAGCACCTCCTCGCGTGACAGCACGAAACGAAAATCGTCTTCCGACGCCGTGTTTCCTGGCGACGACGCCGCGCCGCCCCCATGCGGCTTCGGGAGCAGGTCTCCAGGGGAAAAATGCCTGTTGCCCGGAAGGATGTGTCGGCGCCGTCCGCTGGCCCTGTCATCGTTGAAGCTCGGCTCGGCCGTTTTCCTTTCAGGCATGGGCACGGCGTGCTCGGTATCCACGTCGGCGATCCTGCCAGTGCGGATTTGATCGCGAATGCTCCGCTTCAACTCCTCGCGAGCACGCCTGAGGAAGCGCTGTCGATTGCCAAGGCTCTTGTCCTTGGGGTTCAGGCGACGGTCGATGAAGATCGGCATGGAACCATCCGGCTCTGTCAACCCGCCTTGTTCACCCGCATGTACCAGTCCACCAGCCGGCGTACCTGCCGTTCTGTGTAGCCACGCTCGATCATGCGCTGCACGAATTCGTTGTGGCGCTTTTCCGTAACGCTGTCTTGCTTGGAGCCGAAGCTGATCACCGGCAAGAGGTCCTCGACCTGTCCGAACATCCGCTTCTCGATGACCTCGCGCAGTTTTTCATAGCTGGTCCATGACGGGTTGCGGCCGTGGTTTCTTGCGCGAGCGCGCAGAGTGAACTTCACCACCTCGTTACGGAAGTCCTTGGGATTGGCGATGCCTGCCGGTTTCTCGACCTGCGAAAGTTCGTTGTCCAGGATCTCCCGGTTGAGGATCTGGCCGGTGTCGGGGTCCTTGTAGTCCTGGTCCTCAATCCAGGCATCCGCATAGGCGATGTAGCGGTCGAAGAGGTTCTGGCCGTATTCGCTATAGGACTCCAGATAGGCCTTCTGGATTTCGTGGCCGATGAACTCGGCGTAGCGCGCCGCAAGCTCCGACTTGATGAATTCAAGATAGGCCGCTTCCGTTTCCTTCGGGAACTGCTCCCGCTTGATCGCCTCCTCCAGAATGTACATCAGATGCACAGGATCGGCGGCCACCTCCTCATTATCGAAGTTGAATGTCTGCGAAAGGATCTTAAAGGCAAAGCGCGTGCTGACGCCCGTCATGCCTTCATCGACGCCGGCGGCGTCGCGATATTCTTGGACCGACTTTGCCCTGGGATCGACTTCCTTCAGATTTTCGCCGTCATAGGCGCGCATCTTGGTGTAGAGCGGCGAGTTGTCGTGCTCGGCCAAGCGCGTCGAAACTGCAAAGCGGCTGAGGATGTCCAAAACTTCAGGGGCACAGGGGCTGGCGGCCAACTCGCTCTCACGCAGCAATTTCTCATAGATCTGCCTCTCTTCGGTGATCCGCAGGCAATAGGGTACCTTGACCACCAGGATGCGATCGAGAAACGCCTCGTTGTTCTTGTTGCTCTTGAACTGTTGCCATTCCGACTCGTTGGAATGGGCGACGATGATCCCCTGGTAGGGAAAGGCGCCGAAATTTTCAGTGCCGTTGTAGCTGCCTTCCTGTGTCGCGGTCAGCAGCGGATGCAGAACCTTGATGGGTGCCTTGAACATCTCGACGAATTCAAGCAGACCTTGCGTGGTTCGGTTCAGGCCACCGCTATAGGAATAGGCATCGGGGTCGGACTGGCTAAAATTTTCCAATTGCCTGATGTCGACCTTGCCGACCAGGGCCGAGACATCCTGATTGTTCTCATCGCCAGGTTCGGTCTTGGCAATGCCGATCTGGCGCAGCCGCGAAGGCATCAGCTTGACGACGCTGAATTTGGAAATGTCGCCAGACAATTCGTCGAGGCGCTTGGCCGCCCATGGCGAAATCAATCCGTTCAGCCGGCGCCGGGCTATGCCGTATTTATCCTCTAGCAGATCACCCATGTGATCGGGATGGAACAGCCCAAGCGGCGACTCGAAAACCGGGCTGATCTGGTTGCCGACCTTCAGCGTGTAGATCGGGCGCTGCTCCATCAGTTTCTTCAGGCGCTCGGCCAGAGAGGATTTGCCGCCGCCGACCGGGCCGAGGAGATAGAGGATCTGCTTGCGTTCTTCGAGCCCCTGCGAGGCATAGCGGAAATATCCAGCTATGCGCTCGATCGTATCCTCCATTCCATAGAAGTCAGAAAAATGAGGGTAGATCTTGAGGGTCCGATTCGCGAAAATGCGGCCGAGGCGCTCGTCTTTGCTGGTGTCAACCAGTTTTGGTTCGCCGATTGCGTCGACCATCCTTTCGGGCGCCGAAGCGTACATCGATTTGTCTTCCCGACAGGCAAGAAGATACTGTTGGATGCTGACCTCTTCGTCCGCCGCATTGGCATAAATTTCCGAAAAAAGATCGAAGACGTCGGATTGGGTTGCACGCATGATGTTCTGCCCTCGGAGCCGATCTGGATTCCAATCGCCTCATCACCTTCAACTGTCGGAAAGCATTGTTGGTTCCCTTCACATGAAGGAGAGTGGCTGCAATCCGGGTAGAAGGCTTGGGAGGAAACATTCGGAGTGGCTGGAATGGCGGGTTGCCCGGTGCTGCGGCGCTGATGGGCGGCGTTGTCGCCGGCCAGCTATCTCGATGGACACAAGCATCCGCCGACCTTCATCGCCTATTCGCGCGCCGAAGGCCGCGACGACCAATCGAAGGCTTTGCCAAACGCCTGCGCGCCATCGGCACTGAAGTGACGCTGTTCGACGGCAACGCCTACACGCATATGTCGATCAATCACGACTTCGGCGAGGACGGCGACGCGTTGACCGCCGCGATGCTGGCCTTCCTGAATGGACCGTCGGTTGATCGCCGGATCCCCGCGAGGCGTCCTGGATCAGACCAAAAGCCCCGGCGGGACATTGCCGACCCGGCGCCTACAGGTGCAATTGTTCCTGAATTGTCGATTGGGAAAGAAAATCATGAATGGCGCCGATCTGCTGTGCGACGTGCTCCTGGCCAATGACGTCACGGTCTGCTTCGCCAATCCTGGCACATCCGAAATGCATTTCGTTGCCGCACTGGACCGCAAACCTCAGATGCGTTGCGTGCTCGGCCTGTTCGAGGGCGTGGTGACCGGCGCCGCCGACGGCTATGCGCGCATGACCGACCGCCCGGCAGCAACGTTGCTGCATACCGGACCGGGTCTCGCCAACGGTTTGGCCAACATGCACAACGCAAGGCGTGCGCGCAGCCCGATGATCAACATTGTCGGCGACCATGCTTCTTACCATCTGCCGCTCGATGCCCCGCTGACCAGCGACATAGAAGGCCTGGCGTCGCCGATGTCGAACTGGGTTGGCCGCGTCAAGGGGCCGGCCGATATTGTGCCGGCCGCAGAGGCGGCTTTCCGCGCCTCACTCACGCCGCCTGGCGTCACGACCTTGATCCTGCCTGCGGATGCCGCCTGGGGCGAAGTTGCTGCGATTTCACCTGGCAAGGTGGAGCTGGAGCCGCCGCCCGCCGTCGACATGGCTGTTGTGCGCACGATCGCCGAAGCAATCCGCGCCGCGCCGGGCCGTGTCGGCATGATGGTGCGTGGGCAGGCGGCGCGCGCCGATGGACTTGAAATCGCAGGCAGAATCTCATCGGGAAGCGATGTCAGGCTGTTCAGTGAGGTTCTGATCGCCCGCATGCAGCGCGGCCGCGGGCGGTTCGCCCCGACCCGCATTCCCTATCCGGTAGATGCGGCGACGGCCACGCTCCGGGATATCGATTTGCTGGTGCTGGTCGGCGCCAAGGAGCCGGTTGCCTTCTTCGCTTATCCCGGCAAGCCCGGGCGGCTGGTTCGGGACGATTGCAAGGTGCTTTCGCTGGCGGCGCATGGCCAGGATCTGAAAGCGGCGCTGGAGGCGCTGGCCGACGAGCTCGGCATCAAGCCGACGCAGCAATTCGCCGCCGCAACCGCCTTTCCAGACGAACCGACGCTGAGCGGCAGCCTGACGGGCGATGCCATCGCGCTGTCGGTGGCGCGCAAACTTCCGGCCAATGCCATCGTCTGCGACGAAGCGGTCACCTCGGCGAGACGGTTCTTCACGCTATCCGCCTTTGCGGCGCCGCACGACTACATGATGGGTACGGGCGGATCGATCGGCGGCGGCATTCCCATGGCTACCGGCGCGGCGATCGCCTGCCCGGACCGCAAGGTGATCAATCTCGAAGCCGACGGCAGCGGTATGTACACGGTGCAGGGACTGTGGACCCAGGCCAGGGAAAAGCTTGACGTGCTGACCATCATCTTTTCCAACCGGACCTACGCCATCCTGCATGGCGAAATGAAGAATGTCGGGGTCAATGAAATCGGCGAGAACGCCAAGCGCATGCTCGATCTCGACCATCCTGCGCTGGACTGGGTTGCGCTGGCCAAAGGCATGGGCGTCGAGGCGGCCCGCGCCGACACGTGCGAACGGTTCGACGCGCTGCTCGACAGTGCGCTGTCGCGTCCGGGACCGTTTCTCATCGAAGCGGTGATCTGAGGCGGAAGAGACTTACCAGCGGGTCTTTTCGCCGGGTGCAGCCGGTTCGATTGCCAGCGCATGGACGCCGCCTTGCAACTCCGCTGCTAGCAATTCGTTGACGGCGCGGTGGCGGTCGATGCGGCTCATGCCGGCAAAGACGGATGAGACGATGCGGACGCGAAAATGCGTCTCGCCAGTGCCGTCATAGGCACCGTGATGGTCGGAGCCGTGGTGGTGATGACCGGCATGGAGATGGCTTTCATTGACGATCGCCAGCCGCTCCGGCGAAAACGCCTTGTTCAGCTTGTCTTCCATCGTCGCCTGTATGGACATCGCCATCTCCCTTCACCATATCTGCAAGGCGTGATCGGGAAATCGGGATCGATCCCGCCGGGCCGCCTCAAAAATCGCCATTCGCCCTGCTTTATGCCGCGATTCAGCGGTTAGGGCGATGATCGCGAAAATGTCAATTCTTGTTTCGCACGTGCGAACAGCCCATAAATGGGTGAGATGAAACCGTACCCCAAATATTTCGAGAAAATTCGGGTCCGTCCCGACAAGGATGCGGAGCTGAAGTCGCACTCGCCGATCTGCCAGTGGGACGGCTGCAAGGAGGCCGGTACTCACCGGGCGCCGGTCGGACGCATGAAGGAAGGCGAGTATTTTCAGTTCTGCTTCGATCATGTGCGCGAATACAACAAGGGTTTCAACTACTTCTCCGGCGTGCCGGACACCGAGATCGCCCGCTTCCAGAAGGAAGCGATGACCGGCCACCGGCCGACATGGAAGATGGGCGTCGCCGGCGCCTCGACGCGCTCCTCGCCCGATTTCGCCCAGCAGCGTTCCGGTCGCGCCGGCTATTACAACCGCATGCGCGATCCCTTCGATCTGTTCAAAGGGCCGAAGGACCCGCGCGAGGCGCGCGAACGCAAGGCCAAGCCGCTTGAGGCCAAGGCACTGGAAACGCTTGGCCTTGATACAAAGGCGACTGGCAAGGACATCAAGGCGCGCTATAAGGAACTTGTGAAGCGCCACCATCCGGATGCGAATGGCGGCGATAGAGGTTCGGAAGACCGGTTCCGCGATGTGCTGCAGGCCTATCGCGTGCTCAAGCAGGCGGGTTTGTGCTGAGCAACCTAACGGTTCGTGTCGTTTTCCAACTTTCATAAGGGTGGAAAAGGCTCTAAGACCGCCCCCGGACAAAATCGATTGCCGGCGAAATCAGGCATTTCGCCCGTGGAGACTTGGATAGAGATGAACAAGGTCGATCGCGACATCGCCAATTTGCCCGACACGACGGTGTCGGTGAAAGACAAATTCGGCTTCGAGTCCAAGATGGTGGTGCCGGCCTATTCGGTAACCTCGGAACATGTGCCGGACATCGATCCGGATTATCTGTTCGACAAGGCGACGACGCTGGCGATCCTTGCCGGCTTTGCCTACAACCGCCGCGTCATGGTGTCTGGCTATCACGGCACCGGCAAATCGACGCACATCGAACAGGTCGCCGCCCGCCTTAACTGGCCCTGCGTGCGCGTCAACCTCGACAGCCATGTCAGCCGTATCGACCTCGTCGGCAAGGACGCCATCGTCGTCAAGGATGGCCTGCAGATCACCGAATTCCGCGACGGCATCCTGCCCTGGGCCTACCAGCACAATGTCGCGCTCTGCTTTGACGAGTACGATGCCGGCCGTCCGGACGTGATGTTCGTCATCCAGCGCGTGCTGGAATCGTCGGGCCGCCTGACGCTGCTCGACCAGAGCCGGGTCATCCGCCCGCATCCGGCGTTCCGGCTGTTTTCGACCGCCAACACGGTCGGCCTCGGCGACACCACCGGCCTCTATCACGGCACGCAGCAGATCAACCAGGCGCAGATGGATCGCTGGTCGATCGTCACCACGCTGAACTACCTGCCGCACGACAATGAGGTGAACATCGTGCTGGCCAAGGCCAAGCACTATCGCGACGGCAAGGGCAAGGACATCGTCAACAAGATGGTGCGCGTCGCCGACATGACGCGCTCGGCCTTCATCAATGGCGATCTGTCGACCGTGATGAGCCCGCGTACCGTCATCACCTGGGCCGAAAATGCCGAGATCTTCGGCAATATCGGCATGGCGTTCCGGCTGACCTTCCTCAACAAGTGCGACGAGCTGGAGCGTTCGGTGGTGGCCGAGTTCTACCAGCGCGCCTTCGGCGAGGATTTGCCCGAGAGCGCCGCCAACGTGGTGCTGGGGTAAGCTGAGCCTCGATGGCGGGTCCGGGCGACAACACGCGCAACAAGTCGAAGACGGGGTCTGAAGCCGACAGCTTCAAGCGTGCCGTCACCGTCTGCATGCGCGCCATCGCCGGCGACAAGGAGCTCGAAGTCGGTTTCGCCAAGGACCGCCCGGCGCTCGCCGGCAGCCGCGCCCGACTGCCCGAACTGCCGAAGAAAGCGTCCAAGACAGACATCGCGATTACTCGTGGCCTGGGCGATTCCATGGCGCTGAAGCGCGCCTGCCACGATCAGCGCATCCACACCAAACTGGCGCCGGAAGGCAAGCTGGCGCGCTCGATCTATGACGCCGTGGAACAGGCCCGCGTCGAGGCGATCGGCAGCCGCGCCATGCAAGGCGTCGCCGACAATATCGGCTCGATGCTGGAGGACAAATACGCCAAGGCCAACCTTGTCGACGTCAAGGACAAGGCCGACGCGCCGATCGAGGAAGCGCTGGCGCTGATGGTGCGCGAGAAGCTGACCGGGCGGCCGATCCCGAAGAGCGGCGAGCGTCTGGTCGACCTCTGGCGACCCTGGGTCGAGGAGAAGGCCAAGGCCGATCTCGACGGACTGTCGGCCAAGCTCGGCGACCAGCAGGCCTTCGCCCGCGTCGTGCGTGAGATGCTGGCGTCCATGGAGATGGCCGAGGAACTCGGCGACGATCAGGAGACCGAAGACTCCGAGGACAATGACGACAACCAGCCGCAAGGCGAGGAGCAGAGCGAGGAGGGCGGCGAAGAGGATTCCGGCTCCGAGCAGTCGCAGTCCGAGGATGCCGAGGCCTCGGCCGACGACGAACAGTCGTCCGAGACGGAGGCGTCCGACGCCACCGCCGACGATCTTTCCGACGATGACGATGCGGACGCCGAAACGCCGGGCGAAGCCCGCCGCAACGACAACCCCTTCACCAATCTGCCGAAAGAGATCGACTACAAGGTTTTCACCACCGCCTTCGACGAGACGGTCGGTGCGGAAGAGCTGTGCGAGGAGGAAGAACTCGACCGGCTGCGCGCCTTCCTCGACAAGCAGTTGGCCAATCTCTCCGGCGTCGTCGGCCGGCTCGCCAACCGGCTGCAGCGCCGCCTGATGGCGCAGCAGAACCGTTCCTGGGATTTCGACCTCGAAGAGGGTTATCTCGATCCG
Source organism: Mesorhizobium sp. M0077 (assembly GCF_040322955.1). Taxonomy (NCBI): domain Bacteria; kingdom Pseudomonadati; phylum Pseudomonadota; class Alphaproteobacteria; order Hyphomicrobiales; family Phyllobacteriaceae; genus Mesorhizobium; species Mesorhizobium sp. M0077. The sequence continues at coordinate 159,347 of NZ_JAMYUL010000007.1, forward strand.
GCACGCCTGGTTCGTGTCGTCATCGATCCGATGCAGCCCTTGTCGTTCAAGCAGGAGCGCGACACCAAATTCCGCGACACGGTGGTGACGCTGGTGCTCGACAATTCGGGCTCGATGCGCGGCCGGCCGATCACGGTTGCCGCCACCTGTGCCGACATTCTGGCGCGCACGCTGGAGCGCTGCGGCGTCTCGGTCGAGATCCTCGGCTTCACCACGCGGGCGTGGAAGGGCGGACAGGCGCGCGAGAAATGGCTGAAGGACGGCAAGCCGCCGAACCCCGGCCGGCTCAACGATCTGCGCCACATCATCTACAAATCCGCCGATCATCCGTGGCGCCGCGCCCGGCGCAATCTCGGCCTGATGATGCGCGAGGGCCTGCTCAAGGAAAACATCGACGGCGAGGCGTTGTTATGGGCGCACAACCGGCTGATCGCCCGGCCCGAACAGCGCAAGATCCTGATGATGATCTCGGACGGCGCGCCGGTTGACGATTCGACGCTGTCGGTCAATCCTGGCAACTATCTCGAGCGCCACCTGCGCGCCGTCATCGAGCTGATCGAGACGCGCTCGCCGGTCGAGCTTCTGGCCATCGGCATCGGCCACGACGTCACCCGCTATTACAGGCGCGCCGTCACCATCGTCGATGCCGAGGAACTGGCCGGCGCCATGACCGAGCAGCTGGCCTCGCTGTTCGCCGAGGAAAACGTGCGCGATACACGCCGCGGCGGCTACCGGCGCGCCGGATGATTTTTTTGTGCGGCGGGTTTCGGCAGATGCTCTTCGCGGTCACTGCCTTGTCCGGCATGGCGTTTGCGCCGGCCATCGCCGCCGGCCCAAGCGCGGTCGAGCCGGTCGAAGTCTCGGCGCGGCCGATCACCACCTTCCATATCGGCAGCGCCGACAAGCAGTTTGGGCCGCTGGAATTCGTCGGCGGTCTTGAGATGAACTCGACGACGCGCGATTTCGGCGCGCTGTCGGCATTTCGGTTCGTCAAACCCGGTAGCGATTTCATCGGCGTCGCCGATACGGGCTTCTGGTTCTTCGGCTCGATCACCCATGATGCCGACAAGCGGCCGTCCGGCATCCAGAATTTCCGCATGCAGCAGATGGTCGATGAGAAGGGCCGGCCGATCGACAGGAAATGGGAAGTCGATGCCGAGGGCCTTGCAGTCAAGGACGGCATCGCCACCGTCGGCTTCGAGCGCGATCACCGCGTCGCCCAGTTCAAGATCGACCCCAGCAACATGACGGCGCCTTTCAAGCAACTGAACTTTCTGATTCCAGCCCGCGAACTGCGACAGAACCGCGGTTTCGAGACGGTCACCCACGCCAATCCTAGCGGCCAGCACGAGGGCGGCCTCGTCGTGGTCTCGGAAAAGAGCTTGGACAAGGCTGGCAACATCTATGCCGCCATCATCGAAGGGCCGCACAAGGGCGTCTTCACGGTCAAGCGCAACGGTGATTTCGACATCACTGACGGCGCCTTCCTGCCGGATGGCGACCTGCTGCTTTTGGAGCGCAGTTTCTCGATGGCCGGCGGTGTCAGGATGCGGCTAAGGTGCATCTATGGCGAAAGCGTCGAGAAGGGCGCGGTTGCCGACGGGCCGGTGCTGATGGAAGCCGACATGGGCTACCAGATCGACAATATGGAAGGACTCGACGTCTGGACCCGCGATGACGGAGCGCTGATGGTGTCGCTGATCTCGGACGACAACCACTCGATCCTGCAGCGCAACCTCTATCTGGAATTCATCCTGCACCAGGATTGAGAGCCCTAAGGCTTGGTGGCGATCCAGATGACGTGGCGCGCGCCGCGCTTGCCATTGGCGCGCGTCTTCACCTCGTCCACGACAAAGCCCGCCTGCTTGAGCCTAAGTGTGAAGCCGGCATCGGGGCCTTGCGACCAAACAGCCAGCACGCCCCCGGGCCTGAGCGCTGCACGCGCCGCGCCGAGGCCGGCAGCGCCATAGAGGGCGTCGTTGCCCCTGTAGACGATGCCTTCGGGGCCATTGTCGACATCGAGCAGGATGGCGTCCCAGGCTGCCTTGTCGGATCTTATGATGTGCCCGACGTCGGCTTCGCGAACCGTCACACGGGGATCGTCGAGACAGCCGGCGAAGACCGCCTCCATGGGGCCGCGCGCCCAGGCGATGACGGCGGGGACAAGCTCGGCAACCGTGATGCCTGCGTCGGCGCCCAATTGGGCAAGCGCAGCGCGCAGCGTAAAACCCATGCCGAGGCCGCCGATCAGGATTTTCGGTTGGGCGCGGCCGCCGATCTTTTCACAGGAGAGCTTGGCCAGCGCTTCTTCGGAGCCGCTGAGGCGGCTGTTCATCAGCTCATTGGTGCCGAGCATGATCGAGAATTCGCTGCCGCGCTGCTTGAGGCGCAGTTCCTGTCCGCCGTCAGGCGTTTTGGCCGAGCCGAGCTGGACCCAAGGGATCACGGCCTAGACAGCCACGGTCGGCTGGCTCCAGTGGGCGGCGAGCAGCCGGTAGGGGATCAGGGCCACAACAGCGATGATCAGCTTCACCGAGAGGTCGCCCAGCGCCCAGGAGACCCAGCGCATGGTCTCGACCGGCAGCACGCCCATCAGCGGCGCCGTCTCCAGCGCAAAGCTGTCGTTCGGGCCGGCAAAAGCGAAGGCGGCCGAAAAGGCGATGCTGAAGAATACCAGGGTGTCGAGCACCGAGCCGACCAGCGTGCCGACGATCGGCGCGCGCCACCAGCTCTGCCGGCGCAACCGGTTGAACACGGTGACGTCGAGCAATTGCGCGCAAAGGAAAGCCGCGCCGGAAGCTGCGGCGATGCGCACCAGCCGGTCGGCTGATGTCTCGAACTCGATCAGGCCGTGGCGAAACAGGAAGGGCGGGACGAGGATCGAGCAGACCACAGCGGTCATGAAGCCGACAAGGACGATGCGGCGCGCCACGGTCGGCCCGTAGCGGCGGTTGGCAAGGTCGGTGACCAGGAAGGAGAAGGGATAGGTGAAGGCGCCCCAGGTCAAGATGTCGCCCAGCGACAGACCGCCGGCCTGGCCCTGCATCGGGAACTGCACGAGGATGTTCGATGCCACGACGACAAGCGCCATGGCGGCCACAAAGGGCAGATATCGCGAGAAGGAAGTCATTTTTTTATTCTGGGTAATGGAACCAGCCAGGCGCTAGCCGAAATCCGGATCGCGCTGCCTTGCAAGTTTTGAGCATCGGATTGCTCCGATGCTGCTGCCTTTAATGTTTTGAGCATCGGATTGCTCCGATGCTCAGGGCGGTCGTCCCCCGCCTTGATATCGTTAAGCGGCGGGCTGGTCAGCCAGCTTCTTGGCGATCTGCTTCTTCAACAGGCGCGCGCGCTGCGACAATTCCTTGGCGTCGGCCTTGGCTAGGAAGGCGTCGAGGCCGCCGCGATGCTCGACCGAACGCAGCGCGTTGGCCGAAATGCGCAGGCGCACATTCTGGTTCAGCGCTTCCGAAATCAGCGTCACATTGACGAGGTTCGGCAGGAAGCGGCGCTTGGTCTTGTTGTTGGCGTGGCTCACATTGTTGCCGGTCTGGACTGCCTTGGCAGTGAGTTCGCAGGTGCGGGACATGGTTCTAACCTTCAGTTCTGTCTAGCCTGCCAAACCTTGTTCGCCCGCGCCGGGTGGCGCGCGGTTTCAGTCAGGCGGCCTTATGGAAAAGTTGGCGTTCCATAGTTGCATTTCGCCAATGCGTCAAGCTCCGGCTTACCCACGACTGTGACGAGCGTTTCACATAAAGGCCGGAATTCAGCCTATAAGCGGTCGGACAGGGACATCTCAAGCCGGAGTCGCCCGCCTCCGGTTAAAAAAAATCAAGGACCGAGCCCGCCATGCTTCGCCCGTCACATGCCATTGTCGCCATACTTGTCGCCGCCTTGCCGACATCAACCCTTGCTGCCGCGCCCGCAGCCACCGCACAGTCCTTCAAGGGCGAATACACGGTGTCGTTCCTCGGCCTTTCCGTGGCCAAGGCGACATTTTCCAGCCACTACGAAGGCGGTAACTATTCCATAGACGGCACCGTCTCCAGCGCGGGTCTCGCCACCTTGTTCGACGACACGAGCGGCACGATCTCGTCAAAGGGCAAGATCCTGGGCAAGCAGATACAGCCACAGGTATTTCGCGCGGATTATAAGTCCGGCAAGAAGGCTTCCATGGTCGATATCCGCTTTGCCAATGGCGCGGTGACCGCCACCCAGGTCATTCCCGAACCGAAAAAGCGCAATCCCAAAAACTGGATACCGCTGGGCAGCAACGATCTGGCATCGGTGCTCGATCCGATGGCGGCTACCGTCATCCATGCCGACAGCCTCGACCAGGTCTGTGGGCGCAAGGTGAAATTCTATGACGGCGAGATGCGCGCCGACCTGACGCTGACCTACGCCTCGAAAGGATCGATCTCGGTCAAGGGCTACAAGGGCGACACCGTTACCTGCAAGATGAGCTTCGAGCCGGTGGCAGGCTACCGCAAGGGCCGCAAGGCGCTGAATTACCTGAAGAAGAAGAGCCAGATGATGGTGACGTTTGCACCGCTCGGCCAAACCGGCATATATGCGCCGATCCACGCCACGGTCGGGACGCAGATCGGCACCTTGACTGTCAGCGCGGGGCGGTTCGAAGCAACTGAATAGACGCGCCCACCCGAATAGAATGGGGCGCGTCGCCGGAGACGGGCATGGGGCGCGCAACACTGATCGGTTTCTCGGCGGTCGCCATGTGGGCGCTGCTGGCGTTGCTCACCGATGCGTCGGGCGCCGTGCCGCCATTCTTGCTCTCGGCCATCACCTTCACCATCGGCACCGCGGTCGGGCTGGTTGCCCGGCTGTTCATGCCGGCGACCGATAAAAGCCTGAAGATCCCACGCCAGGTCTGGGTGATCGGCATTGCCGGACTGTTCGGCTACCATTTCTTCTATTTCACCGCGCTGCGCAACGCGCCGGCGGTGGAGGCAAGCCTGATCGCCTATCTGTGGCCGCTGCTGATCGTGCTGGGATCAGCGCTGATGCCGGGCGAGAAGCTGGCCTGGAACCACGTCGTCGGCGCGCTGCTCGGGCTCGCCGGGACCGTGCTGATCGTCACCAAGGGTGGCGGCCTCGCCTTCGATGCTCGCTACACCTTCGGCTATGCGATGGCGGCCGTCTGTGCGCTACTGTGGTCGTCCTATTCGCTGCTGTCGCGGCGCTTTCCGGCGGTGCCGACCTCGATCGTCACCTGGTTCTGCGCCGCCACGGCAGCCCTGTCCCTCATCTGCCATCTTCTGCTGGAAAAGACGGTGCTGCCCGATGGCCCCGGCCAGTGGCTGGCGGTGGTTGGTTTGGGGTTGATGCCGGTGGGTGCCGCCTTCTACGCCTGGGATATCGGCGTCAAACGAGGCAACATCCAGGTGCTCGGCGCGGCAAGCTATGCGGCGCCACTGCTGTCGACATTGGTGCTGATCGCGGCGGGCGTTGCCGAGCCGTCGCTGCGTATCCTGGCGGCCTGCGTACTGATCACCGGCGGCGCGGCGCTGGCGGCGAAATCGCTGTTCGTGCGGAAGCCGGCGACGGGTAGAGCAAGCGCATGACGATGCCGTTTGCCGGCGGCATCGACGCCAATGCCAACGCCACATTGATTTTTTCGCTGGTGGCAGCGGTGATCTACGCCTTCACCCTGGACATGCGGCCGACGCTGGCCCGCTCGGCGGCAAAGACGCTGGCCGTGGCCATGCTTGCGGCGCTGGCCTTCATGCAAGGTGGGCAGCTGTTGCTCGTCGCGGCGCTGGCGCTCAGCGCCGTCGGCGACGCCTTCCTGTCGCGTGACGGCGAAAAGGCCTTCCTCGGCGGGCTGGCCAGCTTCCTTGCGGCGCATGTCCTCTATGTGCCGCTCTTCCTGCGCGGCGGCGGCGGGCTGGATGTGCTCAGCACCGAGACATGGCGCGGCGCCATCGCGCTTGCCATGGCGGCCTTCGCAGTCGTCATGCTGGCGGCGCTCTGGCGCCGTGTCAGTCCCGGCCTGCGGGTGCCGATCGCCGTCTATATCGCGGCCATTCTGGCGATGGGCATCTCGGCGTTGACGCTCGACAATCCGTGGGTCATCGGCGGCGCTGTTATGTTCATGGCATCGGACGGGCTGCTTGCCGCGGAGAAATTCCTGGTTCCGGCAATAGCACCCTATCGCGCCGGCATCCGTTATGCGGTCTGGGTGCTGTACTATGCCGCCCAGCTCTGCATAACTCTTGGTTTTCTTCTGGCCTAAGGCTGCCAGCCCGGCTCGGCCATTTCAAACGCGGCGAAGTCGAAGCCCGGCGCCACGGTGCAGCCGACCAACGTCCATTCGCCGAGGCTGCGCGCTGATTGCCACCAGCCGGCCGGCACGACGATCTGCGGCCGCTCGCCCGCCGCAAGTTCAATGCCGAGCACCTGCTCGATCACCTGGTTAACCTTTGGACTGCCTTCCTCGCACATCGACAGCGCCAGCGGCGCCCCGGCATGGAAATGCCAGACCTCGGCCGCGTCCTTGACCCGGTGCCAGGCCGAAATCTGGTCCTGTTCAAGGAGGAAATAGATCGCCGTCGAATGGCCACGCGCGCCACCGGCGCCGTCGCGAAAGGTCTCGGCATACCAGCCGCCTTCCGGATGCGGCTTGAGGCCAAGCATGGCGATGATTTCAGCGGCGCTGGTCATGGCTGATCCCGGAACGATGCTCAGAAATTGTCCTTGCGCTTGCGGATTTCCGCGAACACTTCGGCGTCGGAGGCCTCCTCCATGCCGAGATGCTTGCGGATCGCCGGGTCGTGCCAGCGCAGGAACGGATTGGTCGACAATTCCTCGCCGATCGTGGTCGGCAGCGTCGCCTTGTTGTCGGCGCGCAGGGTCTCGATCTTGGCGGCGCGTTCCCTGAGCGCCGAATTGGTCGGGTCGACGGTCAACGCAAAGCGGGCGTTCGAAAGCGTATACTCATGGCCGCAATAGATGACCGTGTCCGCCGGGAGTGCGGCGAGCTTCTTCAGCGACTCATACATCACCGGCGGCTTGCATTCGAACAGCCGGCCGCAGCCGAGCGCGAACAAAGTGTCGGCGGTGAACGCCACTTTCGAGGCCGGAAAATGATAGGAGACATGGCCCGCAGTGTGGCCGGGCGTGGCGATGACATCGATCCGCTCACCGCCGAGATGGACGACCGAGCCTTGCCCGACGGTCTCGTCGATGCCGGGGATCTTTTCCTTTTCCGCCTCCGGTCCGACGATGCGCAGCTTGAAGCGCTCCTTCAGCGCCAGATTGGCCTCGACATGGTCGACATGGTGGTGGGTGGTCAGGATCATTGTCGGCTTCCAGCCGGTACGCTCGATAGCGGCAATGATCGGCGCTTCTTCGGGTGCGTCGATAATGGCGGTCTCGCCGCTTTTCGGGTCATGCACCAGCACGCCGAAATTGTCGCTGCGGCACATGAACTGTTCGATTTCGACGGGCATTGGCATCTCTCCATCTGTTGGCGCAGACATAGGGCGCTTGGCCGCTGATGTCATCTAGCTTTGCAGAACGTGCCGGCTTTGTTGAACTTGGGCGGCATCGCAGCTACCGTCCCGCGCATGCATTCCGATATCGTCGATCTCCGCTCCTTCTATTCGACCACGCTCGGCCGCCTGGCTGAACGCTCGATCACCATGGCGCTGTCCTCAATATGGGCAACAGTGCCCAATGAGCGGCTGGTCGGGCTCGGCTATACCTTGCCGTGGCTGGAGCGGTTCGGCACCGATGCCGAGCGGGTGTTTGCCTTCATGCCTGCTACGCAAGGCGCCGTCGTCTGGCCGGCGAACGGGCCGACGGCTACGGCGCTGGTCTTCGACGAGGAATTGCCGCTGGTCGATTCCTGCATCGACCGCATGCTGCTCGTGCATTCGCTCGAACATGTCGAAAACCCGCGCGAGACGCTGAACGAGATCTGGCGGGTGCTGTCGCCGGCAGGGCGCGTCGTCATCGTCGTGCCCAACCGGCGCGGTGTCTGGGCGCGGTTCGAGCACACGCCGTTCGGCAATGGCCGGCCGTTCTCGCGCGGCCAGCTGACAGAATTGCTGCGCGAGGCGAATTTCACACCGGCTTCCTGGTCCGACGCGCTGTTCTTCCCGCCATCGCCGCGGCGCTTCATGATGCGGTTCCACAATGTGCTGGAGCGCGCCGGCCGGCGGTTCTGGCCGATCTTTTCCGGCGTCATCGTGGTCGAGGCGCAGAAGCGGCTATATCAGGGCGTGCCGGTCGCGCAGCGCGCCTCGCGCCGTGTCTTCGTGCCGGTACTGTCACCGCACGGTGCGACGCGGCTTGGCCGCCGGGCGGAAGGGGTGACATCGACGACGCGTCAGGTGACACCTTCGTGATCATCATGAAAACTGGTGTTGCGTGGGTTTTTCCCACCTATCTGTCGCAGATGCATTCGCGGTCCGTTTGAGCGGCGGATGCCTTCAAGTCTCTCCATCTGGTTCAGCAACGCTTCTGAACGCAAGGACCTCGTGCATGGCTGATCAACCGGACAAGTCCGCCACCGCTCAGCCGGCAACCGTCGAAGCCAGCAGCCTGCGCGATCAGGTGGCGACGATCAAACGGGCGCTGGTAGGCTCACCGGTGCGCAAGTGGCTGGTCTGGACGTCGGTCGGCATTATGGCGGTCATCGTCGCCACGTCGATCGGCCAGGTTCTGCTCAACCGCTGGAACCAGCCTTTCTACGATGCGCTGGCGCGTCGCGACATGGCGGCCTTCCTGCATCAGCTGATGATCTTTGCCGTGATTGCCGGCACGCTGCTCCTGCTCAACATCGCTCAGACCTGGCTCAACCAGATGATCCGGCTGAAGCTGCGCGAGGCGCTGACGCTCGACCTGATCGACCAATGGATGCGGCCGGCGCGGGCCTTCCGGCTCGCCAATGCCGGCGCCATCGGCGTCAATCCCGACCAGCGCATGCAGCAGGATGCCGCGCATCTGTCCGATCTGTCGACGGACCTCGGCGTCGGCCTGCTGCAATCCTTCATCCTGCTGGTGTCGTTCGTCGGCGTGCTTTGGCAACTCTCGTCGGGCTTCGTCTTCCACATCAACGGCTGGTCGCTGGCGATACCGGGCTACATGGTCTGGGCCGCGTTCCTCTATGCCGGCATCGCCTCCTGGCTGAGCTGGCTGGTCGGGCGGCCGCTGATCCGCCTCAACAGCGACCGCTACACCCGCGAGGCCGAGCTGCGTTCCGGGATGGTGCGCGTCAACGAGAATGTCGACGCCATCGCGCTCTATCACGGCGAAGCCGATGCCAAGAGACGGCTCGAAATCGACCTTGGCACGGTGCTGGGCGCGATGCGAAACATCTACAAAGCGCAGATCAACCTTTCCTGGGTGACCGATACCTATGGCTGGATCACCGTGGTGGCGCCGATCCTTGTGGCATCGCCGGTCTATTTTTCAGGCGATATCAGCTTTGGCGGGTTGATGATGGCGGTCGGCGCCTTCAACCAGGTGCACTCGTCGCTGCGCTGGTTCATCAACAATATTGGCGGCATCGCCGACTGGCGCGCCACGCTGATGCGCGTTGCCGACTTCCGCATTGCGCTCGATGAAACCGATGTGTTGCACGACAAGGAAAAGCGCATCGAATTCGGCGATAACGCCAATGGCAGCCTGACCTTCGAGAAGCTCCAAGTGGCCTCGCCGGAGGGCTGCACCAAACTTTCAGACAGCCATGTCGAGATCCATCCCGGTGAGCGCGTCATGATCACCGGCGACCCAGGCGCCGGCAAGACATTGTTCTTCCGCGCCATTGCCGGCCTTTGGCCCTGGGGCAGCGGGCGGATCGGCTTGCCGGCCGGAGAAACGCCGATTTTCGTGCCGCGTGTTCCGTATTTTCCTGCCGGCACGTTACGCGAAGTGCTGCATCCGAATGGCTCGGCGCCGGCTGGCGATGCTGATTTTGGGGCGGTGCTGGCCGAGGTCGGCCTCGAGCGGCTGTCATCCTTGCTCGACCGTTCCGCACGCTGGGAGCGGGAACTCAACGATGACGAACAGCGGTCGCTGGCCTTCGCCAGGCTGGCCTTGCGGCAGCCGAAATGGGTGATCATCGACGAAGCGATGGACGCGTTCGATGGTCCTTCGCTGCGAAGGGTACTGTCCATGCTGGAGAAACGCCTGCCGGAAACCGCGATCCTCAACATCGGGCGCGGACTGCACAATGGTCATTTCTTTCCACGCGCATTGAACATCGTGAAGGATACGGGTGCTGCGCCATTGAAACCCGCCCGAGTCAGGACCGGCGCCATCGACCCGCCGCCGAAAGCGGCCGTGCGGCGAAAGAAGTAGAAGGGGCTTTATTTCGCCGCGATCGCGGCGAAGATTCACGGGTCGAAACATCCGTGGTGCGGCCATGCTCGATGCGCTCAGCCTGCTTGCCTGCCTTGCCTGCACCACGCCCGTGGCTGCCCCGGCCGTTGCCGTGGATGTCGAACTGGTGCTGGCCGTCGACATATCACAGTCGATGGACGAGAGGGAGTTCGCGCTGCAGCGCGCTGGCTATGTCGAGGCGCTCAGGCATCCCGATTTCATCAAGGCCGTGCGCTCGGGAACCACCGGGCGCATCGCGCTTGCCTATTTCGAATGGGCGGGCGTCGTGCGCGAGGATGGCGTCATCGCCTGGCAGGTGATCGACAGCGCAGAGAGCGCCAACGCCTTCGCCGACAGAATAGAAGCGCGGCCGTTCCGCAGCTTTCGCGGCACCTCGATTTCCGGTGCGCTTGCCTTCGGCGCCGGGCTGTTCGAGGGCACGGGGTTCGATGCGCCACGCAGCGTCATCGACATTTCCGGCGACGGTCCCAACAACACCGGGCTGCCCGTCGCCACGACACGCGATGCGGCGGTGGCCAAGGGCATCGTCATCAACGGCCTGCCGATCCTGATCAGCCCGTCGCCGACCTTCAGCCATCTCGACCAGTATTATGACGACTGCGTCACCGGTGGGCCCGGCTCCTTCGTGTTGCCGATCTATGTGGCCTCGGAATTCGCCACCGCCATACGCCGCAAGTTGATCCTGGAGGTGAGCGGCATCGCCGATGCGACCGTGGTCCCGATCGATGCCGCCGCACCCATGGACTGCCTGCAGGGCGAACGCGACCGGCGGCTATATTCCGACCCATATCTGCCGGAACTCGACAAATGAGGTTTGAGGCAGTTCGGAGGGGAAAGCCGCTGCTCGGCTTGTCGGCAAACTTCAGGCCGGCCGTGCACCGTATTTGTCGCGAAATTCGGCATAGAGATCGCGGCGCCAGCGCCGGCCGCCGACATAGCCACGCAACAGCTGCGGCAGCGAATAGCCAAGCGCCTTCGACGACCGGTTGGCCATATAGCCGGAGAACGCCTGCGAAACCCTGCCCTTGAGTGCATCGGCGATGAGCTGCCGGGCGATCATGTAAGGCGGAATGTAGGGGTAGCGGTCGGCGATATAGGGGTGCTTGTCGATCAAGCTCGCATAGGCTTCGACATAGCCGTCCCGGCGACCGGAGATCGAATTCTCCGAGTTGTACTTTTTCCAGTCGATCACTTCGGACAGCTGCGCGCCGCTGCGACGGGCAAAGCGCAGCAACAATTCGCGATCCTGCATGCGCGTGACGTCACTGTCGTAGCCGCCGATGGCCAGCAGCGACTCGCGCCGGGCGGTGATTGCCGACCCGGCAATGAAGATGGTCTGCGCGACAAGGGCCCGCTCCAGCGAGTCGCGGCTCAGCAGCGCCTCGCGGTTGACGCAGTTGGTGCGGCGATTGCCCTTCAGCGACACGAAGGAACTGATCAGCACTTCGAGCGAGGGATTGTTGTCGAACTGCTCCAGCGTCCGCGCCAGGCGATCCGGCAAATAGACGTCGTCGGAATCGAGGAATGTCACCACCGGCGCCTGCGCCCGCTCGATGCCGGCATTGCGGGCGGCATTGGCGCCGCGCCATTTCGAGCCAACATAGATCAGCCGTGGATCGCGGATTTCGGCAAGTGCGGCTGCCGTACCGTCGGTCGAGCCGTCATCGACGACAATGTGTTCGAACCGGGGAAAATTCTGCGCCAGCACGCTCTCCACGGCGCGCACCACCTTGCTGCGGCGATTGTGCGTCGGTGTGATCACCGAGATCAGCGGAGCGAGGTCGGTTGCCTTGGACATGTTGCTTCGATTGTGCCCCGAAATGCCTGGAGGCCGGAGGTTTTGATGGTCGCCGTCCAAGCCTTACCCCGGGATGGCATTCGATTCGACGCTACAAAAAACCAGCGGCAATGTCATCACAAACTGTTGAGCCAGGACGCCGGTAAGCCGGCCGATTACCCCAGACGTAATCGACCGATGGCCATCATGTCTGCAGATTGCGCCAACGAAGCCGGTCGTCGGGCTTCGATCTCACAGGGAGTTCAGCCATGGCCGCCTACGCCGTCGCCCATATGCGTCAAGTCACAATGGGCCCGCAGATTGTCGAGTATCTGCAGAGGATCGACGCCACATTGGAGCCGTTCGGCGGCCGCTTCCTTGTCCACGGCGGCGACATGGACGTGGTCGAAAACGAATGGCCCGGGCATCTGATCGTCATCGAGTTTCCGGACAGGGCGCATGCGTGGGGCTGGTACGATTCATCAGCCTATCGGGAGATTCTGGCCTTGCGCACCGACAACTCCCACGCCGATGTGATCATCGCCGATGGCGTTCAGCACCCGCACAAGGCGACGGACGTGCTGGAATAGGGGCAAACTACCGCTTCAGCAAGAACACCGCTTGCTGGCCGAAGAAATTCCAGAACCACCATGGCATCGACAGGCCGATCTTCTGGCCGTTGCCGTCGAGCGCGGTGGCTTTCTCGACCGAAGCGCCGAGTTCCTCGACCAGATTGACGAAGTCGCGGATGGTGCAGAAATGGATGTTGGGCGTGTCGTACCAGGAATAGGGCAGGTCCGCGGTCACCGGCATCCGGCCATTGACGAACAGCGACAGCCGCACCCGCCAGTGGCCGAAATTGGGGAAGGAGACGATGGCGCGGTTGCCGATTCGCAGCAGCTCGTCGAGCACCAGCTTCGGGTTGCGGGTCGCCTGCAGCGTCTGAGACAGGACGACGAAGTCAAAACCCTTGTCCGGATAGAATTCGAGGTCGGTATCGGCATCGCCCTGGATGACCGAGAGACCGCGCGCCACGCATTCATTGACGCCGCGCTGCGACAGCTCCAGCCCGCGGCCGTCGACCTGCTTGGTCTCCTGCAGGAGTTCGAGCAGCAGGCCGTCGCCGGAGCCGACATCGAGCACCCGCGACTGCGGCGGTATCAGGTTGGCCACGACTTCGAGGTCGACGCGCTGGCTGCCATTGACGCTCATGAGGCGAGCCCCCTTGCGCGGGCCGCCGAGCCGATGAAGCCCTTGATGGCGGCAAACAGTTCGGGTTCATCGAGCAGGAAGGCATCATGGCCGCGGTCGGTGTCGATCTCGACGAAGGAGACGGAGGCGCCGGCGGCGTTGAGCGCATGCACGATCGAGCGGCTCTCCTCGGTCGGGAACAGCCAGTCCGAGGTGAAGGACACCAGGCAGAAGCGGGTCTTGGTCCCGGCAAAGGCATCTGCCAACCGGCCGCCATGGTCGGCGGCGAGGTCGAAATAATCCATCGAACGGGTCATGTAGAGGTAGGAGTTGGCGTCGAAGCGGTCGACGAATGTCATGCCCTGGTGGCGCAGATAGCTTTCGATCTGGAAATCTGCGTCGAAACCGAAGGTCAGTGCTTCGCGGTCCTGCAGATTGCGGCCGAATTTCCGATGCAGGGCGGCTTCCGACAGATAGGTGATGTGGGCGGCCATGCGCGCCACGGCGAGCCCCTTTTCCGGGCGCTTGCCGTGCTCGAAATATTTGCCGCCATGCCAGTCCGGATCGGCCATGACGGCCTGCCGGCCGACCTCGTGGAAGGCGATGTTCTGCGAGGAATGGCGTGCGCCTGTGGCGATCGGCAGGGCCGAGAAGACGCGCTCGGAATAGCACGATGCCCATTCCAGCACCTGCATGCCGCCCATCGAGCCGCCGAGCACGCAAAACAGCTTTTCGATGCCGAAATGGTCGACCAGCATCAATTGCGCCCGCACCATGTCGCGGATGGTGATGATTGGCAGGTCGAGGCCGTAGGGCTTGCCGGTGGCGGGATTGGTCGAGGCCGGACCGGTGGAGCCGAGGCACCCGCCGATGACGTTGGAGCAGATGACGAAGAAGCGGTTGGTGTCGATGATCTTGCCGGGACCGATCAGCACTTCCCACCAGCCGGGCTTGCCGGTCACCGGATTGGTGTTGGCGACATGCTGGTCGCCGGTCAGCGCGTGGCAGACCAGGATGGCGTTGGTGCGGGCATCGTTGAGGGTGCCATAGGTCTGGTAGGCGATCTGGAACGGCGACAAAAGCGTGCCGGCGTCGAGCTTCAGCGGCTTGTCAGGGCCAAAACGCAACACCGGGCTCGACGGGCTGTCGGCCTCGTTGTTGGTTTTTGTAGCGCGGAGCGCGGCCATGTGACTCTCCTTGCCCGCCGTCAGGCAATAAAAAACCGGCAATGCGATCGCAAAGCCGGTTACGTCACGCAAACGGCCCTTTAGCGAGTTGTTTAACGTGGCTGCAAGCCGACCGGCCAAATCACCACGGAACTGTTGCGTTCTTCTAGAACTCGTGCGGCCCGGCGTCAACGGCCAGCTATGCCCGCCTCTCGACATTCGCGGCTACGGCTTGTATTTCCGCTGCGGCCTCCGGACGGAGGCATTCTGGATGGATTTGCGACATGGACAAGACAGCGGGCAAGGCACGGCCGACGCCCCGCGCGGGCATCATGGACATCGACGCCTATGTACCGGGCAAGAGCACGGCACCTGCCGGCGTCGCCAAGGTCCATAAATTGTCGTCGAACGAGAACCCGCTCGGCCCGTCGCCGAAGGCGATCGAGGCCGCGCGCGAAGTGGCCAGCAAGCTTGATGTCTATCCCGACGGCACCGCCCGCCGGCTGCGCGAGGCGATCGCCGAGGTGCACGGCCTCAACCCGGCAAACATCATCTGCTCCAACGGTTCCGACGAGATACTTGGCCTGCTGGCGCAGACCTATCTTGCGCCAGGCGATGAGGCGATTTTTACCGAACATGCCTTCATGGTCTACAAGATCTACATTCAGTCGGCGGGGGCCAAGCCGGTTGCTGTGAAGGAAACCGAGGAGCGCGCCGACGTCGACGCGATCCTGGCCGCGGTGACGCCGCGGACCAAAATCATCTTCCTCGCCAATCCCAACAACCCGACCGGCACCTATCTGCCGTTCCAGGAGGTCCGCCGCCTGCATGCCGCGCTCCCAGGCAACGTGCTTCTGGTGCTGGACGCGGCCTATGCCGAGTATGTCAGGCGCAATGACTATGAGGCAGGTATCGAGCTGGCGGGCAGCGCGCAGAATGTGGTCATGACCCGCACCTTCTCCAAGCTCGGCCTTGGCGGCGCGCGCATCGGCTGGATGTATGGCCCACTGCACATCGTCGATGCCATCAACCGCATCCGCGGCCCTTTCAACGTCAACGCAACAGCGATCGAGGCCGGCATTGCCGCCATCCGCGACCGCGCCCATGTCGAGCGCAGTTCGTTGCACAACGAGACCTGGCTCACCTGGCTGAATGAAGAACTGACGAAGCTTGGGCTGCGCGTGACGCCCAGCGTCGGCAATTTCGTCCTCATCCACTTTCCCGACGACAAGAAGCATTCGGCTGAGGCGGCGGACGATTACCTCACCCAGCGCGGCTATATATTGCGGCGCGTTACCGGCTATGGCTTTCCCAATGCGCTGCGCATGAGCGTCGGCACCGAAGAAGCAAATCGCGGCGTCATCGATGCCCTCACGACATTCCTGAAAAGCTGAAACAATGACAGCACCGATGTTTGAAAAGATCGCGCTGGTCGGCATCGGCCTGATCGGCTCGTCGCTGGCCCGCATCATCCGCCGCGAGGGCCTGGCCCGCCATGTCGCCATCGCGACGCGCAGCCCGGCCACGCTGGCGCGGGCGAAGGAGCTCGGTCTTGGCGAGAGCTACACCACCGACGCCAGGGAAGCAGTCCGCGACGCCGACCTGATCATCGTCTCGGTGCCAGTGGGGTCGTCGGGCGAGGTGGCGCAAGAGATCGCAGCGGCGCTGAAAAAGGGCGCCATCCTCACCGATGTCGGTTCGACCAAGGCCTCGGTCATTGCGCAAATGCAGCCCTATGTACCGGACGGCGTGCACTTTATTCCGGGGCACCCGCTGGCAGGTACGGAGAAATCGGGCCCGGATGCGGGTTTCGCCGACCTGTTCGAAAACCGCTGGTGCATCTTCACGCCGCTGCCGGGAACCGATCCGGCCGCGCTGGAAAAGCTGTCGGAATTCTGGCGGCGCTGCGGCTCCAACATCGACACGATGGACCCGCAGCATCATGACATGACGCTGGCCATCGTTTCGCATCTTCCGCACATCATTGCCTACAACATCGTCGGCACGGCCGACGATCTGGAATCGGTGACCAAGTCGGAAGTGATCAAATATTCGGCTTCCGGTTTCCGCGACTTCACCCGTCTGGCCGCCTCCGACCCGACCATGTGGCGCGACGTGTGCCTGCACAACAAGGATGCCATCCTGGAAATGCTGGCGCGCTTTTCGGAGGACCTCGCCTCGCTGCAGCGGGCGATCC
This sequence comes from Mesorhizobium sp. M0077, assembly GCF_040322955.1. Classification (NCBI taxonomy): domain Bacteria; kingdom Pseudomonadati; phylum Pseudomonadota; class Alphaproteobacteria; order Hyphomicrobiales; family Phyllobacteriaceae; genus Mesorhizobium; species Mesorhizobium sp. M0077. The sequence continues at coordinate 176,046 of NZ_JAMYUL010000007.1, forward strand.
GCTGGGGCGACGGCGACAAGCTGTTCGACCTGTTCACCCGCACCCGGGCCGTTCGCCGTTCGATCATCGAGGCCGGCCAGGATATCGACGTGCCGGATTTCGGCCGGCAGGCGGTCGAGCACCCGGTGAAAAGTTAAATCTGTTTCAGACGGGCCAGGTCGCCGCGACCATGGCCATTGCCTCGTCCCTGTTTGGCGCCCCCAGCCGGCCGCCGAAGCGCTGGCATTTGAGCGCGGCCGCCGCGCTGGCAAAGCGCAACGCCTGCTCGATCGGCATGGTTTCCGCCAACGCGACAGCAAAGGCGCCGTGGAAGACGTCGCCGGCGGCAAGCGTGTCGATCGCCTTGATCTTCGGCGCCGCGATGTGGCGCACGCATCCGGCGGACCGGTCATGCCACCAGCTTCCCGCGGCGCCGCCGGTAACCGCCACGAAGGCATCGGTGCGGCTGGCGAGGTCGGCACAGGCGGTTTCGGGGTCCAGCGCATGGCCGCAGACGATGCGTGCCGCCGTCTCCGAAGCGACGATGTGCGATGCCAGCGGCAGCAGGCGCTCCAGCACCTCAACCGGCGCCGTGTCGGCGTCGAGGATGGCGGGACGGCCGGCGCTGCGCGCGGCGGTCAAGGCAAGAGCGGCGGCGCCCGGCCAGCGCACATCGACCAGCACGGCATCGAAGCCGGAAAGATCGGCGACAGGCACCGCCTCGGGGTCGGCCTGCGCCTTTGGGTCGTAGAAGGGCACGATGATGCGCTCGCCATGAGCGTCGACCAGGATCGCGGCCAGCGCCGAGCGGGCGCCTTCGACGCGGCGGACAAAGCGGCAATCGACGCCCTCGGCCTCGATGCCGGCCAGCAATTGGTCGCCGACGGCATCGTCACCTGCACTTGCCCACAGGAACACCTCGGCGCCGAGACGGCGGGCGGCGCAGGCAGCACTTGTCGCCATGCCCGAGGCGATCTGGATGCCGTCCGAGGCGATGAACTTGCCCTGATGCGTGGGCAGGGTTTCGACGCGCAGGATGGTATCCAGCGTCAGCGCGCCAACGCTCAGCAGTTTCACCGGTCGGTTCATGCGTCGGCTTGCTCGAGCATGATCTCGCCCCAATAGCCGTTCCCGCTCTTTGCGATCATGCTCTATCTCTTTGTTTTAACGCAATTCCGGACGGAAAACCGCTCACACTTTTCCTGGAATTGCTCTAATCGAGCGGCTTGATCTTGCCCAGCGGAATGAAGCCGAGCGAGACCTTGCCCTTCACCACCTTGAGCGGCATCGACGGTTCGTTGCCGAGCAGCGCCAGACCGGCAAAGCCTTGCTCGATCTGGCTCTTCTGCTCGGGGATTGCGGTGGCGAGGATTGCCGCCACGGCTTTGGGATCCTGCAGCTTGATCGTCAGGTCGGCATTGACCTGGCCGTTGGCGTCGACCGACACCGGGCCGGAGACGGTGATGCGCGCGGTTCCCGACGACAGATCGAGCTTGTGGATGTCGACCGCCTGGCCGCGCAGGCTCCTGGCCTGCGTCTTCATCAGCGCGACGCCGTTCTTCAGCGTCGCGTCGCCGCTGCCGTCGAGCGGCGGCAGCACGCGCCCGCCGATCGCGTCGGCGTCGATCTCAAGATCGGTGAAGCTGCCGACGTAGCCGATGTCCTGGCCGTCGGGTCGCAACTCGCCCGCCGCGGTTCCGGCGCTGAACAGTGAAACCGGGTCGGTGTCGTCGGCCGGATCGGTCTGGCCGGACAAGCTCTCGGCCTGCAGCGAAATGCTGCGTGGCAAGGGCCAGGAGAGCTTGGCATTGGCCTGCAGATTGTCCCAGTCGATCCATAGCGGCGCCATCCCCGGCACCGAGGTGCGCAGCGGCCCACGCAACTCGGCGGCAGGCGACAAAGGCCGGATGAGCTCTGCAACGAAGTTGAAGCTGCCTGCCGAGGCGGCAACGTTCCTGGCGTAGTCCTCGTAAGCCAGATTGTCACAGGAGATGGCAAAACTCAGGGGGTAGCCGCTGACAGTGAGGTTGGCGCAGCCGGCCTCGATGCCTTTGTCCTTGAGCGAGGCCACCGCCTTGTCGGCTTCGCTGCTGACGCGACCGGCGACATAGAACCAGACCGCGCTGTAGACGCCGAACAGCATAACGACCAAGGCAGCGAGCCACATCAGCCGGCGGCGAAACTTCGACGGACGCTCGTCACTTGACGTCATGCTGCGGCTTTCATTAACGCGGGCGTGTTGCGGGTGGACTGTGGCTTACGCAACAAGCAAAAAGAACAGAAGAGCACCGATTCCGATGCGGCGGCGTCACTCTCGTGCAATCAGGCTTGGCGATATGGGCGATTTTTGGGTTTTTGGCTACGGCTCGCTGATCTGGCGGCCGGGATTTGCGCATGTGGAGACCCGCCGCGCGCGGCTTTACGGCTACCGCCGGTCGCTGTGCGTCTATTCCTTCGTGCATCGCGGCACGCGCCAGCGGCCGGGCCTGGTGCTAGGCCTCGACCGTGGCGGCTCCTGCATCGGGCTGGCCTTTCGCGTGCCCGGCGAGCTGCGCGATGAGGTGCTGACCTATCTGCGCGAGCGCGAATTGGTGACCAGCGTCTACCTCGAGCGTGTGCTCGATATCAGCCTCGACGGGAATGGGGCGGCCGCGGGAGAGAGAGTGAAAGCGGTCGCCTATATCGTCCACCGCCAGCATGAGCAGTATGCCGGCGGGCTCGACCCCGCGCATGCGGCAGGTGTTATCCGTGGCGCCGTCGGCCAGTCCGGAAACAACGAGGACTATGTGCTCAACACGCTGCAGCATCTCGCGGCGCTGGGTATCAGCGACCACTGGCTGGAAGAGGTGGCGAAGCGGATCGCCTCGTGAGCCAGTAGACCACGGCGAGCCTGCAGGCGAAGCGCTCGCGCCTTTGTGAAGCGCTGGCCCGCTGGAAAAATTGGCTGAGGCCTTTGACCTCGGCGCGGCGAGACCTAGCTTAGCTGCGGCCCGAAGCATTCGGGTCGCCCGCCGCCAGCCCACGGAGCCCCGTCTTGCAAAAACGCCGTCTCGGTCAAACCGACCTTTCCATCGCGCCGCTGGTCCTGGGCGGCAATGTCTTCGGCTGGACCGCGGACGAGAAGACCTCCTTCGACCTGCTCGACCGGTTCGGCGGCGCCGGCCTCAACGCTATCGATACGGCCGATGCCTATTCGCGCTGGGTGCCCGGCCACGCGGGCGGCGAGTCCGAGACCATCATCGGCAAATGGATGAAAAGCCGCGGCAACCGTGACAAGATCATCGTCATCACCAAAGTCGGCTCGGATATGGGACAAGGCAAGAAGGATCTGTCCGCTGCCCATATCGAAAGGGCAGTCGAGGCGTCGCTCAAGCGACTGCAGACCGACGTGATCGACCTTTATCTCTCGCATTGGCCGGACCCGACAACCCCTTATGAGGAGACGCTCGGCGCCTACCAGAAGCTGCTCGCTGCCGGCAAGGTCCGCCATATCGGCGCCTCGAATCTTGACGCCGGCCAGCTGCGCGCCGCGCTCGATGTTGCCAGCCTGCGCGGGCTGCCGCGCTACAGCGTGCTGCAGCCGGAATACAATCTCTACGACCGCTCATCCTTCGACGGGCCGCTGCATGATCTGTGCGTGGCCGAGGATATCGGCGTCATCACCTATTTCAGTCTCGCCAAGGGGTTTTTGAGCGGCAAATACCGTAGCGAGGCCGATCTCGGCAAAAGTGAACGCGGCGGCGGCGTGAAGGCTTATCTCAATGCGCGCGGCATGCGCATTCTGGCCGCACTCGACACTGTGGCGGCGCGCCATTCGGCCAAGCAGGCGGAAGTAGCACTCGCCTGGGTGATGGCGCAGCCCGGCATCACTGCGCCGATCGCCAGCGCCACGACGCTGGACCAGGTCGACAGCCTGGTGCGCGCCGCATCGCTGAAGCTCAGCGCGGAGGATCTCGTGGCGCTGGACAAGGCCAGCGCCTAGCCGCGCAGGTTCGGCACGATCGTTCAAGACGCCGGCTGTCCGCCTTGCCACACTGTTCTCCATTATTGTGGAGAAGAGGCAGCATGGCCGCAGACATTCTTTCGCAGGCGCAGCCCTGGCAGCAATTGCTGGCGCTGGTGCTGGCGGCAACCGTCGTCATGGGCAGTCCTGGCCCGGCGACGATCAGCGTCACGGCGATAGGGGCCGCCTTCGGCCTGCGCAATTCGCTTCACTACACATCGGGGATGATTTTAGGCACGGTCGCGGTGCTGCTGGTGGTGGCCACCGGCATCAAGGCTATCCTCACCTCGATGCCGGGCGTAGCGCCAGTGCTGGCGGTGGCTTCCGCCGCCTATATTCTCTACCTCGCCTATAGAATAGCGACAGCGCCGCCGCTGGCCGCGCGTGACAGCAGCGCGGTTCTGCCGACCTTCCTCGGCGGCTTACTGCTCGCCGTTGCCAACCCGAAAGCCTATGTGGCGATTGCTGCGGTCCTTGCTGGCTCCGCGACCGCAGCCGGCGCCGATGCTCTCGGCATCCCGGCCAGGCTGGCGGTTCTCACCTGATGATCGTAGCCATCCATGTGCTGTGGCTGCTGGCCGGCGCGGCCTTCGCCCGCACCCTGCGCCAGCCGCTGGCGTCGCGGATCATCAATCTGGCCTTCGCGGCGACGCTGGTGCTGACCACGGCGCTGGCGGCGTGGCCTTGAGCCGACCCGCAGAAGAGATCAAGCTTTGGTCTTTCTTGTTTTGGCGCAATTCAGGACGGAAAAAACCGCTCACACTTTTCCTGGAATTGCTTTGGCGGCCGCGGCGAGTTCGGCCAGCCGCTTGACCGCCGTCGGCGGCATTTGCGGCGGGTTAGGAGCCTGCGATGCCTCGATCAGCAGCTGGTCGCAGGCGACTTCCGTATCGCCGATCAGCCGGTCCATGAATTCGTCCTTGCCGAGCCCGGGCGGAATCGGCGGCAGGAAGCGGGCCTTGATGGTGCCGGGAAAGCGCAAGAATTTACGGCGAGGCCAATAGAGGCCGGCGACATGGGCGACCGGTACCACCGGGACGCCAAGCTGCGTATAGAGCTCGACAATGCCGTATTTGTAAGCCGGCTCGTCGCCTGGCGCTCGGCGCGTGCCTTCGGGGTAGATAATCAGCTGGCGCGGATTGCGCCCCATCTCCTGCTTTGTCGATGCTACGACCTGCTTCAACGCCTTGGAGCGGCTGCCGCGGTGAACCGGGATCATCCGCATCTTCAGGATGTACCAGCCGAAGAAGGGAATCCAGGTCAGCTCGCGCTTCAGGATATAAAGCGGGTCGTGTAAAAACGGAAAGAAAGCGATCGCGTCCCAAAACGACTGGTGTTTCGGCGCCAGGATGAAAGAGCCCTCGGGCAGGTTTTCGACGCCGGTGATGTCGCTCCTGGTGCCGGCGATCTTGTCGTAGAGCCACAGGCTGGTGCGCGACCAGAATTTAGGCACGAACCAGGCGCGATGGCGTGGCGAGAGGAAGTAGTAAGGGGTCCAGAGGACCATCTGGACGATCAGATTGACATAGAAGACGAAGTTGAACGCCAGCGAGCGGATATAGAGCATGCGGGGAAGGGCCCGTTGAGGAGGTGTGCGTTGGTTACACCAAGCGCGGGCAAAAAGGAAACGCCGCAATGGCCTGACATAGGCCGGCTCGCCACTGACTCAAGCCAGTCTCAACTCACCACGTCGCCTGCAATAGCCGCTGCTTCAGCCGCGGAGCGGCGAAATCGAGGAACGCCCTGAGTTTCACCGCCAGCAGGCCTTGGCCGGCATGGACGAGGCTCACCGGCCACGGCTGCGGCTCGAAGGGTCGCAAGACCGGGACGAGCACGCCGGAACGTACTGCGTCCGCGATCTGGTAGGAGAGCACCCGCGTCATCCCGGCGCCTGCAATCGCGGCATCGATTGCAGCTTCCGCCGTGTTGACGCGCAGCCGTGAGCGGATCGGCACGATCAGTTCGCCCTTGTCGCCGGCAAAGCTCCAACTGGCGAGCGCTGCAGGCCCTTCGAAACTGATGCATTCATGCGCGGCCAGATCGTCCGGCGTCCGCGGCATGCCATGCGCGGCGATATAGGCGGGGCTGGCGCACACGACGCGACGGATCGCGCCGACGCGGATGGCAATGAGGCTCGAAGGCGCAAGCTCGCCGATGCGGATGGCAAGGTCGAGATGTTCCTCCGCCAGTTGGGTTATCCGGTCAGCCAGCGTCAGGCGAATGTTGACTTGAGGATAAGCCGCCAGGAATTCGGTGACGACAGGCAGCACGTGCAGGCGACCAAAGACGACCGGCGCGGTGATGAACAGGTCGCCGGTCGGCGTGCTGTATTCGCCGGCAGCGGTGCGTTCGGCTTCGCCGACCTCGCCGAGGATGCGGCGGCAGGCGGCGAGATAGGCCTGGCCGGCATCGGTCAGCGTGAGCTGCCGGGTCGAACGGTTCAGCAGGCGCGCCTGAAGGTGCTTCTCGAGGTCGGAAACCTTGCGGCTGACCGTTGCCAGTGGAATGCCGAAATGGCGGCCGGCAGCGGAAAGGCTGCCCGCTTCCACCGCGGCGACGAACAGCGACATGGCTTCGAGACGATCCATAGTTTCTTCCGGAAATTGGAAAGATAGCTTGCAACTATGCCATCTACATCCAAAACATGGAAGGACCTACCTCTTCGCGTACAATGGCCGTGTTTCGGCCTCGCGGAGGCTTCCATGAATGCTCATACTTTCACCAGCGATGTCGCCTTCACGCCGACGGTCAAGGCGATCCAGACCCGCAAAGGTTCGCGCAAGGGCTATGCCAGCGCCGAGGAGCGCGGCGGATGGCGCGCCCATATGACGCCCGACCTCGCCGACTTCATCGCGGCGCAGACCAGCGTCTTCCTGTCGACGGCAAATGGCGAGGGTCAGCCCTATATCCAGCATCGCGGCGGGCCAGCCGGCTTCCTCAAGGTGCTGGACGAGAAGACCATCGGCTTTGCCGATTTCTCCGGGAACAGGCAGTTCATCACGCAGGGGAATCTCGCCGACAACAACCAGGCATTCCTGTTCCTGATCGACTATGCGCATCGCCAGCGCGTCAAGATCTGGGGCACGGCGCGGGTCGTCGAGGACGATGCCGAGCTTCTGGCAAGGCTGATGCCGCAGGACTACAAGGCGCGCCCCGAGCAGGTCATCCTGTTCACCGTCTCGGCCTGGGATGCCAATTGCCCGCAACACATTCCGCAGCGATTCGAGGCCGCCGATGTCGCGGCCGCACTCGCCGAACGCGACAAGCGGATCGAACGCCTCGAACAGGAGATTGCGCGGCTGCGTGGCGCGGAAGACGGCACGGCCAAGGGGTAATCGAGCGCCGTCAGAATCGTCTGTTTGGACGCAATTCCCAAGGGAAAGCGTACGTGTTTTTCCCGGGAAAACCGCTACACACTTTTCCTGGAATTGCTTTAGTCCTTGGCGGTCGAAACCTCGGCCAGAGCGACGCTGTCGGCGGTCTGGCGGACCGGGACGACGCCGCGCGCCAGCGCCAGCAGGTATTTGCTGTATTCGGTCAGAAGCACGCGTAGCGCTTCCGGCTTGGTCAGCCAGTCGCCATTGTCCAGATTGGTGTTGACCACCGGATAGGGTTCAAGCCTGGCGCCATGCAGCAGGCGGCCCATCTCGAGCAGGCTGCGCGGCATGTGGTAATTGTTGGTGACGAGGATGACGCTGCCATAGGCGTGGCTCTCCACCCATTTAGCGCTTTCCTCGGCATTGCCGATCGTGTCGAGCGCGGCGCGGTCGATGTCGACACAGCAGGAAAACAGCGCCTTGTCGCCGCCGGTAGCAGCCTGCAATTGGCGGCGGCTGGCAGAGGGATGCACGCCTGAGATCAGCAGCCGCTCGCCCTTGCCGGAGGCAAGCAGATCGAGTGCTGCGTCGAGGCGGGCCTGACCGCCGGTCAAGACGATGATCGCATCGGCCTTGGCCGGGTTGGCCGGGGTCGTCATGTGGCTGACCTTGCTGGCGAACCAGCCGAAGCCACCGGCAAACAGGGCCACCAGCAGCAGTAGACAGAGGGAGGCGAGACGCAGGGCGGTGCGCAAACGGCCCAGCCCGGTGCGCACACGCGAACGCACCACTGGCATCTGTCCAGCCGTTCCGGTCGACTCCCGCGCGTTCATCATCCTATGGTTAATCCTGAAATGCCTTTTTGGTAAGGAAAAAAGCGCACATTGCGTTACGTCGGTTTTCGATCCGTGATCGTCCCTTCCATTCCTGTCCTTCCCCCCAACTGTTTTCGCTTCTGCCCTCACGGTTCACCCCGCATCCGGCTGGCGGACATCGATGTCGCTGAGATAGGCGACCACGGTGGCGTGCGAGGTCGCCGCCGTCAGTCCGCCGATCACCAGCACCATCAGGCCGACGCCGAGATAGCCTGCCGATCCGATGGCGAAATTGCCGAACAAAGCGGTGGCCTGGTCGGCCTGCGGCGTTGCCATGTTGCGCGACGACCACCAGGAAAAGACGATGAAAACCAGGATCGCGGCTGCGCCGCCGGCGGCCGCGCCCTTCATCCCGGTGACCAGGAAATGCCAGCGGAATTCGCGCGCGATGAAGCGCGCCTCGGCGCCGACGAAATGCAGCACTTCGATGATATGGCCGTTACCCGCCATAGCGCCGCGCGTCGCAAACACTACGGTCAGCACCGTCGCCGACAGCATCAGGACCAGCACGGCGATGCCGATGGTGACCGTGGTGCGGGCCATGGCGACCAGCCGGTCGACCCAAGTACGGTGATCGTCGAGCGAAGCACTCGGCAGCTTGGGCGTGAGCGCCGCACGGATGGCGCTAAAGTCGGGCGGACTGGTCTCGTCGATGGTGACGATGATCAGGCGCGGCACCGGCAATTCGTCGATATTCAGGCCCGAACCCAGCCATGGCTCCAACAGACGCGCGGTGGCGTCGCGATCGATGATCCGGGTTTCCTTCACGCCGGGGAATTCGCCGACGATCTGCGAGGCCTGGGCAAGGGCTGCCTCCATGTCGAGGCCGTCGACCGGCTTGATCTGAATCGTCGCCTCGCGCGAGATCTGGTTTTCCCAGACCGAGGCAGTGTCGCGCACCAGCGTGACGGCGCCGAAAGTCAGGCAGGACAGGAAGGTCATGATGGCGATGACCAGCACCAAGGCGCGGCCGGCAATATTCTGCGCCGGCACGATCGGCGCCATGCGGCGCTGGATGCGCTGCGTCGTCGTCGCGCGCTCGGCGGCGTCTCCATGCAGCTGTTCGGCCGATACTTCAGTCATAAATATCCAGCCTTCCGCCGGCCAGGATCATGCGGCGCGCGTCGACCTGTTCCATCAGGCCGAGATCGTGAGTGGCGATCACCACCGCGGTGCCGAGCCGGTTGAGCTCGATGAACAGCCTGAGCAGCCGGCGTGCCAGTGGCGGGTCGACATTGCCGGTCGGCTCGTCGGCAAGCAGGATTTCGGGCTGTTCGATCAAGGCCCGGGCGATTGCCGCGCGCTGCTTTTCGCCACCCGAAAGGACCGGCGGCAGCACATGCATGCGCTCGCCCAGGCCAACCCATTTCAAAAGTTCGGTGACGTCGGTGCGGTAGCTCGCTTCCTCGCGGCCGCGCACGCGCAGCGGCAGAGCGACATTCTCATAGGTGGTCATGTGGTCGAGCAGGCGGAAATCCTGGAACACCACGCCGATGCGGCGCCTGAGATGCGGCAGTTCAGCGCGCGAGATGCGCGAGCGGTCCTTGCCGAAGATGGTGATCAGCCCGCGTGTCGGCTTCAGCGACATGAACAGAAGGCGCAGCAGCGTCGTCTTGCCGGCGCCGGAGGGCCCGCTCAGGAACTGGAAGGAGCTCTCCGGAATGTGCAGGGAGATGTCGCGGAGGATTTCCGGACCCATGCCATAGCGGAGGCCGACATTTTCGAAGCGGATCACGTGCGACGACCTGAGGGCGGCGGCGTGCCAGCCCTTTCTGTCCGACGACCATCGGCCGCCATGGTTAACCGTCGGTTAATTTTCGCTGTTCTTGAGTGCGTCACAAGGGTTCCGGTGGGAAGCGTTAACCATTTCCATTTACGCAAAAGAAACGAACAGGCAACAGCGGGGCCATGATGGCTGAGCAACGAACCGCGCGCCCGGTTTCCGGCGAAATCATGACCGGGACAAGTGTCGCACCGGAATCGCGTCCTGTGGCGACCGACATTGTCGATGCGGATTATGAGGTGCTGCCGCAGCCGATCCCAAGGGTAGAAGCCATGCCGACGCCGGCGCGCGACATCGCGACGCCGTCGATGGAAGGCATGGAGATGCTGCGCAAATCAGATGCGTCAGCCGGGCGGCCGGCATCGCGTGGCGGGCCGATCTTCTGGATTGCCGGCATCGGTGCGGCGCTTGCCGCCTTCTGGGTCTCGGGTGGCCATGCGCTGGTGCGCCAGACGCCGTTCTGGTCAGTCGAACAGCCGGAGGGCGCCGTACTCAGCATTGCCGGCGTCACGTCGCGTGTCGACGCCTCGGGACCCGCCCCGGTGCTGTTCGTGGATGGCGAGGCCGTCAATGACGGTTTGAAGGCGGGACAATTGCCGCCGCTGGAGATACGTGTCACCGGCAATGACAGCCGCATCACCCGTTATACTCTGGGGACATCCAACCGTTCTCTGGCGCCCGGCGAAAGATTCGGCTTTTCCAGCCGCCTCGATGTGCCTAGAAACGGCGTCAAGGCCGTGGCGGTCACCTTCGCCGGCTAGTCGGTTCTCTGGAAAGGTTGTTGATGCCAGTTGTGCGCGGCAAGGACATCGAGGTCCTGTTTTCGGCGTCCGCGATCGCGCGGCGCAATCTCGAACTCGCCAAGGAGATCGCCGAGCACGACTATCACGACCTGCTGGTGATTTCGGTGCTGAAGGGCTCGTTCATCTTCGCCGCCGATTTGATCCGCGCCATGCACGATGTCGGGCTGTCGCCCGAGGTCGAGTTCATCTTCATTTCCAGCTATGGCGCCGGCACCACCAGCGGCGAGGTGAGGGTGCTGCGCGACATCGACAATGAGGTCGCCGGCCGCGACGTGCTGCTGATCGACGATATCCTGGAGTCGGGCAAGACGCTCTCCTTCACCCGCAACCTGATGCTGTCGCGCGGCGCCAAAAGCTGCGCCATCGCGGTGCTGTTGGACAAGCGCATGCGCCGCCAGACCGAGCTGAACGCCGACTATGTCGGCTTCGACTGTCCCGATTACTTCGTCGTCGGCTACGGCATGGACGTCGCTCACGCTTTTCGCGAACTGCCGTTTGTCGGTGTCGTCAAAGGCGATGCCTGAGAAAAGGCCCCCGACGCTTCAAATTTTTCAGAAAAAGTCAACTTTTGCCCGCCAAATTCCGGCCCATGGCAAAGCTTCTGATCGTCGAGGACGATGAGTCCGTCCGCACCCTCGCCGCCCGCGCGCTCGAACGCGCCGGGCACTCGATCGATATCGCCGCCGACGGCGCGCAGGGGCTGGCGATGGTCAGTGCTGCAGGCGGCGGCTACGACCTCGTCGTCTCCGATATCCGCATGCCGGAAATGGACGGCATCGAGATGGCGATCGCCGCAGCCAGGCTTTTCCCTGACATGAAGATCCTGCTGATGACCGGCTATGCCGACCAGCGCGAGCGCGCCGAGGAATTGAACGGCATCGTTATCGACGTCGTGCAAAAGCCTTTCACGCTGGCCGAAATCCGCTCGCGGGTCGACCAGGCGCTCGCCTGCTTCGCCTGACACGCTTCAGGCGGCATCCTGAGACGCGGCGAGGACAGGCGCAGCGCTCCGGCGCCGTTCGGTGTTGAGCGCCAGCAGACCGGCGCCGATGATCAGCGCCGCACCGATGGCAGTGGTCGAGCGCGGCACCTCGTCGAAGAACAGGAAGCCCCACAGCGGCGACCAGATGATGCCGGTGTATTCGAAGGTGGCGACGCGGTTGGCGGGCGCCAGCCTGTAGGCCTGCGACAGCAGAATCATGCCGGCCGAAGCGACGAAGCCGCAGGCCGCCATCTTGAGGAAATCCGGGGTCGTCGGCCAGACCCACGGCCGCACCAGGAATTCGAGGCTGGGGTGGACAGCATGGGTTATGCCGGCAAGCCAGAATGTGCCGGCAACCGCAGCGGCGCCGACCAGATAGGCGCCGTTCTGGTAGAAGGCCATGACGGTGGAGGATTCGGTGTCGCCGATCTTGCGCGCCATCAGCTGTGAAAAGCCGTAGAGCAAAGCCGAGCCCAACGAAAGCAGCGCCGCCCAGTCGAACAGGCCGGCGCCCGGGCGCAGCATCACGACCACGCCCAGCATGCCGATCAGCACGGTGGCGAGAGCCTGCCAGGATACCCGCTCGCCGAGATAGGGTCCGGCTATCGCCATGATGAACAGGGGCGCCATGAAATAGAGCGCCACCGCGTCGGCGAGCGGCAAGGCAGCGATCGCCAGATAGTAGACCGTATAGGAGGAGAACTGGATGAAGGCGCGTATCGTCAGCAGGCCGAACCGCTTCGAGACAATGGCCCGCAGGCCGACATCGGCGCGAACGAGAACGACCAGGATCGGCAAAGCGACGATCGAGCGGATCCACATCACCTCGGTCACGGGATAGCCGGCCGACACCGCCTTGACCAGCGGGTCCTGGAGCGAGAACACCAGCACGCCAAGGCACAGGCTGATGATGCCGAGAACGATCCGGTTGCGCATGTTGTTCTGCCGGCCCTTGCCTTAACTGCCCGCAGCCGCCCGGCCATGGGGTAAAAAGAACCCGCCACCGTTTCGGGCAGCGGGTATGAGTGAGGACTCTTTGATTGGTCCGCAGCCGGTTTCGCGGCGGCATATCCAATGGGTGAGCGGACTATGCTGCGGCGTTTGACATGTTGCAAACGAATTGGAATGATACCAGCGATCAAATTTGCTTATGACGGATTCGATGCGGCCAGCCCTCGACAGCGATCTCCTGCGCACCTTTGTCGCCATTGCCGAAGCGGGCAATTTCACCCGGGCGGCGGAGCAGGCCGGGCGCACCCAGTCGGCGGTGTCGATGCAGATGAAGAAGCTCGAGGAGCTGGTCGGCGACAGCCTGTTCGAACGCGGCTCGCGCGGCGTGGCGCTGACGCGCCGTGGCGGCGAGCTGATCGTCAATGCCCGCCGCATCGTCTCTCTGCTCGACGAGACGGCGGCATCGATGGCGGCGGCACCGCTTGGCGGGCCGGTGCGCATCGGCATTCCCGAGGAATATGGTCACGCCATCCTGTCGCGCGCGCTCGGCGCCTTCTCGAAGCGTCACACCAAGGTCGAGGTCACCGTGCGCTATGCACATTCCGGCGCCCAGCTGGCGGCGCTAGCCGCCGGTGAACTCGACCTCGCCGTGGTGTTCGAATGGCAGGATCCTTCCGGCGGCGAGGTGCTGATGCACGATCCGACCGTGTGGGTGACATCGAGCCTGCATCACATGCATGAGGAGCGGCCGGTGCCGATCGCGCTCTACAACCGGGCCGGCTGGTGCAAGGACTTTGCCATCAAATCGCTTGAGCAGCGTGGGCTGGCCTACCGTGTCGCCTATACCAGCGACACCACCGGCGGCCTGAAGCTCGCCGTCACCTCTGGCCTGGCGATCGCGCCGATCTCGCACAGCAATATTCCGGATGGCTGTCGTGAACTCACCGCCGCTGACGGGTTCGGCCATATCGATTCCTCGAATGTGGTGATGCACCGCAGCCCAAATGCCTCAGGCGAAGCTATCGACGGCATGCAGGAGGCGATCCGCGAGGCGTTCGTCAACCGGCCGGCTTAGTCTGTTGCATCCTCGTAGAAATGCAGGCGATTGCCGAAGGGGTCGCCGACCGACACTTCACGGGTCTGCCACGACGTGGTTTCGAGGCCCGGCCGGGCGTAGCGGTATCTCTTGCCGATCAGTTCGCGGTGCAATGCCGCGATGTCCTCGACCTTGATGCGCATGGCTATACCCGGCGCGCCGTCGCCATGATGTTCGCTCAGATGCAGGACACAGCCGTCGCGGATTACACCCATGTAGAGCGGCGCATTGTCGTCGAAGCGGTGCTCGAACTCGACCTTGAAGCCGAGAAAGTCGACATAGAATTCGCGTGCCTTGGCGATGTCGAAGATGCGCAGGATGGGCGTGACGGCACCGAGTTTCGGCATGGCGCTGATACCATTCAGTTCGACGGATGTTGCCTTGGAGGCTACTTCAGCTCCAGCAGCCGCTCGAGGTAGCTGCGCTCGATGTCGGGGCTGAGCGCGTTGCCGAGCCGCTTGCGAATCGCCTCGAGAATCTGGCGGGCGCGCTGCACGTCGATCTCGTCGGGCACCTTCACCGAATCGCCGAAATCGGGTCCGCGGCTGGCGCGCGGTCGGCCCAGCGGATCGCGGCCGGCGTCCTGTTGGCGGCCGCCTTCCTGGCTGCCGCCCTGGTCCCCCTGCATCGCCTGCAGCTGCTTCATCATCTCCTTGGCGCCCTTGCGCAGCGCTTCCAGCGCGCGACCCTGGTGGCCGACTGCTTGGTCGCCTTCGCCTTCGCCAAGCGACTTTTCGGCATTGCCCATGGATTTGCCAGCGTCGCCAAACCCCTCATTGGGTTGCATGCCCATGCCTTCCAGGCCCTTCTTCAGCTTGTCGAGTTCGCTCTGCAACTGGCCCTGGCCTTCCTGCAGCTGCTTCATCGCATCGGCGAATTCCTGCGGTGTCATCGACTTCGGCCGGGCGAGAGGATCGCGATCCTTGCCGACGCCCGGCTGGTCCGGGTCGTCGCCATTGCCTTCGCCGGGCTGCTGATTATCTCCGCGCTGCATCTGGTCCATGCGGTAGGTGTCGTTCATCATCTCCTGCTGGCGGCGCATGATCTCGCCCAGCTTGTCCATCTGCTGGCGCATCTCGCTGTCCTGCTCGCCGCCCTGCTGCTGACGGCCGGCCTGCAGGTTGTTCATCATGTTTTCCAGCTGCGACAGCAGCTCCTGCGCCTTGTCGCGGTCGCCCGACTTCGCCAGGTTCTCGATCTGGTCCATCATGCGGTCGATATCACTCTGACGCAGCTCGCGACCATTCTGTTGCATCTGCGGCGCGTTCGGGTTCTGCTTGGCGCGCTCGGCGAATTCCTGCAGGAATTCGTTCATCGCCTCGCGCAGTTCCTTCATCGCCTTTTCGATCTCTTCGTCGCTGGCGCCGCGCTTGATGGCGTCCTGCAGCGCCTGCTGGGCTTGGCGGAGCCGCTTTTCGGCGGACGAGAGATTGCCTTCCTCGATGCCGAGCGCGATTTCCCAGAGATAGGCAACCTCGTTGCGCAACTGATCGTCGCTGTCCGACATCTTCAGCCGGCTGCGGGCGCTCATGATGGCGAGGTAATGCGACATGTTGTCGAACGTGTCCTCGGGCCGCAGCGTGATGGCGTCCATCAGGTCGAGCACGCGCGGCTTGGCATTGGCGTCGAGCGCCAGTAGGCGGCGCTGCTCGACCACGGCCCGCGCCAGCGGGTTGGCGAAGGGCCGCTCCGGCATCACAATAGTCTTGGTTTCGCTGGTCGCGGTGTGTCCGGCATCGTCGGTGGCGACAAGCGACAGCTTGATGCTGGCGCCGGCCCAGACGTGCTCGGTGAGGTCCTTGGTGGTCTTGGCGGCGTTCGCCTTGCCGCCGCGGCGCGGCAGCGCCAGCGGCAGGTCAGGCGGGCCGTAGAGCGGATGCGCATCGGGCGCCGCCGGATCGGCCAGCGCGAAAACCGCCTTGGCGGTGGCCGCGCCATAGTCGTCGTCGATCTGGTAGTTGAGCTCGAAGGCGCCGTTGACGGCGCGCTTGGGCTCGCCGACGAAGCGGATCGTCGGCGGCTTGTCGGGGATCACCGCGAAGGCCCAGCGACCGAGATCGGCTTCGCCCGACTTCAGCGTCAGTGTCCCGTCGGCGGTCAGCTTGCCGGTGAACTGGCGCAGCTTGGGGGTCGCCGGGTTGACCGCCGCTGCCTTGACGGCCGCCACCTGTGGTCCCGACGGGTCGATGGCGCGAGCATTGCCGCCCTTGTCGGCAAAGCTTAGCGTTTCCTCGCCGGAGCCGCCGGTCACGCGCAGCGAGACGTCGCTGCCTTGCGGCACGGTGAAGGTGGCAACCGCCTGCTTGGCGTTGCCATCGATGACTGGCGCGGTCAAGAAGATGGGCGGCTTGCCGGTATAGGCCGGCGGGGTCACCCAGGCATCGATGCGCGGCGGTACGATGTCGCGCGCCGCATGGGCACTGAAACCATCGGACAGCCTGCCGCCGGACGGTCCGAAGGAAAAGGCAAAAGCGGTGACCAACAGCAGCGCCGCCACGGCGCGCAATGCCCACGGATCGCGCTCCGGCACGCGGGTACGCGGCAGGTCGGCGCCAAGGCTGCCGAGCTTGTCGGCCATGCGCTTTTGGTGTTCGCGCCACAACGCCTGGGAAAAGATGCTTTCCTTGCCGCTGGGACGGTCGGTCTGCACCAGCACCGGGCTGTGCTGCAGCTGGTTGGCGGCCTCGATACGGCGGTCGATTTCAGCGGCGGATGGAAGCTTGAAGAAACGCAGCGGATAGAGCGCCGCCAGCGTGGCAATACCGAACGCAGTGACCAGGATAATGCGCGCAATGTCAGGCAGCCGGGGGAAAAGGCCGAGCCAGGAGAGGCTGAGAAACAGGCTGGCGATGATGAGCAGCGGCAGAAGCAGCGGCCAGCCGCGCTCGACCGTCATCGAGACCCGTGTCGCCAGCCGGCTCAGGGCAAGCCGCCCGGCCAGGCTGCGATCGCCACTGGAAATGGGGCGTTCCGTCATCGGCCCTTCCTGCCCGGGCGGGATAGCCCGGACTCAACAAGCAGAAGTTTACCAGCAAACACGGCAAAGGCGAGGCGGTTCCGGAAAACTTGAAAAGCTTTGACGGGTTTGCGTCCCACTTCAGTCGAAGCAAGGTTTAGAATTTCGCCGGATCGGTATTCGAGCCGCAGACAAGGACGGCAATCCGCTCGCCCCGCGCCGGTGTGTAGCGGCCGGACAAGAGAGCCGCAAAGGCTGCGGCGCCACCCGGCTCGGCGATGATCCGCACCCGCTCCCACAGCGCCTTCTGCGCGGCAATGATGGCGTCGTCGGTGACCAGGATGGAGCGTTCGACGAAGGCCTCGGCGATCGGGAACATCATCTCGCCGACGCGTTTGGGCGCCAGCGAATCGGCGGCGACGCCTTCGGCCGGCGCATCGACGGGGTGGCCGGCCTCGAAGGCGCGATGCAGCGTCGGCGCGCCTTCGGGCTCGATGGCGATGATCCTGATGCGGCCGGCAAACCAGGCGGCGATGCCGCCGATCAGGCCGCCGCCGCCGACAGCGACCAGCAGCGTGTCGATGTCTGGCAGATCGGTTTCGATTTCGAGGCCGAGCGTGCCCTGGCCGACCAATGTTTCCTCCTGGTTGAAGGCATGGATCTGCAGCGCGCCGGTCTTTTCGGCAAAAGCCTCGCTGGCGGCCAGCGCCTCGGCATAGCGGGCGCCGCCGACCATCAGTTCGGCGCCGTAGCCGCGGATGCGCTGCAGCTTGGCCGGTGGGCTGACTTCGGGAACGAAGATCGTCGCCTTGTGGCCAAGCCGCATGGCGGCATAGGCGACCGCGGCGCCATGATTGCCGCCCGAAGCCGCAACCACGCCGGCCGCAGGCACCGGCCGTTCGAGCAGATTGGTGAAGGCGCCGCGCGCTTTGAACGAACCGGAATGCTGCAGGCATTCGAGCTTGAGGTCGACCGCCAGCGGCGGCCGGTCGAAATCGGCCATGTCGACGCGCAGCACCGGCGTGTGCCTGATATAGCGGCGGATGCGCGGTTCCATCGCGGCAATGCGTTCGCGCGTGACGGTGTTGCCGTTCGTCATGACCATCTCCTTGGGATTGACAGCAATTAGTAACTTGGCAAAATGGCTAAATGCAAGAGGTTGATGTCTTCAAGGCGATCGCCAATGAACGCAGGCTGCAGATCCTCGACTGGCTGAAGGATCCGCAGGCGCATTTCCCGGCCCAGGCAGACGGCGATCTGGTCGAGGACGGCGTTTGCGCGCTGCTGATCGCGGAGAAGCTCGGCATTACGCAGGCGACGCTCTCCGAACATATGCGCGTGCTTACCCAGGCCGGCCTGCTGCGGCCCAAGCGCATCAAGCAATGGACGTTCTACCGCCGCGACGAGGACAGGATCGCCGACACAAGGATGCTCATCCAAAACCGGCTGTAGCGCAGCCGCCGTGGCGGCTCCTATGCAAGCCAGTCGGGCACCGAATCCAGGCCGATAAGCTCGTCATAGGTCTGGCGCCGGCGTACGACATGGAAACGGTCGCCGTCGACCAGAACCTCAGGCACAAGTAGGCGGGTGTTGTAGGTGCCGGATTGCACCGCGCCATAGGCGCCGGCGGTGGTGACGGCAATGAGGTCGCCAGACTTGAGCCGGGGCAGGTCACGGTCGAGGCCGAGATAGTCGCCGGTCTCGCAGACCGGGCCGACGACGTCGACCCCCATGCGCGGCGTGTCGGCCGGCGGCTGCACCACCGGCTTGATGTCGTGGAAGGCATCGTAGAGCGTCGGCCGGATCAGATCGTTCATGGCGGCGTCGACGACGAGGAAGTTCTTGGCGTCGCCTTCCTTCACGAAGATCACTTCCGAGACCAGGATGCCGGCATTGCCAACGATCAGCCGGCCCGGCTCGAACATCACCTTCACTCCAAGCTTTGTCAGATGCTTCCTGACGATCTCGGCATAGGCATCGGGCAGAGGCGGCGGGCTGTTGTCGGTGCGGTAGGGGATGCCGAGGCCGCCGCCGAGATCGACATGCTCGACGGCGTGGCCATCGGCGCGTAGCGCGCCGACCAGTTCCGCCAGAAGCGCGAAAGCATCGTCAAAGGGCTGCAACTCGGTGATCTGGCTGCCGATATGGGTATCGATGCCGATGGGCTTGGTGCCCGGCAGCCCGGCCGCGCGGGCATAGACCTGGCGCGCCCGTTGCCAGGGAATGCCGAACTTGTTCTCGGCCTTGCCGGTGGAGATCTTCCTGTGCGTCCTGGCGTCGACATCCGGGTTGATGCGCAGCGACACCGGCGCCACCTTGCCGAGCGCGGTGGCGCGGGCCGACAGCAATTCAAGCTCCGGCTCGGATTCGACATTGAAGCAGAGAATGCCGGCCTCGAGCGCGAAATCCATCTCGCGCGCG
This sequence comes from Mesorhizobium sp. M0077, assembly GCF_040322955.1. NCBI lineage: Bacteria > Pseudomonadati > Pseudomonadota > Alphaproteobacteria > Hyphomicrobiales > Phyllobacteriaceae > Mesorhizobium > Mesorhizobium sp. M0077. Next base: position 195,212 of record NZ_JAMYUL010000007.1, read on the forward strand.
GTCTTGCCGACACCGGAAAACACGATCTTGTTGGCCGGGATTCCGGCGGCGAGCGCGCGGCGCATTTCGCCTTCCGAGACGGTATCGGCGCCGGCGCCGAGCTTTGCCAGCGTCCGCAGCACCGCCTGGTTGGAATTCGCCTTCAAGGCGTAACAGACCAGCGTGTCGAGCCCGGCAAAGGCCCCGGCGAACACCCGGTAGTGTCTGGTCAAGGTTGCCGTCGAATAACAATAGAACGGCGTGCCGACGCTTGCGGCGATGTCTGGTATCGCCACGTCCTCGGCATGGAGCACGCCGTCGCGGTAATCGAAATGGTTCACGAGAGTGTTTCCGGAAGTTGGAGCACGAGACCTGGTTAGCACGAGACCTGGCCAGAAAGACCAAGCCGGTCTCATCGGCTCTAGATCAGCGGGTCGAGGATGAACTTCTTGTCCACGACCGGTTTTTCCGGCTCCGGCGGCACCGGCTGTTTGGCGCGCTCGGCGTCCTTGCGGGCCTGGACGGCCGCTTCATAGGGCGTGTCGAGACCGGCCTTACGGCCGCAAGCGGTCACGGCAGCTATCGCCGTAAGCAGCGTCAGCGTCACCAAAATCCTGCTTGCGGTCATCGATCCATCCGTCCGAAACTTTATGTGCTGCGCTTTTAACCGAGTTTTAGGCGCATTGCACCCCGGCATCATGCCTTGGCGATGCGCTTTTTCCAGCTGCGGATCTGCTTCCTGACCTCCGACGGCGCCGTGCCGCCGAAACTGGTGCGGCTCTTCACCGAATTCTGCACCGCCAGAACCGAGAAGATGTCTGCCGTGATGCCGGGGTTGATCGACTGCAGATCTTCCAGCGACAGCTTTTCAAGGCTCACCTTCTTCTCTTCGGCCACCGCCACCGCGCGACCGGTGACATGGTGTGCCTCACGGAAGGGCAGGCCCAGCGTACGCACCAGCCAGTCGGCGAGGTCGGTCGCGGTCGCGTGGCCCGAGCTGGCGGCCTTCTTCATGGCGGCGGCATTGACCGTCATGTCGCGCACCATGCCGGTCATCGCCGCCAGCATCAGATCGAGCGTCTCGGCGGCGTCGAAGACCGATTCCTTGTCTTCCTGCATGTCCTTGCCATAGGTCAGCGGCATGCCCTTCATCACCGTCAGCAGCCCGACGAGATGGCCGGTGACGCGGCCGGTCTTGCCGCGCACCAGTTCGGCGGCGTCCGGGTTCTTCTTCTGCGGCATGATTGAGGAGCCGGTGGAGAAACTGTCCGACAGTCTGACAAAGCCGAATTGCGGCGTCGACCAGATGATGATTTCTTCGGCGAGCCGCGATAGATGCGTGGCGGAGATCGCCACCAGGCTCAAAAACTCCAGCGCGAAATCGCGGTCGGAGACGCTGTCCAGGGAATTGCGCATCGGCTCGCGGAAGCCGAGCGCCTTGGCGGTCTTGTGGCGATCGATCGGAAAACTGGTGCCGGCAAGCGCTGCCGCGCCGAGCGGGCTTTCATCCATCCGCTCGATGGCGTCGCGGACGCGCGACAGGTCGCGCGATAACATCTCGACATAGGCCATGCAATGGTGGCCGAAGGTCACCGGCTGCGCCGCCTGCATGTGGGTGAAGCCGGGCATCACGGTCGCCGCATGCTCCTCGGCGCGGTCGAGCAAGGCTGAGATCAGCCCCTTCAGCGCCTCGGCGACGCGAAAGCACTCGTCCTTGACCCAGAGCCGGAGATCCACCGCCACCTGGTCGTTGCGTGACCGCGCCGTGTGCAGGCGGCCGGCGGCCGGGCCGATCAGGTCGGCAAGGCGGGCCTCGATGTTCATGTGAATGTCTTCCAGCCGGGTCGAGAACTCGAACGTGCCGGCCTCGATCTCTTTCAGGATCGTGTTCAGCCCGTGAGCGATTTTTTCTTGATCGGCCGCCGAAATAATGCCCGTTTCAGCCAACATCTCGCTGTGGGCGATCGAACCTCTTATGTCTTGGGCATAGAGTTTGCGGTCGAACGAAATCGACGCGTTGATCGCTTCCATGATCGCGGCCGGACCCGAGGCAAAACGTCCGCCCCACATCTGGTTGCTGGCCTTCTTGTCGCTCATCGCTATAACCCGTGCTCCGGAGCAGTCTTAGAAAAATGGCAGACGGTAACAGATACTTCCCGGCCCCGCGCCTGATCCTCGCCGCTTTGCTGGCGGGCGTGCTGGCCGGCGCGGTCGCGGTATATGTCAGCGAGAGCGGGTCTGGCAACAACGCAGCCACCGGCAGCGCACCTGCGGCCGGCGCGGGCAACAGCAAGGACGACGTCGCCTGCGCCGCCAAGAGCGACCGCGCCAAAAAAGTTGCCGCCGCGGCCACCGGCCAGGTTGCGGCATTGCTGCCCGCCGATCCGCCGCAATCGCTGGAAAGTCTCGCCTTCAACGGTCCCGACGGCAAGCCGATGACGCTCGCCGATCATGCCGGCAAGACCGTGCTGCTCAATCTGTGGGCAACGTGGTGCGCGCCCTGCCGCGCCGAAATGCCGGCGCTCGACGCCTTGCAGAAGGAAAAGGGCAGCGATGCCTTCGAAGTGGTCGCGGTCAATGTCGATGCCGGCGACGATGTGAAGCCCAAGAAGTTCCTCGCCGATATCGGCATCGGGTCGCTCGGCTACTACCGCGATTCGACGCTGGCGCTGTTCAACGACGTCAAGACGCGTGGCTTGGCGCTAGGCCTCCCCGTCACCATGCTGATCGATGGCGAAGGCTGCCTGATCGCGCATATGAACGGACCGGCCGAATGGTCAGGACCGGATGCCAAGCGCCTGGTCGAGGCCGCACTCGCCCCTTAGAGCGGTTCACCGTTTCGTCGAAACGGCTACCCGCGCTAACTTTTTTGTTTCGACGCAATTTCGGACGGAAAACCGTTTCACACTTTTCCTGAAATTGCTCTAGGCTGAGCGCAGGGCCGCCGCCGGCGGCAGCATCAAGATGCTGCCGCCGCGTTGTTTGACGCTGGCGTCCTCTTGTGCCGCCGGCGCCGCGACGCCGGTCAGTTCGCTGAACGCCTCGATCGGGCTCGGCCGGCCTAGATAATAGCCCTGGCCGATCTCGCAGGCCTCGGCGTCGAGGAATTTCAGCTCGCCCAGCGTCTCGACGCCCTCGGCCAGAACCGGCAGGCCGAGACCGCGGCCAAGCCCCAGAACGGCGCGCACGATGGCTGCCACCTGGCCGTTGCTGTCGACTGATTTGATGAATGAGCCGTCGATCTTGATCTTGTCGAAGGGGAAGGCGCGGAGATTGGACAGCGAGGAGTAGCCGGTGCCGAAATCGTCCATCGCCACACGCACGCCAAGCGCCTTCACCTGGCGCAAGGTCGCCAGCGCGCGCGGCATGTCCTTGACCAGCGCCGTTTCGGTGATCTCGAGTTCGAGCCTGCCGGGCGTCAGGCCGGAGCCGAGCAGGACTTCATGCACCTTGCGGCTGAAATTCGGATTGTGGAGCTGCACCGCCGAGACATTGACCGCGACGGTGAGAGGGTTCTTCCAGCGCGCAGCCTCGGCGCAGGCCGTCGCCAGCACCCATTCGCCGATCTGGATGATGACGCCGCTGTCTTCGGCCACCGGGATGAAGGTCGCCGGCGACACGTCGCCGCGCTGCGGATGGCGCCAGCGGATCAGCGCTTCGAACCCGACCATCCGCCCGCTGCTGATCTCCTTTTGTGGCTGGTAAACGAGGCGAAACTCATCGCGCGCCATGGCCTGGCGCAGTTCGTGCTCCATCACGCGCCGGTCTCGCGCCTCGGCGCCCATCGAGGCCTCGAAGTAACGGTAGGTGTCCTTGCCCTCGGCCTTGGCGCGGTAGAGCGCGGTGTCGGCGTGGCTGACCAGGAGTGTCGGCTCATCGGCGTCGAGCGGATAAAGTGCAATGCCGATGCTGGCCGACACCAGCCCGCCACCGACCGACAGCCGGTTTTCCTCGCGCATGGCCGCCAGCACCGCCTCGGCGATGCGGCCGGCCGCCTGCGGATCGGGAAGGTTCGGAGCGATGATGGCGAACTCGTCGCCGCCGAGACGCGCCAGCATCTGTCCGTGGCGGAGCACGGCGGAGGCGCATAGCGCCACCTTCTGCAGCATGGCATCGCCGGCGCCGTGCCCGAACAGGTCGTTCACTTCCTTGAAGCGGTCGAGGTCTAGCAGCAGCAGCGCAAGATGCCCGCCCTTGCCGCCGCGGTCCATTGCGGCAATTTCGGCCTCGAGCCGGCCGGAGAAACTGCGGCGGTTGGGGAGCCCGGTCAGCGGGTCGAAATGGGCGAGGCGCAGTATCTCCTGCTCGGCCTTCCTGCGTTCGCGGATGTCGCGCACGGCGACCACGCTGTGCCGCTTGCCGCAATAGTCGATGCTTCTGGCGATAAGTTCGACGGGGATGGTGGCGCCGTCATGGGCTCTGAGTTCGGCTTCCTGTGCCTGTCCGCTGCAGTCGGACATGCCGGCCGCGGTGCGTTCGCCGAAGAGGTCGCCAAGCAGCATCGCGTTCAGCACTTCCGGCGCAATGCCGGTGAGTGCCGCGATGCTGTCATTGGCGCTGACGATGCGGGCGCCGTCGCAGACGATCAGCCCCTCGACGGCGGCGTTGGCGAGGCCGTGCATGCGCTCGGCCTCGAGCTTGTGACGCCGGAAGCGAAGGTCGATCCACAATGCTGCGGCTGAAAGCACCAGGATAGCCATGCTGACTGCAGCGGCGGCGAAGGCCTGCGACACCGGTTCGACCGTGAACTGCGATATCTCGATGGAGGAGTCCGGGAAGATCGACACCGCGCCCATGGCGATGAAGTGCAGGCTGCAGATCGCCAGCGTCAACAGGATGGCGGCGGCGATTGTGGCCTGCATGGACGGCCGTCGCAACACGACCAGCAGCGCCAGCGCGGCGAGGGTGACGCCTGTCAGCACCGAGACGCCGACCAGCAGCGGGTTCCAGACGATGCGCCCTTCGACCTCGAAGGCGGCCATGCCGATATAGTGCATGGCGGCGATACCAGCGCCGAGGACCGCGCCGCCGACCAGAGGGTAGTCGATGCCCCGGCGCAAGGTGGCGATCCACATGCCCGCAGCGGTCAGGGCGACGGAACCGGCGAGCGAAAGCGCCGACATTTCCGTATTGTAGGCGTTGGGGATTCCGGGAGAAAAGGCAAGCATTGCGATGAAGTGCGTCGCCCAGATACCGAAGCCGGTGGAAGTGGCTGCTATCATCAGCCAGGTATAGCGGTTGCGCTCGCTCGAGCGGTCGACATGGCGAAGCAGGTTGACCGCCGAGAAGGAAGAAATACCGCAAATGAGCGCTGCCAGTGCGACCAGTCTCAGATCGTGCTCATGCACGATACAATTATAGACCGTCAGCATCTCGCCCCACCTGCTCTCCCACAGCAATCAAGCCGTCCACTTGATTAGTATGCCACGCTTGACGAAGAATCGGTTATGCGAACTACAACTACAGCGGGTTTTTCGGGTTGTACGTTGCGGCGATCCTGTCTCATTCCAGACGCACGGTTACAGCAGCGCCTGGCGCGATGCCGCTCGGCCGATCTCGATCTGGCCGAGCGCCGGTTTGGCGGCCGCACGGTGCAGGTGCGTGGCGCTGTCACGCGGGCCCTTCACGCATTGCTGGGCGGTCGGCGATCCTTGCAGGCCCACCATGCCCCATTCTATCGCTGAGCCGGCTTGGCATTTCTCTCTGTCCTCGTTGCAAGGCGAGGGGGCGCGAAGTTAGCCGGGTATGAAATTCACGAAACAGCAACAAATCCGTTGTCCGATTGTCATCAGCGACACATATTGCGTTCGCGGGAGCGCCCCTTTCGCCAATGACAAACGGGAGATGAAACATGAAGTTGTTCGGCTTTGCGGCCGGTGTTGCCGCCACCTTGACCCTGCTTTCCACCACCTCCGCCTTCGCCGCCACCCAGATCAGTTGGTGGCATGCAATGACCGGCGCCAATGCCGAGGTGGTCGACAAGATCGCCAAGGATTTCAATGCCAGCCAGAGCGACTATGAAATTCTCCCTGTTTTCAAGGGCACCTATCCCGAAACGCTGAATGCCGGCATCGCTGCCTTTCGTGCGGGGCAAGCGCCCGACATCATCCAGGTGTTCGACGTGGGTACCGGCGTCATGATGGCCGCCGAAGGTGCGATCAAGCCGGTGGCCGATGTGCTGACCAGCGCCGGCGTGACCTTCGACAAGAGCGAGTATTTGCCCGGCATCGTCGGCTACTATTCGAAGCCGGACGGGACCATGCTGTCCTTCCCCTATAATTCCTCGTCGCCCATCCTCTATTACAACAAGGATATCTTCCAGAAGGCCGGGCTTGACGTGAACAATCCGCCAAAGACCTGGAACGAGGTGTGGGAAGCCGCCAAGAAGATCAAGGCGAGCGGCGCCGCTTCCTGCGGCTATACCTCGACGTGGTTGACCTGGATCCACCTTGAGGCCTTCGCCGCCTGGAACGACGTTTCCTATGGCACCAACCAGAACGGACTTGCCGGAACCGACGTCGAGCTCAAGATCAATGCGCCGATCTTCGTCAATCATTTCCAGGCGCTCGCCGACCTGGCCAAGGACGGCACCTTCAAATATGGCGGCCGTACATCCGAAGCCAAGCAGATCTTTCTTGCCGGAGAATGCGGCATCTTCACCGAATCGTCGGGGGGTCTCGGTGACATCGTCAAATCGGGCATGAACTACGGCATCGGCCAGCTTCCCTATGATAGTGACGCCAAGGGCGCGCCCCAGAACACCACGCCGGGCGGCGCCAGCCTGTGGGTATTCGGCAACAAATCGGACGAGGAATACAAGGGCGTCGCGGCGTTCTTCTCCTACCTGTCCAAGACCGAAGTGCAGGAGTATCTGCACCAGAAGTCGGGTTATCTGCCGGTGACGCTCGCTGCCTATGAGGCGACCAAGAAGTCCGGCTTCTATGACAAGAACCCGGGCCGTGAGACGCCGATCCTGCAGATGCTGGGCAAGGCGCCGACCGAGAACTCGAAGGGCGTGCGCCTCGTCAACCTGCCGCAGGTGCGCGACATCGAGAATGAGGAGTTCGAGAAGATGCTGGCCGGCCAGCAGACTGCGCAGCAGGCGCTCGACAACGCGGTCGCACGCGGCAACAAGGCGATTCAGGAAGCGATCGGAAACTGAAGCGATTGTCAGTTGAACCTCGTCCACGCGGACCCGCGTGGACGATTTCCTGAATAGCGAGGGAATCACCCTGTCTCCACGCGTCGTCTTTCCCAACAAGACCCTGCCTTACCTGCTGGTGGCGCCGCAACTCGCCATTACGCTGATCTTTTTCTACTGGCCGACCGGGCAGGCGCTCTACCAGTCGATGCTTAGGGAAGACCCGTTCGGGCTGAAGAGCAAGTTCGTCGGGCTCGCCAATTTTCGCAAGGTGCTGGCCGACCCGGCCTACCTCAACTCGATCAAAGTTACGCTGGTGTTCTCTCTGGCGACCGCGATGGTCGCCATGGGTGTGGCCCTGTTGCTTGCCGTCATGGCCGAGAAGGTGGTGCGCGGCAAAGGCCTTTATCGCACGCTGCTGATCTGGCCGTATGCGGTGGCGCCGGCGATTGCCGGCATGTTGTGGCTGTTTCTGTTCAACCCCTCGATCGGTTCGCTGGCCTACGCCTTGAGAGGTCTCGGCATCGCCTGGGATCCCTTGCTTAACGGAAACCAAGCCATGATCCTGCTGGTATCTGCGGCTGCCTGGAAGCAGATCAGCTACAATTTCCTGTTCTTCGTCGCCGGGCTGCAGGCGGTGCCGAAGACGTTGATAGAGGCGGCGGCCATGGACGGCGCCGGGGAGACGAAGCGCTTCTGGACCATCGTCTTCCCGCTGCTCGCACCGACGACCTTCTTCCTGCTGGTCGTCAACACTGTCTATGCGCTGTTCGACACTTTCGGTATCGTTCATGCCGTCACCGGCGGCGGGCCAGGCAAGGCCACCGAGACGCTGGTCTACAAGGTCTACAATGACGGTTTCGTCAATTTGATCCTCGGCGATTCGGCCGCGCAGTCGGTCATCCTGATGGTCATCGTCATCTCACTCACGGCCATCCAGTTCCGCTATGTGGAACGCAAAGTCCACTACGGTTGAGCGCGAGCGATGATTGGTCAGTCCCCGCTTCGCGCCCTCATCGCCCACGCCGTGCTCATCCTGGGCATCCTGATCGTCGCTTTCCCGATCTACTACACCTTCGTTGCCTCCACGCAGACGCTGCAGACCATCCTCAAGCCGCCATTGCCTCTTTTGCCCGGCGACCAGGTCTGGAACAATTACAGCGAGGCGCTGTTCGGCGGTGTCGGCCGCATCGGCGGCGTCAGTGTCGGCCGATTGCTGCTCAACACCACGATCATGGCGCTCGGCATCGCGGTGGGGAAGATTTTCATCTCGATCCTTTCGGCCTATGCGATCGTGTTCTTCCGTTTTCCGCTTCGGATGGTCTTCTTCTGGCTGATCTTCATCACGCTGATGCTTCCCGTCGAGGTGCGCATCCTGCCGACCTACAAGGTGATGGTCGATCTCGGCATGATCGACACCTATGCCGGCCTGATCATTCCGCTGATCGCCTCGGCCACCGCCACGCTTCTGTTTCGCCAGTTCTTCATGACCATCCCAGGTGAGTTGGTGGAAGCGGCGCGTGTCGACGGCGCCGGACCATGGCGATTCTTTTTCGACATCCTGCTGCCGCTGTCGCGCACCAACATCGCGGCGCTGTTCGTCATCCTCTTCATTTATGGCTGGACGCAGTACCTGTGGCCGCTGCTCGTCACCAACAGCAATGACATGAACACCATCGTCATCGCACTTAGAAAAATGGTCTCCTTCGCCGATGCCGATACCCAATGGCATCTGGTCATGGTCACCGCGATGCTGGCCATACTGCCGCCGATCCTGATCGTGGTGCTGATGCAACGCTGGTTCGTGCGCGGACTGGTCGATACCGAAAAGTGAGAAGCTGATGGCGACCATCGATCTGAAGGATGTGAAGAAAGTCTATCCCGGCGGCGTCGAGGCGGTGAGGGGTGTCTCGATCGCCATTCCCGACAAGGAGCTTTGCGTGCTGGTTGGGCCGTCCGGCTGCGGCAAGTCCACGCTGCTGCGGATGATCGCCGGGCTTGAGACCATTTCTTCCGGCACCGTCGCCATCGACGGCAAGATCGTCAACACGATCGGTCCGACCGAGCGCGACATCGCCATGGTGTTCCAGAACTATGCGCTCTATCCACATATGAAGGTCTACGACAACATGGCCTACGGGTTGCGCAACCGGGGTACTCCCAAGGACGAGATCGACAGCAGGGTTCGCTCGACCGCCAAGGTGCTGGAGCTCACGGCGCTGCTCGACCGGCGCCCGCGCGAGCTTTCCGGCGGCCAGCGCCAGCGCGTGGCCATGGGTCGCGCAATCGTGCGCAATCCAAAAGTCTTCCTGTTCGACGAACCGCTTTCCAACCTCGACGCCAAACTGCGCGGCCAGATGCGGGTCGAAATCAAGAATTTGCAGCGCTCGCTCGGTGTCACCTCGGTCTACGTCACCCACGACCAGCTTGAGGCGATGACGCTGGCCGATATTCTCGTCGTCATGAATGGCGGGTTGGTCGAGCAGACGGGCGCGCCGCTCGACATCTACGAGAAGCCGGCATCGACCTTCGTCGCCTCCTTCATCGGAGCGCCGCCGATGAACCTTCTGCCTCTTTCGCAAGGACCGGCTGGTCCGGCGCTGACCGACGGCAAGACGGTTGACTTCGCGCCTACGAACGCCGCCACGCTTGGCTTCCGCCCTGAGGATGCCGACGTCACCTTCAGTGCCGAGGCATCATCCGGCGCGCTTATTCTGCCTGCGGCGGTCGAGGCGGTCGAACCTGTGGGAGCCGAAAGCTTTCTTCACTGTGCCGCCGGCGGCAACCGCATCGTCGTGCGTGTGGCCGGCCGCGCCACGGCCAAACCCGGCGATCAACTGCGCGTCGTGGCCAGGGCCGAGAAGCTGCATTGGTTCGACAATGCTGGGAAACGAGTCGATTGACGCAGCCGCTCGCGCCAATCCGACGCATCGGCAGTTCAGGCGAAGACATGCGCCTTGCCGGAAACTGTCAGACGCACGATCTCGCCGACGGCAGGTGCGTCGATTCCCGGCTTGCGTAAGGTCAGCGGTGTGCTGCCGATCGCCGCGGCGTCCGGCGGATCGGGGTTGTTCAACAGCCGCACGGCAATGGTGCACATCGAGCCTGCGAATTCCGAGTCCGTCACCTCGGCGAATATCGTGCCCGCAGGACCCGACATGCCTTCGCGCGACGTGCGCTTTACCTGCACCTGCTCCGGTCGCAGCATGATGCGGGCGATGTCGCGCCGCTCCTTCGAGTCGACGGCTATGCGACCAAGCGAGGAGGTGGCGAAGCCGCCTGAAATCTTTGCCGGCAAGATGATGGCGTCGCCAAGAAACTCGGCAACCATGCGGTCTTTCGGCTGCAGATAGAGTTCTCGCGGTGTGCCGATCTGAGAGAACCTTCCGTCGCGCATGACCGCCACCTGGCTGGCGAAGGACAGCGCCTCGGCCTGGTCGTGGGTGACCAGGATGGTGGTGATGCCGGCGGCTTCGAGTAGTTCGGCGACCGCCTTGCGCATCGAGGCGCGCAGACCGGTGTCGAGCGCCGAGAACGGTTCGTCGAGAAGCATCAGCCTGGGCTTCATCGCCATGGCGCGGGCCAGCGCCACGCGCTGCTGCTGGCCGCCGGAGAGCTGGTGCGGGCGGCGCTTGAGGATCGCCTTGTCCAGCCCGACGGTATAGGCGAGCTCGGCGATGCGCTCGGCGCGCTGGTCCTCGCCGCGGGCCATGCCAAAGCCGATATTGTCGCCGATGCTGAGATGCGGGAACAGGGCGCCATCCTGCGCCACCAGGCCGATGCCGCGGCGGTGCGCCGGCACCGCATGGCCGCCATTGGCCAGCACCTCGCCGTCGAGCACGACGCGGCCCTGGTCGGGCGCCTCGAAGCCGGCGATCAGCCGCAGCAACGTCGTCTTGCCGCAGCCGGACGGGCCGACGATCGCGGTGCGACTGCCGCTTGCGGCGCTGAGCTCGATGCCGGCAAGGGCTGCGACCGGGCCGTAGTGCTTGGTGAGGCCACTGATTTCGAGAAAGCTCATCGCCCGGCCATCCGTTTCGACTGGACATAGAGCAGCCAGGTCAGCGGCAGCGACATCGCCACCATGATGAAGGCGTAAGGGGCGGCGGAGGCATAGTCGATCTCGCCGCTATAGGACCAGAACGCCATGGCCAGCGTGCGCGTGCCGTTGGGCGCCAGCATCTGGGTGGCGGTCAGCTCGTTCATGATGCCGAGCGCGACCAGCGCCATGCCGGCCGCAGCCCCCGGCGCCGACAGGCGAATCGTTGTCGACCAAAGCGCCTTCAGCGGCGGCCGGCCAAGGCTGGCGGCGGCGCGTTCGAGCTCGACCGGCGCCTGTGCGATCGAGGCTCTGAGGCTGATCAAGGCGCGCGGCAGGAACATCAGGGCATAGGCGACCAGGATTGTGAACAGCGTCTGGTAGAGCGGCATGGCGATGCGCACGGTAATGGTGACCAAGGCCAGCGCGATGACCACGCCGGGCAGCGAACCGACAATGTAGTTGCAGCCTTCGAGCAGCCGCTGCAGCGGTCCCGGCGCGCGGATCGAGATCCAGGCCATCGGCATGGCGGCGATGGTCGCAAGCAAGGCGCCGGCCAGCGCCAGGAACAGTGTCTGGCCAAGCGCCAGGCCGATCTCGTCCAAACGCCAGACATCGGCGCCGCCGGCGACCAGCCAGCGGCCGATGGTGACGAAGGGCACGCCGATGGCGAGCAGCGTGGTGACGGCAGGCAGAGCCAGGCAAGCCAGCGTGGCGCGCCCGAGCCTCGAGCGCTGCCGGTGGCGCGCCGCGCCTGAGCCGACGCGGGCATAGCGCTCTTCGCCGCGCACCAGCACCTCCAGAGCGAGCAGCACGAAGCAGCATGTCACCAGGACGCCGGCCAGCATGTTGGCGGCGGGGCCGTTGAAGGTCGACTGGAACTGGTCGACGATCGCGGTGGTGAAAGTGTCGAAGCGGATGAAGACGTAGAGGCCGTATTCGGCCAGCAGATGCAGGCCGACCAGCAGCGCGCCGCCGCAAATGGCCAGTCTCAGCTGCGGCAGCACGACACGCCAAAACACCCGCCATGGTCCAAGGCCGAGTGCTGCGGCTGCGTCCTCCAAAGCAGGATCGAGCCGGCGCAGAGCCGCCGCCAGCGGCAGATAGAGGAACGGGAAATAGGCGAGAACCGAGACCAGCACGCCGGCCCACAGGCCGTGCAAGGTCGGCACCATGGTGATCCAGGCGTAGGAATGCACGAAGGCGGGGATGGCGAGCGGCGCCACCGACAGCCAAGCCCACAGGCGGGCGCCGGGCAGGTCGCTGCGCTCGGTCAGCCATGCCAGCGTCACCGACAGCACGGTGGCGATCGGCACGGTGAGCGCCACCAGAAGCACGGTGTTGACCAGAAGTTCGCCGACGCGCGGCCGGAAGACCAGGGCCGAAGCAGTGTCCCAGCCGATCTGCACACCGATCCAGATGATGAACGCCAGCGGCAGCAGCGACAGCAGCGAGACGATTATGGCGGCAAGCGCGATCCAGGATGACATGGGCTTCCGGCGGGACCGCCCGACTGTCTGGCCTGAACGTGCGAGATCGACCGCAGTTTGCATCAGCTCGACCGCGCCACTGCCGCCGGGGCGGGGGCGCCGCAGGCGCGGCCGGAAACGCAATGTGTTGTCATGGACAATGCCATCTCGAAAACAGAGCGCTCCTGCGGAAAGTCCGGCAGGAGCGCAATCGTTGCCCTTTTAGGACGAACCCAGCCTAAAGCAAGCCGGCTGCCGTCATCAGGTCCGTCACCTTTTTGGAGTTCAGTGTCGCCGGATCGACCTTCGGCGCCTGCAGGTCGGCCAGCGGCACCAGCTTGGGATTGGACTGCGCGTCCTTGCCGATAGCGTATTCGAAGGACGTGCCGGTCTTCAGCACGTCCTGGCCGCCTTTCCCGGTCACCCATTTGAGGAACGCCTGGGCTTCCTTCGGGTGTTTGCTCGAGGCGAGCACGCCGCCGCCGGAGATCGAGACGAAAGCGCCGGGATCCTGGTTCTTGAAATAATGCAGTTCGACGTTCTTGCTGTTTTCGCCGGTCTTTGCCTGATCGCCGAAATAGTAATAGTGGTAGATGATTCCGCCTTCGATCTCGCCGGCATTGACCGCCTTCATCACCGTGCCGTTGCCCTTGTAGGCGGTGAAATTCTCCTTCATGGCCTTCAGCCAGTCGGCGGTTGCGGCTTCGCCCTTGAGCTCGAGCAGCGCGCTGACGATGGCCTGAAAATCGGCGCCGGAAGGCGAGGCTGCCCAGCGGCCTTTCCAGCTCGGATCGGCGAGATCGAGCATCGATTTGGGCAGCTTTTCGGCCGTGAGCTTGGTTTTGTTGTAGGCAAAGACGGTGCTGCGCGCCGCGACACCCACCCATCTGCCGCTGCTCGGCTGGAATTCGGCCGGGACTTGCGCCAGCGTGTCGGCGTCGACCGGCGCGAAAAGGCCCGCCGCTTCGACCAGGGTCATCGCCGGCGAGTTTTCGGTCAGGAACACGTCGGCCGGCGAAGAAGCGCCCTCGGCGACGATCTGGTTGGAGAAATCGCTGTCGCCGCCATTGCGCAGCGTGACCTTGATGCCGGTTTCCTTGGTGAAACCTTCGACCCATTCCTTGGCCAGGCTCTCATGCTGGGCGTTGTAGACGATGATGCCGGCATCCGCGGCCATCGCCGGCCCGGCGATCATGCTCACGGCCAGCGCTGTGGCCCCCGCTAGGGTGGAGAGCGTGTATCTCATGGCGTCATCCTCAATCTCGGTGGTTCTGGTTTCGCAGGCTGCACCTATCGATACCTGACAGCAGTAGTCAACATTGCTCGGCTGCTTCAATCGGTCGCCGCTCCCGCAAACTTTCGTGATTTTGCGGCACTTTGGCTTGGACATCATTTCGCCGGACACGTAACAAATCGATGCCGAGGCGCGAAGATCGGGGAGTGAACTCTTGTGAGCGGCAAGGATGAGGCCGAGCTTTCCCGGCTGATGCGGGCCGCGATCGCGGGAGATGAAAGGGCCTACGCCGACTTTTTGCACCGGATCGCCGCGCTGGTTCGCGGCTTTGCGAGGCGCAAGATCGTACAGGGCGGGGTCGATCCCGAGGATGTCGTGCAGGAAACCTTGCTGGCCATTCATGTGAAACGGCATACCTGGCGCCAGGACGCGCCGGTGTTGCCATGGATCTATGCGATAGCCCGCTTCAAGCTGATCGATGCTTTCCGGCGGCGCGGACGGCGCATCGAAATCGAGATCGACGAGATCGCCGAGACCTTTGCCGAGCCGGAAACCGAGACTGTCAGCGAACGCGACATCAACCGGGCGCTGGACGGACTGCCGGCTGCGCAGCGTTCCGTCGTTTCTTCGATCTCGGTCGACGGCCGCTCCATCGGCGAGACGGCGGCCAGGCTCGGCGTCAGCGAGACGGCGGTGCGGGTGTCGCTGCATCGCGGGCTTGCCGCGATCGCCAAGCGATTTGGGCAGGGGCGCTTCGGGCGGCAGTGACATGAGGACGGAGGATCTCATCAAGGCACTCGACGCCGACACAAGCAGCAAGGCGATGCCGCTGCGCTCGGCCTGGTTGATGGCGGCCGCAGCCGCGGCGGTGATCGCGGCTCTGGTCTTCTTTCTCACCATCGGCCCGCGTCCCGACATCATGACCGCCATGCACACGATGCGGTTCCTGGCGAAGTTCGTGTTCACCATCGTGCTCGCCGTCACCGCCTTTGGCCTGGTCCGGGCGTTGTCGACGCCTGGCGCTTCGACGGCAAGAGCCGCGGCCTGGATGCTGGCGGCGCCGCTGCTGGTGGCCGTGGCGGTGGCTCTCGAACTGTTCATGGTGCCGGAGCCGATGTGGAGCACGCGCATGGTCGGCTCCAACATGATGATCTGCATGGGCTTCATCCCGCTGATCGGCATCGGCCCGCTTGCCGTCTTCCTGTGGATGCTGCGCTATGGCGCGCCGACGCGGCCGGTGTTGGCCGGGGCGGTCGCGGGACTGCTCGCCGGCGGCCTGGCGGCGACCTTCTACGCCGCGCACTGCTTCGACGATTCGCCGCTTTTCGTCGCCACCTGGTACACGCTCGCCATCGCCGTCCTCGCCGGTCTGGGCGCGCTCGGGGGACGGTTCTTCGTGCGCTGGTGACCGGGCCGTTCAAGATCGCCCAATAATCACCGATCCTTAATCATGCCGGCAATTGTTTGCGGGTTCACCGTGTTGCCGGTGGCTCCGGCGCAACCTTTCCTTAAAATCGATCATCCAGTGTTTTTTGCAGAAATGTGTTGCGCATGGGGTGGCATGCACAGTGATGCGGCGAGAGCGAAAAAGCCTGCGGGCTGACAGTCACGTGGCTTTGGTGCTTGCGGCCGGAGGGCTTTGCGCTGCCGTGGTCGCGCTCCTGCTGTCGCGGCTCGATGTCAGCGCCGAAGTGCTGAAGCTATGCTTGCAGATATCGGTGCCGGTCGCCGCCGTTGCGCTGATTCTCGCCGCCCTGTTCATTTACCGGATACTGGACGACCGCCGGCAGATCGCCGAAAGCGAGCAGCGTTTCCGCCGCGCCATGGAGGATTCGGCGATCGGCATCGCCATTGTCGGCCTCGACGGCCGCATCCATGAAACCAACCCGGCCTTCGCCGCCATGCTCGGCTACAGCAAGCAGGAGATCGAGGCGCTGACCTTCTTCCAGATCACCCATCCCGACGATGTGCAGATCGGCCGTGAGACGATGGACGGCATGCGGGCGGGCACCGTCAACGCCTTCCACTTCGAAAAGCGCTACCTCAGGAAGGACGGCACGCCGGTATGGGCCCATCTTGCCGGTTCCGTCATTCGCGACGAGAAGAGCGGGAGCCCGCTCTACCTGGTCTCCCAGATCGAGGATATCGATGCGCGCAAGCAATCCGAGGCGCGCATAGCCGAAGCCGAAACGCGCTGGAATTTTGCCCTGGCCAGCGCCGGACAAGGCGTCTGGGATCTTGATATGCGGAAGGGCGGCACCACCTACTCCGCCACCTGGGTGAAGATGCTGGGCTATGCCGATGGCGAACTGGACGGCGACCCCGACCGCTGGCTGGCGATGATCCACCCCGACGATCGCGAAAACGTCGCCGAAGCCGATCGTGCCCATCTGGAGGGCAGGACACCGTTCTTCGAAGCCGAGTTCCGGATGCGCCACAAGGATGGCCACTGGGTCTGGATCCTCGACCGCGGCAAGACGCTCGAACGCGACAAGGACGGACGGCTGGTCAGGGCCATCGGCAGCCTGACCGACATCACCCAGCGCAAGCAAACCGAGGAAAGCCTCATCGTATCGGCGGCAATGCTGGCCGACGAGAAGGAGCGGCTGAGGGTGACGCTGCAGTCGATCGGCGACGCCGTCATCTGCACCGATGCCGCCAACCGCATCACCTTCATGAACCCGGTCGCCGAAAAGCTCACCGGCGTTGTTGGCGCGGAGGCGCTCGGCAAGACGCTTGGCCATGTCTACTGGGCGGTGGACGAAGAAACCGGGCAAAGGATCGGCATGACGCGGCCGGCGCTCGGCAGCGCCAGCCCTGCCGACCAGAACAGTCGCGCCGTCCTCATCCGTCGCGACGACACACGCTGCAGCATCCGCCAGGTGGTGTCGCCGATCATGAACGACCGCCAGGAGTTCTGCGGTCTTGTCATCGTCTTCCAGGACTTCACCGATGCGCGCGCCTTGCAGCGCCAGCTCGCCTATGCCGCCGCGCATGATGCGCTGACCGGCCTTGCCAACCGTTCGAGCTTTATCCGCACCATGGAGGAACTGGTCGACCGGAGCCGCAAGGCCGGCACAGCCAGGTCGGCGGGCGAACATCATTTCATGTTCATCGATCTGGACCATTTCAAGCTGGTCAACGACACTGGCGGGCACGCCGCCGGCGACGCCTTGCTGAAGCGGGTTGCCGAGGCCATTCGCGGTGCGCTTGGGCCGGAGGATATCGTGGCCCGCCTCGGCGGCGACGAATTCGCGGTCATCCTGAAAGCCGGGCCGAGCGCCGGCGCCAGGATTGCCGCACGCTCTGTCATCGACGCCATCCGCGGCCTGCAGTTCAGCTGGGACGGCCGGCCGCATGCGATCGATGCCAGCATCGGGCTGGCGCCAATCCACAGCAACAGCGGTGAAGTCGACGAGATCATCGCCCGGGCCGATGCTGCCTGCTATGCGGCCAAGGCCGCCGGCCGCGGCTGTGTTTCCGTGGCGCCTGACGATACCGGGTCAAGAGGCCAAGCAGAGCCGCCGCTTGCAGCGGCGTCCTGAGGGAGCACGGAACTTTCGTTCTGGTGGTTAGCGCGTCGGAACCGGATGCTCGCCGCGATAGTCGTAGAAGCCGCGCCCGGTCTTGCGGCCGAGCCAGCCGGCCTCGACATATTTCACCAGCAGCGGGCAGGGGCGATATTTCGAATCCGACAGGCCGTCATGCAGCACCTGCATAATCGACAGGCAGGTGTCGAGGCCGATGAAATCGGCGAGCTGCAGCGGTCCCATCGGATGGTTGGCGCCGAGCCGCATGGCGGTGTCGATGGCATCGACCGAGCCGACCCCCTCATAGAGCGTGTAGATCGCCTCGTTGATCATCGGCAACAGAATGCGGTTGACGATGAAGGCCGGAAAATCTTCAGAGACGGTGATGGTCTTGTCGAGCTGTTTCACATAGGCCTTGGCCGCCTCGAAGGTCTGATCCTCGGTAGCGATGCCGCGCACCAGTTCGACCAGCTTCATCAGCGGCACGGGGTTCATGAAATGTATGCCGATAAAACGCTCGGGACGGTCGGTCTGCGCCGCAAGCCGGGTGATCGAAATCGACGAGGTGTTGGTCGCCAGAATGGCTTCCGGGTTGAGCTGGGGACAGAGCTGCGCGTAAATCTTGCGCTTGACCGTCTCGTCCTCGGTCGCCGCCTCGATAACCAGATCGGCACCGGCGAGATCAGCCATGGTGGGGGCTGCGGAAATGCGCGCCATCGCTTCGTTACGCAGCTTTTCCTCAAGCTTGCCGGAGCCGACCTGACGGGCCATGTTGCCGCTGACCGTGGCAATGCCCTTCTCGATACGGTCGGGCGAGACGTCGTAGATCAGCACCTTGAAACCCGAAAGTGCTGATACATGCGCGATGCCGCCGCCCATCTGGCCGGCGCCGATGATGCCGATCGTCTCGATCTTGGCCATTTGCAGCGATCCCGTCGAAAAGGCCTTTGCGGCCTGCTTTTTGTGCAGTGCAAACTAAAAGGGTGGGGCAGCTTCGTCTACCCCACCCTTTCACAATTTAATACGCTTTGGCAGAGAGCGTCAAAGCGCCTTTTGCAGTTCCGGCAGGATGACGAACAGGTCGCCGACCAGGCCGTAATCGGCAACCTGGAAGATCGGCGCCTCTTCGTCCTTGTTGATGGCGACGATGACCTTCGAATCCTTCATGCCAGCAAGGTGCTGGATGGCGCCGGAAATGCCGACGGCAATATAGAGGTCCGGCGCCACGACCTTGCCGGTCTGGCCGACCTGCCAGTCATTCGGGGCGTAGCCGGCGTCGACGGCAGCGCGCGAGGCGCCGACGGCTGCACCGAGCTTGTCGGCGACCGGCAGGATGACTTCCTGGAACTTTTCCGAGGAGCCGAGCGCGCGGCCGCCCGAAATGATGATCTTTGCCGAGGTCAGCTCCGGACGGTCGGTTTCCGAGAGTTTGTTCTCGACGAAAGTGGAGAGGCCGGGATTGGCCGCGGCCTTCACCGTCTCGACAGCTGCCGAGCCGCCCTCGGGGGCAGCCTGGAAGGAGGCGGTGCGCACAGTGATGACCCTCTTGGCGTCGGTAGACTGCACCGTCTGGATCGCATTGCCAGCATAGATCGGCCGCTTGAACGTGTCTGGTGAAACCACTTCGATGATCTCGGAGACTTGCGCGACATCGAGCAGGGCCGCCACGCGCGGCGCGACGTTCTTGCCCGACGAGGTCGCCGGCCCGATTATGGTGTCGTAGGCGCCGGCCAGCGAGACAACGAGTGCGGCGAGCGGTTCGGCGAGGCGCTCGGCCAGTTCGTCGGCCTCGGCCAGCAGCACCTTGCTCACGCCCTTGAGCTTGGCGGCGGCGTCGGCAGCGCCTTTGGCGCCTTTGCCGGCGACCAGCACATGCACGTCCGAACCGATCTGCAGCGCCGCCGAGAGCGCTTTGGCGGTCTGGTCGGAAAGAGTTGCGTTGTCGTGTTCTGCGATGAGGAGAATGGTCATTTTATCTGTTCCTTCCAGTCTCAGAGCACGCCGGCTTCGTTCTTCAGCTTGTCGACCAGTTCGGCGACGCTCTTGACCTTCACGCCCGCCTTGCGGCCGCTGGGCTCCTCGGTCTTGAGCACCTTCAGGCGCGGCTTGACGTCGGCGCCGTAATCGGCCGGGCTCTTTTCGTCGAGCGGCTTCTTCTTGGCCTTCATGATGTTGGGCAGCGAGGCGTAGCGCGGCTGGTTGAGGCGAAGATCGGCGGTGATGATCGCCGGCATCTTCAGTTCCACCGTCTGCAGGCCGCCATCGACTTCGCGCGTCACCTTGGCCTTGTCGCCGTCGAGCACGACCTTGGAGGCGAAGGTGCCCTGTGCCCAGCCGAGCAGGGCGGCCAGCATCTGGCCGGTCTGGTTCGAGTCATCATCGATCGCCTGCTTGCCGAGGATCACGAGGCCGGGCTGCTCGGCGTCGACGACGCCCTTCAGCACCTTGGCGACGCCGAGCGGCTCGGTCTGTTCATCTGTCTTGACCAGGATGGCGCGGTCGGCGCCCATGGCGAGCGCGGTGCGGAGCGTTTCCTGCGCCTGCTGCGGGCCGATCGAAACGACGATGATCTCTTCGGCCTTGCCGGCTTCCTTCAGCCGGAGTGCCTCTTCCACCGCGATCTCGTCGAACGGGTTCATCGCCATCTTGACATTGGCGAGTTCAACCGCCGAACCATCAGCCTTGACGCGAACCTTGACGTTCGCATCCACAACCCGCTTCACGGGCACAAGGATCTTCATTTGCCTGTCACCTCTCCTGAGATATCCGGGCGCGCTATAGCAGCGTGCGCCTCCGCAGAGTTGTCGAAAGCCGACATTCCTGACTGAATTGCGGCCAAACGGAATCCTGGCCGGACGAATTCTGGTCTTCTGCCGCCTAGCGGTGGCGCTCTCCGTAGTTGTGGCGACGCAACACGTCAATATGCCACGGCAGCGGCCAAACCACTCAAATCGGTTCAGTTGTGACCGGAAGCGCCACCCCGGCCCCAACGCGTCTCAGGTTGCACGGGAGCCGGACCGGCTGGCGCCGGCCCAATAGAAGCGGCTGGCTGATCGGCGGGTTCCGGCTCGCCGTCGTCACCGGCGAGCAGCGGCACGCCGCGGCTGCGCATGATGAGCACCAGCACGCCACCGGCAATGATGCCGCCAATGTGGCAGGCCCAGGATATCTGGTTTTCGCCGCCGGCGGCAAACATCACCACCTGGAAGCCGATCCACAGGATCAGCGGGATGAAGGCCGGGATACGCAGCGGAATCCGGGCAAAGACCAGCACCCACACTTTCACCCGAGGGTAGAGGACCAGATAGGCGGCGACGACGCCGGCAATGGCGCCGGAGGCGCCGATCAGCGGAACCTCCGAACTCCAGGCGACGAGCCCCTGGAAGAAGGCGCCGGCGATGGCGCAAAGCAGGTAGAAGATGAGGTAGCGGATGTGGCCGAGTGCGTCCTCGACATTATCGCCGAACACCCACAGGAACAGCATGTTGCCGCCGAGATGAAAGATATCGGCATGCAGGAAGGCATAGGTAAGGTAACTCAGGCTCTCGGGAATGACGACGAATTGGGGCGAGAGTTCTGCCGTGTCGTGGACAACCGAAGGAATGAAGCCGAAGCCGAGCACGGCTGCGTTGTTGAAATTTTCGCCGCCGATCGTCGTGATGAGAAAGACCAACACGTTGGCCGCGATCAGGCCGATCGTCACATATTGCAGCCGGATGTGGCGCAACCTGTTGGAGTCGTAAAGCGGGATGAACATGCCCCAAGCCCTTTCCCGCCTTCGAAAATTCAGCGGTTCTTGCCGGGCACCCATAACACGTCGGCATTTCCGTTGTCATTGACCGCACGAGCGGCGACGAACAGAAAGTCCGAGACGCGGTTTATGTATTTCAGCCCCTCGCGATTGACATGTTCGGCCGGGTCCTGCGCCAGTGCCACCATGATCCGCTCGGCCCGTCGCGCCACGGTGCGGGCAAGATGAAGTGCTGCCGCCGCCGGCGTGCCGCCATTGAGCACGAAGGATTTGAGCGGCTGCAGATTCTTGTTGAGAAGGTCGATATCCTTTTCGACGCGGTCGGTCTGCGAGGCGATGATGCGCAGCGGCTCGTAGCCGAGCGGCTTGCCGTCGTCGGGCACGGCGAGATCGGCGCCGAGGTCGAACAAATCGTTCTGGATGCGGGACAGCATGGCGTCGATGGCGGGATAACTTGCCGCTGTGTGCAGGCGGGCGATGCCGATGCAGGCATTGGCTTCATCGACGGTGCCGTAGGCATCGACGCGCAGGTCGGATTTCAGCCTGCGTTCACCGGTGCCGAGGCCAGTGGTGCCGTCATCGCCCGTGCGGGTGTAGATCTTGTTGAGCTTGACCACGTCGCCTCCCGAACGGCCGTCACTTGCGGGTGAAATACACCACCAGCAGGATCAGTGCCAACGCCAGCGCCTGCAGCAGCACGCGTGCCTGCATCAGCTTGTTCGAGCTCACACCGGAGCCGCCGCGCATCATGTTGATGAGGCCGCGGACAAGCACGATCACCACGGCGACCATGACGAGGACGAGGAGGACTTTGATGACGGTTGCCATGATCTGTTCCCAGTTCTGTTGCGATCAGGCGCGTCCGGCCAGAACGCGGTAGAGCATCGATGCCGGCAGGATGCGCTTGAGCATCACGCCAATCCTGGCCGGCACTGTTACCACATAGTGCGGGCGCGGGCACCGCGACAGAAGTGCATGGCGCAAGGCCGCATAGACCACCTCCGGCCCCTTTTTCAGCCGTGATGAGCTGCCGCCGGCCCGAAGCCGCGCCAGCTGCGTGGCATAGGCGACGTGGTGGACGGAATTCTCGTGGTCGATGTTTTTCAGGAACCAGAACAGCCCGTTGCTGGCGATTTTCGAGATCACCGGCCCCGGTTCGATCAGCGAGACATGGATGCCGCTGCCCCTGAGTTCCTGCTGCATGCACAGCATCAGGCCTTCGAGCGCGTGCTTGGAGGCTGAGTAGGCGCCGCGAAAAGGGACCGGCGCTAGCCCAAGGATCGAGGAACAATGAACGAGGCGGCCATGTCCCTGGCGACGCATTACCGGTACGATGCGTCGGGTGAGGTCGTGCCAGCCGAAGAAATTGGCCTCGAACTGCTCGCGCAATGCCGCAACCGGCAGGTCTTCCACGGCGCCGGGCTGTGCATGGGCGCCGTTGTTGAACAGGGCGTCGAGGCGTCCGCCTGTCCGCTCCAGCACCGATGCCGCAAGTGCTGCGATGGAATCCGGCTCACGGTAGTCGAGATAAAAGGCCTCGATGCCGTCGGCTTCAAGTGCGGCTATGTCATCCGGCTTGCGCGCCGTTGCAAACACGCGCCAGCCATCCGCCTTCAGTGCACGGGCGCAGTGGGCGCCTATCCCGGACGAGGCGCCGGTGACGATGATGGTGCGCAACTCTTTGGCAGGCGGCATCGTGGTTTGAGCAAGGGTTGCCATTTGCCACAATCCCTTCCCATATTCGCGGCGTCGAGACAATCGAAGGGAACGCGGCTCTTGATGCGGAATATCGTCGTGCTGCGCCGCGTGCTCTATGACGCGCTTGGCCATTTCAACACCGATGACGGCTGGGCCATGGCCAGCCATCTGGCGATCACTTCGCTCATGGCGCTGTTCCCGTTCCTGATCTTCGCCACCACGCTGGCGAGCTTCCTCGGCGCGCAGGCGTTCGCCGATACTGCCGTGCACCTGGTCTTCGACACCTGGCCCGAACAGATCGCCAAGCCTATCGCGCGCGAAGTGCTCAACGTGCTGACCGTGCGGCGCACCGATCTTTTGACCTACGGCGTGCTGCTGGCGGCCTATTTCGCCTCCAACGGCATCGAGGCGCTGCGCACCTCGCTCAACCGCGCCTACCGCGTCGCCGAAACGCGCGGCATCATCTACCGCCGGGTGCAGAGCATTTTCTTCGTGCTGATCGCGACGGCCGGTTTCCTGGCGATCAGCGTGCTCCTGGTCTTTGCGCCTTTGCTGGCGCGGCTGGCGGAAGCTCATTTCGAGTGGATCAAACCCTATACGGGCACGATCACGCTATGGCGTTACGTCATCGCCTCAACCGTCATTATCGGTGGCTTGTTTGCCGTCCACTACTGGCTGCCGGCGGGCAAGCGCCGCTTTGTCTCGCTGGTGCCTGGCATCATCTTCACTCTGGCTGCGTGGCTTGTCGGCTCGACGATGTTCGCGACCTACCTCGACCATTTCTCGTCCTATGTGACGACCTATGCCGGCCTCGCCTCGATCATGATCGCCGTGGTTTTCCTCTATATGCTGTCGGCGATCTTCATCCTCGGCGGCGAACTCAATGCGGCGATCAGCCGCTTTCTCGAAGCGCGCGCACGTGTCGGCAGCTAGGTTCTGGCTGGCCGAGCCGTGGCCAGCCCGACGCCGAGCGTCGCGATTGCCATGCCGACGATCTGCACGAGGCTGAGCTGTTCGCCGAACAGCACCCAGGCGATGACTGCGGTGACGGCCGGCACCAGGTAGAACAGCGACGCGACCTTCGACATCTCGCCGTCGCGAATCATCACCATCAGCAGGAAGATGGCGCCGATCGACAGCACCAGGACCAGCCAGGCCATGGCGAAGATCAGTTCGCCGTTGATGATCACCGTGTGGGTCTCCAGTGCCAGCGAAGCCAGGATCATCAGCGAGCCGCCGCCGATATATTGCCACATCGTCGCCGCCACCAGGTCGCCGCCCGAGGCATAGCGCTTCTGCCAGATGGTCCCGGCGCTCATGCCCAGCACCGAGACCAGCGACGCCGCCAGGGTTTCGGGCGTAACGCCGCCGCCGAGCGCGCCGAGCTTCGGCCACAGCACGATGATCACTCCCACAAGGCCGACGGCAAGGCCGGCCCAATGGCGCGGCAGGATGGCCTCGCCGAGGAACCGGCCGGCAAGCACGGCGGTGATCAGCGGTTGCAGGCCGACGATCAGCGCCGAAAGCCCGGCGGGCATGCCCCTGTGGATCGCCCAGAACACCGCGCCGAGATAGATGCCATGCATGAGGATGCCGGCGACCGTGGCGTGAAGCGCTTCTGCCCTTGTGGCTCGCTTCGAGCCAAGCACGAGCATCAGGCCGGCGAGCAGCAAGGCGGCGATGACAAAGCGGGCCGCCAGAAAGGTGAAGGGCTCCGCCCAGGGCATGGCGTAGCGCGCGCCGATGAAACCTGTCGCCCACAGGACGACAAACGAGGCGGGGATGAACCGCTTGAGACTGTGCATTTTCGGGGAAGCCGTTTCCGGTGGGTGAAGAGACAAATACGGCAATTGCTCTAATGCGGTTCAATCCGGCAAGCAAAGCGAAACAATTGGTACATAAGCTCATCCTGATGTAGGGGGTGGCCGAATTCAAAGGGCGGCGTCAGGGCAATCGACTTCTGTCGATGGATCCGGCGACATGGCGTTTCGGCTTCGACAGGGAGTGCGCATGCTGTTGCATCTGGACACAAGCTGGCTGTTGATGACGGTGGCCAGTGTGGCCGTGTTCGGCTTCTTCTTCGGTTCAGCGCTCGACGCCATCATGCAGGAGGACGGTTTTGGGTCGACCGGCAACACATTGCTGTTCACGCTCGGCTTTTTCGCCGCGGTCATGGCCGCGAACGAACATGGCATCGTCCTGAGAGATCTGAAGCTCGCGGTTGCCTGGGGACTGGGCGGCGCCTTCGCGTTTGTCGGCGCGTTGGCGCTGCTCAAGGCGGGGCTGGCCCGGCTTTAGTCATAGCCCGACCAGCCGCCTGACATCGTCCGGCGACATGCCTGCCTGCCTCAGCGCGGCAAGGCCGGTATCAGCAAAACTCTTCGACAGTTTGCGCCCATCCGGTCCGAGTATGAGACGGTGGTGGAAATACTGCGGCTGGCCGAGGCCGAGCAATTCCTGCAGCAGGCGCTGGATGCCGGTCGCGGAATAGAGGTCGCGGCCACGCACGACATGGCTCACACCTTGCAGGGCGTCGTCGACGACGACGGCCAGGTGATAGCTGGTCGGTATGTCGCGGCGCGCCAGAATGACGTCGCCCCAGTCCTGCGGACGCGCCTCGACGCGCTGCGTCGCCGAAAGCGTCTCGTTGGTGAATTCGCGCCAGGACAAATCCGTGCCGACGCGCGCCAGTGCCGCCTTAACGTCGAGGCGCCAGGCGAAGGGCGCATTTTCGGCGATGCGGCGGTTGCGTTCGCTGATCGGCAGCGCCTTGTCGGCGCCGGGATAAAGCGGCACGCCGTCCGGGTCGCGCGGCCAGTCGCGGCCGCGCTTTTCGCTGTCGGCGATGAAGGCCCTGATCTCGCCACGGCTCATGAAGGCAGGGTAGACGAGTTCTTCGCGGACCAGCCGGTCGAGCACGGCCCGGTAGTCGGTAAAATGCTCGGCCTGGCGCCGCACCGGCTGTTCCCATTCGAGACCTAACCATTCGAGGTCGCGAAAGATGCCGGCCTCGAATTCAGGCGTGCAGCGGATCGTGTCGATGTCCTCGATGCGCAGCAGCAGGCGGCCGCCGGCGGCACGCGCCAGTTGCTGGTTGAGCAATGCCGAATAGGCATGGCCGAGATGCAGTTCGCCATTCGGGCTCGGCGCGAAGCGGAATGTCAGGAGCGTCATCTCACAAGCGGCAATCGGGTTGTGCAGCGGTTTTGCCAATTGCTACCGTGCGGCCGGTTCAGGAACAAGAAAACATGCAACGCATCGCGACACTGGACGATATTGCGCGCGGGCTGGATGCGCTTTGCGCAATCGATCCGCGCCTGGAAAAGGTGCGCGGCATGGCCGGCGAGGTGCCGCTTCGGCTCTCTGAACCCGGTTTTCGAAGCCTGGCCTCCATTATCGTTTCGCAACAAGTATCCCGTGCGAGCGCCGATGCGATTTTCGGCCGGCTGGTGAAACTGGTCGATCCGCTGACGCCGCAGGCGATCCTTGCCGCCGGCGAGGACATGTTTCGCGGGGCCGGGCTGTCGCGGCCGAAGCAGCGCGGTCTGATCGCGGTTGCGCAGGCCGTGGTTGAGGGGCTCGACCTGCATCACCTCTGTTCGCTCGACGCCGAAGAGGCGATCGCGGCTATGATCGCGGTGCCGGGCATCGGCCCGTGGACGGCGGAAGTCTATCTCCTGTTTGCCGCCGGCCACCCCGATATTTTTCCCGCGCGCGACGTCGCGCTGCAGAGCGCGGTTGGCCACGCGCTCGGCATAGAGCCGCGTCCGCCGGAGAAAACGCTGATCGCTCTGGCCGAATCATGGAGCCCGTGGCGAGGCGTCGCATCGCGGCTTTTCTGGTCCTATTATCGCGAAACCAGGGGCCGGGATGCGGCACCTCCGGCCTGAAGCCGTAAAAAAGCATGAAAATCCTGCATTTTTGCCGCTTTTGGCTGATGACAATCCGCTTCACATCCCTGTCATGTCGGGCTTACAGTATCCGCGCCGATCGGTTCTAGAACGAGGAGGTCAACAAGGTGACGGTTGCCGTATCTCCGGATGGGCTTCCTGCGCTGGTGCTGAATGCGGATTACCGTCCGCTCAGCTATTACCCCTTGTCGCTCTGGTCCTGGCAGGACGCCATCAAGGCGGTGTTCCTCGACCGGGTCAACATCGTCGCCGAATACGAGCATGCAGTGTCTTCGCCGACCTTTTCGATGAAGCTGCCCAGCGTCGTCAGCCTTAAGGCCTATGTGAAGCCGTCGAGGCACCCGGCATTCACCCGCTTCAATGTGTTCCTGCGCGACCGCTTCCAGTGCCAGTATTGCGGCACGCCCGAGGATCTGACCTTCGACCACGTCATCCCGCGCCATCGCGGCGGGGCGACGACGTGGGAGAATGTCGTGGCCGCCTGTTCACCCTGCAATCTGAGGAAGGGCGGCATGATGCCGGCGCACGCCAAGATGTGGCCGCTGCAGAAGCCCTACCAGCCGACCGTGCACGACCTGCACAACAATGGCCGGCTGTTCCCGCCCAACCATCTGCATGAAAGCTGGATGGATTACCTCTACTGGGATGTGGAGTTGGAGCCGTAGGGATTGGCGCGATCGGCCTTGCTAGGGCAATCGCCGATGTCAGTCCTGCCTCTCATCCGGCTGCCGCCACCTTCTCCCCGTATAGTGACGGGGAGAAGGGAATTGGCTGCAAATTTGGCGCCCTTCTTTCAGCGTTCCGGCTTGGCGAAACCATTGGTGACTGCGTCTTTCTCCCCGTCACTATACGGGGAGAGATGCCCGGCAGGGCAATGAGGGGCGGTGCCAACATTTAGAGACTGGCCGCATGGCGCGACCTCGCACTTGATTAATCGCGGGCCAGCGCGCCGCGGAAGGCGATGGCGGCGAGGATGAAGCTGGCGATGGCGTTCCAGCCGGCCAGCGACAGGCCGAGGATGCGCAAAGCGGCCTTGTCGCAGGACGGCGGCACGAATTTGTCGAGCGCGTCGAGCACGCCCTTGCCGCCGGTGTCGACCGGGCCGGCGCCGGCCGTGCAATCGGCCGGACCCTGCCACCAGGCCCATTCGACGCCCGAATGATAGACGCCGAGATAGAGGCCATAGAGCATCAGCAGGCCGCCGACGGCAAGCAGGCCGCGCGTCAGCCATGCGGGCGCGCTGAGCATCGAGGCAATCACCGCCAGCAGCATCAGCGGGGCGCCGATATAATAGGGCGTGCGCTGCTCCAGGCACAGATGGCAGGGGATGTAGCCGCCTATGTGCTGGAAGGCGAGCGCGGAGCCGACCGTGGCGGCCATGGCGACGGCGAGAAACAAAGCGGTGCGCGTCCGCTGGCGTCCGGTATCGGCTGTCATCGTGGCTGTCATGTTTCGTCCGTTGAATTCGCCGTCCGCCGGCATAGTCCTGACCCACCGCCCGCCTTGGGCGGTCAGAAGGCGTATTTGACGACGATATAGAGCAAAATCAGGGCGGCGGCGCCGGCGCCGACGATCAATCCCAAACGCTTCTCGATGAATTCCTTGATCTCTTCGCCATAGCGGCGCAGCAGCCAGGCAAGAAGCAGGAAACGAGCGCCACGCGCCAGGATGGCGGAGACGATGAAGACGAAAAGATTGACGTGGAGGGCGCCTGCCAGAATGGTGACCACCTTGATCGGCGGCAGGTGGGCGGCACCCGATGTGACGAGCAGCACCAGCATCAGCCCGGTGCCGGCCGACTGCCACCTCTCGAACGCGTCAAGGCCGCCAAAGTGCTCCAGCATCGGCCGTGCTATCGTGTCGTAGGCATAGTAACCGATCAGCCAGCCGGCAATGCCGCCCAGCACCGACGCGACAGTAGCGGTCAGCGCGTAGCGATAGGCGCGTTCGGGCCGCGCCAACGCCATGGGCAGGTACAAGACGTCGGCAGGTATGAAAAACACCGAGCTTTCGACGAAAGCGATGAAGGCCAGCCACCATTCGGCGGATTTGCGGGCCGCCAGCGACAAGGTCCAGTCGTAAAGTCCGCGAAGCATCGGCTCTCCTGGATGCAGGTTGCCACACGCAACGCGCTTTGATGCGCGTCTGTCTAGAAAGATTTCCCGCGCCGCACAATGGCAGGAGCTTCATGAAACAGAAAGGCGGGCTTTTGCCGCAAGCAGGGCACGGCGGCGCATTTGGCCAGTTGACGAACAGGCCTCCAACCGTATAGTCCGCGCCCATCCAGGCCTTTGGGCCTGAGCCCCTATGGCGGAATTGGTAGACGCGCTCGACTCAAAATCGAGTTCCGCAAGGAGTGCTGGTTCGATTCCGGCTAGGGGCACCATTTTTGATCTCACGCCAGTTCGCTTCGCTCATGGGCTCCGATGGGGCGGCCTGACCGGCCGACGGGCGGTCGCCCTTGCGAACCCTCCGGGTTCGAACAGTGCCTCGAACACAGAGCCAACCGCGGCTGCTGAGGATGACAGTGATAGCGCCAATCAGCGGCGGCCGGTAGCCCCGCTCTACGTGCTCTCAGGCCGCCGCACGGTGTTCTTCACGGGCAGCTTCCCACACTTCGCGGGCCGCGTCGGCGTTCATGACCGCGATCCCCAATCCCACCGCCAAATCGGGCCACGCGGAATGCCAGAGCAAGGCCGTGACCAACCCTGCGGCAATAATGGCGATGTTGGCCAAGGCGTCGTTGCGGGCCGACAGGAAGGCCGCCTTTGTGAGGCTGCCGCCACGATGCCGGTGCGCGGCCAGCATGTAGGCACAGGACAGGTTGACGGCGAGAGCGCCAAGTCCCGCCAAGGTCAAGGCGATGGGCTGCGGCGGCACCGGCACGTTGAACTTCTCCCAAGCCGTCCAGAGCGTTGCCAGACCCGGCATGAGAAGGATGAGCGCCAACGCCATCCCCACCCGCGCACGGGAGCGCACAGACCACCCAAGTGCGAGCAGGATAAGGAGGTTCACGGAAGCATCTTCAAGAAAGTCGATGCTGTCGGCGAACAGGGACACTGATCCAATGGCGAGCGCCACAGCGAACTCGATCCCGAAATAGGCAAGATTGAGAAGCGCGACGATGAGGACGATGCGGCGAAGGTTCATCTTCTGGCAGTATCCGAAACCAGTGTGTGGAGCTACAGCTTCGCGGTTTCCAAGGAAAGCCCCTGCTCGTTCCGGGCCGACGAGCGGTCGCCCTTTGCGACCCCTTGCGTTCGAGCGCGCCTCGAACGCGGACTTAGCGCATATTCCCCGTATGCCCTTGCGAATACCGCCCCGTCTGTGGCCACACCGTCAGGCCGTGCGGCTCTGAGCCAACCCGAAACTTGGTCACCGCGCCTGATGTCGTGTCGATCATGTAGGCGGCACTGTCGAAGCGGCCGGACAGCCATAGTTGTTTGCCGTCGGCGCTGACGTTGCCCATGTCGGGGCTGCCGCCGCCGGGGATCGGCCATTGCGTGACGACCGCGCGGGTAGCGAAGTCGATCACCGTCACGCTGCCCGGTCCCTTTGCCTGGCCCTGCTCCATCTTGTGCGAGCCCCGGTTCGAGACATAGAGCCGCTTGCCGTCGCGGCTGACGACGAAGCCATGGGCGCCGATGCCGGTCGGGATGAAGCCGATCTCCTTGAAATTGTCGCCATCGACGAGGAACACGCCGTCATTCATCATGTCGGCGACGTAAAAAACCTTGCCGTCGGGCGAGAGGCGGATGTCCTGCGGCATGCCC
Organism: Mesorhizobium sp. M0077; assembly: GCF_040322955.1. Classification (NCBI taxonomy): domain Bacteria; kingdom Pseudomonadati; phylum Pseudomonadota; class Alphaproteobacteria; order Hyphomicrobiales; family Phyllobacteriaceae; genus Mesorhizobium; species Mesorhizobium sp. M0077. The sequence continues at coordinate 225,737 of NZ_JAMYUL010000007.1, forward strand.
ATTTTCGAGAAGTCGAGATGGCCAAGCACCTTCTGGTTCTTCAGGTCGATCTTGGCCAACCCGCCATTGCCGTATTCGCAGGTGAAGATCGCGTAGGCGCCGTCGACGGAGAAATCGGCGTGGTTGATGCCGGGACAAGTGGGCGTCGGCAGGGCCGACTTCAGCGCCATGGTGTGAGGATCGCGGAAATCGAGCCGCTCCAGGGCTTCGTCGACGACGATGGCCGCGCCCGGCATGAAATACAAATTGTAGGGATCGTCCACGGCGATCTGCGGGCCGGGCTTGCCGGTCATCGGGTCGATCGGCGTGAGGCTGCCGTTCTTGCCGGTGCCATTGTTGGCGACCCAGAGCGTCTTCAGGTCCCAGGACGGCACGACGTGCTGCGGTTTGCTGCCGACCGGGAACCTGTCGACTTCCTTGAGTGTCATGGTGTCGATCACCGTGACGCTGTTGGAGGAGCGGTTCGGCACATAGACGCGCGGCAGTGCACCCAGCGTGGCCGGGCTGAGATGGCTGGCGGCGGTGTGGCTGTAGATGTTGATGGACGGCGCGGGCTCGCTGCAATCCTCGGGACAGCTATCGGCCCAGGCGCGGACAGGCAGCAGCGCAAGCAGCAAAAAGGCCGCACGGGGACCGGCGTGACGCAAAAAGGTTCTGATCATCAGGATGGCTTGTCGTGAAGGCCGGCCGAAATTGCCGCCGGAGCCATAGCTGGTGTCTTGCCGTTGATCCAGTGGCTTTTCTCAGGCTCCCCGCGCGGTTGGCGCAGTCATTGGTGACCTGTATCGCGAGCACAAGCGGCTCGATAGCAACCAAGATCAAAATCCGTTTCGGTCAATATCAGCCTGCTTTGGCGCGTCGGATGCCTTGACCGCGCTACAGCGCCGCCATCGAAGCGGCCGGACAGTCAAAGCTGTCTGCCGTCTGCACTGAGATTGCCCACGTCCGGACTGCCGCCGAAGCGCTCAATTTCGCTCGCAATATTGCATGGCTTCCATCATTACCTCACGTTGCGAACGTCCTCGGATCTCCTCGTCCACCTTGCACACAGGTTGACACACTGCCTGCTAATGACCGCATAAGTTGTTGCTCAGGAGCAACATCGAGAACGCCATGTCGCCGAGCTGGGCCTGGATTCGGGAGGAAAACCGCTATTGACGATTGACTCAACCTTGGGCCGCCGATCACCTTTACGCAGGGAATGGTGGTGGAGGGCGTGATGGACTCAACTTGCAAAGCTTCTCACGAGAGCCGATTTGGCTGCGTAGTGGCCTCGCTGTCAGTGTTTTTTCTCATTCTCATGCTTTCTTCGGTAGCGCCAGCTTCGGCACAGGTCGTCTTCGGTGGTGACGCGGGAGATCCAGAGAACACGATCTGCAGCTTTGCCGGCGTGATCGGCACCACAATAAACGACGATTGTTCGGACTCCGACGATTATTTTGTGCCCGCACCGGGTATCACTATTGGCCCCAACGGCAGCCAAATTAATTTCGACGCGGCGACGGGTGCGGCGACCTTCGGTGGAGCGGTTGATATGGGTGGCAACATCGTAACGAACGTCGGCACCCCGACGGCAGGAACGGATGCGGCCAACAAGGATTATGTTGACGGCGTCGTCGGCGACGCTTCAGCAAAGAACATTGAGCAGGATGGCCGACTAGACGATGTCGAAGCCAAGAACACGCAGCAAGATACTCGGCTCACCGGCGTCGAGACCAAAAACGTCCAGCAGGACACCACCCTCGCCAATCACGAGACGCGGATCACGCAGACGGAAGCGAAGGATACGGAGCAAGACGGCCGGCTTGCCGGACACGACACCATGCTCGCGTCGCTCGATACGCGTGTGACGACAAACACCAGCGATATCGCATCGCTCGACGGACGAGTCGGCGCGCTGGAGAGCGGCTTCTCTGAACTAGGGACGGAGATTTCCGAGAATCGCACCGAGGCCCGTCAGGGCATCGCAGCGGCAATAGCAATGACAACTGCCCCAATGCCGTCCGTTCCGGGCCGCACGAGCTGGGCCGGCAATGTCGGTTATTTCAAGGGTGAAACGGCGTTCGGTGGCTCGCTCGCTCATCGCCTCGACTTCGATGAACCTTTCGCGTTCACCGCGGGTTATGCCTATGGCGGTGGAACCAGCCATGGTTTCCGCCTCGGTCTAGCCGGCGAGTTTTAGCGCCTGCCTGCAAGCGCCGAGGATGGAGCAAGAGCCGGCGGCCTTGGCCGGAGGGTGTGAAAAATGCGCCGATTGACGTGGCTGGCCTTGGTCATGGCCGTCTGCTGCCTGCAAGTGCTTCCCGCCCACGCACAGGCTAAGAAGGATGGTCGTTCGGCGTCCAAGGTGTCCGACGCCCCAAAACCGGCGGACATCGACCACAATGGCGTCCTGATCTTGGTCAGGTCCACATTGCTGGCACTCGACCATGCAAACAGGACCGGAAATTATTCCGTGCTGCGTGAGCTTGGCGCCCCGGACTTTCAAGCCAACAACCCTGCTCGGCTGGGTGAGATTTTCGCGAAGCAGCGCAACGAAGGGCTTGATCTCAGCGGTGTAGCCGTGCTCGAGCCGCAATTGACGTTGATGCCGCAAATCGAATCCAACGGCATGCTGCATATGGCAGGGTTTTTTCCCTCTGCCGCGATGCAGCTAAACTTCGAACTTGTTTTCGCTCCTATCGACCGGCAGTGGAAGATTTCTGCCATGTTGGTCAAAGTCGGCACCAGCGCTCCCAAGGCGCCCGATAGCCCCCCAATTCCAGCCCCCCTCCCGCCGGTCCAAAAACCGGAACCGCCAGCTGCCGCGATTACTACAAAGTCTCAGATCAAGAAGCCCGGTCGCGCTCCGCCACTATAACAATGCGCAGGCCATCGGCTCTATCGCCGTCCCAGCAAACTCTTCACGCGGTTGCGCAGCAGGCGGGCCATGTTGCGGGTCTCGCGGTAGAGATGCAGCTGCGAGGCGGCCTGGCGGGCGAGGCGGTCGGCATCCGGCGTCAGTCCGATCACCAGCGAGCCCATCGGCTTGCGCTCGCTCCACAGCCGGCTCATCACCGGGTGGTCGGGCACGGCGCAGGAATCCGTCATCATGATGTTGGGGTCGTCGAGATGCTGCCTGGTCACCTCGATCATCAGCAGCGTGCCCGGCGAATAGGTCGCCAGCGTCTCGTCATAAGCGGTCTTCCAGGTGTAGGCGACGCCGGCCTCGACGAAGACGACCAGGCAGGCGATCGTGCGGCCGTCCAGCGTCAGCGAATGGATGCGGCACATGTCGTGCTCGGCCAGCCGGTGCACGGCTTCGCGGGCAAAGGCGGCGCGGTAGCGGTCGATGGCCATGGCGGTGCGCTCGCGGCCCTTCCAGCCGGCCGCCTCCAGCGTCAGGAAATTTTCGATGGCGTGGCGGATTTCGTCCGGTCCCCGCGCCACGACATGCTCCAGCCTGCCGAGATCCCCCAGGCGCCGTTTCAGGCGGCGGAATTCGCGGTAGTGGTGCGCGCGCAGCGATGCTTTCAGATACGCCTCGCCGTCGAGGGTGCTTTCGAGCACCGGCCGGTCCGCCTTGCCGGTGGTGACCATTGTCAGGCCGCGCGTCTCGGCAACGGTGGCAAGCACGCTGGCCAACGCGCCGTCGAGCCGCATGTCGGGCAGCACGAAGACCTTCGGCAGCTTGAGATGCGGCCGCGACAGCATGCCGAAGAAATCCTCGACGACGCCGATCGGGTCGTCATGGTCGACCAGCGGCGTGCCGATCGGGCCGAACGGGCTCGACCAGGTGCGCATCACCGGAACGCCGAGCGGCACGGCCGGCCGTTCGACCGAGAACGGCACCAGCAGGCGCAGCCGGTTGCGGTATTCGTCGCCGTCGCGGATCACCGCCAGCTTGACCTCGCGATCTTCCAGCCGGGGCATGGCCGGCGCCAGAAAGCGCGGGTTGAAGAAGACGTTGGGCTCGATCGTGCGGGTGCACAGATAGTCGAGTTCCTCGACCAGTTCGAAGCCGGCCGAAGCCGGATAGATCGCCAGCTTGCGCAGCGGCCGGTTGTTGGCGAGGATCTCGAGATGCGCCGGATCGGCGTCGCGCGCCAGGCCGGCAAGGCCGGACACCATGGCGCCGGCCGGACCGCCGCTGGTTTCCTCGATCAGCGGGATGGCGGCCATCAGGCGGCTCCCTCGGCAGCGGGCACGAAGATCAGCATGACGATGCCGAGCTTGCGCCAGACGGTGAAGGACAGGGCGCTGGCCTCGAAGACCATGGCGAGGCTGGTGGCGATCGCCGCCCCCCACAGGCCAAAGAGCGGGATCAGCACCACGTTGAGGCCGATGTTGAAGGCCAGCGTCATGGCATAGACGGCGGCGCAGATGTTCTGGTTGCCGCTCATCGTCAACAGGCTTTCGCACGGGCCGACGGCGGCGCGCGCCACGACGCCGAACACCAGCAGGAACAGCAGCGGATAGCCGGCGGTGAATTCGGGGCCGAACAGCACCAGCATCGGTTCGCCGAGCGCCAGCACCAGCAGCGCCATCAGCAGCGACGGCCAGAACGTCCATGACACCGTCTCGCGGGCGAAGGCGGCGAGCTTTTCCGGTTCGCCATGGGTGAACTGCGCATAGCGCTGGGCAACGCCGGCCTTGACGGAGAAATAGACGAAATGCACCAGCGCCAGCGTCTTGACGGTGGTGAAATAGACGGCGACGTCATTGGGCTGGAGATAGGCGCCGACCATCAGCACGTCGGCGTTGGTGAGCAGGAAGAAGAAGCTCTCGACCAGGAAGATCGGCAGCGAGACGATGAACCACTCGCCGAAATGCACCTTCATCGGCCCGGGCGGGATATTCCTGCCCATGCGCGTGGTCACGCCGATGAGCTGGCCGAGCGTGGTGGCGTAGGTGGCGGCGATCGAGGCGAAGATCGCTGTCCTGGCGTCGGGCGCATAGCCCAGCGCCAGCATCAGCGCCATCAGCGCCAGGATCAGCACCGGCCGCACCAGATAGGTCGGCGACAGCGCAAACAACGCCCAGGAATTGGCGCGTGACTGGCCTTGCAGCAGGTCGCCCATGGCGATCATCGGCAGGCAGAACAGGCCGAGGATGAAGGGCATCACATAGTAGCTCTCGATCCAGTTCGCGCACAGCCAGACGCCCAGTGCGCCAAGTCCGGCGATCGCGGTCGAGGCAATCAGCACGAACAGGCGGCTGGCGACCACGATGCCGCGCAGCTCGGCCATCATGTTGCGTTCGCGGTATTCGGGGATGAAGCGGATGACCGAGGTGTGGAAGCCGAGGCAAGCAAGGTTGCCGACGATGACCATCGTCACCCAGACGAGGACGAAGATGCCGTATTCGAACGAGCCCATCCAGCGCGCCATCAGCACCTGGCTGATGAAGGCGATGACGGCGCTGACGATGCGGATGGCAAAGGCGATCAGCGACATGCGACCGGCTTCGCCGCGCTCGTCGGCGGTGAACAGCACCGCATCGATGCGGCCAAGCAGAGGCCCCATGCGCAGCGCCAAGCGCTGCGGCAAGAACCGCCCGGCCGTCGTCGCCGCGGAAAAGCGCACCCCGATGTCTCTCCGTTTTCCGCCTCTTTTCAAGGTTTCGATGTAGCGGAGACACATTAAGAAAGGGTGGGCGGAGAGGCGGTCCGCCGGAGCGGACGAAAGGCCAACGATTTCTTGTCGACGCTTGCTTAGAACATCAGTTACGGGTTCATTGCTAGAATAGGGGGAGCGCATGGACATTCGTTTCGATAGGTATTTGAAGGCGCTGGCGGCCAACTACCGCGATGGCGGAACGGAACATACCGGGCGAGCCGCGCTTGAAAACTTTCTTAATACATTCGCTGTGGACGCGATGGCGCCCGGCATTGAAGTGCAACACGAGCCGAAACGAGACGCCGACAAGGGCTCACCAGATTTCAAAGTGAAGCGGCAAGGCATGATCCTTGGATATGTCGAGGTGAAAGAGATTGGCGCAAACCTGGACAAGATTTTGAAGTCCGACCAAATCGTCAAGTATCGCAAGCTATCGGACAATATCGTCGTCACCGACTATTTCCATTTCATCCGCATTGACGGTGCCGGCAAGATACTAGACCGCCAGTCGCTGGCCTTTCCTAACGACATCGAAAGCCGCACGATCCAAGTTAACCCGGACAAGGCCGAAGCGGTGTCAAAGCTGCTCGCGGCATTCTTCTCCTCTCCCCCGCAGGGTTTGCAAAGGGCACAGCAACTGGCGGTCGCTCTAGCGACCCGATCGAAGCTGCTTCGCGACTACCTGACAGAGGAACTGGTTCGACAGACAAAAGTGCACAAAGAAGGGAGACTACATGGACTCTACGACGTTTTTCGCGAGCAGGTCTTCCATGAGCTAACAGTTACCGAGTTCGCCGACGCGTTCGCGCAGATGCTTGCTTACGGTCTCTTTCTCGCAAAGTTGAACGCGAGCGACGACGAAATCATCCGGCTCGACAACGTGCGCCGCTTCATTCCCGGATCTTTTCGACTGATCCGCGAACTAGTCCGATTTTTGGAGGAGATGCAGGAGACCGAATATGATGAGGCGAAATGGGTGGTCGACGAGATTCTATCGATCGTCAACGGCCTCGCCATAGCTAACATTCGCGAAGACCTGTCGTTCCGCCAGCGCAAGGCGATCAGTCGCAAGATCCGTGCCGGGGACGAAGAAGAGCACCGGCTCTTCGAGCGCGATCCGTTCATCTATTTCTATGAAGACTTTCTGAGAGCCTATGACAAGGAGACACGCAAGGCACGTGGCGTTTACTATACGCCACCACCGGTGGTTAACTTCATTGTGCGGGCTGTAGACGACATCCTAAAAAATCAGTTTCAAATCGCCGACGGACTTGCCGACCACAAGAAGGTGACGGTGTTAGATTTTGCGGCAGGAACGGGCACTTTCCTGCTCGAAGTGATGCAACGCATCTTCGACAACATAGGCGGGCCGGAGACAGGCAAGGCGGATGCTGTGGTGCGCGAGCACATGCTCAAGAATCTCTACGGATTTGAGTACCTAATCGCGCCCTATACGATCGCCCATTTGAAGCTTTCGCAGTATCTCAAGGACAAAGGCCATCCGCTGACAGAAAATGAACGGCTACAGGTGTTCTTAACCAACACGTTGGAGCCTGTTGAGCCGCAAAAAAGCGCCTTCTTACCGGAGCTGTCGAACGAGGTGAGGGAAGCGCAGACCGTTAAGGAGAAGCCGATCCTCGTGATCCTTGGCAACCCGCCTTATGCAGGCCATTCAAAGAATAAGGGAAAGTGGATCACAACTGCTATTGACGGCTATAAATACACCTTCGGTCGTGTGCAAACGGAGACGGACGCGGACGGAAATCCGGTCTTTAGTGATGTGAAAAAGCCGCTGGGGGAAAAGAATCCGAAATGGCTGAATGACGACTATGTCAAATTCATTCGGTTTGCTCAGTTGAAAATGGACGAGGTCGAAGAAGGGGTCGTCGGAATTATCACCAATCACTCATGGTTGGACAATCCGACATTTCGCGGTATGCGCCAAAGTCTGTTGCGCAGCTTCGACCAGATATATTTGGTCGATCTCCACGGCAGTACTAAGCCCAAGGAGCTGGTGCCAGAGGGCAAAGAGAATGAAAACGTCTTTGATATTCAGAAAGGCGTGGCGATCGCGCTGTTAGTTAAAAAGAAGGATGCTGAGCAAGGGGTATGGCATACGGACATCTGGGGAAGCCGGCTGTCCAAATATCAGGAGTGTGCCGAGGCAGAGATCTCCACGATCGAATGGTCGCGACCTAAACCGTTCTCTCCCTACTTCATGCTCTCAGCGGTCGACTGGACTGGATGGGAAGAATACGGGCAATGGTGGCAGATCGCGGATAGCCTGAGCGCTGCATCCGATAAAAGGCAAATCTTCTCTGCGAACTGCTAGGATTTCAAACTCATAGGGACCATTTCGCCGTGGCGTTTGATCGCCAAGAGATGCTGTCTCGCGTCCGAGATATGTGCGACACAAGCAAATCAGATCAGGTTCTCAGGGATCTGTATTTCCTCAAAGACAACCGGGACTGGCAGCTCAAAAACGCACGCGAATCATTACAGAAAGCGGAAAATCCGGAACGTCCCATCATCGATTGCGCCTTTCGACCCTTTGATGACCGACCATGTTATTTTGGTCCAGAGTTCATGGACTATCCCCGAAGGGAACTGCTCGACCATGTGGCTTGGCAGCAAAATCTTCAATTGCTGGTTTCTCGTCAAATTGGAACCGGCAGCTGGCGACACTCGCTCGTCGTCGAAACGCCCGCGAATGATTGCACCGTCTCGGATGCCTCAAGCGAGGCGAACTACGCGTTTCCGCTATGGCTGTATGATGTAACTGGAACCAAGTCAGAGAACCTCTCCCCCGATTTCCGCGCTTTCCTCGACAGGGGGTACGACCACCACTATTCGCCGGAAGAAATTCTCGGCTACATCTATGCGGTTCTGCACGCGCCAGCTTACCGGTCGCATTATGCTGCGTTTCTTCGCATTGATTTCCCACGCATTCCTTTTGCCGAGAAGGCAAAAGATTTCGAGGTGCTGTCTCTGCTTGGGTGGGCCTTGGTGCAGGCACATCTGCTTCATGATCTGCCTCGGCGGAGCCTAGCAAACTATCACGGCAAAGGGGCTAACGAGGTTGAGCATGTGCGTTGGTCGGCGGAAGATGAGCGCATTTCAATTAATAAAACACAGAGTTTTGCGCCTGTGCCGGAGGCGGTGTGGAATTTCCATATTGGCGGCTATCAAGTGATCGACAAATATCTGAAATCGCGCAAAGAGCGAATGCTATCACTCGACGAAATCAACCAAGTCGGGCGTATCGCCGACGCGTTGGCCTTCACGAATGAGCAGATAGCGCGCATTGATACTGCTTATGCACAGGCTTTTCCCAACCGGGGATAAGCTGGCGACGCCACTCGCATCGTCCACCAAGCTTTGTCATGATCGGGGTGATTCGAGGCGCCATGACAAAGCAAAGCGAACCTGACCTATTCGGTAATGTCGACTCGCAGGGCGACCTGTTCGGGACCGAACTCACGCAGCCCGTGTGGCAGCCCGATCCGGATAAAGTGCGGCGGCGACTAGAGCGCATTCTTGCCGAAGCGAGGGCGGCAAAGTCGATGCCTTGGGATTGGTCCAAGCAGAGCCTCTACCGGACAATCTTTCCACAGATGGCCGGGCTGCTGTCTGACGAGGAGGCAGCGCAGTACTGCTTCCAGTTTGACCAGGAATGGGAACGGCTCAAGGCAGCTTAGGAAATATTGATACGCTGGGCCGGACAGTGCCCTCCTCTGGCCTACCGACCATCTCCCCCCAGGTGGGGAGTGGGCAATAACAAAGCCCGGCTGGCAGCCGGCGCGAAGCTGTCAACTGACAGGCTGCGTCAGGAACAGGGGATACGCCGGTTACGGGTGGTCGCTTCATGAAAACGGGATGAGGCAGAGTTCGGCCCAGAATCGACCCGTTACATCCGTGGACATGGCAAGAAATCAACTCGATCTTTTTGGCGCCGAAGAACAGTCCGAGCTGTTGCGCTGACTGTTTATTATCATGGCGATCCTGGCCGGGTACGCGCGCGATTGCATAGGCTTATCGCCGAGGCGCGAAGCGTGGAAACGCTGCCCTGGATCAGGACAGTGTCCGGCTCTACCGCAAGATCGTGCCCCAGATGGTGCTCTGGCTGCCGGAAGAAGAAGCCGCGCAGCTGAAGTTCGAGTTCGAGGCCGAAATGGTGCGGCTGAAGGCGGCGTAGAAACGGATACGCCAGCCCTGGGTTGTCGTCGGCTCGGGCATCGCTGTCTCGGGCTTGGCGAGTCGGAGGAAACAAAAGGGCGAGCGAACGCCGGGGAAGACTGGGGAGCCGGTCGGCGTTGCGCTCGCCCCTCCCCCGCCAAGGGGGATGGCCAGGCACCGGATGTCCGGTGCCCGAGGTGTCACATGTGAGGCGTTACATCCCCTTCATGGCGTCGCACGACACGTTCGGGTTCATGTCGGCGAAGGCGCCCGTCGGGTTCTGTTTCCATGCCCAGACGTGCAGTTCGTAGAACGGGCCGAGGCCGTAGCGATTGGGGGCGCTGTTGAAGTTGAACAGCTGGCCTTCGAGCGAGGCCGGGCCTTTCGAGGTGATGTATTCGACCGCTATCAGCTTCAGGCTGCCGTCGGCCGTCGGCTCGTACATCACCGCTTCGGGCTTGGCGACATCGACGGCATCGTCCTTGAGATAGGCGCCGTTGACATAGTGGATGCCCATGGCGCCGCCGGTGATGCCGCTGGCGCAAGGGATGGGGGCATAGCCTTCGGCGGTGGCGGCTGCCACATTTTCGAAGCGGCTGTTGGCTGCGCGCACCTTTTCGGCCAACGGGTTGGCGTCGTGCGCCTGGGCGGCCGCACCCGCCGCGATCGAGATGGCGGCGAAAGCCGCGAAGCGTGTCGTCCAAAGCATTTTGGTCATGGTCTTCCGTTCGTTTGTTGACGCTTGAGGCGACGGCGGCCGATGCCGAAACGCCTGCGGCGTTGGTTTAGGATTTGGTTTGTCCGTCCCGGTTCATGCGATGCGGCTTCCGCTGCCGGGCTTTGGCCGCAGCCATTAAAAACCGTGCAAAATCAACGATCCCAAAAGTAATATTGCCAATATTCCTGCGGGACGTCCCGCTCCGATAGCCCGATGTCGCGCCTCAGATAGCCGCCTTCCGGGGGCAAGCGCCGCCTTTCAGACAGATACGCAGGCAGCTTCGACGCGAACCGCCATAGACGGCCGAGCACGGAGGTTGGCCGGCCGGTCTTTCCCAGGACAGGCCCGATTCCACCGAGCGGCAGGCCATCAGGCAGTTCGCCACGGCCGCGAAGGACAGTTTGATGCTCATCATCGTGGCGACCGAACGCAGGATCAGAGGTAAAAGTAAGGGTCAAGAACCCGCACCTCCGTGATCTTGTCGACCGGCAGCGAGTTTTTCTGAGCGGTGCTGCGGATAGCTTCGGGCGTCGGCGCGTCGTAGATGCAGAAGCTGTGCTTCTTGTCGGGCGTGACGAAGGACTGGATCCAGGTGACGCCCTTTTCGGCATTGCGCATGACGACCCCGCCGACCGCAGTGGCGCCGATGTCGGTCATCGGAATGTTGAGGCCGTCCGGAAATGTGCGTTCAATCAGATAGCGAGGCATGGAAGACTTCCTTTTCCATTGGTTCACGCTCGATCGGAGCGCGGCTGGACGTTGACCACGCCGGCCCGGCCCGCGCATCGGAACGATTCCCCATATTGGACGGGACGATTCCCTATATTGGCGTCGTTCTTTGTGGAAAGAGGCACGGCAATGTGTGCAAAGTCACATTGCGTCGCTTTCTTCACGGGCTAATCGTGAGCGGCCCGCCATGGTGGGAAAACTCCGATCCTGTGAGACGATGACAATGATGCTTCTGGAACGGCAGACGCAGCTGCAGCAGCTCGAGACACTGCTTGGCGATGCAATAGGCGGCCATGGCCGAGTCGCGGTGCTGGCGGGGGAGGCCGGCGCCGGCAAGACGGCGATTGTCGAGGCGTTCGCGGCCCGTGTCGGGCAGAGCGCGGCAATGTTGCGCAGCGCTTGCGAGGATCTGTCGATCCCCGATCCGCTGGGGCCGCTTTACGATCTGGCCCGTGAGGCGCAATGGGCGCTGCCGCGCGCAATCGACGCCCGGCATGGGCAGAGACTGCCGCTGTTTTCCGATGCGCTCGACGCCTTTGCGGCCAAGGGACCGAGCCTGCTGGTGATCGAAGACCTGCACTGGGCCGATGATGCCACGCTCGATTTCGTGCGCTTCCTCGGCCGGCGTATCGTCAACACCCACATCCTGCTGTTGCTGACGGCCCGCACCGACCGCAGCGAAGGACAGATGCGGGTGCGCCGCGCCCTGGGCGAAATCCCGGCCGGCAGCGTGGCGCGCATCGACGTGCCGCTGCTCAGCGAGGCGGCCGTGCTGTCGCTCGCCGATGCGGCCGGCCGCGATGGCGACGCCATCTACCGGGCGACCGCAGGCAATGCCTTCTTCGTCACCGAATTGTTGTGCGCCGAAAACGAAATGGCGCTGCCGGCAAGCGTGCGCGACGCCGTGTTGGCGCGGGCTGAACGGCTGTCGCCAGGCGCCCGCGCAATGCTCGACGCGGTGTCGGTGTTTCCGCGCCGCGCCGACGTCTGGGCTCTGCAGGGCCTGTGCGGCGTCGCCAGCGCCGGCCAGCTGGCCGAGTGTGTCGCCAACGGCCTGCTCGACGATCTGGGCGACGGCTACGCCTTCCGGCACGACATCGCGCGGCGCGCCATCGAGATGATGCTGACGACGTCGCACAGGCGGCAATTCAACCAGCGTGCGCTGGCGGCACTGCTCGAAAATGGCGACGTCTCCACAGGCCGCCTGGTGCATCATGCGGTCGAGGCGCATAATCTGGCGGCGGTGCGCGAACTTGCGCCAATCGCCGCGCGCGAGGCGTCGCGCGTCGGCGCCCATCGCGATGCCGCCGGCTATTACGAGATCGCCTTGCAGCAGGCCGACAGCCTGCCGGTGATTGAGCGCGCTGCACTTTACGAAAGCCATGCGTTCGAGTGCCATCTCATCGGCAAGATCGACGACGCGCTTGCAGCGCAGGGCGAGGCGCGCCGGTTGCATCAGGCAGACGGCAACAGGCTGAAGGAGGGCGACAGCCTGAGATGGCTCTCCCGGCTGAGCGAAATGGCCGATGGCCGCGAGGCGGCCGCCGCCTTCGGCGCCGAGGCGGTGGCGATGCTGGAAGCGGCTCCCGCCGGTCCCGAACTCGCCATGGCCTATTCGAACCTTTCGCATCTGGCGATGCTTTCGGAGAGGGTGGAGGACACGCTGTTCTATGGCGAGAAGGCAGCGGCGCTGGCTGCGCGCATGAACCGTCCCGACATCGCCTCGCATGCCCTCAACAATGTCGGCTGCGTCGAGCAGTGGCTCAATCCGGATGCCGGACGCCTGCGCCTCGACCAAAGCCTTGAGATTGCGCTCCAGGGCAATTTCCAGGAACATGCCGCGCGCGCGTTCACCAACCGCGCCTGTTTCGAGATCACCCAGATGAGCTACGACGCGGCGCGTCCGGTGCTCGAGAGCGGCATCCACTATTGCACCGAGAACGACCTCGGCACCTGGCGCGACTATCTCAGGGGCATGCTGGCCGATGTGCAGCTGCGTCAGGGCCAATGGGATGAGGCCGCCGCGACGGCAAGCGATGTCATCGACAATGAGCGGACAACGACCGTGGGCCGGTTTCCGGCGCTGCTGGCATTGGCGAAACTGCGCCTGAGGCGCGGCGATCCCTCGGCCGAGCCGCTGTTCGCCGAAATGGCGCGTCTGGTCGGAAGCGGCGGCGACCTGCAGATGCTGAGCTCTTACGCAGCGCTGATGGCGGAGCAGGCATGGCTGGGCCTGGCCGACAGGCAAGAGGCGCTGGCGCTGATCACCCGCGCCGAAACGCCGGTGCGCTCGCGTGCCCATGTCGGGGAGCTGGCTCTGTGGCGAACATTGCTCTCTCCCGATATGCCGGCCGGCGACACCGCCGAGATGGCGACACCATACCGGCTGCTCCTGACCGGCGACTGGCGTTCGGCTTCGGCACTCTGGTCCGAATTGAATGCGCCATACGAGCGCGGACTGGCGCTCATCCTCGGCGATGACGAGGGGCAGCGTCTGGCATTGGATATTTTCGACGGCCTGGGGGCAAGGCCGGCGGCCCAGCGCCTGCGCGATATCATGCGCAGGAACGGCGTTGGCGGCATCGCCCGCGGCCCGCGCCGCTCGACGCGCGCCAACCTCGCCGGCCTCACCTTGCGCCAGATGCAGGTGCTGCAGCTGATCGAACGCGGCCTCTCCAACAAGCGGATCGCCGAGCAATTGACGATTTCGCCAAAGACGGTCGATCACCATGTCTCGGCGGTGCTGGGCAAGCTGGATGCGGTGTCGCGCGGCGAGGCGACAGCGACCGCGCGCGATTCGGGGTTGTTGTGAGGTTTTGACGAGGGTTGGACCGAGAGGTCGCGATCCTTCGCACCCCCCTCTGTCCTGCCGGACATCTCCCCTCAAGGGGGAAGATTGGCTGTCACTGTGGCTTTCGCCAATTGTCGAAATTGAAAGAAGTTACGGCGCCGAAGCTGCTGATCTCCCCCCTTGAGGGGGAGATGGCCGGCAGGCCGGAGGGGGGTGCTGTCCCGCCGACCTAGCCGCTGAAATCAGGCAAACGCGCCGTGGCAGTGCTTGTATTTCTTGCCGGAGCCGCAGGGGCAGGCTTCGTTGCGGCCGATCTTGCCCCAGGTCGCCTGGTTGTTCGGATCGCGGTCTTCGGGAGCGACTATTGCGTTGCTCTCCTGGCGGACCAGAAGTGCGGTCTCGCCACCCTCGAAATCGTCCTCGCCCGTGGTGCCGTCAATGTGGCTGCCGAACATTTCAGGCGCTTCGGGCGGCGGCGCTTCGGCGGCCTGGCGGACCAGTTCGACGCGCATCAATTGCGCGGTGACGGCCTGGCGCAGATTGCCGAGCAGCGCCTGGAACAGCTCGAACGCCTCGCTCTTGTATTCCTGCAGCGGGTCGCGCTGGGCGTAGCCGCGGAAGCCGACGACCGAACGCAGATGGTCGAGGTTGACGATGTGCTCGCGCCACAGATGATCGAGCGTCTGCAACACCACCGAGCGTTCGACATAGCTCATCACGTCTGGGCCGAAGCGCTCGGCGCGCTCCTTGGCGGCGGCGTCGGCGGCCTTGGTCAGGCGCTCGCGGATGTCGTCCTCGGCAATGCCTTCTTCCTTGACCCAGTCCTCGACCGGCAGGTCGAGATTGAGGAATTCGGCGACCTCGGCCTTGAGGCCGGCGACGTTCCACTGCTCGGCATAGGCGTTTTCGGGGATGTTCTTGGTGACGATCTCCTCGATGACGCCTTCGCGCATCTCGGCGATCGTCTCGGACAGGCCTTCGCCGTCCATCAATTCGATGCGCTGCTCGAACACCACCTTACGCTGGTCGTTCGAGACGTCGTCGTATTTCAACAGGTTCTTGCGGATGTCGAAGTTGCGCGCTTCGACCTTCTTCTGCGCCTTTTCCAGCGCCTTGTTGATCCACGGATGGATGATGGCCTCGTCTTCCTTGAGGCCAAGCTTCTGCAGCATGCCGTCCATGCGCTCGGAGCCGAAGATGCGCATCAGATCGTCCTGCAGCGACAGGAAGAATTTCGAACGGCCGGGGTCGCCCTGGCGGCCGGAGCGGCCGCGGAGCTGGTTGTCGATGCGGCGCGATTCATGGCGCTCGGTGGCGAGCACGTAGAGGCCGCCGGCGGCCAGCGCCTTTTCCTTCAGGCGCTCGACATCGGCAATGATTTCCTTTTCGCGCGCCTCGCGCTCGGGGCCTACAGGCATGTCCCCCAGTTCGTCCTCGATGCGCATCTCGGCGTTGCCGCCGAGCTTGATGTCGGTGCCGCGTCCCGCCATGTTGGTGGCGATGGTGATGGCGCCGGGCTTGCCGGCCTGGGCGACGATGGCCGCTTCGCGCTCGTGATGGCGGGCGTTCAGCACTTCGAAATCCTTGAACCCTTCCTTGCGCAGGCGCTCGGCCAGCTGCTCGGATTTCTCGATCGAGGTGGTGCCGACCAGCGTCGGCTGGCCCTTGGCGCGCGCTTCCTTGATCTCCTTGACGATCGCCTTGTACTTCTCCTCGACCGTCCGGTAGACCTCGTCGTCCTCGTCCTTGCGGATGACCGGCAGATTGGTCGGGATCTCGGTGACTTCGAGGCCGTAAATGTTGCCGAACTCCTCGGCCTCGGTCAGCGCCGTGCCGGTCATGCCGGACAGCTTCTTGTAGAGGCGGAAATAGTTCTGGAAGGTGACGGATGCCAGCGTCTGGTTTTCCGGCTGGATCGCCACATGCTCCTTGGCTTCGAGAGCCTGGTGCAGGCCTTCCGAATAGCGGCGCCCCGGCATCATGCGGCCGGTGAATTCGTCGATGATGACGATCTCGTCGTTGCGGACGATGTAGTCCTTGTCCTTCTGGAACAGCCGGTGCGCCTTCAGCGCGTTGTTGACGTGGTGGACGATGGCGACGTTCTCGACGTCATAGAGCGACTCGCCCTTGAGCAGGCCGGCCGCGCGCAGCAGGTTTTCCAGCTTCTCGGTGCCTTCCTCGGTGAAGATCGAGGTCTTCTGCTTCTCGTCGATCTCGTAGTCGGCCGGGCCGAGCTGCAGCATGAAGGCGTCGATGGTGTTGTACATTTCCGAACGGTCCTCGAGCGGACCGGAAATGATCAGCGGCGTGCGCGCCTCGTCGACCAGGATGGAATCGACTTCGTCGACGATCGCGTAATTGTGGCCGCGCTGCACCATCTGCGCGCGCTCATACTTCATGTTGTCGCGCAGATAGTCGAAGCCGAGCTCGTTGTTGGTGGCATATGTAACATCGGACGCGTAGGCGACGCGGCGTTCCTCGTCGGACAGGCCATGGACGATGACGCCGACCGAGAGGCCGAGGAATTTGTAGACGCGGCCCATCCATTCGGAGTCGCGGGTGGCAAGGTAGTCGTTGACGGTGACGACATGGACGCCCTTGCCGGCAAGCGCGTTGAGATAAACGGGCAGGGTGGCGACCAGGGTCTTGCCCTCGCCGGTACGCATTTCGGCGATGCCGCCATTGTGCAGCACCATGCCGCCGATCAGCTGCACGTCGAACGGGCGCATGCCGAGCACGCGGCGGGATGCCTCGCGGACGGTGGCGAAGGCCGGCACCAGCAGGTCATCGAGCGTGGCGCCGTTGGCGATATCCTGGCGGAATTTTTCCGTGCGGGCCTGAAGCTCGGCGTCGGACAGCGCCCGCATCTCGTTTTCCATGGCGTTGATCGCCTCGACACGCGGCCGGGTCGATTTTACGCGACGATCGTTGGAGGAACCGAAAACCTTACGGGCGAGACCGCCGAGACTGACCATCCGATGGTCCTTTCGATAGAATTCTCAATTTTGAGATGAGCGCCGGCCGGCCCCATCAATTCCGCGTGAAACGCGGACAAACACAAAAAGCGCCCGGAAAACGGTTCTGGACGCAAAGTCGTTGGACAGATAAGAGGGGGCTCAACTGATGTCAACGCCGCGTTAGCCCTATGGGCAGCGCCAAATTCCGCCACAATCCGGCTGATCTGCAAGCCCTACCAATCCCCCCTTGGAGTTAATCTTGATGTCCTTACTGTTTCGCCGTGCGTCGCTCGCCAGCCTTGGCTTGGCTTTCGGCCTGTCGGCCCTGTCGCTGTCTCCGCTGATGGCCCAGGAAGCCGCTCCCGCCCCGGCCGATGCCGCAGCAGCGCCGGCGGCAGCCCCCGTCGATCCGAACGCCGTTATCGCTACCGTCAATGGCCAGAAGCTGACCGAGGCGGACCTTGGGCTTGCCGAGGGCGAGCTGTCGCAGCAGTTCTCGCAGTTGCCACCCGAGCAGCGCCGCGCCGCCGCCCTTTCGGCGGCCATCGAAATCCGCGTCATGGCCGCCCAGGCGGTCGCTACCGGGCTCGACAAGGATCCCGAATTCCAGCGCCGCATGGCGTTCCTGCAGCAGCGCGCGCTGCATGGCGAGATGGTCGAGAAGGGCGTCGTTGACAAGGTTACCGATGCCGAGGTGCGCGCCCGCTACGACCAGGAAATCGCCAGCACGCCGCCGGTCAATGAGATTCATGCCCGTCACATCCTCGTGAAGACGAAGGAAGAGGCCGAGGCGATCATCAAGCAGCTCGATGGCGGTGCAGACTTCCAGAAGCTCGCCAACGAGCATACCAGCGATCCCTCGGGCAAGACCAATGGCGGTGATCTCGGCTGGTTCGGCCCGGGGCAGATGGTGCCGGAATTCGACAAGGCGGCAGTTGCGCTCGAAATCGGCAAATACACCAAGGAGCCGGTGCAAACGCAATTCGGCTGGCATGTCATCAAGCTCGAGGACAAGCGCACCAAACAGCCGCCGGCCTTCGACGACGTCAAGGACCAGGCCAAGCAGGCGGTGATCCGCGACAAGTATTTCGCACTGGTCAAGCAGCTGCGCGGCGCCGCCAAGGTCGAAATCCCCGACGCCAATCTGAAGAAGGCCGTCGACACGATGGAAGCCGGCAAGTAAGGCCGGCACCGAAAAAACATGCAAAGGGCGCCGTTCGGCGCCCTTTTCAATTGCGGGAGATGCCTGACATCACATAGCGGACAGTGGCACGGATTGTCGCCTCATCTTCGTCCAGCCGGTTGGTCAAAAGGTGTTTCCAGGCATAGGAAGCGATGAGGTCGGCGACCAGCGCTGCGTCGACATCGGCCGCAACCTCGCCGCGCGCCTTGGCGCGCTCGATGATCCGAGCGGTGTGGGACACGCGCCCATCGGCATAGCCAGTCAGGGCCGCGGCCGCCGCTTCGTCCGACTGGGCCTCGGCGATCAGCGAGCGGAATACGCTGCCCGAGGATGTGTCGCGCCAATGCGCGAAGAGGTTCCTCAGGAAACCGACGAGGTCGTCTTCGAGACTGCCGGTATCGGGGACGTCGACACGCTTTTGCCGCTTGTAGACCTCTAACAGCAGGGCCGCCTTGCTCGGCCACCAGCGATAGATCGTGGGTTTGCCGGCGCGCGCCCGCCGCGCCACGGCCTCTATGGAGAAGCCGGCATAGCCGGCCTCGACCAGCACCGCCTCCGCAGCCTCGAGAATGGCCTCGGCGCTGTCTGGGTTGCGCCGCGCCCCGATCGATCTGCGCGCCGGATCCTCGCCCATGTCTGTCCTCGCCAACAATCTCGCCGGCAATCCTGGCCAACAATCTCGCCGACAATATAGGTGAGCTGGCAGGCAAACGAAACGGCCCGTTTCCAGCGCTTGTAGAAGCAGGCCTCACGTTCGCCCTGCGCGGGGATTTTCAGTTCATCGCTTGCGAGGTTTCCGAGGCGATCCGCCACTGGCCGTCGCTCTTCACCAGCCCAAGCGTGACGCGTGCCTTGCCGGTCATGCGCGCCGCCGATTTGTCTTTCGACACATAGTCGTAGCTCATCGCGAACACGGCTTCGGCGCGGTTCTCGCCCTGCGGCGTCACCTCGAGGCTGCCGGGCTCGAGACTGAACGACCAGGATGCAAATTGCGCGAACCAGCCCGTCTTGAGCTTGACGACGGCGTCGCTGTCATAGCGCGTGCCGAAGATGGTGGCGGAAGGCGCATAGAGCCGCTTGACGGTCTCGCCGATCGCCGCGGCATCGGGCGCAAGATAGTCGTCGCGCAGGAATTTCTCGATTGCGGTCTTGTCGTCGCCTACAGACCGTTCGAGTGCCGCAACCTTTGTTTCGGGCGCCGGGGGGACGGCGGGCTTCGGCTGTGCAACCGTTTCGCCGCCGGGCACAAACTCAAACCGTTCGAGCAGCGAACCCTGTTCCCATGGGCGCTGTCCCTCGCGGGTTTCGGAGACCACGTCGCGGCGCACCGCGATCATCATGTCGTTGATGCTCTGGCCGGGCTCGGCCATGTGTCGCAGCAGGGCGGCGGCGAACGGCGAATTGCGCCCGGTGCCGTCCATGGCGACAGCGCCTGGCGCCGTCGAGAAGGCGATGAAGGAGCCGCGCGTCGAATCGAACTGCGCCAGACCGGCAAGCGCCGTTGCCGAGCGCGTGGTGGCGGTGCGGCTCAGGCTGCGGGCAAAGGGATTGTTGCGGCAGGCGTCAAGGAAAACCAGGCTGACCTTGGTCTGCTGCTCCATGATGTCGAGGACTTCGTCGATCGGCACGGCTTCGAGCTGCAGCTTGACCGGCATGTCGAGCCGGGCGTCGACCGGCACGATGTAGTTGCGCCCTTCGACCTGCAGGCCGTGGCCGGCATAATAGAACAGCCCGACCCCGGCGCCTTCCAGCGCATCGGAAAATTCGCCGATCTTGCGCTCGAGTTCGCGCTTGCCGAGGTCGTTGCCTTCGATGACCTCGAAGCCGATCGAGCGCAGCTTGCCGGCAATGTCGAGGGCATCGTTGACCGGATTGGTGAGCGTGCCGGCTTCGGCATAGGTGCCATTGCCGATGACCAGCGCCACCCGCCGTTCCGGCTGCGCATCGGCGCTCAGGAGCAAAAGCCCCATAAACGCCACCGCCAAGATCACCAGCCTGCCCATGGCCGATATCATAACGCCAGAGGCCCCGGTGACGCCAACGGATTTGAAATGCAAGCTTAATCCCTGGTGGCTTGCCGACAGCGGCGGCCAAGAAAACGCCCTTGCGCCGGGCCGTGCTATCGGGCAAACCGGCCTTCGCCCAGCGTTTGTCCCTCGCCCGAGGTCTCCAATGTCCGCAACGATTTCGCCGCTCGCGCCGAAGAAATATCCCAAAATGCCTGCCATTGAGGGCGTGCGCATCGCCACCGCCGAGGCCGGGATCAAGTACAAGAACCGTACCGACCTCTTGGCCATGGTCTTCGATGCCGGCACAGCGGTTGCCGGCGTGTTCACGAAATCGAAATGCCCCTCGGCGCCGGTCGACTTCTGCCGCGAAAACCTTGGCGCCGGCAAGGCGCGGGTGCTGGTGGTCAATTCCGGCAACGCCAACGCCTTCACCGGCAAGAAGGGCCGCGCCTCCACCCAACTGACCGGCGAGGCCGCGGCCAAGGCCGCAGGTTGCACGCCAGGCGAAGTGTTCCTCGCCTCCACCGGGGTGATCGGCGAGCCGCTCGACACCACCAAATTCAGCCATTTGCTCGCCGGACTGGTCAAGGACGGCAAGCCGGATCTGTGGGCCGAGGCGGCAAAGGCCATCATGACCACCGACACCTATCCGAAAGTGGCGACAGCGACGGTCAAGCTCGGCGACACCGACGTCATCATCAATGGCATCTCCAAGGGCGCCGGCATGATCGCGCCCGATATGGCGACTATGCTGTCCTTCATCGCCACCGATGCGCCGATCGCCGCCCCCGTGCTGCAGGACTTGTTGTCGCGCGGCACGGCCAAGACCTTCAACGCCGTCACCGTCGACAGCGACACCTCGACCAGCGACACGCTGCTGTTGTTCGCCACCGGAGCCGCCGCCAAGCGCGGCGCGCCCGCCATCAGCGATCCCAAGGATGCGCGTCTCGGCGCCTTCCGCCGCGCGCTGGGCAAGGTGCTCAAATCGCTGGCGCTGCAAGTGGTGCGCGACGGCGAGGGCGCCCGCAAGCAGGTCGAAGTCACCGTTACCGGCGCCAAATCGGCGCGCTCGGCCAAGCGCATCGCGCTGTCCATCGCCAATTCGCCGCTGGTCAAGACGGCGGTTGCCGGCGAGGACGCCAATTGGGGCCGCGTCGTCATGGCCGTCGGCAAGGCCGGCGAGCCGGCCGATCGCGACCTTCTGTCGATCTGGTTCGGCGACAACCGTCTGGCGCATGAGGGCGAACGCGACCCGGGCTACTCCGAGGAGGCGACCTCGGCCTATATGAAGCGCGACGACATCCGCATCCGCGCCGATATCGGTATCGGCCGCGGCAAGGCGACGGTGTGGACCTGCGACCTCACCAAGGAATATGTCGCCATCAATGGCGATTACCGGAGCTGATGGAGTTGGCTTCCAGGCATCCGGCAAGCATGCTCGCCATCGTGCGCCGCTACGAGGCGGCGGGTTTTCGCGCCTGGCCGGCGGCGGCCGTGCATTATGACGGCACCTGGGTGGTGCGGCTGACAGCCGGCCATCCGGCCAAGCGGCTGAACTCGGTCAACCCGCTCGATCCCGGCGACACCCAGCACATTGCCGAGCGCATCGGCCGCGCCAGCCGGCGCTTCGACGCCTATGGCAGGCCGCTGACCTTCCGCATCTCGCCGCTGTCGGGGCCGGACCTAGCCAAGCATCTCGACAATGAGGGCTGGAGCACATTCGACGAATCCCTGGTGATGCGGCTGCCGCTGGCGGACGCGCAACTGGCGCCGGCCATGGACCAGATTCCGCTGAGGGATATCAGCCGCTTTCTCGGCGCGTCGCTCAAGGTCAGCGGCTCGGATGCATCGCTGCGGCCCGGTCTTTCGGAAATAATCGGCGCTATCCAACCCGAAGTCGGGCTGTTTGCGCTGGAGGAAGGGGCCGACCCGCTGGCGGTGCTGATCTGCGTCCATGACGGCGATCTTGCCGGCCTGTTTGAGATCGCCACCGCCAAGCCGGCGCGCAATCAGGGCCATGGCCGCAACCTGATCCTGTCGGCGCTGAAGTGGGCGAGGCTGCGTGGCGCTCGCGAAGCCTGGCTGCAGGTCGAGGCCGGCAATGCGCCGGCGCTGGCGCTCTATCGCTCGCTGGGCTTCGACGAAGTCTATCGCTACCACTATCGCCGGCCGCCGGGCGCATGAGCGAGATCACCGGCAAACGCCTGCTGCTGGTCGCCGCGTGCGCGCTGGTCGATACCGATGGCCGCGTGCTTCTGGCGCAGCGGCCCGAGGGCAAACAGCTTGCCGGCCTGTGGGAATTTCCCGGCGGCAAGGTAGAGCCAGGCGAGACGCCGGAACAATGCCTGATCCGCGAACTGCAGGAAGAAATCGGCATCGAGACTGACATTCCTTGCCTGGCGCCGCTCACCTTCGCCAGCCATTCCTATGATGATTTCCATCTCCTGATGCCCCTGTTCGTCTGCCGCCGCTTCCGCGGCATCGCGCAGCCCAGGGAAGGGCAGGCGTTGAAATGGGTGCGGCCAAAGCAGATGCGCGACTATCCCATGCCGCCGGCCGACGCGCCGCTAATCCAGTTCCTCATCGACCTGTTGTGATACAAAGCCATTTCGCGGTCTGATCTAGCCAGCGTTAATGGAAGATTCATCTCGTCGTGAAAAATTGCGGCAAAGCGGGTTCGCGGGGAGCGATTGCATGAGCCTCGACAGGGAATGGGACTCGATCCGGCCAGATCGCAGCTTTCGCGCCGCCGGCGTCGGCTTATTGCGCGTCACGCTGTTGTTCGGCTCGGCCGCAGTGGCGCTGGCGCTGATCGCGGTCCCCGTGCTGGACAACCAGACGCGATCGTCCAGCCGCGATGCTCTTGCAGGCGGTCTCGACCCGATGAGCACGGGTTCGATCGGCTCGCGGGCCACCTATACGCTGCGCAGAAGCGTGCTGCAGCCCTCACCGAACTCAGTCTGCATCATCCGCGCCGACGGCCAACGCAGCGGCGACTGCTGACCAACAAGGTCGACACCAGCTTGAGAACTTCCTCAACGCAGGCCCATTTCACAGCCTGTTAAGCTTGTGCCGTTAACCTTTCTTAACAGGTCGGCGATATGGTCGGGGATGAGAGGGATCGACGATCATGAAGCCATTGCTGCGCCGATTTTTGCAGGACGAAACAGGCGCCACGGCCATTGAATATGGCCTGATCGTTGCGGTGCTGTCGCTTGCCATCGTCGGGGGTGTCGGCAAGGCCAGCAATGCGATCCAGTTTCTGTTCAGCGACAACAACAGCAGGCTCGCAAACGCCTTCGCCGAGCACTGATCCGGAGCGCCGTCACCGCCCGCCGGGGTTTTCCAGTATCGTCTTCAGCGAGACCTTCGCCGAACCCGGTTTCAAGGGCTTTTGCTGCGAGGCATCGGGCGCCCAGCCCGACATCCAGACGATGGAAAAGCTTGCCCTGATGCGGCCATCAGCGTCCGAAAAGCGTTCGGCATAGATTTCGGCGGCACGGGTAAAAAGCTTTCGCGCTCCCGGTCGCCGGCTGCGATCGGTCAGCGCGCTGGTTTCGCCCATCGCCCTGAGATCTGCAATGAGGTCGAAGAGGGTATCGTAGCGGACGGTCACCGTTTCGACGTCGGCCACCGGCAGCGCCAGTCCGGCGCGCTGCAGCAGTGCGCCGGCGTCGCGAACATCGGTGAAGGGGATGACACGCGGGCTGGCGCCGCCATAGAGTTCGGTCTCGGCGGCGAGCAGGCTTTCGCGCAATTCGGAAAGCGTGCCGGCGCCGGCAAAGGCGCCGAGGAAAAGCCCGTCGGGCCGCAGAGCGCGGCGGATCTGCACCAGCATGCCGGGAATGTCGTTCATCGCCTGCAACGACAGAAGTGAAACGACGAGGTCGAGGCTTTCCGGCAGGAACGGCACTGTTTCCAGCGGTGCTATCAGCCCTGGCCGGCCGTCCAGAAACGCTGGATCTGCCTCGACGCGCACGATCTCCGCTGCCTTGCCGCTTGCAGCGACCACGTCCGTTGCGTCCGGCGTCTGGCAAAACAGCACCGCGGCCTTGCCGAATTTCCGCTCGACCGCGCCGAGCCGGTCGGCAAGGTCTTCCGCCGCCCGCCGCATCAGAAAATCCGCGCCGGCTACGGGGTGGGCCAGCGCCCTGCGCTTGCGCACCAGCCAAAGTTCAGTATCGATGATCGGCTGCAACGGTAGACATCCCTGTTTGTCCGTCTAGTGATATCCTGGCGCGGACGACAAAACCACGTGGCCGATCCGGTGATGGAGATCAAGAGCCTCGCTCAAACCATGTTGAAGCTGGCCATGTTGGACTGGCCGGCGCGGATGCTGTTCCCGCCGGTCTGTGCCGGCTGTCGCAGGCACGTCTCGCAACCCGGCGTTTTGTGCGGTGCCTGCTGGCCGAAACTCAGGCTGCTGGAGCGGCCATGGTGCGCGGTGATGGGCACGCCATTCACCCACGATATGGGCGAGGGTTTCCTGTCGGCCGAGGCGATCGCCGATCCGCCGCCGTTCGAGCGGGCGCGGGCGGCCGTGGCCTATTCAGGTGTCGCCCGCCAGATGGTGCAAGGTCTGAAATACCAGGATCGCACCGATCTGGCGCCGTGGATGGCGCGCTGGATGCTGCGCGCCGGCGCTGAGCTAATTGCAGACGCCGATGTCGTCGTACCGGTGCCGCTGCACTGGCGGCGCTTCTTTCGGCGGCAGTTCAACCAGTCGGCGGAGTTGGCAAGGGCGGTTGCGCAGCTTGGCGGGCTGCCTTTCTCGCCCTCGGCGGTCCGGCGCGTCAAGCTCACGCGCCAGCAGGTCGGGCTGGAGCGGCAGGAGCGCGAGGACAATGTGCGCGCCGCCTTCCGTGTGCCTGCGGAAGCCGAAATCGAGATCACTGGGCGCCGCGTGCTTCTGGTCGACGATGTCTACACCACCGGCGCCACCGTGCGCTCGGTCGCCAGGGCGCTGAAGAAGGGCGGCGCCGGAGCGGTCGATGTGCTGACCTTCGCGCGTGTCCTGCCGGGGGACTTTCGGGCCGACGAGTCCGCGACTATATAAGGTCGAGGAAAGGCACGGACCGATGCTCGATGTGACGATTTACACCCGTATGATGTGCGGCTATTGCGCGGCGGCCAAGCGGCTGCTCGACCGCAAGGGCGTCGCTTACACCGAGCATGACGCTTCGTTTTCGCCGGAATTGCGCCAGGAAATGATTTCGCGGGCGCATGGCCGCTCGACCTTTCCGCAGATTTTCATCGGCGACACGCATGTCGGCGGCTCCGACGACCTCCACGAATTGGAGGCGCGGGGCCAACTGGACAGGCTGCTTGCCAACGGCTCGACGACAAAGAGCGGTTCGTAGGGCCGCTCTATGTCTTTGTTTTTATGCGATTTCGGACGGAAAACCGGTACACACTTTTCCTGGAATTGCTCAAAGAGGACGTGACGATGGGTGTTTTCAAGGCGGCGGCGATCCAGATGCGTTCGGGCGAGAGCCCCGAGCGCAACGCGGTCGATCTCGAACGGCTGGTTCGCGAGGCGGCAGGCCTCGGTGCAACCTACATCCAGACCCCGGAAATGACCGGAGCGCTGATTCGCGACAAGGAAGCCAGGGCTGCTTCCTTCACCTCGGAAGACAAGGACATCGTCGTGGCGACCGCGCGCAAGCTCGCCAGCGAACTCGGCGTCTTCTTGCATATTGGCTCTACCGCCATCCTGCGCGCCGACGGCAAGCTCGCCAACCGGGCGCTGCTGTTTGGACCGGATGGCGCGACGCTCGCCACCTATGACAAGATCCACATGTTCGACGTCGATCTCGACAATGGCGAAAGCTGGCGCGAATCCGCCGCCTATGAGCCGGGCACCGAAGCGGTCGTCACCGAGATCGACGGCGCCAGGCTGGGCTTTGCCGTCTGCTACGATCTACGCTTTCCGCAGCTGTTCCGCGCCGAGGCGATGGCCGGCGCCGACCTCTTGTCGGTGCCTGCCGCCTTCACCCGCCAGACCGGCGAAGCGCACTGGCATGTGCTGCTGCGAGCCCGTGCCATCGAGAACGGCGCCTATGTGGTTGCTGCAGCACAAGGTGGCCTGCATGAGGATGGCCGCGAAACCTATGGCCATTCGCTGATCGTCGACCCATGGGGTCGCATTATCGCCGAGGCCGTCCATGCCGAGCCGGGCGTGATTGTCGCCGAGATCGACACCGCACAGTCGTCGGCCGCGCGCAAAAAAATCCCCAACCTTAGGAATGCGCGCGATTTTGCCGTCAATGCCGGCACGGCTGAAGTGCCGCGGCTGAGGGGCGCGGCTTCGTGATCCGCTTTGCCCTGATCTGCGAGCATGAGCACGAGTTCGAGGGCTGGTTTCGCAGCAATGACGATTTCGACACGCAGAAAAAGCGTGGCTTTGTCGATTGCCCGAGCTGCGGCTCACACAAGGTGCAAAAGGCGCTGATGGCGCCGGCGGTGTCCACCGCGCGCAGCCGAGAAACGATCGCGCTGGCCATGGGCGAAACCCAGAAGCAGGTGCTGGCGCAGCTGAAGGCGATGGCCGAGAAGGTGCGCGAGAATGCCGACTATGTCGGCGACAAGTTTGCCGAAGAAGCGCGCAAGATCCATTTCGGCGAGAGCGATGCGCGCGGCATCTATGGCGAGGCGACGTTGGACGAAGCCAAGAGCTTGGCCGAGGATGGCATCGATTTCATGCCGATCCCGAGTTTTCCAGAGGAGCGCAACTGAGCGGTCAGCTGGCGCTATCGATCAATTTGCCAAGCAACCGAGCCAGTGCCCCCCGCTCGGCCCCGCTGAGGCCGGCAAGGATTTCATGCTCGTTGGCGACGTGGGCGGTCAGGGCCTCATCGATCAAGGCCAGACCTTTTTCGGTCAGTTGCACGACAATGCCCCGCCGGTCGTTGGGGTGCGGGCCGCGCAGGATCAGTCCGGCCTTCTCAAGCCGGTCGAGCCGGTTGGTCATGGCGCCGGAGGTCACCATCGTCGCCTCGTAGAGAGCGGTCGGTGTCAGCGCGTAAGGCTGGCCGGAGCGGCGCAGCGTCGCCAGCACATCGAATTCGCCGGCCTGCAGTCCGAAACGGGCAAACAGCGGGGCGAGGCGCTCGCGGGCGATTAGCGACGAGGCTTCGTTCAGCCGCCCAAGCACCAGCATTGGCGACACCTCCAGGTCCGGCCGTTCCCGCTTCCATTGCTCGACCGCCTTTGCCGCGCGATCCATCTGTCTCACCGCTAAGTATCTTGACGTTAAGAATCGTTGTGGTATGCTTCCTCAAGATACAGTTTCGACCCTGTGCCGCAAGTGAGTGACGGGACCATCCGATGAAATTTCTCTGGGAATCGGCGCTTGGCCTGCTGGTCGTCACCGGCGGCCTGCTCGGCCTGACCCTGCCGTTCGGCAAGCTGGCGACGGCTGCCGGCGTTTCGGCCATGGTCTGGGCCTTCGTCATCTCGTTCGGCGCCGGGGGCGTGCTGCTGTGCGCGTTGCTCGCCAACGGCGGGCGCATGCGGCTGACTCCGCACAGACTGCGCTATTTCTTCATCACCGCCGCCGTGTCCTACGCCGTGCCCAATCTGCTGATGTTTTCGGCTATCCCGCATCTCGGCGCCGGCTATACCGGCATCATGTTCACGCTGTCGCCGGTCATCACACTGGTGTTTTCGATCCTGCTCGGCGTTCGACGGCCAAATATGCTCGGCAGTATCGGTATCGCCGTCGGTTTCATCGGCGCCGTCATGGTGGCGGTGACGCGCGGCGAGGCCGGCCAGCCGGCCGATGTCTACTGGGTGCTGGTCGGACTTTTGATCCCGGTCAGCCTTGCCGCCGGCAATATCTATCGCACCGTCGACTGGCCCGAAGGCACCGGCCCGATCGAACTGGCCGTCGGCAGCCATCTGGCTTCGGCAACGCTGCTGCTGGTCGGCATTCTCGCGCTGTTCGGGGTCGGCGCCTTCGCCCCGCTCAGGGCCGTGCCGCTGGTTGTCGTGGCGCAGGTCGCCTCGGCCTCGGCGATGTTTGCCTTCTTCTTCCGGCTGCAGGCCGTGGGCGGTCCGGTCTATCTCAGCCAGATCGGCTATGTGGCGGCGGCCGTCGGCCTGTTTGCCGGAACCATCTTCCTCGGCGAGCACTACCAGTTGCTGACCTGGGCCGGCGCGGTGATCATCACCATCGGCGTGATCATCACCACCAAGGCGCAGAGCCAGAAGGCATAGGGTCTTTGGTTTACGCAATTCCCTAGGCAAAGCGCTATGCGCTTTCCCGGGAAACCGCTTCACACTTTTCCTCGAACTGCTCAAGCTTAAATTGGGCTCGCGTCGAGGCGCTTCCGTAGCGCCGGCGGGGCGACGTTTCGCCAGGCCGTCCGAACGGCGCTGCGGAATGTCTGTTCGTCGCAGGCTTCGAGCATGATCGACGTCCATCCCTTTTGGCCCCAGCCGCCTGTCACGGGCCTGAAAACCGATGGCTCAGCCGCGGCCATCATCTCTTGCTGGTCCCGGTCGAGCTTGACGACAGCACGGTCGGCTTCGGGCAGCGAGACGAAGATACGGTTGCGGACGCGGAAGTCAGCCTTGCCGAAATGCGATTGCTCGACCGTTTCGGGAAGATCGAGCGCCAGCTCTCGGGCCCTCATAGTGTCCACGGCCGCCCCTTCGTTCAGACCGATCGTTTTTCCGCCAGCACCATATAGTTGACGTCCATGTCCTTGGAGCGTGCCCAGCGGTCGGCGAGAGGATTGTAGGTCACGCCGGTGCGGTCGATGATGGTCATGGCGGCGCTGCCGAGCGCCTTTTCAAGCTCTTCGGGCCGCACCAGCTTGCCGAACTGGTGGGTGCCGCGCGGCAGCCAGCGCAGCACATATTCGGCGCCGATGATGGCCAGGCCCAGTGCCTTCAGCGTGCGGTTGATGGTGGCCACGAACATGATGCCGCCGGGCTTGACCATCTCGCCGCACTTGCCGATGAACAGGTCGACATCGGCAACATGCTCGACGACTTCCATGTTGAGGACGACGTCGAATTTCTCGCCGGAATCGGCCAAATCCTCAGCGGTTGTAGCGCGATAATCCACCGTCACGCCGCCTTCGGCCGCGTGCAGCTTCGCCACCTCGATGTTGGTTGCCGAGGCGTCGGCGCCGACCACTTCGGCTCCAAGCCTTGCCATCGGCTCGCACAACAATCCACCGCCGCAGCCGATATCGAGGAAACGCAGGCCTTCGAACGGCCGCGCCGCCCGCGGATCGCGGCCGAAGCGCGCCGCCACCTGGTCCCGGATATAGGCCAGCCGGACCGGGTTGAATTTGTGCAGCGGACGGAATTTGCCGTTCGGGTTCCACCATTCGGCGGCAAGCGCGGAAAAGCGTTCCACTTCTCCGGCATCGATTGTCGATCGTCGGGCCTCTGGCATGGGGCGGGTCTCCTCGGACGCTAGGAAGTCGGGTGCCGGGGCAAGAAAGTCAAGGCCGGTTTTTGCGACTGCTGGCTAGTCGACCTATGGCCTCGAGATCACAATCGCCGCATGTTCCATCGCAACACTTGCGGGATCGATGGCCCGCATCGCTTCGCAATCGCCGATCTCGGCCATGATCCGGCCTGCGGCGGCGAGAGCCTGCTCGCGACTTCGCCAGCGCACCACATCGACCCATCCGCCATCGTCCCGCCGCGCCAGGCAGCGGTTTACGAAACCAGGTTGCCGCGCCAGCCAGTCGGCGACCAGGTTGTTGGCGGCGGCAAAGCCCGCTTCCGCTCCAGGTTTGAGGCGAAAGGTGACGATTTCCAGGGCCTCGGTCATCTTGCGTCCAGCACGTCGCGCAATTTCGCCGCCAGCTGCTCGATGGTGAAGGGCTTGGCCAGGAAATGCACGTCATGATCGAGCACGCCATTGTGGACGACGGCGTTCCTGGTGAAGCCGGTGGTGAAGATCACCTTCAGCTTCGGCATGCGCGCCAGCGCCTCCTCGGCGAGCTTGCGGCCATTCATCACCGGCATGACGATATCGGTGAACATGAGCGCCACACCAGGGTTGTCGCTCAGCTTTTCCAGCGCTTCCTGGCCGCTTGCGGCATGAATGACGGTGTAGCCGAGTTCGCGCATGGCATCCGTGGTGGAAGCCCGCACGCGTGGATCGTCCTCCACGACAAGGATGGTTTCGGTGACCGGCACGGCAGGATTTCCGGCTCGTTCCGAAGATATGGCGGCCTCTTCCGGGCCGAAGAAGCGCGGCAGGTAGATCCTGATCGTGGTGCCTTGGCCGGGTTCCGAGTAGATCTTGACGTGTCCGCCGGACTGTTTGACGAAGCCGAACACTTGGCTCAGCCCGAGGCCGGTGCCCTTGTCGACCGGCTTGGTGGTGAAAAATGGCTCGAAAGCCCGCTCCATGACGTCCGCCGGCATGCCGGCGCCGGTGTCGCTGACCGCGATCATCACATACTGGCCGGCTTTGACCTCGGCATGGGTGGCGGCGTAGCCCTCGTCGAGGTGGCTGTTGGCGGTCTCGATGGTCATCTTGCCGTCCTCGCCCATGGCGTCGCGCGCATTGACCGCCAGGTTGAGAATGGCATTTTCGAGCTGGCTCGGATCGGCATGGGTCTTCCACAGGCCGCCAGCCAGCACGGTTTCTATGCGGATGGTTTCGCCGAGCGCCCGCCGAAGCAGGTCCGACATGCCGGTGACCAGACGATTGGCGTCTACAACCTGAGGCGCGAGCGGCTGCTGGCGCGAGAAGGCAAGCAGCCGTGACGTCAAGTTTGCGGCCCGGGTCGCCGCATCGGTCGCCGCTTCGATGAATTTCATGATGTCGTGCTCGCCCCGCGTCAGCTTGCGCTGGGCGAGGTTCATGGCGCTGATGATCACCGCCAGCATGTTGTTGAAATCGTGGGCGATACCGCCGGTCAGCTGGCCCACAGCCTCCATCTTCTGCATCTGGCGGATCTGCGATTCGGCCTTTTCACGCGTCTGGATTTCGTTGCCGAGCTCGATGTTCTTGCGCATCAGCTCTTCCTGGGCGATCGCCACTGCGCGGAACCGGCGGCGCGAAAGGCGAACCGTGTAGGCGCCAAGCAGGAAGATCGCCAGCAGCGCCGCTATCGAGCCGATTCGCAGCCAGTTTTCGACCCGGTCGGTATGAGCGTCGCGCGCGGCGATGGCTGCGCCGCCAATGCGCCGGATCGTGTCCATGCTGGCCCGGATCTGGTCCATGGCGGCCTTGCCCTGGCCGCTGCGGACCAGTTCCAGAGCTTTTGCCGCATCGCCGCGATCGTAGAGTGCAATCGTCTCAGCCAATTCGGCCTGGTTTTGTGAAAGCGCGTCCTTGACGTGGTTGATCTGCTGCACGAGTTCGTCGTCCGGCGCGGTCATGCCGTGGATGCGGGCAAGCTGGCCCGGAATGGCGTCGACCGCCTGCCGATAAGGCTGGAGGTAGGATTTCTCGCCGGTCAGGAGATAGCCGCGCTGGCTGGTCTCGGCCTCCTGAGCCATCGCAAGCAAACCGGAAAGCAATTCCTGATACTCGACCGCCTCGCGCGCGGCCTCACGATTGGCTCTCTGGGTCTCGACCAGCACGGCGCGTGTGCCGACGATCAACGCCAGCACGGCGAAGCCGATGAACAGCGGCAGCGATTGCCACCGCATGGCGCGTCGAAGGCGAACAATCATTCGATATGCCGGACCAAAAGGAGTTTCCCGCGGGCAGCATTTGGTAAGCGGCGGCGGGGCCGAACGCAATATGCCGCGCTCCTGAAGCCGGCATCCGCCGCCAGCCTTGCGAAACCGTGATCATTTGGCTAAGGAGGCGCGCATTCAGCGGCCGGCTTCTGTCGAGCGCTTTCTTCCCCTTTCGGTCCTGGGCCGGCTTCAGTCAAAGGCATTTCGCTTCCATGGCGCGCATCGTGATGAAATTCGGCGGAACCTCCGTCGCCGACATCGCCCGCATCCGCAATGTGGCGCGTCACGTCAAACGCGAGGTCGATGCCGGCCATGAGGTCGCTGTCGTGGTTTCGGCGATGGCGGGCAAGACCAATGAACTGGTTGGCTGGACGCGCGAAGCCTCGCCCATGCACGACGCGCGCGAGTATGACGCCGTGGTCGCCTCGGGCGAGCAGGTGACTGCCGGCCTGCTGGCGATCACACTGCAGAATATGGGCGTGCACGCCCGCTCATGGCAGGGCTGGCAGATCCCGATCAAGACCGACAACGCGCATGGCGCGGCGCGCATCCTCGACATTGACGGCGCGTTCCTGATCAAGCGCTTCGGCGAGGGCCAGGTGGCTGTCGTCGCCGGCTTCCAGGGCATCGGCCCGGACAACCGCATCGCCACGCTCGGCCGCGGCGGCTCCGACACAAGCGCGGTCGCCATTGCCGCGGCGGTCAAGGCCGACCGCTGCGACATCTACACCGATGTCGACGGCGTCTACACCACCGATCCGCGCATCGAGCCGAAGGCGCGGCGGCTCAACAAGATTTCGTTCGAGGAAATGCTCGAAATGGCCTCGCTCGGCGCCAAGGTCTTGCAGGTGCGCTCGGTCGAGCTTGCCATGGTGCACAGGGTGCGTACGTTCGTGCGGTCGTCCTTCGACGATCCCGATGCGCCCGGAATGGGGGATTTGCTCAATCCTCCGGGAACGCTTATTTGCGACGAGGAAGAGATCGTGGAACAGCAGGTCGTCACCGGAATTGCCTACGCCAAGGACGAAGCGCAGATTTCTCTGCGCCGCGTCGGCGACCGCCCGGGCGTTGCCGCCGGCATTTTCGGCCCGCTGGCCGAGGCCAACATCAATGTCGACATGATCGTCCAGAACATCTCAGAGGACGGCAAGTTCACCGACATGACCTTCACCGTGCCGTCCGGCGACGTGGACAAGGCGCTGGCCGTGCTGGAGCGTCTGAAGGCTTCGATCGGCTATGACGTGGTGCAGTCGGAAGCCGGCATGTCGAAGGTTTCGGTCATCGGCATCGGCATGCGCAGCCATGCCGGTGTGGCCGCCACCGCTTTCAAGGCGCTGGCCGACAAGGCGATCAACATCCGCGCCATCACCACCTCCGAGATCAAGATTTCGATACTGATCGACGGTCCCTACACGGAACTCGCGGTTCGCACTTTGCATTCCGTGTACGGTCTGGATAAGCAGTAGCGAGAGCGATTTGAGTTGTTGCGTGTGCGCCGGTGGCAGTGGAAACTGCGGCGGGCAAAATGCCCATTGGAGAAGAAGCCGCGATGCGTGATACGGCCAGTGGCCCGCGCGTTCTGCTGAAACGGCTCCGCGAGCTCATGCAGGAGCCGCTGGAGCCGCAGGAGCGGCTCGACCGGATCGTGCGCGACATCGCCTCCAACATGGTCGCCGAGGTCTGCTCGCTCTATGTGCTGCGCGCCGATTCGGTGCTCGAACTCTATGCCACCGAAGGTCTGAACCCGAACGCCGTCCATTTGGCGCAGCTGCGGCTGGGGCAGGGCCTCGTCGGCACCATTGCCGCCAGCGCGCGGCCGCTCAACCTCTCCAATGCGCAGGAACATCCGGCCTTCGCCTACCTGCCGGAGACCGGCGAAGAGATCTACAATTCCTTCCTCGGCGTGCCGGTACTAAGGGCAGGGCGCACGCTCGGCGTGCTGGTGGTGCAGAACAAGACCATGCGCCACTACCGCGACGACGAGGTCGAGGCGCTGGAAACGACCGCCATGGTGATCGCCGAGATGATCGCCACCGGCGATCTCGCGCGCCTGACCCGGCCCGGCCTCGAACTCGACCTGCGCCGTCCCGTCAGCTTTACCGGCCTGTCCTTCAACGAGGGTGTCGGCCTCGGCCATGTCGTGCTGCATGAGCCACGCATCGTCGTCACCAATCTGTTCAACGAGGACAGTGAGGAAGAGGTGCGCCGGCTGGAGACGTCGCTCGGTTCGCTCAGGCTTTCCATCGACGACATGCTGGAGCGGCGCGATGTCGCCTTCGAGGGAGAACATCGCGAGGTGCTCGAAGCGTATCGCATGTTTGCCAACGACCGCGGCTGGGTGCGCCGGCTGGAAGAGGCGATCCGCAACGGCCTGACGGCGGAAGCGGCGGTGGAAAAGGTCCAAAGCGACATGCGCGCCCGCATGCTGCACATGACGGATCCTTATTTGCGCGAGAGGATGAGCGACTTCGACGATCTCGCCAACCGGCTGCTGCGTCAGCTGATGGGGCGCGGGCCTGACGACGTCGCGGCGTCACTGCCGAAGGATGCCATCCTGGTCGCGCGCTCGATGGGCGCGGCCGAACTGCTTGATTATCCCAGGGACAAGCTGCGCGGCGTGGTGCTGGAAGACGGCGCTGCCACCAGCCATGTCGTCATCGTCGCGCGCGCCATGGGCATTCCGGTCGCCGGCCAGATGAAGGGCGCCGTTTCGATGGCGGAAAACGGCGATGCCATCATCGTCGACGGCGAGGAAGGCACCATTCATCTGCGGCCGCAGCCGGACCTCGAAGCCGCCTATGCCGAAAAAGTGCGCTTCCGGGCGCGCCGGCAGGAAGTCTACCGGGAACTGCGCAAGAAGCCGTCGGTGACCAAGGACGGCGTCCAGGTCGACCTGCTGATGAATGCGGGCCTGGCGGTCGACCTGCCGCAGCTGGCCGAGGCGGGTGCCGCCGGCATCGGCCTGTTCCGTACCGAATTGCAGTTCATGGTTGCCTCGACCTTCCCGCGCGCCGAGGCGCAGGAGCGGCTCTACCGCGACGTGCTGGACGCGGCGCGCGGCAAGCCGGTCACCTTCCGCACCATCGACATCGGCGGCGACAAGGTGCTGCCCTACTTCAAGGGCGCCATCCAGGAAGAAAACCCTGCGCTCGGCTGGCGCGCGATCCGGCTGACGCTCGACCGGCCGGGTCTGCTCAGGACCCAGATCCGCGCTCTGCTGAAGGCCTGCGGCGGGCGCGAACTGAAGCTGATGCTGCCGATGGTGACCGAGCTCGGCGAAATCGCCCAGGCGCGCGAGATCATCGACCGCGAAGTGCGGCATCTCTCCCGCTTTGCCCACCATCTGCCGACCAGCCTCAAGGTGGGCGCCATGCTGGAAGTGCCGTCGCTGCTGTTCCAGCTCGACGAGTTGATGAAGGCGGTCGATTTCGTCTCGGTCGGCTCCAACGACCTGTTCCAGTTCGTCATGGCGGTCGATCGGGGGAACACGCAGCTCTCCGACCGCTTCGACACGCTGTCGACGCCGTTCCTGCGGGTTCTGAAGCAGATCGCCGACGCCGGGGTTCGCAACCACACGCCGGTGACGCTGTGCGGCGAGCTTGCCGGAAAACCCATTTCCGCCATGGCGCTGATCGGCCTCGGCTACCGCTCGATCTCGATGTCTCCAGCCTCGATCGGCCCGGTCAAGGCGATGTTGACCGAACTGCCACTGGAGGAATTGGAGGCTTTCTTTGCCGACAATCTGATGGCGCCGGCTCAAGGGCTGCCGATGCGGGCGCTGCTGCAGGCCTTCGCCGACGACCGCTCCATCCCGCTATAGCATTAGCCATGGTCAATCTTCCCCGCGAGCGTATGGATCAGGTCGTCAAGCGTTTCGAGATGCTCGAAGCGCAGATGTCGGCCGGCCCGGCGGCCGATGCCTATGTGAAGATGGCCTCGGAATATGCCGAGCTGCAGGACATGGTGGCCAAGGTCAGGGAACTGCGCTCAGTCGAGCGCGAGCAAGCCGACCTCGAGGCGATGCTTGCCGACAAGGGCACCGACGCAGAGATGCGGGCCCTGGCGGAGGCAGATCTGCCCGGCGTCGAAGAGCGTATCGAAGAGCTGCAAAAGGACATCCAGATCCTGCTGTTGCCCAAGGATGCGGCCGACGACAAGAACGCCATCCTTGAAATCCGCGCCGGCACCGGCGGCGACGAGGCGGCATTGTTCGCCGGCGACCTTTTTCGCATGTATGAGCGCTATGCCGCCGAACGCGGCTGGCGCTTCGAGACGGTGTCGGCCAGCGACGGCGATGCCGGCGGCTTCAAGGAAATCATCGCCACCATTTCCGGTAGGGGCGTCTTTGCCCATCTGAAATTCGAATCCGGCGTGCACCGCGTGCAGCGCGTGCCGGCGACCGAGGCCAGCGGGCGCATCCACACTTCGGCGGCGACGGTGGCCGTACTGCCGGAAGCCGAAGAGGTCGACATCGACATCCGCGCCGAAGACATCCGCATCGACACGATGCGCGCCTCGGGTTCGGGCGGCCAGCACGTCAATACCACCGATTCTGCGGTGCGCATCACCCATTTGCCGACCGGCATCATGGTGGTGCAGGCGGAGAAGTCGCAGCATCAGAACCGGGCGAAAGCCATGCAGATCCTGCGTGCGCGGCTTTACGACCTCGAGCGCAGCAAGGCAGACGAGGAGCGCTCGGAGTCACGCAAATCGCAGGTTGGTTCGGGCGACCGTTCGGAGCGCATCCGCACCTACAATTTCCCGCAGGGCCGCCTTACCGACCATCGTATCAACCTGACGCTCTACAAGCTCGACCGGGTGATGATGGGCGAGCTCGACGAGGTCATCAATGCGCTGATCGCCGACCATCAATCGAAGCTGCTCGCCGATATCGGCCTCGATGGCTGACATGTTGCCCGGCGCGCTCGGGCCGTTGTTGCGGGTGGCGCGGGAGCGGCTTGCCGCGGCCGGCCTTTCCGACTCGGCGCTGGATGCCAGGCTGATCGTCGAACATTTTTCCGGCACGGACCGTACGCAGGCGATCGCCGACCCGCAACGGACGGTCGATGCGGGTGCGGTTGCCGCAATCGGCGCTGCTCTGCAGCGCCGCATGGCCGGCGAACCGGTGCACCGCATCCTCGGGTTTCGCGAGTTTTACGGCCTGCGGCTGTCGCTGTCGCCGGAAACGCTGGAGCCGCGGCCGGACACCGAAACGCTGGTCGAGGCGATCCTCCCTTTTGCCGGCGCGACGGCCGAAAGGCTAGGGCTATGCCGTATCCTCGATCTCGGCACCGGTACCGGCGCGATTGCGCTGGCGCTGCTCAGCGCGGTTCCGGCCGCGACCGCCACCGGGGTCGATGTTTCACAAGACGCGCTGGCAACCGCGATACGCAATGCCGAGCAACTCGGACTCGCCGGCCGGTTCGTGGGGCTGCAGTCCGACTGGTTCGAAAAAGTTTCGGGCCGATACCATGTAATTGCCGCAAACCCTCCCTATATACCGTCTGGAGACATTGGAAATCTGCAGGACGAGGTCCGCGATTTCGATCCACACAGAGCCCTTGATGGCGGTGTGGACGGTCTTGGCCCTTACAGGATCATCGCCGCCGAGGCGGCAAAGTTTCTGGAAGCAGAAGGCAAGATAGCGGTCGAGATCGGCCACACGCAGCGCAATGAGGTCAAAGACATATTCGCGGCAGCCGGCTACAGGCTGGCCGGGGCATTTGTCGATCTTGGCGGAAACGACAGGGTTCTTATGTTTGAACAGGGAAAGCCTTGACGCAGTGCAAAAAAGCGCTTGGCAATGCCGGGGAATGCGGCTAGGGTCCGCCCTAACCGGATGAGACGAAGCAGGCAGTGCTCTTAGCGATTCGGTTTTCCTTGGAAATAGCTGCCTTCTTGCGCAAACGACGCCCAAGCTTCGTGCGGGAATCGTCCGGCAAGTGATGTAACCGGAACAGGATGACACGTGGCGCCAACGCAATTGATGCGGGCGAACGCCGGTGAAGAAACGAAACGGCTGGCTGCATGAGCGCCTCCGTTCGTGAAACGTTTTTCGAAAATTTCAAAATGAAGAGAGTCTTATGAGGCCACAACAGCAGAACAGGCGCATGCGCGGTCGCAACAACAATGGCGGCGGCGGTGGCAACAACAATAACAACAACAACAACCGCAAGGGCCCAAATCCCCTGACGCGCAACTACGAGAGCAACGGCCCGGACGTGAAAATCCGTGGATCGGCTCAGCAGATCGCCGAAAAATACGCCACTCTGGCCCGTGATGCGCAAAGCTCCGGCGACCGGGTTATGGCGGAAAATTACCTCCAGCACGCCGAGCACTACAACCGCATCATTGCCGCCGCACAGGCGCAGATGCCGATCCAGAATGCCCCGCAGAACCGCGACGAATTCGACGACGATGAAGATCGCGACGATTTTGACAATGCCGGCAGCGGCAATGGCGGCGAGACTCAAGCGCCGATGGCGAACCACGGCAACGGTCCGCAGCCGACGATTGAGGGCACGCCGGCCGAACTCGCATACGGCCAGGAAAACGGCCGCGAGAACAACAGTGGCCGTGACAATAATGGCCGTGACAATAATGGCCGCAACAACAACGGCCGCGACAACAATGGCCGCAACCGTGACCGCCGCCCCAATGGCGGCTATGGCCAGAACGACCAGCGTGGCGAGCAGAACGGCCAGCGCGGCGACCAGCAGCGCTTCACCGAAACCCCGGCACAGGCGGAAACCGTTTCCGCGGTTGAGCCCGAAGCCGAGAGCGGTTTCTCCGAGCGGGCGCCGCTGTACGAAAACCTGTCGCCGGCGGCTCTTGCCGCCCGGGCCGAACTCAATGAGGCAGCCGCCGAGAGCGGCGCTGCCCGTCGCCCGCGGCGTCCGCGCCGCCCGCGCAACAATGCCGATCAGGTCGGTGACGAACAGTCTGGTGGTGGCCAGGTGGTGGATGGCGCCGGCGAGACCGCTGCCGCTATTGACGTGGTGGATGCGGCGCCGGCCGAAAGCCCTGCCGGCGACCCGTTCGCCGTCGACGCCAACAACTGACCCACAAGACATAAGTCGATGAAACGGCGGAGAGAAATCTCCGCCGTTTTCGTTTGCTCGGCCATGCAATATCATCAGCCGGACGTCTTGAGCGGCAATGGCTTGCGCCCCATATCTGGCGTGAACTGGACCCGGCTCGGATGAGCGGGTCCGTCACCGCAATCTGATCCGGTGCCGCAAAGCGGGCCGGTGATGGAAGGAGACAGATATGAACCTCGAGAAATACTCCGAGCGCGTCCGCGGATTCATTCAGTCCGCCCAGACCATGGCGCTCTCGCGCAATCACCAGCAATTCACTCCCGAACATATGCTGAAGGTCCTCGTCGAGGACGACGAGGGGCTGGCCGCCTCGCTGATCGAGCGCGCCGGCGGCAACGTGCGCGACGTCAAGCTTGGCGTCGAGACCGCCCTTGAGGCCATGCCCAAGGTGGAAGGCGGCAACGGCCAGCTTTATCTGGCGCAGCCGCTGGCCAAGGTGTTTTCGACCGCCGAGGAATTGGCCAAGAAAGCCGGCGACAGTTTTGTCACGGTCGAGCGGCTGCTGCAGGCGCTGGCGATGGAGAAGTCGGCCAAGACGGCCGATATCCTGTCCAAGGCCGGCGTCACAGCGCAGGCGCTGAACCAGGTGATCAACGACGTCCGCAAGGGCCGTACCGCCGATTCGGCGAGCGCCGAGCAGGGCTATGACGCGCTGAAGAAATACGCGCGCGACCTCACCGCCGATGCCCGCGCCGGCAAGCTCGACCCTGTGATTGGCCGTGACGACGAGATCCGCCGCACCATCCAGGTGCTGTCGCGGCGTACCAAGAACAACCCGGTGCTGATCGGCGAGCCGGGCGTCGGCAAAACGGCGATCGCCGAAGGTCTGGCGCTGCGCATCGTCAATGGCGACGTGCCGGAATCGCTGAAGGACAAGCAGTTGATGGCGCTCGACATGGGCGCGCTGATTGCCGGCGCCAAATATCGCGGCGAGTTCGAGGAGCGGCTGAAGGCCGTGCTCAACGAAGTCACCTCGGCGGCCGGCGGCATCATCCTGTTCATCGACGAGATGCACACGCTGGTCGGCGCCGGCAAGGCCGATGGCGCCATGGACGCTTCGAACCTGTTGAAGCCGGCGCTGGCGCGCGGCGAACTGCACTGCGTCGGCGCGACCACGCTCGATGAATACAGGAAGCATGTCGAGAAGGACGCGGCCCTTGCCCGCCGGTTCCAGCCGGTCTTCGTCAACGAGCCGTCGGTGGAAGATACCGTGTCGATCCTGCGTGGCCTGAAGGAGAAGTACGAGCAGCACCACAAGGTGCGCATCTCGGATTCGGCGCTGGTCGCGGCGGCGACCTTGTCCAACCGCTACATCGCCGACCGTTTCCTGCCGGACAAGGCGATCGACCTTGTCGACGAAGCCGCGTCGCGGCTGAGGATGCAGGTCGATTCCAAGCCCGAGGCGCTGGACGAAATCGATCGCCGCATCATGCAGCTCAAGATCGAGCGCGAGGCACTGAAGGTCGAGAAGGACGAGGCGTCAAAGGACCGGCTCGCGCGTCTCGAAAAGGAACTCGTCGGCCTCGAGGAGGAATCGACCGAGATCACCGCCAAATGGCAGTCGGAGAAGCAGAAGCTTGGCCTCGCCGCTGACCTCAAGAAGCAGCTCGACGCGGCCCGCAACGACCTCGCCATTGCCCAGCGCAAGGGTGAATTCCAGCGCGCCGGCGAGCTTGCCTATGGCAAGATCCCGGAACTGGAAAAGAAGCTGAAGGAAGCCGAAGCCCAGGACGGCAAGGCCGGCATGGTCGAAGAGGTGGTCACGCCCGACCACGTCGCCCATATCGTGTCGCGCTGGACCGGCATTCCGGTCGACAAGATGCTGCAGGGCGAGCGCGACAAGCTGCTGCGCATGGAAGACGAGATCGGCAAGCGAGTCGTCGGCCAGGGCGAAGCGGTACAGGCGGTGTCCAAGGCCGTGCGTCGTGCCCGGGCCGGGCTGCAGGATCCGAACCGGCCGATCGGCTCGTTCATGTTCCTCGGACCGACCGGCGTCGGCAAGACCGAACTGACCAAGGCGCTGGCCAATTTCCTGTTCGACGACGAGAGCGCCATGGTGCGAATCGACATGTCGGAATACATGGAGAAGCACTCGGTCGCCCGGCTGATTGGCGCGCCTCCCGGCTATGTCGGCTATGAGGAAGGCGGCGCGCTGACCGAAGCGGTGCGGCGCCGGCCCTATCAGGTCGTGCTGTTCGACGAGATCGAGAAGGCGCATCCGGATGTCTTCAACGTGCTGTTGCAGGTGCTCGACGACGGGCGGCTGACCGACGGGCAGGGCCGCACGGTCGACTTCCGCAACACGCTGATCGTCATGACGTCGAACCTCGGCGCCGAATATCTGGTCAATCTCGGCGAAGAGCAGGACGTCGATGCCGTGCGCGACGAGGTTATGAGCGTGGTGAGAGCCTCGTTCAGGCCGGAGTTCCTCAACCGTGTCGACGAGGTGATCCTGTTCCACCGGCTGCGCCGGCAGGATATGGGTCGCATCGTCGAGATCCAGCTCAAGCGGCTGGAAAATCTGCTCGTCGACCGCAAGATCACACTGTCGCTCGACCAGGAATCGATCGACTGGCTGGCGGCGAAGGGCTACGACCCGGCCTATGGCGCTCGGCCGCTGAAGCGGGTGATGCAGAAGGACCTGCAAGATCCGCTGGCGGAAAAAATCCTGCTTGGCGAGATCCTCGACGGCTCGACCGTCAAGGTCACCGCCGGCTCCGACCGGTTGAATTTCCGGTCCAGGCCCACTGTGGTGCCGACCGACGCGGCAGCCTGATCCAACGCCGCGCGTCCGACCGGACGCGCGGCATTTTCTTGTGAAACAACAATCCTTTGACGGGGGTGCAGATGACGCTGGACGACTACAACAGCTTCTGCGCCTCGCTGCCGCAGACGACGCACGTCGTGCAGTGGGGCGGTGCCGATGTCTGGAAAGTCGGTGGCAAGGTCTTCACCATCGCCGGCCATGACCGGGAGGGTGGCGTCTTCGTCACCTTCAAATGCTCTGAAATGGCTTATGACGTGCTGAAGGATCAGCCCGGCTGCCGGCCTGCGCCCTATCTCGCCTCGCGCGGCATGAAATGGATCCAGCGTCAGACAAGCCAGAGCATGGATGATGATGCGCTGAAGGACTATCTCGGCGAAAGCCACCGCCTCGTCGTCCTCAAGCTGACGAAGCAGACGCGCAAGGAATTGGGCCTGTAGCAACCAGTAATCCGCCATCTTCATGCCCGGTTCATGTTGGAAAGCTTATGTTGTGGTTTGCTGGCGAAGGGGTTTGCCTGCAGGCTTTTGACGATCAGGGCGTTCCTTGCGCATCCAAACGGTGGCGAGAACGTTCTGGTGGGAACACTGCCGGGCGGCGGCAATTACGCATGACCCCGAAAATCGAAATTCGATTTTCGGAAAGGATCATGCGCAGACATGAAGTGTTACAGCGTCCTTTGCGCGTCCAAACGGACGCGCGGCGCTGTAAGTACCGGAGAGTTTGACCACCATGTTCCGCACGATCCTTGCCTTTTCGGTGCTCGCCGCCGGGCCGCTCACGTCCAGCGCCATGGCATCGCCGACTTTGGACAACGCACTGCCGGCCGTCCGCGCCGCCGATAGCGGCGGCATTGTGCTTGCCCAGGACGGCAATCTCGACATCTATTACGACGCCAGGGGCAACCGCGTCATCGTCGATGCCGAGACCGGCAAGGTCATCGCCATCCAGCCGCCGCAGACCAGGCTCGACCGCCGCGCGCTGCGCCGGGAAATGCGGGCACGTGAGCTTGGACGCGCACCGGTCGAAGACGACGACCGCTACTATCTCGACGATCCCGAAGACATGGCGCGTTTCCGCCGCAGGCAACTGGACGATCAGGGACGAATCCCCGGCCCGCCGGTTGATGAATACGATCCTGAAAGCGACAGATTCCTCGGGGCCGCTCCGCA
The DNA here is from genome assembly GCF_040322955.1 of Mesorhizobium sp. M0077. Lineage (NCBI taxonomy): Bacteria > Pseudomonadati > Pseudomonadota > Alphaproteobacteria > Hyphomicrobiales > Phyllobacteriaceae > Mesorhizobium > Mesorhizobium sp. M0077. The sequence continues at coordinate 268,597 of NZ_JAMYUL010000007.1, forward strand.
GGATGATGCCAATGACAGCGACACCTATCCGGAAGCGCCGAAGTCCGCTGAACCGCGGCCCGTCAAGCGCCAGCCGCTGAACGAGGCTTCGATCGATCCCGCCGAACCGGCGGTGCCCGCCGACCAGGCCGCGCTGCCGCCGAAAGCCGGTGGCAAGACCGTGGTCGATCCCTCGCTTTCACTCGGCGCACGTCAGGATGTAGCCGCCTTGCAGGTGCTGCTCGACCGCGCCGGCGCTTCACCCGGCGTCGTCGACGGGCGCTTCGGCTCCAATGTCGACAAAGCGCTTGCCGCCTACAACCAGATCACCGGCAGCAATCTCCGCTCGACCGACGCCGTCGGCATCCAGGCTGCGCTGGCGCAAACCGGTGGCGATGCTTTCGCCAATTATACGATCACGCCCGAGGACGCGGCCGGGCCTTATGTCGCCTCGATACCGGAAGATTACAGCCAGAAGGCGCAGCTCGACCGCATGGCTTACACCTCCGTCACCGAAGCCTTGGCCGAACGGTTCCACATGGACGAGAACTATCTGAAGGGGCTCAATCCCGAGGCCGACTTCAGCCGTCCCGGTACTATCATCAAGGTCGCCAATTTCGGCAGGCTGGTGGCGACGCCGGTTGCCCGCATCGTCGCCGACAAGGACAAGAAGCAGGTGTTCGCCTATGACGCCGGTGGCAAGCTGGTCGCGGCCTATCCGGCCACCATCGGTTCAGCCGACACGCCCTCGCCGACCGGCACCCATACGGTGTCGCGCGTCGCGCTCGATCCGAACTACACCTACAACCCCAGCATCAATTTCAAGCAGGGCCAGAACGACAAGATCCTGACCATCCCTCCGGGTCCGAACGGCCCGGTCGGCTCGGTGTGGATCGCGCTGGACAAGCCGACCTATGGCATTCACGGCACGCCCGATCCCTCCAAGATCGGCAAGACCGAAAGCCATGGCTGCGTGCGCCTGACCAACTGGGATGCGCGTGAACTGGCCAAGCTGGTGTCGCCGGGCGTCACCGTCGAGTTCGTCGGCGGTCCCTCGGCCGATGATGTTGCGGAGCAAGTGAGCGCTCCAGCGCAGTGATGTCGGCCTGCCCATAAGGCAGACCGATATCCAAAGCTGGATTCATGAGCACAGGGCGCTGGCTGGTTGTTGCCGGCCCGCAACAAGTCTAAGCAGACGCTCATGAAGTCTCCGAGCGAAGCCGCAGCCGTTCCCCTGACCAGGTCGCTTTCCAACGGTACATTTTGCCCGCAGTCGCAGCGCAAGTTCGTGCTGGTAGCGGCGATCCTGGCGTCAGCGCTCGGCTTCATCGACGGGTCGATCCTGGCCATTGCCATGCCGGCAATGCGCGTCGACCTCGGCGCCAGCCTGGCCGAGGTCCAGTGGATTTCCAACGCCTATGCGCTGACGCTGTCGGCGCTGATTCTGGCCGGCGGCGCCGCCGGCGACCGGTTTGGCCTCAGGCGCGCCTTCGTTGCCGGCATTGCGCTGTTCATCATCGCTTCGCTGGCCTGCGCGGTGGCGCCGAATGCGCTGGTGCTCATCGCCTTTCGCGCCATTCAGGGCATTGGTGCGGCGATCATGGTGCCGGGCAGCCTCGCCATCATCGCCAAGGCCTATCCGAAGAAGGAGCGCGGCCGGGCGATCGGCATCTGGGCCGCCGCCTCGGCGCTGACGACGGCGCTCGGTCCGGTGCTCGGCGGCTTCGTCCTGTCGGCCTTTGGCGGCGGTATCTGGCGGGCGATCTTCGCCGTCAACCTGCCGCTCGGGCTGATCTCGATCTATCTCCTGCTGGCCAAGATTCCCGCCGACGCGCCGACGGAGAAGCGAAGCCTCGATCTCGGCGGCGCCGCTCTCGCCACGCTTGCCTTCGGGGCGCTTGCCTACGGACTGACCTCGATGAGCGCCGAAGGCAGCGAGCTGATGTCGGGGCCGAGTATCGCCGCAGGCGCCGTGCTGCTTATCATCTTCATCGTCTTCGAGCTTCGGCAGCGCGAGCCGATGATCGATCTCAAGCTGTTTCGGATCGGCGCCTTCGCCGGCGCCAACCTCGCCACCTTCTTCCTGTATTTCGCGCTGTCGGCCAATCTGTTCTACCTGCCGATGCTGTTGATCGCCGGATGGGGGCTGAGCACCAAAGAGGTCGGTTTCATCTTCCTGCCGCTGTCGGCGTCGATCGCGCTGCTGTCGGGTCTCGTCGGCCAGTGGTCGGATCGCATCGGTCCGCGTTTTCCGATCGCCAGCGGCTGCCTGGTGGTCGCCATCGCCTTTGCCGGGCTGGCTTTGCTCACTCATGCCGGCATGCACAATTTCTGGACCGGTATCTTTCCGCTGATGGCGGTGATGGGGCTCGGCATGGCGCTGGTGGTGTCGCCGCTGTCGACGGCGGTCATGACCGCGGTCGAGGACAAGGATACCGGCGCCGCTTCCGGCATCAACAATGCGGTTTCGCGCATTGGCGGGCTGATTGCTGTGGCGGCGATGGGCTCGCTCGCGGCCTGGGTCTATTCGACGATGCTTGATACCAGCGTCAGGCCGGGCATTCCGGGGTTCGGAGAACCGGCATTGGCCGGCCTGGCGCCAGACCTTGATGCAACACGGCTCGCCGCCAGCGATGCGGCGTTCGCGGCCGTGTCGACGGTGACGGCCGTGCTTTGCCTGCTTGCCGCTGTTATCGCCTGGGCCACCGTTTCGGGGCAAAAGCTGCCTTGGTCACGAGCCGAAGAGGAGCAGTCGACCTGATTCGGAGCCGACCCGATTCGGAATGCTCTGATGGGGCGATTATGATTCGCCGGCGTCGAGTGTGACGGCTTAACAGGCTGCTGCAAAAGTCTGATCGTTGCTGATCTCGATATTTTTGACGGAAGTTTCTGTTGTCTGCGCGATTTTCGCGGCGGGTTGCAGCTGAGCTTGCTGCGCGAGTTGCGGTCCTTTCTGCTGACGGTTATGCGATCTGCCCTTTCAGGAGCTTTGGGATGCGAACCAGATTGTAGGCGATGACCGCAAAGGTGAAGACGGCCTCCACTCTTGGCTGCCCTCGCAATTTGGTTTTGGCCAATCCGCCCGGCTTCTTCACCCAGCCGAATATCTCCTCGATGCGTTTGCGGATGCGCTGGCTGATCACATAGCCGGCATGGCGCGTGGTGCGCCCGTCGATAGCGGTCTTGCGCACCGTGCCCGCGCTTGAGACCGTGCCTTGTATGGCGATGTGCGGAGTGACTTGGCGCTGGCGCAGGTCGCCAACGAAATCCATGACGTCATAGGCCTTGTCGGCGCCCAGCGTGATGCGATGTTTGCCTTGCCGCCGGTCGAGCATGACAAGCGTGGCTTCCCGCTCGGCCTTGCCGGTGGCGTGCGTCAACGTTGCATCGACCGCCAGCCCGTTGCGGTTCTCCCATCAGCACATGGCCCATGAAGCACAGGCGGCTCGGATGGCCGTCCGCCTTGCGGTAGAGCCGGGCGTCGGGATCGGTCGTGGAGGCATGTGTCTGATTCGAGCGCTTCTCCTTGCGGAAGTTGCGCTTGCCATTGCGCCCTGGCCCTGGCGGATCGCCCGAACCATCCTTCGGGCGGAAGCTCTTCATCGAAGCCCAGGCATCGATCAGCGTGCCGTCCACCGAAAAATGCTCGCTCGACAGAAGCTTGCTCACCCGCTTGAGGCCCATCAGTTCACCCAAAAACTCTCGCGCCACATCGGCTTCAAGCAGCCGGTCGCGATTGTGGGTGAAAACCGTCGCATGCCACGCCGGCGCGTCAAGCGGCAGGCCAACGAACCAGCGGAACAGCAGATTGTAATCAATCTGCTCCATCAGTTGCCGTTCCGAACGAACCGAGAAGAACGCTTGCAGCAGTGTCGCCCGCAGCAACATCTCCGGTGGGATCGACGGCCGGCCCATGCCCGAATAGAGCGCCTCGAAGCGACCATCCAGACGACCAAGCACTTCATCGCACAACTGCCGGATCGCCCGCAGAGGATGATCCAACGGAATGCACTTCTCTAACGGAACATAGCTGAAAAGGCTTCCCGGTCCTTCACTACGACCCCGCATCGCAAATCACTCCCGTTGTCAGACGAAAGTGAATCATAAAACAAAGCCAAATGCGATTTTTGCAGCAGCCTGTTAAGTCTTTGTTTTGACGCATGTCCTTGTCCCAGAGCCGCGGCACACTTCTGGGCGACATGCATTAGCCTTCGATCTTGGCGCTCGCGACCTTCAGCGGATTGCTGTCTTCCTGCTTGAGCAGTTCATCGATGCGCTCGCGCTCGCGCTTGAAAGCGACCAGGTCGTCGCCCTTCAGCACCTTGCCGACCGGCAGGCGCACGCGCATCGGGTCGACCTTGGTGCCGTTGACGATCAGCTCGTAGTGAAGATGCGGACCGGTGGAGAGGCCGGTCTGACCGAGGAAGCCGATGGTCTGGCCCTGGCGGACATGAACGCCCGGTTCGATGCCTTTGGCAAAGGCGCTCTGGTGATTGTAGGAGGTCTCGTAGCCATTGGCATGGCGGATGATGATCTGTTTGCCGTAGCCGCCGGCCCAGCCGGCCTTTTCGATGGTGCCGTTGCCGGCGGCGATGATCGGCGTTCCGATCGGTGCCGCCCAGTCGACGCCGGTATGCATGCGGACATAACCGAGGATCGGATGTCGGCGGGCGCCGAAGCCGGAGCGGAATTTCCCGGCGGGCAGGGGGTTGCGCAACAGGAACTGCTCGGCGCTAGATCCGTCCTCGTCGAAATAGTCGGTCGAGCCGTCCTGCATCTGGAATCGGTAGAAATTGCGCGTCTGGCCGCCGAAGGTCGACGAGACATAGAGCAGTTCCGATTCGTCGGAGGCCTGGTCGTCGCCGTCCGGCTGCGAGAACAGCACGTCGATGCGGTCCGATGGATTGAGCCTGGACTGGAAGTCGACGCCGGAGGCCAGGAGCTTGACCAGTTGCTGGGTCAGCTTCTTCGACATGCCGTAGGAATAGGCGGCGCGGTAGATGCCGTCATAGACGTTCGGCAGATTGCCGCGCACCACCACCGGCGCCGACGAATCATCGAACGCGGTCAGCAATTCGGGGTTCGGCTCCGGTTCCTGCGCCGGCACATACTGGCCGCGGTCGTCGAGCGCGATGGTGACGATGTGCGTTGTCTTGTCATAGACGCTGGTGCGAACGACCTTGGCGGCGTCGCCATGTACCTCGAGCCCGACGCGCAGCACGGTTCCGGTCTTCAGCGCCGGTGCGTTGAGCAGCTTGCCGATCGCCTCCGCCATGCCGGTGGCGTCATCGCCCGTATAGCCCGAATCAGCGAAAGCCTCGGCAATGTCGCGGTCCCTGGTGAAGGGAATGATTTCCTCGGCGAAAGCCGGGGTCTGGTCGTCGAGCGCGACGCGCGGCGCCACCGAGACGTTTTCCGGCACGATCTTGACGTCGTAGGAGCCGGCCATCGATTCGGCGAAGGCATCGCCGAATCGCTGCGGGTCGACATAATGCAGGGAGGCGACCTGCACGGCGCCGTCGCTGAGGTCGGTGCCGGCTTCGCGCACCACTTTTTCAACCTCGTCGGCGGACAGGTCGCTTTTTTCGTCGAAGGAGGCCGTCTCAACCGGGAAATCGACCGTCTTGAGGCTCATCTCGCTTTCGACCTTGGCGCCGTAGATCTGGCCGCCAACTGCGGAGGCCGTCGCCGGCTGCGCCGGCGTCGAGTCGCCATCGTCGCCGAACACCTGCATCGGGTCGAAAGGCGGATAGGCGCGGTTGGTGGTGTGGCCGGCTGCCAGCGCGATCTTGATCTGCACGAACGGCATGGTGTGGATAACGTCGCGGTCGCCGACCTTGGTCACCATCGACACTTCCATGCGCCGGCGGTCCTTGGCCTTGGCGATCTGGCGCGGCGCCACCAGCCTGGTGGTCTTGGCGACCTCGCCGGAATCGCCGCCGCTTTCGAGCTGGGCCAGTTCGGCGATTTCGGGCGGGGTTGCCAGCTGCTGGCGGCCGTCAAGGGCGGCAAACAACGCCACGCCCATCAGCACACTCGAGGTCACGCCGGTAAGAAAGGTGCCCGACAGCCAGCGCGCCGAAACCTCGCGCCGGTCGGGCGGGCCGCTGTGGCCATCCGCGATCAGCGGCGGCTCATTGCCGAGTTCGGCTATGACATCTTCCGTGTCTGGCATCCAGAAAGGCTGCTTCTTCCCCGGGCGGAACGGCTTTTCGCTTCTGTTGGGCCATGACATTTGCCTGTCACGGCGGGTGAAGTCAACGAAGCGGCGAAATCCCCGCTCACACGCTCTGTTTTACAGCCCCTTGTAGAGAGGCGCCTTTATCCTCTTATAGGAGGCTCCGAACCGTGATGCGCAGACCCCGCTTTGGCTCTTATAGGAAGGCACCTCGCGGGCCGCGCCGAGCCCTTCTTTGTTGGCCTTG